>CAZUMW010000001.1:0-361352 GCA_964621615.1 uncultured Thermodesulfobacteriota bacterium
AAATTGAACATATGACCCTTGTAGGGGGTGTACGGTTTTATACCAACCCTAGCCGGTAAATGGTTGATCATTTTGTCCAGCGTCACGCTTCAAGCTGCGCTGGGACATCGATTTGAGCATTGAACCGCATTTATTTCCATATCGCCTCTGTGGTTTGTGATGATCAAAAGATGAAACAGCACTGGATTGCCCGGACGGAGCCGGGCAATGACAGCCTGCTGATGCAGTGTGAAAGAAGAACGTCAAACGTGAACGGAGAAACAAAACCAGGGCAACCGGTAGCCCCCATTAGTCATCACCCGGTTTATCCGGGTGATGCAGAACATAACGTGATAAAATTAAAACCGGGAAGTATAAATTGTACTAAAAGAATTTTAGCGGCACTACTTTGGCCATGGATCGATAGTCGGTATCATTATGCAAAAGCAGAAGGCCGTGTTCGATTGCAATTTGAGCAATCAGACAATCTATGGTGCTTCGGATCTTGATTCCCTTTTTGCGGCAGGTATAATATATTTTTGCTGCTGCAACATAAGAGTCAACAGGGCTTTGGGGATGGTACATCCGCTGCGAGGTCAGGTAGCTTTTCAAAAGGGTAAATTCCTTTTCGGATTTTGATCCCTGCAGAATTTCCTGACAGGTTATGGACATAATTTATAAAAAACCAAAACAGGAATTTATTGATGGTAAGCTTTGCTTGAACGGTAAGGAATACTGACGGTAGAAGAGCAGAGCCATTCATTCCATTTGAAATGTAAAACCAGGGGCGGTATGAATACCATGACGATACCGCCTTTTGTTTTTGGGATGATCCAGAAAGAAACGCCAAAAGCACTGGATGGCCCGGATAAACCGGGCCATGACCCGCCTTCGCTTGTAGCTACGGCAGGGCAGGCTCAAGACACAGCCCGACTTCGCCGGTGTGAAAGTCGAACGTGAACGGAGAAGCAAAATAACGGATCAATCGGTACAACCCCCAACCGTCATCACCCGCCTTGTCCGGGTGAACCAGAAAGCTGTTGAATAAACGAAAAGGGTAATATAAACTTTATAAATATTGCTCATTTATAATATAAGCTTTTTTTAACTATTGACGACGTCACAATTTTAATTGAAACGGTTCCGATAACATTTTCAATACTATGTTTATTGGAGATTTAAAACATGGGAAATAAGCAGATAGTCGTGGATGTTCCCGAAAAAGTGCTTTTAGCCGAAAAAACGGATGAAACCGCATTTGGCCGTGAACTACGCATGCTGGCGGCGGTAAAGCTGTATGAATTGGGGCGCTTATCATCGGGAGAGGCGTCAGAGCTTGCCGGCATGAGCCGGGTAGAGTTCCTGTTGGCTTTGGGGCGTTACAAAGTATGTCCATTTGAATCTGAACTGTCTGATCTGGAGCATGAATATGCCTCCTGATGTGATCTGCAACACATCCCCGCTTTTATATCTGTATCGCACAGAAGTTCTGGATTGGCTGCCGCAGCTTTTTGGCGAAATATGGATCACACGCGGTGTTAAACAGGAACTGGAGACAGGGCGAATAAAAGGTTTCAACGTACCGCATATTGATGCATATGAATGGATAAAAGTTATTGATCCAAACGTTATGCCCCCTGAATGGCTTTCAATTGATCTCGGGATTGGTGAATTGTCCACAATGGCCCTGGCATTAGAGAACCCAGGAAAAATTGTTGTGCTAGATGATGCGCTTGCTCGGAGGCACGCAACGGCATCAGGACTTATTGTCTGGGGAACATTGAAAGTTTTACTGGAGGCAAAAGCAAAGGGGCTTACCGAAAATGTTGGACCGCTGCTGATTCGATTGGAAGAGCAGGGCATGTGGTTTTCAGAAGAAATCAAATTTCGGATATTATCTCTTGCGGGGGAAAAGGACAGGTAGCGGACTGCTTGAGCAGTACGGGATACTGACGGTAGAAGAGTAGAGCCATTCATTCTATTTGGAATGTAAAACCAGGGGCGGTATGAATACCATGACGATACCGCCTTTTGTTTTTGGGATGATCCAGAAAGAAACGCCAAAAGCACTGGATGGCCCGGATAAACCGGGCCATGACCCGCCTTCGCTTGTAGCTACGGCAGGGCAGGCTCAAGACACAGCCCGACTTCGCCGGTGTGAAAGTCGAACGTGAACGTGAAAAGCAAAACAACCTGATAAATCGGAAGTTACCGCACGTCTTGTCCGGTTGAGCACCTTTGGTTCCATCAAAAAAGGATTACAGAAAGGGGTGTTGCCGGACTGCGGTTTTGTTACCGGGAAAAGCGCTCAATGACCCTGGTGACCGCTTCGATCACATCCTGGACGTCTTCATCGGTAAGCTTTGCCGACAGGGGCAGTGAAATGGTGCGGCGGGATACATCGAGCGCGTTGGGGAAGGCATCCGGAGCATATCCGTATGTGTTGCGGTAATAAGGGTGCAGGTGCAGAGAAATAAAGTGGATGCCGGTGCCGATATTTTCCTCCTGAAGGGCCTGCTGTATGTGGTCCCGGTCGGCGCTCAGGCGGTCAAGATCAAGAAGAATCGTGTACAGGTGCCTGCCGTGCACCGTGTCCGGATCGGGCGGGGCAGGCCGGGTGAGCGGCAGGTCTTTAAAGGCCTCATCATATCGCTCCCATATTTCCTCGCGGCGGCGCAGATACGCTGATATCCGCTCGAGCTGGTGTATGCCGAGCGCTGCCTGCATGTCCATCATATTGTATTTGAAGCCGGGAAATACAACCTGATAGTGTTTGAACCCCTCATCAGAGTAGCGCTTCCAGGCCCCTCTGCTCATTCCATGGAGCCCGTAGGTTTCAATTTTTTCCACATAGGCATCATTGTTGGTGGTAATCATGCCGCCTTCGCCGGTGACAAGATTTTTGGTGACATAGAAGCTGAATACGGTCATGTCGCTCAGGGTGCCGATTTTTTTCCCCTTGTAGAATGCTTCAGTTGCATGGGCTGCGTCCTCGATCACGATCAGGTTATGCCTTCGGGCTATCTCGAGAATACGGTCCATGCTGCAGGGCCGGCCGCAGAAATGAACGGGGATCAGCGCTTTGGTTTTTTCGGTAATAGCGTCTTCAATGCGGTCAGGATCGATGTTCATGGAGGGAAGCTCTATATCGGCAAACACCGGACGGGCATCAGCATGAATAATTGCGTTTGCGGTGGCGGCAAACGTCATGGGAGTGGTGATGACCTCATCGCCGGGCTTCAGGCCGGCAGCCAGCATGGAAAGATGCAGCCCGGCAGTGCAGGAGTTGAGCGCCAGCGCATGTCTGACACCGATATATTCTTTGAATTTTTCCTGAAAGGTGCCTACGCGCGGCCCGGTTGAGATCCAGCCTGAGCGCAGGCAATCAACCACTTCCCGAATATCGTCTTCTTCGATCCTGGGGCTTCCGAATACTAAAAAAGAATCACGCATATAATTACAGCCTTTCCCGGGAAAATGTGCGGTGCCGGAGTCAGCAGGGATGTTTTTCGTTATGTTTTACCATTTTTTCTGTTTTTTTCAAAACGCTAAATATAAAGCGTTTCTCTGAGCTGCGAAGCTTTGATGTCTCTGCATACGCATAAAAAAAACGGAGCCGGTCCGCGCGTGAAATGCCGCATTCCAGGGCTGCATAATTAAGGGCGGCAATATCCTTGACAAGCAGCCTGCGGGGAATCCGGAGCCGATGCTCCATCCGGTGGAGGTCGACGATAAAAAGCTCTTCAGCGTTTCTGCATAAAATGTGGCACAGGTACAGGTCCCGGTGGTTGAATCCCCGGCTGTGCATATTTTTTACCAGACGTGCGGTTTTGCAAATGAGCAGGCGCTTTTGATTGTCTGGCAAATCTTGTTTTAGCAGGCTGTCAAGACGAACACAGCCCTCCAGGGTGCGGGTGAGCAGAAACGATTCATACTGAAAAAAGCCCCGGCGGCGCCGGCCGGCGACAAGCGGGAGCATGGTGGGTATGCCGCTGCGATGCAGGGCAATAATGTTGTTCCACTCAGTAAATGAGGTATGGCGGGGAATACCGGAAATCAGCCGCCTGATAAACGTTGCTGCCGGCACCGGATATGAGCGCTTTAGAAATGCTGAAACCGGTGTGCCGTCACCTGTGAGTTCAACCTGTGCGGTTATTCGCTCGGAAACCGTATGTTTAACAACACGGGTATGCGGCAGGCTCATGGCGATATCAAAGTCGGTCAGCCTGTTGCGGGCAATGAGCTTTTCTGCATCCTCCACAAATGTGATTTCACAGCCGCTCCGGCGTATGCGCTTCAAGGAAATGTTCACGTAATTCCCTTTTCACTGCACACTTCACGGTAGACAGCAAGCGTGCGGTCGATGTTGTGCTGTATCGAATGGCGATGCATAGCTTCTGCAGCCGCTTCCCCCATCAGTTTAAGCGAATGTGCGGAGGATTCAATGTGCCGGGCCGCTGATTCAGCCATAGCGGTGCTGTCTCCTGCACGGTCGACCAGAATTCCGGTTTTGTCGGGCTCTATCAGCTCGGAAGCGCCGTTTGACCTTGTTGTAAGAACCGGCAGAGCGCAGGCCATGGCCTCAAGGCAGACATTTGAACAGGGGTCATAGAGAGCAGGATGAATGAGCAGGTCGGCTGCATGGTACAGGGGGAGCATATTCTCAACAGGGCCAAGGAGTTTTACGTGTTTCCGGATGCCCCATCGGTGGGCGTGCCGGAGGACGGGCTCTGTTCTGCCTCGTCCGGCTGCAATCAATTGTGCCGGAATGCCGCGCTCCCTTAACGCAGCACAGCAGGAAACAGCGTGGGAAAGGCCCTTGCGGGTAAAGTTGTGGCCGGCAAAAAGAAGCATCGTGTCTGCTTCAGAAACCCCGAGCCTGCTGCGTATCATATGTCTGTTTTTAGCACGGCTGCCTGTATTGAAGCGAGAAAGATCGACACCATTGTATATAAGACTTGTTTTGTCGGCGCTGAATCCGTAATAGAGCTGGAGCTGATCAGCACACATATGCGAGTTGACAACAATCCGGCGAAGACCGGCGTCGCTTATGATTTTCTTTTCAATTTCAAGAATAACACGATGGCGGGGCAAATTTTCCTTGAGAAGCCTTAAAAAAAAATGCGGTGTCTGCACCCGAAGCCAGTGGCGGTGCAGCCCGTCGCCGAGCCGGTAAACATCCTGCGGATACACCTGGGACAGGCCGTTTATAATATCGAACCGGTATTGCCGGACTTTTTTTTTCGCGCTGTATTGAAAGGAAACATTTTTGAGCGACGAAGGTGCGGTGATGTAGGGAACGGCGTGCAGGGTGATGTGCGGGTGGCTCTCGATCTGGTGACGGCCGGCAAACAGGTGGACGCTGTGACCGCGGTCTGCAAGCCCCCGTGCCAGCGCAGTGCAGTAGCGCTCGGCGCCGCCGTGTCTGTCATCGTAATCTTTTCGAATAAGAGCTATGTGCATGATCGTGTGATACGTATGCCGGACACGCTGCGCTTTGTCCTGAATACAGCTGCAAACAATTAAATGCTTGAAATATTCTGGATACCCCGGACAAGCCGGGGTATGACTAAAAAAAGTATATTGATAGATTTTTGAATATCACGTTAGACAAGGCCACAGCATGACAGCCTATGGGTCAAAGTCAATACAGCCGCGGCATAACAGAAACGTTATAACGCCGGGCGTTATGATGTGTCTTTTTTTGTATTGCGCAGCCCTGATTTTTCGGGGCACAGCCTGATATGCCACCACACCAGGCCTGCGTACACAATTGTTTTGTCCCGCAGCCGTCGCTTCAGCCCGGCGGTGAGTACAAGCCCGCACAGCGTCAGCAAAAGATTGAGCAGCAGCTTAAGCGTCCGGCACACCCGAAGCGTAATGTAGGAAATGCGCTGCCGGTTTTTTTTAAAAAAAAGGTACAGTGAGCGGTAGTACTCGATCCAGGCATGGGTGGGCCGCCTCTTTTTGCTTTGTCCCTGCAGGTGGACAATGCTGACACCGGGGCAGTGATAGATCCGCCAGCCGGCCCGCCGCATTCTGAGGCACAGATCGGTCTCCTCAAGAAAGAAAAAATAATCCTCATCAAAAAAACCCACCTGCTTGAGTGCGGATGCGCGCACAGCAATGCATGCCCCGATGAGCGAGTCTACTTCAAACGGCTGCGTGCCGGGTTCCGCCTTTCCTGAAAAGCGTCCGGGAAACAGCTTTCGCAGAAGGCTTTTGTTCAGCAGCTCCGTTACGAGGCACGGAAAGTTATCGAAGCTGTTTTGAATGCGCCCGTCATGGTCCTCCATTCGTGGACCTGCCATAGCGGCGTCGGGTGTCTTATTGAGAAATGATACAAGCCCGGATACGGTTTCCCGGCTGAGCACCGTGTCGCTGTTGAGCAGAAAGACCCATGTGCCGCGCACGAGCTTGAGCGCCTGGTTGTTTGCCGCGGCAAACCCGCGGTTTGTTTCGTTTCGAATAAGATGCACCCGATCGCCGAATTGATCTGCAACCGCATCCGGGCTGCCGTCTGTTGAGCCGTTATCAACCACAAAAATTTCATACCGGTATGTTCCGGACGCACCGACAGTGTCAAATATGGAATTGATGCAGTTAAGCAGCAGGGCGCGGGTGTTCCAGTTTATAATGACAAATGAAATGTCCACGGCTGTTCCGAATTAGCTAATAATCGTTGTGACACGTGCGAAAATAGCTGTTTCGCAGGACGACTTAAAAAAGTGAGATACTCTTAACAACCCGTCTGCGGCATCAGCAGCCCTCAGCCGCAGGTGCAATAATATCAAGGCCTCCGGATACAGTAATGCATATAGGAGTTTCATTCCGGTAGAGGTGCTCGCCGGTTTCACCGTCCGTATGGTAGTAGGAATGTCCGGCAAGGTGCATTTCAATCCGGTCTGTCTGGAACTGAAGCGCGCCGGGGCATGAGACATCAAACGGTGTGCCGGTAAAGCGGCTGCTGATGAGGCTGATCCACTCGCGCGGAGACCGTATCACCGAGACTTCGAATTTCCCGTCGCTCATGTGTGTTTTAGAGCACGGCCTGGCACCGCCTGCGTATGTGTGTGCATTGGTGACGATAATTTCACACATGTTCCCGGCGACAGTAAGCACGGCACGTTCCCCGGAAGCATCATTATAGCGCAGCCGTATATCGTATGGAATGCGGTACATGAGGTTTTTCAGCCCGAGAGCGCCGTACACCAGCTCGTTCAGCGATCGGGAAAACAGAAGCTGAACATCTTTCCGCCCTCTGAAAAAATTAAAATCATGTGCTATTTTAGCATCGATTCCTATGCCGAAGTAGCACTGAAAAAAGGTTTTTTCGTTAAGCAAAAGCGTGTCCGCACGAACGGTTTGTGCCGACAGGATGACGTCCATAAGAGCAGAAAGACCATGGTTTTTGTAGGTGTTAAAAATTCCCAGCGACCGTGCAAGATCGTTTCCGGTGCCGATGGGGATAATGCCCAGCTTCGGGGGCTGCTCCATGCCGGCAAGTGCCTGCACCGTTTGGGAAACCGTTCCGTCCCCGCCGGCAACAACAACTGCTTTATAGTCCGTTGCTTTGTCGGCGAGCTTTGCGGCAAAATCCGGGCTGGTCAGCTCGATATCAAACGCAGAAGCATCAAGCTGTTTTTTCGCAAGAGAATCGATATGCTTTTTCAGCCTCCGGCCGCGAAAGGCCCCCGATACCGGGTTTATCAAAAAGAGGAATAGTTTCATGGCCCCGTTAGACAGTTAATCATATTGATATTTAACGGTAATCCTGTTAAAAGGTTATAGAAGCTTTTAACAATAAAACAATTCCGGGACAATGTAAATGCCTGAAACACAAAAGAGAATTCTTATAATTCGCCTCAGCGCTGTGGGTGATGTGCTCAGGGTGCTTCCGGCATACCAGGTTATAAAGAAGCAGTTTCCGGGCTCCTTTGTGGCGTGGGTGGTGGAGGAAAAAGCAGCCGATATTATCAAGGCCCACAAGGGGGTGGATCAGGTTTTTATATTTCCCAAAGAGCGGCTGCTTCGCCAGCTCCGGTCTCCGCGCCGCATTTTTAACGGCTTAAAGGAGTTCAGGACTTTTATGAGCGAAATACGCAAAGACCGGTTTGATCTGGTGTTTGATTTTCACGGTCTTTTTAAAAGCGGGGTTATCAGCCTGTTCAGCGGGGCGCCGGATCGGTACGGCTTTTCGAGGCCCTGTACCAAAGAGCTTAACTTTCTTTTTAATAATCACCGCTTTGCGCTCAACCCGAGGCACGTAAGCCGCATTGAAAGGAACCTGGCCCTGCTCCGGGGGATGGGCCTGGACACCGCACACGATCCGCCTCAAATATATATTCCCGAGGGCGACCGGGAAAAGATCCAGTCTTTTTTTAAACAGAGCCGCATTGATTTCAACCGGCCCGTCATTGCCGTTCACCCCGGCACCAGCCCGACAACACCTTACAAACGGTGGGATTCATACCGCTATGCAGTAACCGCCGATCAGGCCATTGAGGACAATGCGGCGCAGATAGTGTTTACCTGGGCAGGAAAAGAGCGCGAGATGGTTGAAGAGATAATGAGCCAGATGAAACACCGGGCGCTGATTGCGCCCGAAACCCAAAACCTCTGCCAGCTTGCGCACATATTCCGGCTGTGCGATCTTTATCTGGGAAGCGATACCGGCCCCATGCATCTTGCCGCTTTTACGGGCACGCCGGTTGTAGCGCTCTTCGGCCCTACCGACCATGTTGTCAATGAGCCCTATACATCAACCCCGCACATAATCATTCGAAACGATATCGAGTGCAGCCCCTGCAGGAAATACAATTGCTCCCGCCGCCACTGCATGAAGGGGATAAAAGAAGAAAGCGTCATGCGGGCCATAGATATCATGCTCCGCTCGTTTCCCCGGACGCAGAACAAGGCGGAAGGGGCATAGCGGTACGGGGGGGTGGATGCCGGCATTCCTGCCAGACAAAAAAATCCGCAGCGTTCTTGCTGTAAGCCCGAACTGGCTTGGCGATGCTGTATTGTCTATACCGACCCTGTACGGCCTGCGCAGCCTTTTTCCGGAAGCGCGCTTGTGCGTGCTCGCTGCAAACACCGTTATTGATGTATTCAGAGGGGTCTGCTGTGTTGATGAGCGTATCCCTTTTTGCCGAAGCCATGGGCTGCGGCGAATAGGCTCGCTATACGCTGTTTCGACAATGGTGCGCAGAAAATCATTTGATGCAGCCGTTATTATGACCCGGTCGGCTGCTTCTGCGCTTATATGCTTAGGGGCGGGCATCCCCCAGCGCATCGGCATCGGCGGCATTGCTCAGAGGCTGCTCTTGAGCCGGGAGGCAGGGCTTCCCGCTTTGTCTGATGGTGTCCATCAGGCTGACCGGTACAAACGGCTTCTTGAGCCAATCGGCATTGCGTCGTTTCCTGACCGCCCCCGGCTTGCCGTGCCTGATGATGAGCGAACGTGGGCCTCCCGGCTTGACCTGCCGGAGGGGCGCTTCCTTGCGGCGATAAGCCCGGGGGCTGCCTACGGTTCTGCAAAACAATGGCTGCCGGGGCGGTTTGCAGAGCTTGCGCGCCGCCTTGCCGGCCGTCACGGATGCGGTGTTATTGTGGTAGGCGACAAAAAAAGCAGCGACGCTGCGCGTGATATTATGCGTGCGGCACCCGGCCGCGTTGTCGACCTGTGCGGGAGAACAACTGTGCTGCAGCTTGCCGCGCTGCTTGAGCGCTGCAGCGTGCTTGTAACCAACGACTCAGGGCCAATGCATCTGGCTGCGGCCCTATCGTGTCCGGTTGTTGCCATTTTCGGCTCCACTGATCCGCGCATAACCGGCCCCTGCGCACAGAATGCCAGAGTTGTCAGCGCGCGCGTGCCGTGCAGCCCATGTCTGAAGCGGCAGTGCCCGCAGGGGCACCTGGCCTGCATGGGCGCTGTCAGTGTTGAGGCTGTTGAGGCGGCGGTGGCTGAAGTTATGATCGAATGCAGCGATGCAGTATCTCACGGAGCCTGAATAACATGAGCTCACATGAAAACGCTGTTTCTGCAACAATAATAACCTTTAACGAGGAAGACAATATAGAGCGCTGCCTCGACAGCGTCAGCTGGGCGGATGAAATTGTAGTTGTTGATTCCTTCAGCACCGACAACACGGTCGCCCTGTGCAGGCGATATACGGATAAAATTATCCAGCGCCAGTGGCCCGGCCATGTTCTTCAGAAGCAGTTTGCCCTTGAGCAGGCAGCAGGGCCCTGGGTGCTGTCCCTTGATGCCGACGAGGAGCTTTCCGCCGAAGCCCGGGATGAAATACGCACTGCCCTGCTGGACGGCAGCACGCCTGCGGAGGGCTTTGTTTTCCCGCGACAGTCATATTATCTTGGCAGGTGGATACGGCACGGCGGCTGGTATCCTGACAAAAAGCTCAGGCTGGTAAGGAAACACAGGGCCCGCTGGACCGGCCGGGACCCCCACGATAAGCTGCAGGTACGCGGCACGACCGTCAGGCTGCAGGGCAGGATCCTGCACTATGTGTATAAGGATATTTCTCATCAGCTCAAAACAGTGGACAGCTTTTCCTCAATTTCAGCCCGCAACTGGCAGCAGGATGGAAAATCATTTTCCCTGCCCATGCTTCTTTTCAGGCCGCCGATCAGGTTTCTGGAAACGTATGTGTGGAAGCGGGGCTTTCTGGACGGCCTGCCGGGGTTTATTATTGCGGTAATTTCCTCCTATTATGTTTTTTGTAAATATGCAAAGCTGTGGGAGCGCACCGATGCGCACCCACAGCAGATCGCCAACCCAGAAACCCGATCAGCACCTGACCGGAAATGACCGATTCATATGTTCAGCAGGGAACCCTCTACGTTATCGCAACGCCCATCGGCAATCTTGAAGATATAACCTATCGGGCGGTGCGGGTGCTGGGCGGCGTGGATCTGATCGCTGCAGAGGATACCAGGAAAACCAAAATTCTGCTTAACCGGTACGATATACAAACCCCCCAGACCAGCTATTTCGAGCACAATGAGCGTAAAAAAACGCCTGCGCTTATCAGGATGCTCGGCCAGGGCACACGCATCGGGCTGGTGTCGGAGGCCGGGACGCCGGCTATCTCGGATCCGGGCTTCCGCCTGATTGCACAGGCCCGCGCGCAGGGGATTCCCGTTGTTTCTATACCGGGATGCTGTGCGGCGGTGGCGGCGCTGAGCGTTTCCGCTCTGCCGGTGCACCGGTTTGCCTTTGAGGGGTTCCCGCCGCCGAAAGCAGGCAGGCGCAGAACGTTTATTGCTTCGCTTGCAGAAGAGGAGCGCACCCTTGTGTTTTATGAGTCTCCGCACCGCATTTGTGCAACGCTTGCGGATATGGCTGAGCTGTGGGGCGACCGGCAGGCGATGCTGGTGCGGGAGCTCACCAAGCAATTTGAGGAGACCGTTTCGGGAACGCTTACCTCAATTCTCGAATCGTTTTCCGGCCGCACGGTAAAAGGCGAGATCACGCTTGTCGTGCACGGTGCCGAAAGAAAAAAACCCCGAAGCAGGCGTTAGCGGCCTGTTTTGTTCGTGAAGTTGTTGACTAAAAAGTTTACTGTGGTAAAAAAATATACTATATCCCTCTGCAAAAGCAATAAACCGCTCATAAAACACAACAGCGATGAACCAGAATGTTTTAATAAAAGGAATCGGCGCCTCTCCGGGGATCATAATCGGCACGGCCTATCTCGTCGATCATGAGCACCCCGAGTTTTCCCACTACCGGCTTTCCACGGAGATGGAAGTGCATGAAGAGGTTGCCGCTTTGATGAACGCCATCAGGGCGGCCAAAAAGCAGCTTGAGAAAACCAAGCGCGAGATCGGGAAAAAAAATGTCAGCGACGCCCAATATATTATAGATACGCACATCCTGATCCTTGAGGATAAAGTGCTGCTTAACAAAATAACCGGGCGCATAAAAGAGAAAAAAATCGATGCGGCCTGGGCGCTGAAAGAAACAATGGAGGCGCTTAAGCAGAATATACACAATATCGATGACGACTATATGCAGGAGCGGGCGCGTGACATTGACTATATTGAAAAAAGGATACTGCGTAATCTGGCAGGAACAAAGCAGGAGCTGCTTTCAAAAGCCGAAGAAAAAGTAATTATAGTTGCCAACGATCTTTCTCCCGCTGACACGGCAAACCTCAACGTGCAGCAGGTTCTGGGCTTTATAACCGACTGCGGCGGTAAAACCTCTCATACGGCTATTATGGCACGGGCGCTCAAGATTCCCTCGGTTGTCGGGCTCAACGATGTGACAAGCCGGGTCAAAAGCGGGGATACGATTATTGTGGACGGCAGCCACGGTGTGGTAATCGTCGAGCCCGATGCTGAAACGCTTCTTAAGTACCGTCAGAAAAAAGAGCAGTATGAAGAATTTGAGCGAAGCCTTCTGCGCTATAAAGACCTGCCCTCTGAATCGCGTGACGGCTTCCGGGTCAGCCTTCTGGCCAATATCGAAATTATTGAAGAGCTTTCATCGGTTCTTGATTACGGCGCCGAGGGCATAGGCCTTTTCCGGACCGAGTTTTTATATATCAGCCGGCGCGAGCTTCCCACAGAGGAGGATCTTTTTTATAAGTTCAGGACTGCCGCTGAAAGCGTGGCGCCGCATCCGGTCACCATTAGAACGCTTGATATCGGCGGGGACAAGTTTATGTCCCACATCGACGTTGCCGAAGAGATTAACCCTGTCATGGGGCTGCGCGCAATCCGGTTCTGCCTGAAGGAAATAGGAATTTTTAAAACCCAGCTCAGAGCGATATTCCGCGCCGGCGCTTATGGTAACGTAAAGATCATGTTTCCCATGATATCGCGCGTTGAAGAGGTTCACCAGATAAAACATGTTCTCGAAGAGGTGAAGGAGGAGCTGTGGGCCGAAAAAAAAGAATTCAACCCCGATATCCCGATCGGGATTATGGTAGAAGTGCCGTCCTCGGGCACCATTGCCGACCTGCTGGCCCGTGAAGTGCAGTTTTTTTCTATCGGGACCAACGACCTGATACAGTATCTGCTTGCCATTGACCGGGTTAACGAGCAGGTTTCCTATCTGTATGAGCCGCTGCATCCGGCGGTGCTGCGGCTGCTGCGGCGGATTATAGAGGCTGCCCATCAGAACGGCATTCCGGTGGCCATGTGCGGTGAAATGGCGGGGGAGCCGCTTTATATGCCCATTTTGCTGGGGCTCGGTATTGATGAGCTGAGCATGAATCCCATTGCCATACTCGAAACCAAAAAAGTGCTCAGATCCCTAAACTATAAAACCTGCAGAAAAATAGTCGATAACCTCTTTTCTTTTTCCACCACCGGTGAAATAAGGACCTACCTGAGCGAAATAAACAAAAAAATCTTTTCACCAAATACATACTTGACAAATAATTGAATATAGTTAAAATAATAAGTTTGAATACCCTTTTTTAAACGCAGGTAATAGTCTGCGGGTGCTGTTTGCTTCCCGCGGAAAACACGAAAGGAAGGAGGGGATTTCAATACATCGGTCATATATGCCGAACATGACTGTTTATTTTAAAACAGCACAACAGCCCCTCCCTGCTCAAGATGTACAAGAGAGGGGGGAGACAGATGCCGGAAGTAACAGTCCATGAAACTGAATCTTTTGAGAATGCGCTGAGGCGGTTTAAGAAGCAGTGCGAAAAAGCAGGAATTCTTTCTGAGGTCCGCAAGCGGCAGTATTTTGAAAAGCCCAGCATACGGCGGAAGAAAAAGGCGCTTGCAGCACAGAAACGGGCATTGAAGTCGAGGCGGAGACCATAACCTGGTATTATAACATTATGAATAAACAGCCGTTTTATACAAAACGAAACGAAATGTATCAGATGGTGCAGGAAGCATAACAGAAATGTGAGTGTTTCCTGCATTTTTATTACCTCTACATGTCGTTTCGATCTATATTCAGCACACTGTGCAGCAGCCAAAATGTCAAAAGCCGTATCAAGTCACATACCTGAACCAACAATCAGACACATACGCGAAGCAAGCAGTATCGTGGAAGTGGTTTCAGACTATGTAAGGCTTAAAAAAGCCGGGACAAGCTATCGCGGGCTGTGCCCGTTTCACAATGAAAAGACACCGTCTTTTTTCGTCAGCGAAGGCAAAAAGTGTTTTAACTGTTTCGGCTGCGGTGAGCGGGGTGATGTTTTCACCTTTCTTATGAAGCATGAAAACATGGGCTTTCAGGAAGCGGTCCGAACCATAGCCAGGCGATACGGCATTACCGTTCCGGAAAGGCCGCTCAGCCCGGGACAGCAGCACAAAAAATCGGAAAAGGAGCACTGCTATCGCATTAATGAAGCCGTGGCGGAGCTGTATAACCGCTTTTTGCTCAATGATCCGGGGGCTGAGGCGGCGCGGCGATACCTGGCTGAGCGTGATATTTCCCGGCAGGCCATAAAGGACTTTTGTCTCGGGTTTGCGCCGCAGCGCTGGGACACGGTGGTCGGGCATCTTAAAAGTAAAAATATGGACTGCAGCCGGGCCCTGAAGATCGGGATAATTTCACGCAGGGACAGCGGCGGATTTTATGACAGGTTCAGAAACCGGATTATGTTCCCCATTTTTAATGTTTCCCGCCATGTTCTGGGCTTCGGCGGGCGCGTTATCGATGCCGGGGAGCCCAAATATCTGAACTCGCCCGAGTCCGAGCTGTACAGCAAGCGGCACAGTCTCTATGGCCTGCATGCGGCGGCCCGTGAGATCAGCAAAAACGACCTGGCGATTATCGTCGAGGGATATTTTGATGTATTGCGCCTTCATCAGGCCGGTATTGCCTGTGCGGTGGCATCGCTCGGCACTGCGCTGACCGAGCACCAGATTCAGCTTCTTCGCCGGTATACCGCCAATGTGGTGACGGTGTTTGATGCCGACGCATCCGGTGAAAAAGCAATGGTGCGCAGCCTGGAGCCGTTTCTTAAAAACAATCTGTTCCCCCGGCTGGTTATTCTCCCTGCAGGGTCGGATCCGGACAGCTTTGTGCAGGACAACGGTCCCCTGGCATTCAGCAAGCTGGTTGATGATGCCCGGCCGCTGCTGGATTATGTTATTGAAAAGATTCTTGAAAAGCATACGATTACGCACCCCCGGGGCAAGGTGGCTGCATGTGATGAAATCGTGCCGCTGCTGTCCATGATAGCCGACGGGCTGACCAGAGATTTATATGTGCAGAGCGTTGCGCAGCGGATCGGAATTGCAGAGCAGCGCCTGCAGGAAAGAATGAAGCCGCACGCGGTCCGAACCGGCGCTCGGCACCGCGCAGCCGATGAGCAGCGGCGGCCCGTGCCGGCTGAGGGTGATCGTGCGGAGGAGCTGATTGTTCAGCTTATGACGAAGCACCCGGAGGTTGTCGAGTTTGTAGCGCAGGAAGGTGTGCTCGACGAGCTGAGCGATGCCGGCCTGCAGGATATCGGCCGGGCGATCGTCGACCGGTATCGCCGGGATGGCGGGGTAGTCGTGGCTGACCTGCTGGAGGATTTTGACAGCAATGAGTTAAAACAGCGTATCGCTGAAATAGCTTTTCATGAGCAGGGAGCGGCAGATCCCGTAAAAGTGCTGGGAGACTGCGTTCGGAAAGTCCGGTTAAAAAATATTAATCGTGAGCGCAAAAAGGTTAAATTGCTGCTTAAACAGGCCGAAGCAAATAAAGATGAAACGGCATCGACGCGCTATCAGCAGCAGTATATGGAGCTGGTCAAGGAACAGGAAAAAATCATGCACGCAAATGTTCAGCTCTCCGCTCACGGCGCTGGATCCTAAGGCAGCGGCGCCTCAGGGTCGGACCGGCGTTATGACCTGCGTTCCTGCATATTCCTTGATGCTGCGGGAACCGGTATTATTTATCATCACCTATTAAAGGAGAGAGCTACATGGGACGCAAGCCCAAGATGGAACAGGTTAAACAGCTTATCGATATTGGTAAGGAAAAGGGCTTTCTCACTTATGATGAGGTCAATGATGTTTTGCCTCCGGATATGGTTTCCCCTGACCAGATAGACGAGCTGATGCTGATGTTTGGTGAGATGGACATAGAAATTGTTGACTCAAGCCAGAATGTCCGGCTGCAGCAGCGCAAGGTGGCCAAGATAAGTGCGGAAGAAGAGGAGGACAAAGACCTCTACGGAAAAATAAATGATCCCGTGCGCATGTATTTGAAGGAGATGGGCTCCGTGGCGCTTCTGTCGCGGGAGGAGGAGGTTGAAATCGCAAAGCGCATCGAGGAGGGCGAAGGCCAGATTCTTGATGTTGTGCTCAACTCCCCGATTACGATCTATGAGCTTATGAGCATATCGGATAAGGTCAGTGAGGGAACTGTCGCGATAAGCGATGTGATTAAAGACCTCGAGGACGTTGACGGTGAAATAGACGAGGAAAAATATATTGATGAGTTTGTGGGGCAGGTCGAGGATATAAAAAAGCTGTACTATGAAAATGAAAAAATAACAACCCGGCTTGCAACCAAAAAAGAGCTGAGCGACAGCAGAAAGAATGTTTTGCGCAAGCAGGTTGAGAAGAACAGGGAGGCGCTGCTGGCGCTTTTGCGCTCCATCCACCTTCGCAAAAAGCACGTTGAGCGCATTGTGCTGCACCTTCGAAACCTGCTGCTGCAGGTCAGGCAGCATGAAAAAAACATAGCCGTGTGCTGCGGTCAGGTTAAGCTTGATCCGACCGAGATACGCCGCCTGATCCGGCAGGCAAAGGACAACAGGAACGAGCAGCGCAAAGTCAAGCGCAAGTTCGGCATCAGCGTTGATGAGCTTAAAGAGCTGGATCGGGAGATCAGGGTATACACTAAACAGATTCGCGAAGTGGAGAAAAAATCCGATTTGTCGGTTGCGGGCCTGAAAGCGGCGATTGACCGCATCGATCACGGCGACAAAAAGGCAAAAATAGCGAAAGACGAGCTGGTGCGCTCAAATCTGCGCCTGGTGGTGAGCCTTGCCAAAAAATACACCAACCGCGGCCTGCAGTTTCTTGATCTGATCCAGGAGGGCAATATCGGGCTTATCAAAGCGGTTGAAAAATTTGAATATCAGCGCGGATATAAGTTCAGCACGTACGCTACCTGGTGGATACGCCAGGCCATTACCCGGGCTATTGCCGATCAGGCCCGCACCATCCGGATTCCGGTGCATATGATTGAAACCATAAACAAGCTGATCAGAACCTCCCGGTATCTGGTGCAGGAAAACGGGCGTGAGCCAGCCCCTGAGGAAATTGCCGAAAAGATGGAGCTGCCGCTTGAAAAAGTGAGAAAAATACTTAAAATAGCCAAGGAGCCGATTTCTCTGGAAACGCCTATCGGCGAAGAGGAAGACAGCCATCTCGGTGATTTTATCGAGGATAAAAGCGTTTCCAATCCCATGGAGTCGGTCACGCACAAAAACCTGTCCGAGCAGACGCGCGGCGTGCTTGCCACGCTGACCCCCCGGGAGGAAAAAGTGCTGCGCCTGCGGTTCGGCATTTCTGAAAAGGCCGACCATACGCTCGAGGAAGTCGGTAAGGACTTTGATGTAACGCGGGAGCGCATCAGGCAGATCGAGGCCAAGGCACTTCGCAAGCTTCGCCACCCGATACGGAACAAGAAGCTGAAAAGTTTTGTTGAATATTAATGAATCGTTATTAAAAGCAGACAGAAGTGGGCTCATAGCTCAGCTGGTAGAGCTCCCGGCTCATAACCGGATGGTCCCAGGTTCGACCCCTGGTGAGCCCACCACCGATTAATTCCTATGGATGCACTGAACAAAAATAAGATTTGTAAAAGCGGCTGCCGACAGCAAAAAATGCACCCCCTAATGGTGGGTGCATTTTTTTTGCCTGCGCGCGGCCGTGTGTAACCCGTATTCAAGGAGGATGGTGTGAAGGATCAGCTCAAGCTACTGTATGAAATCCAGAAAATCGACACGAGCATCGATCGCTCACAAGCAATGCAGCGCAAATATGAACAGCAGATCGAGGAAATCGAGGCACAGCGCGCCCGCGAGGCCGAGGTGCTGACCAGCTCTCAGGAGCGGCTGCAGGCCGCTACAAAGGAGCATGCGGCCCACGAGACGGCGCTCAAGGGAATCGAGGACCAGAAGAAAAAAATTGAAGACAAGCTCCATGCCATTAAAACAAACAAGGAATATCAGGCTGCGCTGCAGGAAATCGAAACGATTAAGCAGAAAATCGGCGGCAAGGAGGACGAAATAATAACGGCCATCGATGCCATTGAAGCGGCAAAAGAGGACGTGAAGCAGGCAGAAGCATCAGTAAGTGAAATCACCGCCCGGTCGGAAGAAAAAAAAGAGCACATCGAGCATACCCTGAAAGAATATCTGGCCTACATTGAAAATGAAAAGCAAAGACGTGAGCAAATCGTTTCACAGGTTGAAGCCGATCTGCTGCAAAGCTATCAGAAGCTCAAAGCAGCACATAAAGGAGTTGCTGTCGCCCTTGCCGACAATGAGCAGTGTATGGGGTGCAGCATGAAAATCCCGCCGCAGATTTACAACGAGGTGGTTCTGGGTGAAAAGCTCATTATCTGTCCTCATTGCAGGCGCATTCTTTTTGTAGACAGAGAAGAAAAGCAGCAGGAGGCCCAGGGAGCATAGCACGGGCCCCGATTCCTTTAAACCCTTGTTGAACGGGACGGATAGCGCGGTATGAAGCACCTGTGCATTTACACCGATGGTGCCGCACGCGGGAATCCCGGCCAGGCCGGCGCGGGGGTTCACATCACCAACAGCTCCGGCACGCTGATCGAGAAAAGTTTTTACCTCGGGACCGCAACCAATAATGCAGCCGAGTACACCGCTGCAATACTGGGGCTTAAAGAGGCCCGCCGGCTGAACCCGGATCGCATTTCGCTGTTTCTTGATTCAGAGCTTGTCGTCAGGCAGATAAACGGCCAGTACCGTGTCAAAAATGCTGCACTCAGGCCTCTGTGGGAGGCCATGCAGGATCTCCTGACATCGTTTCCCTCCTATGAGGTATCGCACATACCCCGCAAGCAAAACGCTGTCGCCGACCGCCTTGCAAATGAAGGCATAGACGCGCACCTTTGTAACTCCTCGCGCTGAGAATTACCGGCGCTGTTTTATTCACGCCTTGGTTTTGCCGTATACATATGATATTATTTTTCTTTATTCCGTCATGATTTTTTCTTGCAGGGGACATTTTTGCCATGACATTGACACCCATGCTTCGGCAGTACCGGGAGATCCGGTCGAAGCTGTCCGCTGACACCATTCTGTTTTTCCGGCTGGGCGATTTTTATGAAATGTTTTTTGATGATGCAAAGCGCGCATCATCGCTTCTGGACATAACCCTGACAGCACGGGACGGCGGCAAAAACACCAAGGTGCCCATGTGCGGTGTTCCATATCATGCGGCCCAGGGATACATTAACCGCCTCACGCGCGAAGGCCTTCGGGTTGCCGTGTGCGAGCAGGCAGAGGATGCCCAGGCGGCAAAAGGGCTGGTAAAGCGCGAAATCGTACGGATCGTTTCTCCGGCGACAAACCTTGAAGACACCCCCGATGCCGCCGATGATCGAAGCTATATTGCTGCACTGTACAGGGAGACAAATATCTGGGGCTGCTCATTTCTGGATCTCGGAACCGGCGATTTCAGGATCGGCGAGTTTGACAATCCTCAGGAGCTTGAAAGCGAGCTGCTACGGCTGCGGCCGCGCGAATGCGTCCTGCCGCAGAATGCCGATTTGAAGGGGCTGGAGCATTTTTTTGCAGAGTGCCGCCCGACACAAAACACCTATGAGCCCTGGGTGTTTGATGCAGATGATGCCCGCAAAAGAATACAGGAGCAGTTTTGCACTTTTTCGCTGAAGAGCTTCGGCATCGAGGATTTCACTGCGGGCATATCCTGTGCCGGGGCGGTTCTCTATTATCTGCGCGACAACATGTATTCGTCGCTTGAGCATCTGAAACACCCGGTGAGCATTCAGCATCAGACGTTTATGCGGCTTGACCGCCAGACCATTTCAAATCTTGAGATTGTCCACCCTGCCGGCTCACACAGGCGCGCGCCGGCTCTCTACAGCATACTGAACAAAACCTGCACCCCAATGGGGGGGCGGACCCTCAGCGAGTGGCTCACCCGGCCGCTTATCGATGCGGGGCTGATCGGTGAGCGGCTCGATGCGGTTGAGGCCTTTGTGAACAGCAGAGAGGTGCTGGAGAAGACCTGCCGGTGCATGGAAAGAATTAAAGACATTGAGCGCCTGCTTGCCCGGATAACCTGCGGATCCCCCTCTCCACGCGACATTGTAGCCCTTGGCGTTTCTCTGCAGTGTATACCGGACCTTAAGGCTTCATTATCCGGGCTTTCCTCTCCGCTTATCAAACAGCAGCACGCCAGCCTGTGCGAGCTGCGCGACCTTGCAGAAACAATAGAGCGCGCGTTTATCGACCAGCCGCCCCCCGGCGTTCGCGACGGGGGATTTGTCAGGTCCGGCTACAGCGGCGAGCTGGACGAGCTTCGCTCTGTATCAAAAAATGCCCGCACCCTGATAGCCGATCTGCAGCGGCGCGAAGCGGAAAAAACGGGCATCAAATCACTGAAAATAAAATACAACAAAGTGTTCGGCTACTATATTGAAGTCACAAAGCCGAATCTGCATCTTGTGCCGGATTACTATATACGAAAGCAGACGCTTGTCAACGCGGAGCGGTTCATCATTGAAGAGCTTGCCGAGTGCGAGAGCAAGATACGAGGTGCCGAGCAGAAGGCCTGCGAGCTTGAGCAGGAGATATTTGAGCAGGTGCGCAGCCTGGTGCGGCAGTCAATCATCGACATTCAGCAAACCGCACAGGCGGTCGGCGTTATCGATGCGCTGTGCTCTCTTGGAGCTGCCGCCGGGCAATACGGCTATTGCAAGCCGGAGGTGAACGCAGGCTCGTCCATGTATGTATCCGGGGGGCGGCATCCGGTGGTCGAGCATACCCTTGCGGGTGAGGCATTTATAGATAACGACGTATATCTGGATACCGGGGATGCGCAGCTGCTGATTATCACCGGACCGAACATGGCAGGCAAGTCGACGTTTATCCGGCAGGTTGCCCTAATCGCACTTATGGCTCAGGCGGGCTCATATGTGCCTGCGCGCATGGCGAAGCTGGGAGTCGTGGACCGCATATTTTCCCGAATAGGAGCCTCGGACAACCTTGCCCGTGGAGAAAGCACGTTTATGGTCGAAATGATCGAGACGGCGAACATTCTGCACAATGCGACGTCGAAGAGCCTTCTTGTTTTTGATGAAATCGGGCGCGGCACATCAACGTTCGACGGCATAAGCATTGCCTGGTCAGTGTGCGAGTTTCTTGCGCGGGATAATTTTCACCCCAAGTGCCTGTTTGCCACGCACTACCACGAGCTTACCGAGCTTGCCGATCACCACCGGGGCATCCAGAATTTCAACATCACGGTAAAAGAGGTGGACGATAATATTCTGTTTCTGCGCAAAGTTGTGCCCGGGGGGGCAGACCGCAGCTACGGGATCCATGTGGGCAAGCTTGCCGGGCTGCCCCGTCAGATTATTCAGCGGGCGCGGGAGGTGCTGTTATGCCTTGAGGAGGAGCGTATAACAGAGGAGTCCATAAGCCAGATACTGCAAAAGAAAAAGCGGGAATCGTCGCTGTATGATTTGCCGCTGTTCAGGCCGCTCAAGGACCGTGCTGCGCCAGCAGCAGCGCAGCCGACCGTTAAAGAGCTGATTGAGCAGAGCCCGGTTTTTCAGGATATTCTGGCCGCAGATGTAAACACCATGACGCCTCTTGATGCGCTGAACAAAGTAAACGAGTGGCGCCGGAAGCTTCATGAAGAAAGTGAAAGCGGCTGAGGCGCTCGGCTGGCTTTATGTGTAAAACAAGCGTGCAGCTATGGGTTCAATTTACACTTTATCAGAACACGTCGCAAATAAAATAGCCGCAGGCGAGGTTGTCGAGCGGCCCGCATCCGTGGTGAAAGAGCTGGTGGAAAACAGCCTTGATGCCGGTGCCCGGTCTATAGCGGTAACGGTAAAGCACGGCGGAAAAAGCTTTATAAGCGTTTGCGACGACGGCTCAGGAATGGACAGCGAAGATGCACAGGCCTGCCTGCAGCGCCATGCGACAAGTAAAATTGAAACAATCGATGATATCGAAACAATTGCAACGCTGGGCTTCCGGGGCGAGGCCCTTCCAAGCATTGCATCGGTGTCGCGCGTGGCCATAACCACAAGGACGCGCGACGCCCAAACGGCAACGCGCGTCACGGTCAGCGGGGGCGCAATCGATGCGGTTACCGAGTGTGTCGCGCAGCCCGGCACTACAGTAGAGGTTGCCGATCTGTTTTTCAATATTCCGGCCCGGAGAAAATTTCTCAAATCACCTGCTGCTGAATATAATGCTATCGCCGAGGTTATGCATAACATGGCGCTTATGTGCAGCAGCGCCTCTTTTTCATTGAACCACAACGGAAAGGAAACGATGCGGTGCAGCGCCTGCGAAGGGCTCAGCGAGCGCGTCGCACAGCTTTCAGGAAGCGGGTATGCCCGTCAGATGTACGCGCTGTCTGTTGAGCACCGGGATCTGTCCATTGATGGGCTCATCGGGATACCCGATAATGCGCGTGTCAACCGGACAGGCCAGAAATTGTTTATAAACGGGCGCCATGTGCACTCTCCCGCGCTCAGCATCGCTCTGGGAAGAGGCTATGAGGAGTTTCTGCCCCATCGCCGCTTCCCCACAGCGGTACTTTTTTTACGAATGGATCCTTCGTGGGTCGATGTGAATGTACATCCTGCAAAGCGCGAGGTTCGCCTGAAAACAGAGCGCTACGTTATGGAAATACTCACAAAAGCTGTCAGGGGCACACTGACGCGCTCCGGCATATACCCTGTGCAGGAGCCGGATCGCGGCGGCTCGCAGCAAAATCACTATTCTGACAGCAGCGCAGCTCAGGGGGAATTAACCTATGCTGCTCTCCGTGAGGCCGCTGCGCAGTGGAATGCCGGTGGAGTATCATCTGATTCCTGTTGTTTAAAAGAGGAGTCCGCAGCTGCAGAACGGCACGTCCGGCAGGAAGCGCTTTTTTGCTCCGGAAATGAGCCCCAGCCCTTTAGCCGCCTGCAGGTAGTCGGCCAGATTTTCGGAACCTATATCGTTGCGCAATCTGCAGAAGGAGTCATGCTGTTTGATCAGCATGCTGCCCACGAGCGCATTGTATATGAAAAGCTGCTGTGCTCGTCAGAAGACAGCCCGCAGCGGTCCCAGAAGCTTGCATTTCCGGTAACCATCCAGCTGACTGCACGTGAGGAGGGGGTGATGGAATCCTTTCAGGATGAGCTCTGCCGGCTTGGTTTCGGCATAAATCCGCTCGGGGGCCGGATGTATTCGATTGATGCTGTTCCAGTGAGCATGGGTGATGTTGAGGCTGACGCAGTTGTTAAAGATGCGCTTCATGAGATGCTTGAGCAGGAGGAGACAAAACCGTTTGCGCAGCGGAAAAAAGATCTGGCGGCCATACTGGCCTGCAAAACCCGCTCGATTAAGGGCGGCAGAGAGCTTACGCATCAGGAAATGGAACGTCTGCTTTCTATGCTTGCCGAAGCTGAAAACCCCCACACCTGCCCGCACGGCAGGCCAACCTATATTGTAATATCCTGCCGGGAGCTTGAAAGAAAATTTCACAGGGCATGACGCACGGCTGTCAGCCGGAGCGGTATTTTGCGGGCAGGAGCTCGCGCATGCGCTGCATGAGGCCTGCTGCGTCACTTCGGAGTGACTGTTTTGCTGTATCTGAACGACGGGCCGGTGCGTCAGGCTGAATGCCCGCCGAGCGCCGCTGTCGCGATTCCCCGGCTATGTGAACGAGTATGCGGATCATTTTGTTCAGATTCCTGGCGTGGGAGTCAAGGGTGTCGCTTGAGGAAACAAGCTCACCGGCGCCTGCGGCTGTGGATTGTGTAACCTGCTCCATGTGGGTAACCGCGGTGCTTATCTGATCGATGCCCTGAGCCTGCATGGTATTGGATTGGGAAACATTTTCCATAAGGCCGGTTGCACCCTGAATGCCCTCGATGATCTGTGCCTCGATGTCTTTTACCTCGCTGAGCACCTCGACGCCGTTTTCTGCGCTTTTCTGGGACTGTTGGATAAGATCAGCGGTGCTTCTGGATGCCTCCGCGCTTCGCTGCGCGAGGCTTCGGACCTCTTCCGCAACCACGGCGAACCCGCGACCGAATTCACCGGCCCTGGCTGCCTCCACGGCGGCGTTCAGCGCAAGCAGGTTTGTCTGAAAGGCGATTTCATCTATGGTTCTCATTATTTTGACGGTTTCTTCAGATGCCGTGCTGATCCGGGTGATTGCCACGTCCATGCGGGAAATAGCCTCGCGGCTTTTTTCGGCTGCGGCGCGTGAGCCGGAAAGCATGTCCGTTGCCTGCTGCGCGTCTGCAGCTGTTTTTTTAGCGGCAGCGGTCATTTCTTTTATTTGTGCCGATATCTCCTCCAAACTTGAGGCGTGCTTGTTTGAGGAATCGGCAATCTGGTGGCTGGTCTGGGACATGCTTTCAGATGCGCCCATTGCCTGGTCGGAACCTTCTGTAAGCTGGCTGATGACGTTTCGCACCGGAGCGAGCATCGATTTTTTAACAAGAAAAAGAAGTACGAGCCCGATAACGATCCCGGCGACCGTGACAGAGCCGACCGCCCACTGTATAACAAGATATCTTACCCTGAGGGACTGCGCGGCCTCGCTGCCCTGCTGCTGATACAATTTTTGAAGGGATTCAAGCGTTGTGATCAGCGTGCGGCAGGCGGGCAGGGTTTCTGAACGAAGCATTTGTGCGACCGATGATCCGGAAGCGGCGGTGCCTCCCTGCGCTTTGGCGGGCAGTGCGTCCTGAAAGCGCCTGTAATCCCGCTGCACCTGCTTTGCAAGGCCGGAGAACGCACGGGCTGTAACCAGTGAAAGATCCCGAACCGCATCGCTTTTTATGAATGCTTCAAGCGTGTCGTCAGTAAAGGCGAGGCCCTTGGTTTCAGTCATCGTATTGTTTTCAATGGCGCGCTCTGCTGATTGCATATAGCTGTACAGAGAGGATATGCAGCTGCTTAGGGTATTGCTGTTCCTGTTTGCCGCTACCAGCTCACTGGTTTCTGCTTTCACCAGCGTGAGGTTGCGAAGAACGATAGAAGTGAGCAGCATGATAAGCACGATGAGAATGGAAAAACCCATATAGAGTTTTGTGCTGAGGCCTGTATCGGCAAACATTTCGGATCCGCTCCCTGTTTCCGGCAGGGTAATTATGTATACGCTGCCTTCATTAATTAACTTTATTTGTAAAACTATACCATTGATGCAGCCTTAAAACAACGCTGTTTTGGTAACAGGGCAGCGCTGCAAGAGCCTGCGCTCTGCGTGCCGGGAGCAATAGCCGCAGCGGATTTCTGTCAGGCGTATGCTGCACACATCATGTGTCTGTCCCGCGTTGCTCGAGCATATTTGCGGTTGACAGCGTGCTGCTCATACCCTATAGTGAACCCAGCATCGCACCTTTTGCAGGGGCAATAGATGGACCCTCTTCCGTCAATATGTGTTGATCCCGAGACTTTTTTGCGCAGAGACTGTTATCTGCCGCCCCTTCCCGAAGTTGTTTCCCGCATCCAGCAGATAATTCATGATGAAAACATCACCCTTAACGATGTTGTGGAAATTATATCTTCAGACCCGGCGCTTGTCGCACAAATACTGAAAATCGTAAACTCAGCCTATTACAGCCTGCCGCGCGAGATCATCCGCCTGCAGTACGCGATAGCCTATCTCGGCCTGAATGAAATCTACCGCATGGTGCTTACCCTTTCTGTTGTAGACACGCTTGCTGTGCAAAACAAGCGTGAGCTGCATGAGTTCTGGTTTCATTCGTTTTATGTTGCCCTGTGCGGCAGATTTCTGGCAAGAAAATTCGAGCCGCAGCTGTCAGTAGATGAGCTGTGGCCTGCTGCAATTCTGCATGATATCGGCAAGCTTGTGTATTTGAAATTTTTCCACGATCACTACCGCGGGCTTCTGCAGTTTTGCCTGGAGCGCGGGTGTATGTTCAGCAGAGCGGAAAAGGCCCTTTCAGTGCCGCCCAGCGCGTATTTCGGAGAGCTTTTATGCGACCACTGGAAGCTTCCCAGAAAGATAAAAGAGGCCTGCAGATTTCATGCGCTCGACGATATCCCGCAGCTGCCCCGCGAAGGGGAAACCGGCGCGTTCAGGCGGATTGTCTGCCTTGCAAATCTTTGCGCGCTGCTTGGCTCGGAACTTCTGGGCATGGAGGCTAACCGGGAAATAGCAGATGCTTTACAGCAGAATATGGATTATACGGAGCAGGAATTTCTTGCGCTTATGGGAAGCATTTATGAATTGAAAATTGATGCTGAATCCTTCATGAAAAATTTTGCTGCCGCGTGAGCAGCTTTATGCCCGCCCGCACATTCTGCCGCCCCCGTAAATTTATTGACAGCTCATTCCGATTGCATGCACGGCGGTTTTTTTATACAGCCGCATGTACCCGGCCGTTATAATGACCCGCAGGGATAGTGTGCATGAATAACAATATCGCCGTGCTTTTCGCCGCTGTCGGCGGCAACTACCGGACACTTGACCTTGAAAAGAAAAAAGACCGGCTTTGGCGCGTTGCTCAGCGTTTCATAATTACCCTGCCCTTTTGCGATAATGACGTCTGCAGATAAAAAGGCGTCATTAAATTCCAATGAGCTTTCAGACAGCACAATTCCCGGAATATCCGCGCCGGTGTCTATTACCCGGACAAGTTCGGAGATGCCTGCCTGGTCGGCATCCTCCCGGGTTGCATCATTGATAGTTGCCGAGCCTCTGACTGCGAAGGTTACCTTTTCCCGTGGAAGCTGCTCAAGCAGCAGCCGGTCGAACGCGATTTCGCCGGCATTGTCGCCGATATATAAAACCCGCTCTGCCCGGCATATTTCACTGCGCAGGGACTCAACGGCATCAGGGGAAAGGTCCTGTGCCAGCGCGCTGTTAATGGAGGAGTGCACCATGTCATTGTCCACAGCAGACCCCGCGCCGAAATCGATTATGTTGCCTGCTATGGCGAGGCGCAGCGCGCACTCGAAGGGATCCGCCGATGCTGCAATTTTGTGTTTCAGCTCAGGATACAGGCTGACCGCAAATCTGTTTGACTGCTTTTTGAGCTCACGGTAGGGGTCGCTGTTGCCGCTTTCTTTGCGTATAATACGGTGTATCAGCATACCCATATGCGGCGGCGGCAGAGAAAAGTCAAGCTGTGCCGCGTGGGAAAGCACCTGCCTGAGCACTTTTTCGTGGATTGCCGGATTGTCGGTAACAAGACGCGCGGCATCGAGTGTCTGCCGCACGAAACAGGGGACGCAGTCTATGGATGTCTTCATTGTGTGCTCCCTAAAAATGGAGCCGGAGAACCAGCCGGTTCCCCGGCTCCATTTTTATTGATGGTGACCTTTTGTTGCCGGCACGTACATGTTAAAAGTTGCACGGCACGGACAGCAAAAACAATTTTTTGAACATATTACGTCAGCGTTTGTTTCCGGGATGTAAGGGAATCAATAATGCCTGAAATGTCAAGATCTGCATGAATGCCGAACCGCGTTAAAGAGAAATCGTATTTAACCGGATCCTCAGGCGACAGCCGCCTGAAGCCGGCGGTAATATCAAGCGCAGCTTTCAAGTCGGGCTGCGTGCGCCGGGTAAAGCCGAGCGCCCGTCCGATTGCAAACATATGAGTGTCCAGCGGAACTATGAGCAGGGATGGTGACATCCCGTGCCATCCCCCCGGGTCGACCTCATCACAGCGGATCATCCATCGCAGAAACAGGTTGAGGCGCTTGCAGGCGCTGCCTCGCTCGGGGGAGGGCAGCAGATGGCTGCTGAAGGGGCCGGCGGCCGATCGAAGCTCGCGAACGAACCCGTCTGCAGCGCGGATAAGCTCATGTTTGCAGCCCGCAAGCTGTCGGCTGAAGCAGCCGTGCAAAGAGCCGTAGCGCTTTATAACGGCGCGCATGCCGGCAAGCAGCGCGCTGAGATCATCACCGGTTGTAAACCGGTGCTTGAAGCCGGCAAACCGACGCCGGATATCAGCAGGGCGGCTTTTGCATAAAAATGCCGAGGGAGAGGGTCCCATCTGATCGAGCACGCTGGTCACGCTGCGAAGAATCTGTGCAACACGGCCGTAGGCAAGGCACGATGCGATAAGGGCGACAGCCTCGCAGTCGGCCGGATCAGGATAGCGGTGCAGAAAACACACCGGGTCGCAGTGCAGGTGTTTTTTCGTATTGTAGGTGCGGTACAGCTGTTCCAGATATGCTTTTCTGTGCATGGTGATACCTGATCCTGCTGCTAAAAAAAAGATGAGCTGTTCAGATGATCATTGTGGTAATCGCTATCGGTATCCTTTATTTCTTTTAATAAGCGTTGAAATCAAAAATTCCGGTCTCCTCCCAGCAGCCCCCCGAGCAGGTCGCCCCCGATCCCGCCGACACCGCGCTGCTCGCCGCGCTGCTGAAATCTCGATGCGGCAAATACGCGGTCCGCAAGGCGGGAAAACGGCAGGCTTTGCAGAAACACGGTTCCCGGCCCGGTCATTTTCGCCAGAAAAATTCCCTCGCCTCCGAAAAGGGCGTTTTTAAACCCTCCGATAAACTGAATATCATAATCAACAGACGGGGCAAACCCCACCAGGCAGCCGGTGTCTACCCGGAGCGTTTCGCCGGGGCCCAGGTCTTTTTTTACAATGGTGCCCCCGGCATGCAAAAAAGCCAGCCCGTCGCCCTGCAGGCGCTGCAGAATGAATCCCTCTCCGCCGAAAAAGCCGGCCCCAAGGCGCTTGGTAAAGGCAATGTCGATATCGATGCCGTTTGCCGCGCACAGAAAGGCATCCTTCTGGCACAGGTACGTTCCCCCAACTGTTTCAAGGTCAAGGGGAATAATCTTGCCCGGATACGGGGCGCCGAAGGCAACGTGACCCTTGCCGGAGCCGCTGTAGAGAAACGTGGTTATAAAGAACGACTCCCCGGTTATCATCCGCTTAAAGCCCTTAAACAGGCCGCCGCCGGTGGACGTCTGCATCTCGATGCCCTCTTCCATATACATCATGGCGCCTGCCTCGGCCCTGATGCCCTCTCCCGGATCGAGCTCTATTTCCACAAGCTGCATATCGTCGCCGTGGATTGTGTAGTCTATTACATCAGCCATTGTGCTGTTCCTCCTGAAAAATTCTTTGTTGTTCAGCAGAATTGTATACTGGATTTCGTTGCCCGGTAAGACACCGCTATGCCGTTTGTGAGCATGGTATATTCGATGGGGTCAAAGCCGGTTTTTTGCATCATATCACAGAGCGCATCCGGCAGCGGAAACGACCGGATTGAATCCGGCAGATACGCATATGCATCCCGGGAGCCGGCAAGAACAGAGCCGGTAAGCGGTATTACCGTGCGGGAGTACAGATTATACAGATACCTGAATACGGGATTTACCGGGCGCGAGAACTCAAGACACAGAAGCGTGCCGCCCGGCTTAAGCACGCGGTGTATTTCGCGAAGCCCCCGGCACATATCTGCAAGGTTTCTGAGCCCGAACCCGATCAGTACCGCATCAAAGGATTCGCTTTTGAGCGCAAGCTGCTGCGCATCACCGCACAGGTATGTCAGCGCAGCCCCGTACGGGTTTCGGTCTTTCTTTCCCAGTCCGGCACGAAGCATGGCAAAGGAAAAATCATACACGGTCACCAGCCCCGATTTACCTGCAGCCGGGGCCGCCTGCAGGGCAAGATCGGCGGTTCCGCCGCACAGGTCAAGAACCCGGTCGCCGGCTTTGATGCCGGCGTGCCTCACCGCATGGCGCTTCCAGCTGAAATGCAGCCCCATGCTCAGCAGCGTATTTATCAGATCGTATTTACCGGCAATATTTTCAAAATAGCGCTGTACGGTAGTGTGTTTTGACTTGATCATACGCTGCATCTGCGAGTTGTTGTCCGGCAGGAAGTCTTTCCTTGAACAGGCCGGATTTTGGATCATCGTCCATCCAATGTATTGTCAAACCCAAAAATTGCTTAATTCTTTATCCTTTATTTGTACCAGAAAAACGGCACAGTGTCATGATATTATACCGTAAACACCGGTATGGCATTTGTACAATCCGGACAACGTGGCGCCGTGCCATTTTTCGGATATTAACACCAATAAATAGTTCAAACCCTAAATTAAATAACAAAAATGTATTAAATCGAAAGCTTTTTCTTGCGCAAAAATTATTTTGACAGTAATATGTATACTGTTTGTACATATAAATAGTTCGTTTACCGCATTTTCCACTATACATAAAAGGCCCGGCAGACATGGCGGCCAATCACTTTCTGCCGGGCGGGGACCCGTATTCATACACGCTGAGGCATACAATCCGCGGTGGTGTATGAATACGGCTTTTTTTGTGTGAAAAAAACAGGCTGCAGAAGAAAATACATTGACGGTTAACTGATATTAAAAGGAAAAAAGTATGTTTGTGGCAATTGTGTCAAGAAAAAGAGGCAAACGGATTCTTAAAACCCTGTCCGTGCTTGTCTGCTTGAGCTGTTTTATGCAGTTCAGCGGGCTGGTTAATCTTGCCGCAGCCGCAAAAATCGACCGCAACACCCTTAATCTGAAAAAACAACTTCCCGAACCGCCAACGCTGAAACCGCCGAAACGCTCCCCGCTGGGCGAAAAAATAATGCGGTGTACTGTGATGCTGATGCCTGCGGCGGTAAAAGAATACGTGTACAAGATCGAGTCCATCGAACAGCAGCTCGACCTGCTGGAGCAGAAGCTTGAAAGCGGTGAAGACATCAATATCGATTACCGCATTGTGCTTGCCAAACTCGCCGGTTTGAAATCGCTAAGAAAAGAAGTGCAGCGTAATTTCCGTATCAGAAGCCGGCGCCTTAAAGAGCGTCTTGCAAAAAAAGAGATGCCGGTTGTGCGGAATGCTCTTGATGCGCTTCAAAAACAGCGCCGGGAATTCCGTGAAGCAGCAGCGCCGGTTTTCGAAACACTTGAAGCATTCGGGATCGCCGATGCGGTTGACCGGGTAAAGATAAACCGGCTGCGACGGCTTGTAAAGCGTCTGAAGGTTTTTAAACGGCGGCTTCCCCGCAGCCACGACAATCCCCTTCCCTGGCGAAGCGTTGAGCGAAATCAGGTCAAGCCCGAAACTGAAAGTTCTGTTACTCCCGCCTATATGCGATCTTCTAAAAACAGGTATGCAGCGCGGATTACAAGAAAACCGGCTGGTTCAAAAAGCCTTTCTGCTGCGGCGACCGGCGCGCCGATGCCCGATGACCTTTCAGAAACACCGGATGTTGTCATAACCCGGCAGATGCGAGATATTGTTGAGCGGCTCGGACACTCCCCGGCCCGAATCTATGAGTGGGTTAAAAACAATATCCAATCCGAATTCTACCACGGCTCTTTGCGCGGCTCCGCGGGCACCCTTGCCAAACGCGCCGGTAACGATACCGATACCTGCTCGCTGCTGATAGCGCTTCTTCGGGCAGCCGGTGTGCCGTGCCGCTACGTGCAGGGCACGGTGGAGATACCGATGCAGCGCGCAAAAGCACTTACCGGTATCGAGCATGAGCCCCATGTGGGCCGGTATTTTGCCAACGCAGGCATTCCCGTCTGGAACACCGGCACCGGCAGGATACGCTTTGAGCACACCTGGGTTGAAGCCTGGGTTGACTATATGCCCTACGGCGGTGCAAAAGCCGGGACCGGTGACACCTGGGTGCCGCTTTCCCCCTGGTACAAAGACTATGAAAACACCCCCGGCACCGACCTTGCCGGCCTGACAGGATTTGACCGTGAAATGTTTATCAACGATTATATGCAGACCGTGCGTACCGATGACCCGGCTGATGCATACAAAATGTATTTTGACAATTGGTTCAGAGAAAACGGGCCGGGCCGGAACTGGCAGGAAGGGCTGGGCAGCCGCAGCCTGAAGCCCGAGCACTTCAGAAAGCTGCCGGCGACGGTCAATTTCGAGGTCATTTCCTTTCTGGGTGAACATGCAGCCCTGCCGCAGGATCAGCGCCACACGGTGACTATTGAAGTGCCGGAAGCGGGCATTGCATACACTATGAATATCATGGATTGTATCGGCAAAAAAATTTCTTTTGCCTATCTTCCTGCAGACAACGAAACCCGGGATCTGATTAATGAAAGGGGCGGTATTGACCATATACACCCCTTAAGTGTCAATCTGCTGCCCACGCTTCTTGTTGACGGGAAGCGGACGGCAGCGGGTAAAACGGTTAACGCAGGTTTTGAGCACGCGATGCGCGTTACGTTTTATGTGCCCGGTTTCGGAAGCGATGCGGTTATCTATGAAATGGTTTCGGGCGTCTATTATGTTCTCGGGATCGATCCGCAGCATGTAACAAACAAACTGCTTTCCGACAGGCTTTCTGGCAGGTGTGCTCAGGCTGAAGAACCCGTTTCTGCTTATGAGAATATGGATGAAACGCCTGGTGATGCATTATATGTTTCCGTCATGAAGTATTTTCGCGACCGGAATACGGCCGATTACGACATTGCCGCCCTGTCAAAGGTCCGGGTTCTGAAGGAAACAACCTGTGCATTAATCGGCCGGGACCCACAGGTGATTGTGGACCGGTTCGGCCTGCCGGTCTCACTTGATAGGGGGCTCCTGTTTATTGATTCTCAGCGCGATTTTGTAACCCCGGTTTCGGTTGCCGGTGACAGCACGGCTGAAAAAGATTTTTTGTATATACGCGGGTATAACGCTTCATATAATGAGCATGACATGTTTGAAGATTATGTGGGTATTGAGGCGGTTTCAACGGTTAAGCTGCTTCAGATTGCACGGCAGCACAATATGCCGGTGTATACTATCGATGCAGCTAACAGCGACAGTATCATCCCGCTTCTGGGACATGATGAAGCGGTGAAGCAGGTGATCCGGAATGCCGTACACAGAGGCCGCATTGTTACGGTACACAAAGATCCGGTGACGGTTAAGCAGTGGCGGGGAGTCGGGTATATAGAACGTGACCCGGTAACCCATGCCGCCGGGTATTACGGCATCGGCAGGAAAGGGTTTGCTTCAGCGGTTTTAACCGATATACAAAGCGAGGTGATCTGGCAGACAGGCAAAGTCGGAACGACCTGCGGCAACCCGGTCAGCATGGCAAGCGGCAATAAACTGCAAAAGGAAACCGACCTTGTGCTGCCTGCTGCGGGAAAGGATGTTGATATAACGAGATACTACAACTCACGTGGAGACTGGGTCGGGCTGTTCGGGCACGGCTGGACCTTCACCTGTGATGAGCAGTTGCATGAGCGCTCTGCTGACGGCCAGGTTGTGTACCGGACAGCAGACGGCAGGCTGTATACCTATACCCCCGATGCAGACGGCACCTATACGGCTGAGCCGGGAAATTATGCGGTGCTGACAAAAACTGACGAAGGGTTTGTTATCCGCAAAAAGGGCGGCACACGGCATCTGTTTAACCCGGCCGGGAAACTGATGCAGATCGTCGACCGGAACGGCAACTCACTGAGTTTCAGCTACAGCGGTGATGCCCTGACCGGCATTACCGATGCTGCCGGGCGCAGGATAGACGTTGAGTGCCGGGATGGTAAAATAACACGGATCACTACTCCTGATGACGATAACACGTGGACCTACACCTATAACGGTGATGATCTTGTCAAAGCCGTCAATAATGCAGGACAGACTGTATCCTATACATACCGGGACCATAACATGACCTCCCGAACCGGGCCCGGGGGCAAAACGGTTGTATATGAATATTACAGCAGCGGGAAAGTGCACTGCGAGCTTTTGCCCAACGGTGCCGAAATGGTGTTCAGCTACAACAGCCCGCTCAGGATAGCAACCATGCGCGGCGGATGCTGCTCGGTCTCGCATCATTATTACAACCGGTACGGGCTGAATACGGGGCATATGGACGCTCTGGGCTATGAAGAGCTTGTTGAGTATGATGACCAATTAAATGTGGTAAAAGTGATCGACAAAAAAGGCGGTGTGGTGAAAAACACCTATGATGAAAACGGCAACCTGCTGACAAAAACAGATCAGCTGAATCATACGACCGCCTACACCCATGAGCCGGTATATAACCAGGTCCTGACCGTGACCGACGGGGAAGGAAATACCACCACAAACACCTATGATGACCGGGGGAATCTGCTTGCCACGGTCGATCCGGAAGGGGTGCGCATTGAACATGCATATTATGAAAACGGTCTGATTAAGACGACCGGCAGAAACGGTATTATAAAAGCAGGCTTTACCTATTATGCGGATGGCACCCTTGCAACCGTAACGGATGGGGATAATAATACCGCGCGCTTTACCTATAACGCGCTGGGCAGGCTCACCGGAAAAACCGATGCAAACGGCAACACAACGGCATACGAGCTTGATAAGGCAGGCAATATTATCACGACGACCGATGCGGAAGGAAACCGGACCGTTTTTACCTACAACGAACAGAACCTTCGCACCAGCATGACCGATGGGCGCGGAAACACCACCACTTATGAATACAATGCGTATGGCAAACTCATAACAGTGACCGATCCCATGGGTTTTGAGAAGAGCTATACCTATACGCCCATGTATGAGCTTGCATCCGAAACGGATAAAAACGGAAACACTACTTTCTATGTATATGATGAGCTGCGCCGGGTTGTTGAAAAGCAGTATGCGGACGGCTCCGTTGAAACCTTCACCTACGATCCTGAAGGCAGGCTGATCAGCGCCGCGAACAGTCAGGGTACCACGGTGCAGGAATATGATGCTGCCGGGCGGCTGGTGAAAACGATCGATACCTTTGGCCAGGAAATTTCCTATACCTATTATGCCGACGGCAGCCGGAAGTCCATGACAGATCCGCAGGGCGGCGTGACACAATATGACTATTATGCAAACGGACAGATCAAATCGATTACCGGTCCCTCGGGAAAGACAACCGCCTATGCGTATACGGACGGGCTGCTTGAAAAGATCAGTAATCCAAACGGCACAGAAACCGTTTACGGCTATGATACTGCAGACCGGGTACACAGCCTTATCACCCGCAAACAAAACGGCGAGGTGATTTCAGACATCCGGTATGAGTATGACGGTGTCGGCAATCGCCTGAGCATGACCGATACCGAAGGGGTTCACACCTATGAATACGACATGCTCGATCAGGTCGTACGGGTCGACTATCCGGACGGTACGTTTACTGAGTATACCTATGATCCGGCATATAACCGGGCGACAATGACAACCCCTGATGCAGCCGTTCTGTATGTGTATGACGATAACAACCGCCTGATAGAGGCCGGTGATGTAACCTTCAGCTATGATGCAAACGGCAACCAGATCAGCAGGCTGGAGGACGGGGAGGTGACCGCCTACCGGTTTGATGCAAAGAATCAGCTCGCAGGAATCTCCTTCAGCAGCGGAACTGAAAATACATTTGCCTATAATGCCTTCGGGCAGAGGATCACCCGGAAGGACGGCTCCGCTATCATGCATTATCTGTATGACGGCAGGCAGGTGCTCATGCAGACAAACGGACAGGGCGTAATAAGCAGCGCATTTGTGAACGGATCCGGGTTAATCGGACCGCTTTATAAAAAGAACGCAAGGGATGAATACACCTGGTATGTCAGGGATGCCCTGGGCACTGCAACCCATCTGACCGATGAGGCAGGTGACATTGCTGCCTCATACCGGTATGATATATTCGGCGCGGTGCGAAGCTCAACGGTTATTGATGACCGGGGAATCAGGAATCAATATACGGGAAAAGAGCTTGACGATGAATCGGGCCTCATGTATTTCGGAGCGAGATATTATAACCCGGAGATCGGCCGGTTTGTTTCTGCTGATACCTACACCTGGGGGCCGGATGATGAGAGGGGGATGAACAGTCGCGGACAGGATCACATTTTGACATATGTTGGTGCTACTCAAACATCGCAATTAAACCTTTATGTTTATACAGCCAACAATCCTGTCAAACAGATTGATCCAGACGGACATCTAGCGGGCCTTGCTGCAATAGTTGCGTTGATTATGCTCAGTTTAGTAGCTTCTTCATTGATGGTAATTGCTAGAACTTTTACGGGTACTATAGGAAATAATGCAGCGGAAGTTTTAAGCGGAATGGTTGCTGATTTCATGACAGCGTACGGTTTGCTTGGTGCGCTTCCTGGGATAGCAACTGCTACTTTGACTTCTTTGTTGGTAAATTTTGTTACTACCCTATGGACAGAGCTTTATCTTAACCGCACAATTAGAGCAGTAAACAAATTTTACAGTGCTATTGACAGTTTGTTAGCATATTATGAATCTCCGCGTGTACAATGTCCAATTTTTCATTAGATCAAAAGTTTTTTTAGAGTCGTGTCAAAAAAATTCAACAACTTTCATCCCGGGCGAATAAAGTGAGATTTGGAATTTATGTTCTGTTAGATTTTCCATGGATTCCGCATTAATAGAGGGGTGAAAGAATAGATAGTTTTTTGATGCTATGCCGACAAGTGTAAATCAATATCGTACATCATTTAGGGAGTTTTGAAAATGCCGTTACTGGACATATTGTTAGCCATTTTTGGTTTTGGTTTAATGGTTTTATGTATGCTGTTCCCAGAAAAAGTTAAATCATTTTATTCCACTAATAATGAGAAAGAAATAAAACCGCAATTAAAAAAAATTACAATAGGTTTATTTGTTCTTATTATCGATTTCGGAATATGGTCTATATGTTCTTTGGTAGTTGGAATAAATATTACTGATGAAGGAAAAATATTATTTAATTTTATAACAATAATTATTGTTCCTTTAATATCTTTCATCTTTATTTTCTTTGGGCTTATTGATTTGATTAAACACTTATTATCAACAAAAAAAACGAAGCAAAAGGAAGCAAGGAATAAACCAGGGGTTACATCTTAAATAATAACTATTGCATACAAAAAGAAGCGACAATAATGTCTCAAAGACACACGATTCAATCAGATTGTATTGTGGGGAGAGATCAATGACACGTGCATTGCGTGTTGAGTATGAAGGGGCGTTCTATCATATTCTTAATCGAGGCAACGGGGGAGAGAAAGTACTCAAACAAAAGCGGGACAAGGAAAGATTTCTTCAGTATGCAGGAGAAGCCGCTGAACGATACAGCTTTGTCATTCACACCTATTGCCTGATGGATAACCATTTTCATGTGGTTGTAGAGACCCGTGAAGCAAATCTGAGTACAGCAATGCAGTGGCTCAATGTGAGCTATGCGACATGGTATAACAAAAAGCACAGCCGAAGCGGTCATGTATTTCAGGGAAGATTCAAATCATATTTGATAGATGCGGATGAATATTTGGCAGCGGTATCCCGTTACATACATCTCAATCCGGTTCGGGCGGGGATGGCAGAAAATCCTGCGGTTTATCAATGGAGCAGTTACGGGTGTTTTGTGGAACAACGGGAAAAGCCCGGATGTCTGGAGACCCGGAAAGTGCTTTCATATTTCAGCCCAAAGACTTCTGAGGCAATAAAGGAATATAAGAGGTTTGTTGAAAATATAGAGATAAACGCGCTTGAAAATCCCAGCAAACAAGCTGTTGAGGGATTTATAATCGGGGGAGCTGGTTTTGCAGACCGGGTGCGGCAACAAATGGTTACAGCAAATCACGAACAGGAAAAAGAGATTCCCCAGCTTAAAAGGCTTAAGCCCAAACCGGCACTTGAAAGCATAATAGAAGCAGCGTCTTATGTGTTTTGCTGCAGGAGAGAAGATATTGTAAGAAGCGGAAAGAAACATAACCTGGCACGTGATATAGCGATATATATTGCACGAACGTCAACCGGTTTGTCATGCAGAGAACTCGGGGAGCATTTTGGCGGAATAACGGGTGCCGGGATTACTATGAAGTACAGGCAGATAAAAAATCTGGCGGAAAAGGAAAAAGGTATCAGGGAAAACATAGCGAATATCAGCAGCCGTATATTTAATATTTAAGATGTGACCCTTGACTATGCTCAAAAAATATTTTTTGGCAAATTTCATTGTGTTTGCTGTTTTTGTTGTTACCCTGGGTGCAGCAGTTGTACTGATTATTATAGGTCTATTTGATTTGATTCGCCATTGGTTTAAGAAAAGGAAAAGGGTCACATCTTAAATATTAAATATTTCACACAAAGAGAAGCACAAATGATGTCTCATAGGAACACGATTCAGGCAGATTGTATTTTGGGGAACGGTTAATGACACGTGCGTTGCGGGTTGAATATGAAGGAGTGTTCTATCATATTCTTAATCGAGGCAACGGGGAGAAAAAGCACTCAAACAAAAGCGGGACAAGGAAATATTTCTTCAGTATGCAGGAGATGCTGCTGACCGTTACAGCCTTAACATTCATACCTATTGCCTGATGGACAACCATTTTCATCTGGTCATAGAAACCCGAGCAGCAAACCTGAGTGCGGCAATGCAGTGGCTGAATGTGAGCTGTTTAATTGAAGTTGAGTAGGTTATGAATTGTGAAAGTTGAGTTCATGAATAGAAACCAGGCAGAAAATGCTTTGTATCGTATTTTTGGTCACAGAGAATTTTACGATGAGCAGTGGCAGACTATCGAAAGGCTCTTTCGCGGTGAGCGTTTGTTGATGATTGAGCGAACCGGTTACGGGAAATCCCTTTGTTATCAATTCCCGGCAACGCAGTTTAAGTATACCACCGTTGTTTTTTCGCCGCTTATTGCATTAATGCGTGACCAGATTGACTATCTGCAATCAAAAGATATTGCCGCAGAATGCATAAACAGCGAACAGACTCCTGAAGAAAACACCCGGATTATTGCCGAGGCAAAGCAGGGGAAGATAAAGATTCTCTATATTGCGCCTGAACGCCAGGAGAATCAGGAATGGATTGAAGCTGTTCAAAGCGGACAGATAAAAATATCAATGGCAGTTATTGATGAAGCCCACTGTGTCTCTATGTGGGGACATGATTTTCGTCCCGCTTTTCGTCGGATCATAAGTCTTATAAAAATGCTTCCCCGCAATTTTCCTGTACTTGCCACAACCGCTACCGCAACAGATCGTGTTGCTCAAGACATTATAAAACAGATGGAAGGTCATGTTAGGCTGGTGCGCGGTGATCTCATGCGAAAGAATTTTCGTTTATCGGTTGTGACTTTTGATTCAGAAGATGCAAAATTTGCCTGGGTGGCTGAATTTCTACAAAAGCAATCTGCGGATGCAACGGGAATTATTTATACCGGCACCAGGGTCAATACGGAACTTTATTCCCGGTGGCTTGGGGCAAACGGTTTTTCCGTGGCAAGTTATAATGCCGGTCTTGATCCGGAATCACGTAAAGCCATAGAAGAAGGATTGCTCTTAAACAAATATAACTGTATTGTTTCTACAAATGCACTGGGCATGGGGATTGACAAATCAAATATTCGTTTTATCGTACACACGCAGCTGCCGGCATCACTGATACATTATTATCAGGAAATCGGCCGGGCAGGCCGTGATGGACTGCCTGCACAAATAGCCTTATTATATAATCAGAAAGATAGAGAACTTCCTCGATCATTTATCGAAAAAAACCGACCTGACATTAAGCTGTACACAAGAGCTGTAGACGCATTACGCCGGGAGCCTCTGGGTGAATATGATTTAATGCGCAGAACAAACCTTACCCAGACCCAGATAAGAGTCATCAGAAGCGATCTCATTGATCAGGGTATAATAAATGAGGCTGCTTACGGGGGTAAAAAGAAATATGAATTGAAACACAATGCCCCGGCTTTAGATACCGAACCCTTCAAAAGACTCCGCGGTTTCAAAGAACAGGAGCTTCAAAAAATGATCGACTATGCAGAAGCTGAAAAGGGCGGTATGAATATTTTGTGTGAGTATCTTGGTGATAATCCGGGTGCGGCAACTGACGGCTGTGAACGTTATACTTATGCATTAAGTGAATCCTGGAGGAAAGCTATAGCTGCATTTCGAGACGATTATTTTCCGGAGTTGCCGGTCGAGACGAAAAACAGCATTCTTATTAATGGTGTTGCCGCTTCATATTATGGTGTTTCTAATGTTGGATCGGTAATACATCGTTGTAAATATGAAAATGGTGGTGATTACCCCGGGCATTTAATAAAGCAGACGCTAAGGGCCTATAGGGCTCGACTGAGCCAAACCGCATTTGATTTAGTTCTATATGTGCCGCCGGCGGTATCCGGTGATTTGGTTAAGAATTTTTCTGTTGCTGTAGCTAAGTCATTGGGGCTGCATTTGTCACATGGTCTTGTTAAATTAAGAGAGACTAAACAGCAGAAAATTTTTCAAAACGGCGTTTTGAAACGTGATAATGTAAAAGATGCCTTTGATTATGCCGGTCCGGAAGATATTGAGGGGAAAAGTATTTTATTAATTGATGATATTTTTGACAGCGGAGCAACAATAAAAGAGATAGGACGAATGTTAAAGAAAAAAGGAACTGCAAAAGCCGCTCCGTTGGCAATTGCCAGGACGGTTGGGGGTGATTTGTCGTGATTAATACGCACGAGTACTCATATTGGATTGCATTGAGTCATTTACCGAAATGGCGTATCGAGCGTATCAATATGCTTATTGTTGAGATCCTTCATAATAAAAATATGCAGCTCGCAGAGTTTTTTGAGCTGAGTCCGCCATCCCGGGAAAAAGAGTTTCATTTGGATCATAAGGAAAGTGCAGATATACAAAAGGCCGGGGAATATTTGTCCAATTACTCTTTCCTTGCTGAACAATTGCTTGTACAAGGCTTTGATATAATTCCTATCAGCTCCCCTGACTATTCTCCAGTGCTGAAAAACAATCTTAAACTCAAATATTCTCCGCCCCTGCTTTATGTCAAGGGGAACAGGCGGCTGCTTTACGAGCCATCAGCCGCAATAGTCGGCTGTCGAAAAGCATCTGACATTTCTTTGCACTTTACCCGTACGATTGCTGAGAAATGTGCCCATGAAGAAAAAGTAGTGGTGAGCGGATTTGCCAAAGGTATTGACCGGCAGGCGCTTGATTCGGTCCTTGCATATCATGGCAAAAGTATTATTGTTCTGCCGCAGGGGATTATGACATTTGGCAGTGGTATAAAAAAATATTATAAGCAGCTTGTTGACGGAGATGTGCTGGTTTTAAGCACTTTTTATCCGAAAGCCCCATGGAGCGTAGGCCTTGCTATGGCGCGAAATGTATATATTTACGGTTTAGCCGAAGAAATATTTGTGGCCGAATCGGATAATAAAGGGGGCACGTGGTCCGGTGTTCTCGATGGGTTAAAAAAGGGGCGGACAATATTTGTTCGCAAGGCGGACATACAGGAAAAGAATACAAACAATATTTTGATAGAAAAGGGAGCCCGGGGAGTAGACTTGCAGGGAAATATAATTTCTTTAGAAAAAGAAGGTATGCACCAGCATATCATTGCAGACAATGTTGCCGCCTACGGTCTGCAAGCAGAGAATAGTGATTCATTTGAAAGTAAAGTTATACAGTATTTAAATAAGACGAAAGAGCCAAGAACCTCCAGGCAGATTAAGGAAGCCATTAACGTAGAGGAACCTGCACAAAAGATAACGCAGAAATTAAAAAAAATAACCGGTATCAATTATACCAAACATAAAAACAAAATCTTTTTTTTCACTGAACGAACAAATCCATTAAAACAGCAGGAGCTGTTCTGATAGTGATATTTGGCAGCACGCGGGCGGTGGCACATCTTAAATAAAAAAATTTATGGATGCACTTATTCGTTTTGCAACGTCTGTTTTGTATGTTTTGGCCGGCTGGGGGACAAAGCAATTTTTCAGTGGGAATATAGATAAGTATAAAATTCTATATATAGCAGTGCCGATATTATTGGCAATATATTTTTTGGCTATAGAAAAAATGTATGAGATACAAAAGCAAAACAGAAAGATAATTGCCAAATCCAGGAATGCCGTGATTCAATTTTTGGCATTAGCAACAATATTTTATTTTTTTGGTCTAATATTTGTGTAAATAAGCCCGGCAGACGTGGCGGCCAATTACTTTCTGCAGGGCGGGGATCGGTATTTATTCACCTGAGGACAGCATCCTTTGTGTGCATGAATACGGCTTTTTTTATGAGATGAGCACAGGGGGGCAAAAAACCGTTATTTAACCTGTGTGTCCTTGTGGTTTTATAAAATGGACGGCGGTTACATGAGTCCCCGGAGCAGTATATGGATTATGGAAACGAATTTATAGCAAAAGCAAAGCGCCTTATTTTAGTCACTATTTGTACTGTGCTTGCAGGGATCGGTCTGGTTCTGTACGGGTCCTGGTTCGGCAACCAGCTGCTGGGCATCCGCGCGCTTTGTACAGACACTGCCGGCAATGTTTATATCATAGCAAATTATACGCTCTATAAGCTGAACCGGTCGGGTGAAATACTGCTGCAATTCGGCGGAAAGGGCAGCGGGCCGGGCCGGTTTGGACAGGGGATCCCGCTTGATATGTGGGTTGATGAAAAGGGCACTATGTATGTTGCAGACATTCTTAACTATCGCATTCAAAAATTTGGTTCAAACGGTTTGTTTATCGCCCAATTCGGAAAGGCGGGAACAGAGCCGGGCGCCCTTGGAGATGCTTTTGAGCTGGCGACGGACAGTGAGGGCTGTCTCTACACGGCTGAGAGCACAAACAACCGAATCCAGAAATTCAGCCCCAGCGGAGAGCTGCTGTGGCATATAGGGAGCAGTCAGTCCCGTGATTTTAACGCCCCGCATGACCCTTTTGTTGGGCCGGACGGCACTGTGTATATCTGCGACTTTCGAAAGCAGCGAATCCAGAGCTTTTCCGGCGACGGCGCCTTCATTGCAGAGTATCCCACACGCCCGCCTTCAGATAACAGCACGCTCGGCAGCCAGAAAGATAAAATCAGCGCGTTTTTGTATATGCTGCGCTTTCCGCAGCGCATAACCCGGGACAGCAGCGGCAATTTTTATGTGCTCAATTATAATTCAGGCCTGAGTATAGGTGCAATAAACAAATATGATTCCGGCTTTAATCTGATCGATATTTTCGATTTATCCGATAAGGGAATACCGTTTATCACGTATCCGGCTGAAATAGCCTGCACCGCCGATGACACCATACTGCTTATTATGCATGGCAGCATGAGCATAGAGCAGATAGCAGCAGACGGCACCAGTCTCGGTTCTTTCGGCACCGAGCAGCTTATAGCCGAACTTGATCTGCTTGGCAAACGAAAGGACCGTTTTCAGCAATTACAGCTGGCAGGAAAGCTGCTGGCGCTCATCGGGCTTGTCATGTCGCTTTTTATTTACCGGCGGTATAAAAAAGTGCGTGATAAGGATCGAATCGCCGGCTCTCTGGTTACAAGAATCGATTAGCTGCGAGAATCCATGAATACCGTTAAAGCGTTTTTTGCCGTAAACAGATCTCCGCTCATACAATATATGGCAAGGCGCAGGAGCAACAAAATCCTGAAGCGGCTTGCCCCGCATGTGAAGCGCCTTATGGCCCCGGATGAAGAGCCGCAGGCCCATTGCCTGCTTGTCCGGTTTGCCTATGATCTGATGTGGGTCGATATGCTGAACCCGCTTTTTGCGATGCTGGCACATATCATCAGAAGCTGTACGATTGAAAAAAAGCTGGTTCTCGCAACAGATAAAAGGCTGCTGATTTTTAAGCTGACCGTGCGAAGCCGCTATGCCCGGGAGGCATATGAGATTTTATATTCCTCAATTAAAACGGTTACTCTGTGGGCGCCGGTGCTTTTGCCCTCACAAAAGCTCAGCCTGAAACTGAAGGATAACACCGGCTATGTTCTTGAAACGGTCAAGCAGTATCCGCTCGACCGCATTTATGCTGCGGTTAGCAAGCGGATTGAAAGCGCCACGGCAGACGAGCCGCAGTATAATGCTGCGTATCACCGGCGGTGCGCGGCCTGCGGTGCAGTTTATAATCGATCAGACGCCGCCTGTCCGCTGTGCGGGTTTAAAAACCGCAGTCCGGCAATTGCCGGGATACTGTCGTTTGTCATTCCCGGCCTGGGGCAGCTCTATCTTGGCCGTGCGGTTCTTGGAGCAGTTTTTATGGCCTATCATGTTTTAATTTTTTGCTTTGTGTACGTGTATGTTATCCAGTGGATCGGCCGGTGGCATGAAATAGCTTACCTGGTTTTAATTCAGATGGTGATACATATGATTAACAGCGCAGTAAATGCATGCATACATACCCATGAATCAAACGTACTGGGAGGCGCACGATGAAATTAAAATACTCTATAATGCTTGCTCTCGTTCTTGTTGCTAACAGCTGCAGCCGGACTTCGCCGGAAGCGGTGTTTGAGTCAATGACGGCAGCAGAAAAAAAGGCCGGCGTCTGCATGGTGGAGCTTCTGTCTAACCATCAGTTTAAGCTGATTGAGCAATGCATACGACGTGCTGTGGCGGCGTATGAAAAAGATTGTCAAAAGGAGCGACAGCTGGGGCTTTTGTGGGAAGCATTTCAAAGAAAGGATCCTTTCCTTGAGCCTCATTTTAATGCATATGTTGCCGCTTTTCCGGATTCCTATGTCGCGCATATGGCGCGGGGAGTATATTATATCGGCATAGCCTGGTTCAAACGGGGATCGGCGCCGATAAGCCGGACCTCACAAAAGCAGCTCGAAGGGCTGAAAAAGTATCTTCGCCGTGCCGAGCAGGACCTGCTCAAAGTAAAACAGATGCAGCCCGGCCTGCCGCATGTGTATGCAGAATTGATAATTATCAAGATGCCCCGGGTAAAGAACAAAGAGCGCATAAAAGAAATAGCGCAAGAGGGGCTCAGGCACAGCCCGGTCAGCGTTTCCATACGGCTCAGCTATTTAACGTCGCTGCTGCCGCGCTGGAACGGCTCGATTGAGGAGATGGAGGCGGTTGTCAAAAAAACAAAAAAACATATTAAAGACAATCCGGCACTCAGTGTTGTGTGCGGGCGGGTTCTTGCTGAAAAAGGCGATACATATTTCTTTAATCGCGAATACAGCAAAGCCATTCAATTTTATAATGAGGCGCTTAAGCACGGCGAAACCGCGTTTGTCCTGTGCCAGAAATCGCGGGCCCTTCTGTTTAATGGCGAAAGGGAGGGGGCGTTAACATGTATTGAGCGGGCGATTGAGCTGCGGCCCTCCTATCAGCAGCTTCATGAGATGAAGATGGGCCTGACATCATCATAACCGGCAGGATTTCAGAATAATGTAAAAAAATCATTGAATAATAAGCCCGGCAGACGTGGCGGCCAATTACTTTCTGCAGGGCGGGGATCGGTATTTATTCACCTGAGGACACACTCCTGTGTGTGAAGGAGACGGCTTTTTTTGTGCCTGTAATCAAAATTTAATTTATAGGAGCAGGAAGATATGAAGCAGTTAATAAAGACGTGGTACGGTGTTTGGGGAGCGGTTATTATCTCTACAGTTCTGTTCACGGTGCAGGCACAGGCTCATGAGGCTGCCGTAGAAAGCGGGCTTCAGTGGCTTATAGACAGTCAGCATCCGGATAACGGCAGCTGGGGCACACTGCCGGAGCTTGATACCCCGGTTGTGCTCTCAGCCTTTCAAAAGCTCGGCGAAACGGGATATGCCTATGACGAGGGCCTTTCCTTTCTGGAACAGACGCGGCCGGAGTGCATTGATTTTTTAAGCCGCAAAACGATCGCTTTGAGCGCTGCCGGGCGTGATGTTTCAGAAAGCCTTGAAAAAATTCTGGCGGCCCAGAATGAAGACGGCGGGTTTGGGTTTGCCCTGGGGTATTGCAGCTCTGTTATCGATTCCCTGATCGCAGCCCGCGCGCTGTCTGCTGCCGGAGTTGAGCAGCATGAAGTTATCGGCAGACTGGTATATTACATTACCGAATCGCAGAGCCAGGACAACGGCAGCTTTTCCTATGCCGCAGGCGGCCCGGAAAGCCTTGCAGTGACCTGCTGTGCAGCAATCGTGCTGAGTGACTTTTCACCCCGGTATGATGTTTCAGAACACCTGCGCAGTGCCCTTCATTTTATTTCAGGCTGTAAAAACCCTGACGGCGGGTACGGTGAGTCCGGAAGCACGGTGATCGAAACCGCGCTTGCGGTTCGGGCTCTGACTGCGGCAGGCGGCAGTGCACAGGACATTCTTTCCGGGCGGCGGTATCTGACTGCAATGCAGAATCAAAGCAGCGGAGCCTGGAATGATGCGGTTTATGAGACAGCACTTGCCCTGCGGGCGCTTAATAATACCGATACAGTTGACCGGGCAAACCTGCAGGTACACCCCGAGGGAATCACCATGGAACCGCAGTACCCGGCCCAGGGGCAGACGGTGACCGTAACCGGTGAGGTGCGAAACACCGGCTCATCAGCTGCAGAGAATGTAGGGGTTTCTTTCTATCTCGGCGATCCGGAAAACGGCGGGGTTCATATAGACAGTGCTACCGTTTCAACCATTCTTGCCGGCGACAGCGAAGAGGTTCAGATTACGTTCACCCTTACCGGGGTAGTCGGCGAGCGGGATATGTATGTTGTCGCCGATCCGGATAACAGTATTCCCGAGATAAGCGAACATGATAATACAGCATCAAAAGGGTTTGTTAGCGGTACCATGCCTGATATTGCGGTGGTTGAGATTACACGGGATGTCGACACCCCTGCGGAAAACGAGCCGTTTACCATAAGCGCCGGGGTGCTCAACCTTGGTGAAAGCGATGCCGGGCCGGTTACGGTGTTTCTTTATGACGGCGATCCCGGGCAGGAGGATCCGCTGCTTAAGATCAGGCTTGACAACGTGTGCGGCGGCTGCAGCGGACAGGCTGATTTTACGCTGCAGCTTTCAGCGGGTACACACACTCTGTATATTACCGCCTATCCGGATGATCCGAACGTAGAGGAGCAATCGCTTTCAAATAACCGGAGATCATATACCGCTAATATTGATGGAGCCGTAATCCAGGGTATCGATCTTGCCGTCAGCCCGGCTGACATAGATTTTTCACCGCCCTATCCGCGCGACAACGAAACCGTAACCATTACCGCAACAGTGCGAAATAGCGGCAGTGAAACGGTAACCGATGCTTCTGTGGAACTGTTCCGTGCAGGTTCAGACGGAACCGGTGTACTTATCGGGGAGCCATTTAGGGGCGTTACCGTCCCCGGAGCCGGTGCTGCCGACATTGTTATGCATGATGTGTCATTTGAAGCTGGACTTTTTGATATATATGTGAAGACTGACCCAGACAATACCTATGAGGAACACAGCGAGAATAACAATATAGCCGCAAAACAGCTGAGAGTATTAAGCTCAGCGGATGAGCTTGATCTTTCAGTTGGCGAAATGTCATTTGACACTGCAACGCCGTTAGCAGGCGATCCGGTCCGGGTGAGCTGCCGGATAACCAATAACAGCACGGTTCCGCTTGAAGGGGTGAGCTTCGGCATATACGCAGGAGATCCCCGCTCGGGCGGTGCGCTTCTGATCCCCGAAGTACAGACGGTTTCAGCGCTCGGGATCCAAAGCAGTATATATATCGAAGGGACCATCGATACGGCCGGACGCGGCGGAGAGCAGCACATCTATATTATGGCGGATGTTGATAATGATATAGCCGAGCGCAACGAAGAAAACAATCTCGCATCCGCAGCGCTTGTGGTAACCGGTGAATCTGCTCCCGATCTAATCGCAACGGATGCAGATATTATAGTGGAGCCTGCAGACCCGGCTGTCGGTGACAACATGACCGTCACCTGCCGGATTACAAACGCAGGTTCTGTCGCCGTTTCAGATGATTTTCAGGTCAATGTTTACGACGGCCCGCCATCGGAAGACAACCCGCCATTTGCCGGGCTGCCGGTAACCGGCGGTATGCCGGCAAACGGATACTATCTTGACATAACCCTGCCGATTCCTGCAGCACAGCTTGCCGGAACGCATACCATATATGTGGTGGCAGATGACGGCAATGCCGTCAGTGAGTTTAATGAATATAACAACACCGCAACAAAAGAGGTTACTGTTCAGGCAGCTGACCTGAGCATTGGTTCTGAGGATATCTCTTTCAGCCTGCCGGCCCCCATGGAAAACGAACTGTTTACCCTTACCGCTGTTGTGCACAATATCGGAATGCTCAATGTGGAGAGCATGCGGATCGCTGTATATACCGGCGACAACGACACAGCAAATCTCATCGGCGAACAACAGGCAGGGCCGATCGGTGCAGGAGAAAGCGTGAGTGTTGAAGTGGAAAATCTCGCATTTGATGCTGCCGGCTCCTATAATCTGCAGGTGAAACTCGACCCCGACAACCTGATTGCTGAGGCAAGTGAGGATAACAACGAGGCAGAAAAGAATATCACCATAGTATCAGCAGGTGTATGTATAACCGATGCCGACTGTGATGACGGAAATGTATGCAACGGCAGTGAAATCTGTCAGAAGGGTACCTGCACTGCCGGAGTGCCGCCTGATTGTGATGACAGAGATAACTGTACCACGGATACCTGTGATCCGGTAGAGGGTTGTAAACACGAACTCATTCCCGGCTGTGTTGTCGACGGAATCGATCTTGTTCCGCTCATTATTGATACAACAGGCGTGACTATGGATGCACAGGCAGGAGACGTCGGCGGCACGGCTGCAATTGATATTGAAAACCGCGGCACGCTTCCGGCCGATGCGGGCTTTATGGTGACGGTGTTTGATGATGTGAATGAAAACAGCGATTATGACAACGGAACCGATACGATGCTGGGAACGGCAGCGGCAACACAGAGTGTGGCTTCAGGAGGGACAATGTCGGTCACAATAGCCCTGAGCGGCACATTGAGCGGTAATAAAGTCTATGCAGCGGTTGATACGGAAAATCTTATTCCGGAGATAAATGAAGTAAATAATGTTACTGAAGCAGAAATCCTGAACAAAAAAGACAGCGCAGCCGCCTGCGGAGCAGAATGGCTTGTTGACCATCAGCATGAAAAGGGAGGATGGTCTATCAGTAAACCTGCACGAGGTAATGCTGCATCACTACGGGCTCTTGCGGTTACCGGAAATATGCACCTACCCGTATTCGATATCATTAAAAACAGAGTATACGAGCTGCAGGCAACAAACGGAAGCTGGGATAATGATGTGGAATCAACCTGTGAATCAATTATGGCGTTGCTGGCAGCAGGTGAAGACAGAAAATCGTCAGTCATTACAAATGCAGTCGCCTGGCTTAAAAGGATACAAAGAGAAAGTGGGAGCTGGAATAACGTCGCAAGGACAACCGGGATGGCAATTGCAGCGCTCATCGATGCTGGCGAAAATAAATTCTCAGCCGTTGTCCAGGAAGCAAAGCAGTGGCTGCTGAATACGCAAAATCCTGACGGGTTCTGGGGCCACCATCCGGGATATGATTCGCATGTGGGGCAATTATATTATCCTATGACCGGCCTTGTTCTGGCTTTTTCTCCGTCTTCGGATACGGAACAGGTTGCAATAGATAATGCGGTAGCATGGTATACATCAAACTATTACAATCGGACAAAATTAAAATACAGCTGTTTGAACATTCTTCGGTATGCCGGAGTGACAAATGGCGATATTGTTGATGATTTGAAGTATGATTTATTAGATGATCAATATGGTGATGGTGGGTGGGGGATTTCATATCCGCCAAATGCGCCTCTCAGTGAAGCATTGTCCACTGCAGAATCTATTATTACCCTGAGTTTTTTTGATGACACAACTGATTCTATATCAGATGGGGTGAGCTGGATTGAAAACAACGTCAATAATATGGGCGATCTAACCTATCCGTATGAAAAGCCCTATCAAACCGCCATGACTTTACTTGCACTGAACAATAACAAATGGGCTAAATACAACCAGGAAACAGTTAAATCCTTAGAAAGAATAATTAATACACAGAACGATAAGGGGACCTGGCATGGTCGGTTAATAAAAGATCAAGGGGGGTCGCATACTCCAGGTTGTATATATTTGTTATGGTCCCTTGGAGAAACACACATTGATATTCCTGCTAAAAATGATGCAATAAGTATGGCAAGGCGCATTCTCATATCATCGCAGTTGGATAATGGAGGCTGGTGTACAAAAATAAGCAAAAACAGACCTGCAGAAATCGGTCTAACCTGCTATGCGCTCTTGGCTTTATTGTCTTCTGGAAGCAAAAGTAATGATAGCCATATTTACTATGGAATAAACTGGCTGCTTGAACAAAGCAATAGCAACGGTTCATGGGATTCAGTTGAAAATACTGCCCTTGCTGCAATGGTTCTGGAAAAGGCTGGCGGGTACCACAGTGAGGTTGATGATGCAGCTGCCTGGCTGCTTGACAATCAGAATTATGACGGCGGCTGGGGAAACCCCTACAGTACTGCAAGCGACACCTCTTGGACGATTATTTCACTGAGTATGACAGGAAACGAAGGGCTTGCACTGGGCAGAGGACTTGAATGGCTGCTTTCCTTGCAGAATGAAGACTGCGGCTGGGCATCTGTCCCTGGTATTCCGGCAAGTGATACAACCAGAACGGCTCTTGCTGTCTGGGCACTCTCGGTAGCTGACTACAGTCCTGACGTCGAGTTAAACATTTCTTTTGATAAAGAGTATTACTATCCCGGTGAGACGGTGGGAATCACCGTAGCGCCACACAATCAGGATGCAGACATACAGTCCATTTGGGGAACGGTATCCGAGTACAATGCCGATACCCATAATGTTTCCTTTATTAAACTGGGCAACACATTTATCGGTGAGCACAGGCTAAGCGACACCCATGCCGCCGGCACCGATGTTGTTTCAGTTGAAGCGGTAAGTGATAACAAAACCGGGCTTGCCGTAAACACCTTTGTGGTTAAAAACGCCCCGTCAGGGTTTGTGGACCTTAAAGCAGGGGATACAATAACGCTTAGTGATGACAGCCCTGAGGAAGGCGATGTGCTGACCATAAGCACAGATGTATACAATATCGGCACCGACAACGTCACGGATGTTGTCGTCCGGTTCCTTGACGGCGCAGAGCAGATCGGCAACGATCAGGCTGTCGATTCTCTGGCCCCGGGTGAACACGCAGCGGCTTCTGTTACGTGGCATACCGTCGGCCAGGCGGGGCGCAACTACATCCATGTGCAAATCGACCCGGATAACGAAACCAGGGATGTTAACCGGCTCAACAACGAAGCCATTACGGCTGTTGATGTCGGCAGTCCCGAGATGCCGGACCTGGCAGTAAGCAAGACGGATATCAGCGTTTCAAAGCCTGATCCGGCAGAAGGAGAGGAAATAACGGTATCGGCCGTCATCCGCAACCGTGGCACGGCTGTTGACGGCGTGGAGGTGTGTTTTTATGAGGGTGAGCAGACGCCTGAAACACTGATAAGCAGGCAGATCATCTACGAGAATCTTTCATTCGGCGCACAGCGGACCCTGTGCGCCGCCTATGACACCGCAGGTCGTGCCGGGCTGCACGATATTATTGTCACAGTGGATCCTGAAGACCTGATCGATGAGGAAAATGAGTTAAACAACCGTGCACAGATCGGAATCGACGTTCAGGCTAGCGGGCTTTCAGTGGATGTTGCTGTCGGGCCCTGCCGGTATGAGCATGATGAAAACGTGCTGATTGAAACGGTTATTACCAACAGCACTGATGCCGAGAGAGTGGTAACGGTTGACCTGACGGTAGTAGACAGTGTCGGCACCATCGTTTCGCAGCCGGTGCAGGGCTCGGTGGTCACCCTTGCTGCTTCGAGCTCTGTCGTGCTTGATGAACAGGTGTGGAACACCGGCACAAACCTGGCGGGTGATTACACCGTTGTCGCCGAGGTGTATGAAAATGACATAAAACGGGTTGTTGACAGTACCGGAATTGTGATCCTCGCCGATAAGACCGTTTCGGCGTCCGTGACCACCGACCGGCAGTTTTACTATGACCATGAACAGGTCCGGATTGCAAGTCTCATCAAGAGCTTCTCGCCGAACTTTCTTTTCACCGGGCTTACCGCCGCGGTGACCCTTAAAAACAGTGCAGGAGAAGAGCTGTACAAAGACGAGCGTGATATACGGATTCTCTACTCACTGGGCAGCCGCAGCTGGGATCTGTACTGGAACAGCGCTCTCAGCCGGCCGGGTGTGTATCATGCCGGCCTGCGCCTTACCAGAGACGGCGAGCTGATCGCTGCCGATAACGCCACGTTCAGTATTCTGGCAAGTGTATCAGGCGGGCGCGGCCTGGACGGCAGCCTGAGCGTACAGCCGCAGCAGGTATACCGCGGTATGGAGGCGACCCTGCACTACAGCCTCATCAACACCGGCAACATCGCACTTGACCGGGTCCCGGTGCACCTGAAAGCGGTTTTGGTTGCAGATCAGCGTATCGAATACAGCTTTTCGGATAACTGCAGCCTTGCCTCGGACACCTGCAATGAAACCATGCAGATGAATACCCTGGAGCTTTCCTGCGGCGACCATATGATAATTCTCAGCGCTGAGGCGGGCGGGGACAATCAAACCGTCGCCTTTGCACCGCTACGGGTGGTGAACCGCTGCCCTGCTGCCGCTGCAGGTGAAAACCGGCTGCAGCATGTGGGCGATACGGTGCAGGTTGACGGCTCGGCAAGTGTGGACCCGGACGGGGATTCGCTTACCTACCGATGGGAGCTTGCAGCAAAGCCGGAAACGAGCACTGCCGTGCTGTCACAACCGGATTCACACAACCCGGTATTTCAGATTGACCTGCACGGTACCTATGAGCTGAGGCTGACCGTTTCAGACGGGAGGTGCGTGAGCGAGCCCGACACCGTGCTGGTGACCACCGAGAACCGCCCGCCGATCGCCGTTCCGGGGGAGGCACAGGCTGTGAATGTCGGCTCACTGGTACAGCTTGACGGTTCTGCAAGCCATGATCCGGACAACGATACCATCGAGCAGTATGAGTGGACCATGGTGGTTCGGCCGCAGGGAAGCGGAGCTGCGCTGAACGATCGCACAATCGCCGATCCGCAGTTTACAGCCGACATGCCGGGTGAGTACCGGCTGCAGCTGGTAGTACGTGATTTTGAATACGAAAGCGATCCGGCTGACATACTGATTACCACCACCAACCGCCGGCCGGTAGCGGATCCGGGAGCAGACCGCGAGGTCGATGTCGGGGATGTGGTGCAGCTTGACGGGTCCGGCTCATATGACCCCGATTGTGACGAAATCGGCTACCGCTGGTCCTTTGCAAGTGTTCCGGACAATGCGACCGCGCAGTTTGATAACAATACCATTGCGGCACCTGCCTTCACCGCAGACAAGCCCGGCACTTACATCGTGCAGCTTATCGTCTCAGACGGAGACATGGACAGTGAGCCGGTAACGTGTGTGATCACCACCCGAAACAGGGCGCCGGTTGCCGATGCCGGACCTGACCGGGACGTATATGTCGGCAGCGAGGTCACCCTTGACGGTACCGGGAGCTCTGATCCGGATGGAGATCAGCTGACATATTATTGGAAGATCCTTGAGCAGCCGCCCGGCAGTCAGGTGACGATTGTGGACGGTCATGCTGCGATAGCCCGCATCGTTCCGGATGTTTCAGGCGACTATATTATCGGTCTTACCGTCCATGACAGTGATGCATTGGATAATGCCACCCTCCTGATTTCAGCAGAAGCTGAGAACCCCCCGCCTGAATGTATGCAGGACCTGGGTGCTGCGGCCAATTACAACGTGTTTGTCAGTAACAGCTTCACATCGAGCTATTCCTATGCCGACGGACGGATTGCCGCAGGCGGCGATGTGGATCTTCTGTGTTATATTATCGGAGGCGAGCTGGGAAGTATCCACCCCGCGGAAACCGTATTGCTCTCAGGCGGTAATGTTGTATTTGATGAGGGGATCGTCTACGGCAGCATCCGCGCAGGCGGCAGCGTAGACGGGGTTGCAGATTCGGTTCGGTCAACCATGCCGTCAGGGGCGACCGTTACCGGACATGCAGAGGTTCCCGAGGATTTTACAGCTGAGCGAGTCCGTTTAAAGAGCCTGTCCGAACGGCTTGCTGGACTTGGTGCAACAGGAACGGTTAATTCCTTCTGGGGCACGCTGGTTTTAAGCGGAGATGAGGTCAGCGATATTCAGATTTTTGATATTACCGGAAGACAGGCCGCGGGGTCGCACACCGTGTTTGTCTGTAACATTCCTGATGATGCAACGATTATCGTTAACATCGACGGCGAGGAAACCGGCTTTGATCACATGACCATGTGGTCGCTTGCTCTTCGCAATAACCGGGTGCTGTTTAACTTCCATGAGGCGATAACGCTGCGATTTGTTGCGGTTGAAGTTCAGGGCAGCGTGCTTGCCCCGCGTGCGGCGATTAACAGCATGGGAGGGGTAATATTCGGTACGGCAATAGCCCGGTCATGGGACGGGCCGATGTGTTTCGGCAACGAACCGTTCAGGGGAACGCTTCCCGAATGTGAGTAGCATTATAATAAAAAGGTACCCCAATGATGGGTGTAACTTAATACATAAATTACCGACATATCGATATTTGGAGAGTGTATATCCGGGACAATTCCCCCTGTGATGCTTATGGAGGTTCTACATCCTCGTTTCAGCAAAATGACGGCCCAGTAGTGTTTAAAATAACTTACGAAGCCGGTTCGGGCGGGGCTCTGCAAAGCCCCCGCAACAAGTTGGACACGTTTGATGACGGCTAAAAAAATATAAGGATCAACTTGATACTAAAACTGCAGCGCTACCACAATGGGGCGTTAAGAACGGAATAGAGGTGGAGCGTCTGGTGAACGGTTTACACTGCTGCAAAAAATGGTATGTTATTCAGGAAGGCATTAAGACGTTTTCTTTGATCAGCCGAATAGTCTTCAACTTTATACCGATTTTTAAAAAAACCAACAAAATATTGGAGCTTCAATTTGACTGTGCATCTTATGCAGCATAATGGACTTGCATCGCAACAAAGGTCAAACCTAAACCATTGCCTAACTCTTGATGTTTGATAGCAGATGAGATATGCATTATGGAAATAAAGCATTAATTTAGCCTCTTAAATGTGCAGTGGTCGGTCAATATGCCAAGAGCATCAAGAATAAGATGATAAAAGCTTGGAACATGCAAAACAGGTTAACAGCGTTCTAAAAAAAGCTGTTGCCAAAACAAAGTAAATAGTAAAAGTTTGACCCCATTGCCTTTATTTTGTGATTATGGTTCTTTTTAAAATTGTTTTGAACTACCTGTTCATTGCTACGGCCTGCGCCGTTGGTGCCGCGTGGACCTGCTGTGCCCCGGCAGCGGAACTGAGCGGCACCTGGAATACCTTTGACAGCTGCTTTCCGGACGACACTCCCTATACCTTTACGCTGACCCAGCAGGGAGCCGCGGTGACGCTTGTGCCCACGGTGGGAACCCGGCCCGCATGCAGCGGCAGGCTGGAGAATGACGGGCTTACGCTCAGCTGCAGCGACATGGCCGACCCTGCAGGCACCTACACAATGTCTGGAGAGATTATCGACAACGCCACTATTGCGCTGACGCGCCCCGGGCAGGACAATGATACGCACTGCTGCACGTTCAGAAAACACACCGTGATCGACCCTGCTGTCGAAGAGATGCTTACACGTGTCAACCGCGCCGAAGCACTCTATCCCATGAGTCAAAGAACCCCCCGACAGATGCGCCGCTATATGATGCGTTCGAATCTCTGGACCTATTTGTTTCCGGCCACGCCGGTGGCATCCGTGAGCAAAGTATGCATCCCCGGCCCCGGCGGCAGTATACCTGCGCGCGTCTACGTACCCGGGGGCGATGAGCCGTTTCCTGTGGTGGTCTTTTTCCACGGCGGCGGCTGGGTGGTGGGCAGCTCGCGGGAGTTCGATCACTACAGCCGTATGCTCGCTGCCGAGGCATGCGCGCTGGTGCTGTCGGTGGACTACCGCCGTGCCCCCGAATATACCTTTCCGGCTGCTCACGAGGACGCCTTCGCCGCCCTGGAGTGGGCCGCTGAGAATGCTGCCCGATTCGGCGGCGACCCGTCGCTGCTGTGCGTGGCAGGCGAAAGCGCCGGCGGCAGCCTGGCCATAGCGTCCTGCCGCCGGGCCCGCGATGCGGGCAGCCCGCAGGTGATGCTGCAGGTGCTGATGAGCCCCATCACCAACGTTTCTGAAATGAACACCGATTCGTATTACCGTTACGCAACCGGCTACATGCTCACGAAAGAGTGGATGGAGGCCTTCCGGGGCTACTACCTGCCCGACGCACGCGACTGGAGCGACCCCCTGGTTTCGCCGCTGCTGGCGAAGGACTTCGCTGATCTGCCGCCAGCGCTGATCATAACGGCCGAGTACGATGTGCTGCGCGACGAGGGCGAGGCCTTTGGCCGGCTGCTGGCGGATGCGGGTGTCGCGGTACGGCACTACCGCTGCGGCGGTGTTATCCACGGCTTCACCACCGCGATGGTGGATTTTATTGAGCAGGCCCGCCATGCCGTTCGCCTGACAGCAGATGAAATCGAACTCGCCGTCAGCCGGTGATAGGCACCGGCCGACATGTCCACCTGCAGGGCAACCCGGTGTTGTCCGCTTCGGCCAGCAGCAATATTCCGCTTGACCCGCTCGCAGCCAGCTCCTATGGTGGTATGTATTGAGGAGATTTGCGGTGAATGGAAATAAAAAAAGTATAAAGACAATATTTTTTCATACGTTAAAAAGCTTCGGGAATATAATGCCGGTTTTGACAGGTGTTGTTTTTTTAATAGGGCTTGCGGATATAATAATTACAGAAGAAACATTACAGGCATTCTTCCGTGGAGGTGTGCTTGATCTTCCTGTTGGAGTTCTTTTCGGGACGGTCATGGCAGGCCATGCATTAAACAGCGTAATTATAGGGGAGCAGCTTTTTGAAACCGGCGTGGGGCTTATGGCAGTTTCTGCGTTCATGGTATCGTGGGTAACCATAGGGGTAGCATATATTGCAATGGAAGCTGCCTTTCTCGGTAAGAAATTTGCATTTATAAAAAATATTCTGAGCATACTGTTTGCGATGATCATAAGCTTTCTGACAGTTGTCACTCTGGGTGTATTTTGAAAGAGGCGAGCAATAACAATAAAAAGCGGGGCGCCAGGGGGAAAAGCTCAAAGGGCGGTTATGTTTTTTCAGGCACTGTTGCCCTTGTATACATAATCATTTATTGTGCTGCGCCCGAAATTGCCTCCCGTGCATTTGTATCAGCTATCAACATAATACAGCATATAATACCGATCCTTGTGCTTGTGTTTTTTCTGATATTCGGGATAAATCTTATTCCGGTCAGTATGTTGAAAAAACTATTCCATGAAAGACGCCGGAAGCGAGCGTGGCTTATGAGTATTATTGTGGGCGTTTTCAGTCACGGTCCGGTATTTGTATGGTACGCTTTGCTGGCGGATTTGAGACAGAAGGGCATGACGAATGGTATGGCAGCAACCTTTATATATGCAAGAGCAGTGAAGCTGCCGATAATTCCCGCTCTCGTTGCAGTGTTCGGTGTTAAGTTCACGGTTATTTTTTATTGCTATATCCTGATAGGGGCGCTTGTTCAAGGCATCATTATTGACAGAATCGTTTAAAGAAAAAGCCGGGCTCAGAGAGCCCGGCTCGGGGGGCGTCCTGAGGCTCAACAGCGCCTCAGGCAGGCATAAAGGACGATGCCAAGGGGGCACCGCCTTTGTGCCGTACTTAGCACAGCGTGCACGGCTTTCGTAAATAATTAAGCTTTTGTTCACTCATTCCTCTTTTGTCCCACCACGTTCGTGTCTTTCAGATTATTTGTCCGGCTTAACAGTGCATCAACTGAACCGTCTGCCTCCTGGAAGCAATCAGATTTTCGCGCATTAAAAATTCTTCTAAACCATTGATACATATGGTGCATGTAATTTTCATCCCCACAGAACATCCTTCTGCCGTTCTTATAGATACATGCATTCTTAATCTCTATTTCGCCGGATGCAATATCTTCATATGAAAAAGACATCTCTCTGGGATAAAACGTGGGGTTACTTTTGATGTAGAAAAGATCGTCCTGTATACCGTATGCTCTGGGAACATACAGATAGCAGCCAAAAACACCGTCATCTATACAGGGAAACGCAGTTAACCAGTATTTAAATTCATAAATGACATCATCGGTGCATTCTGCACTAACAGGAGATGCAGTCAATGAGAGCAATATAAGAATGGTGCCGGTTAAATAAAATTTTTTCATACCCCCCTCCTTTCTGCCGCTTCTTTTTGGTTGAATGTGTTTACCTGTTCGCCCCCCTAAAAAAAACCGGACTGGCTGTATAGAGAAGGGATACTCTATCAGGCAGTCCGGCTATCCGCTTTTGTAGCGGACCCGCGGCTTTCCGCCACCCGATCACTCGGGATTCGGTTTTTTTCTGATATCAGTTCACAAATGAAATGTTAAACATATAACAAAGCATATTTTGCCACCATTTAAATTGTTATGTACTAATTATTTCTATTAGTGATATATAACAAAAATTCAAGTGCATAATTGAGCTTTGCCGAATAAAGGCTTATAAAAAGCAGCGCCTATGTAACTGTAATAAAGGATATAATCAGCGAAAATGAACGGTAAATACGGGGGCAGTGTCCGGAAATGCAGCGCAAAAAAGGTACGAGCTCTCGAGGGTGCACACAAATTTTTTTGATTTGACGTAACGAAACAATTGATGACAAACGGTGTTTCATATTAATATAGGCACATAGCATTAAAGCATATATCCATTAACCCGTTCGAGGTGCCCTGTTATGACACGCTTATTCACGCGTTCACGTTTTAGTGTTGTAATGATATGTCTTTTCAGTATTCTTTATTCAGGAACTTTTGCTTTTGCCGGCGCTCCTTCCCGGGCCGTCATCCACCCGGAGCTGCTGTGCAGCCTGCTCAAGGCTGCAGGCCTTCAGGCCGAGACACTGCGCAGCGGCGACGAGCGCGGCGTTTCTATCAGCAGCCTGCATGGCAGGCAGCTTTATATCGGGTTCCCGGAATCCGGGCTGGTTCGCAATCAGCCCTTTTTTCTCCAGATAGATCAGACGGGCATGTACGTGGAACTTACCGACGGGTCAGGCCTTCTCATCGTTTCGCGTGAGTGTGGTGCGTATGACGCAGCGGATGATGTGGCATATTCTGGCGTGCTCGGCATGGTAGCCTGTATCCTTGATGCCGTATTTGATATGGTTGAGGGGATTCTCGCCAATCCGCTCAATGTTCTCGGCATACTGAACGCAGTGTTTGAGGGTGTTCTGGAGATAATGGATTGTGTGCTGTGAAATCCAGCAATGTGCTCAATCCACCATTGTTTCGCCGGAAACCAATTAAACGTATTTATCAAAATCACCGCCCATAGCCGGTTCACTTTTTCTTTTGCTTTTTAGCGTATCGGTGCTATTATTTTTAATAAGCCGTATTCATGTACACACGGGATTTTGTCCCCAGTGTATGAATACCGGTCCCCAGCCCGGCAGGAAGAGCTTGGCCGCCACGCCTGCCGGGCTTTTTTTATGTGCAGGCTACTTTTTTTAACAGACAGTTATTGCTGAATTGAGCCCCGCCGTGAAGAGATGTTTTTGCGCATGATGCGATAGCGGGTATAGCCGAATATCGCAACAGCTGCAGCCAGCGGAAGCAGCGCATAGCCGAGAAGCATGATGTGGTAATTGTGGGGGAACACTTTGAGGATGGTTACCCCTGATACCCCGAGCATAATAGCGGTGCGGATATATGCAAGAAATGTGCGCTCATTTGCCAGAAGGGTCCTGTCGGCCGAAAGATCATCACGCAGGTAGGTCTGATCCGTCATGGTAATGCGATGGTTGTATTTTTAAGTAGCGTTCAGGAGCTTACCTGTTTTTTTGCCTGAAGGTATGCGCCGCAGGACAGGTAGATCAGCACAAATCCGCTCATCAGAATAAGCCCGCCCACAACCGTCAGAATCCAGTTGCTGTCCCGTATATAGCTTATGATGTTCCATATCATAGCGTATATTGTCGTAATTGCCACCAGCACCAGCGGAATAGTGATAAACCATCGCTTTGTCTTGCGCTTCACCAGATAGATTGTGATGGTGGCAAAGACAAGCGAGGCCAGAAGCTGATTTGTGGTGCCGAACAGCGGCCAGAGCAGAAGTCCCGCGGGCTTGCCGCCGTAAGTGCCCATGGCAAGCATGAATGCCAGGCCCGCACAGATCCCGGATCCCACATAGCGGTTTTTCAGGACCGGCGTTTTGTGCTGATCCCCGAACTCGGCGACAATATAGCGCCCGAGGCGGCACGCGGAGTCGAGTGTGGTCATGGCAAATGCAATAATAATGAGCGCGATAAAGGTTTTTCCGATTTTGACCGGTATGCCCAGCGGAGCAATGAACAGTGCCGAGCCGTCGACAAAGGCAGTCAGCTTTGCACCAAGGCCTGCGGCTGCGGTCCAGCTTTTGTAATGCCCCATCCAGTCCCCTGTGCTGTCAAAGCCCGCTGTGCAGGCGACAACCGCACACAGCGCAAGTGCCGATTCGCCGATCATTCCGCCGTACGCGACAAAGGGCGCATCCTGCTCGCTGTTCAGCTGCTTTGAGGATGTTCCGGAAGACACGATCGAGTGAAATCCTGACAGAGCGCCGCAGGCGATGGTGATGAATAAGAAGGGCCACATAGGCGGTGCGCCGGGTACGCTGAGCCGTATGGCCGGGGCATCCATTGCCGGAGCGGACACGATAATCCCCACAAAAAGAAGCAGCAGGCCGGCATACAGCTTGAATGACTCCAGATAATCCCGGGGCTGGAGCAGCAGCCAGACGGGAAGAACCGACGCGACCAGGCTGTATACCGCAAGCAGCATAATCCATGTCGATTTTGCAGAGCCGATAATGCAGCTTTCAGGCAGTTGGTACGGATGATCTGCTCCCCACCAGATGGCAAGCGCCATCAGTATAATGCCTACCGTGCTTGCCGGCCCCAGGCCGATATTTGTTCGGTATATCAGCACCCCGATGGCGATGGCGATCACCATGAGGGAAAATACGGGAAAGACCACTTCCGGGTATTCGATCAGCAGGCCGGCGATAACCAGAAGAAACACGGCAAGCACCAGCACGAGCACGAAAAACATGATAATCATGTAGGCGGTTGTTGCCTTTCTGCCGAGCATTTCCCCGGCGATATCACCGATTGAGCGGGCGCGGTTTCTTACCGACAGTACCAGAGCGCTTAAATCATGGACGCAGCCCATGAGCACGGCTCCGAATACCACCCACAAAAAAGCAGGAACCCATCCCCATATGACGGCAAGCGCCGGCCCCACAATCGGTGCGGCGCCGGCAATAGAAGCAAAATGATGACCGAACAGCACGTACTTATTGGTTGGAAGATAGTCGACACCATCCTTCATAGTATGAGACGGTACCGGGGCCGACGGGTCGAGCCGGAAGATTTTATCGGCAAGATACCGGGCATACAGCCGGTACCCCAGGACGTATAATATAAGACCGCTGACGGTGATGAGTATTGCCTTCATCTGTATATTCCTTTTGTAAAAATGATTTTTTTTACTATCTTTGATATACTTTATATGCAGTCAATAATATTGTCAATATTCAATGAAAAGCTGGAGCGATTATGAAACCATGTCTGTTTTGTATCATTGCGTGTGCAGTATGGGGGCTGTGTCTCAGTTCGTGCATCCTGTCACCTCCCCTGGTTCCGGAAGAGCCGGGACCGCCTGCCGCGGCAGAGCCGCTGCCCGCCACGGTGACTGTCGAGGCGATATCCATTCCTGCAGAGGCTCCCCGAGGCAACGGCACTCCCCCGGATGCCTGCGACAGCATAACCTTTCTGCGGTTCCGCCCGGAAACGCAAACGGGTGACCCGAAACCGGTTCGGGCGGTTCTTCTGATGATACCCGGTTATCTGGGCGGCGCGAACAATTTTTACTCATTCGGCAGACATCTGGTCGCTCTGGCCGAGCAGGCGGGTGAGGGGTCTGTTGAGGTGTGGGCGTTTGAGCGGCGCCCGAACTGCCTTGAGGATCTGACCGGAATGAACGCCGCCGAACAGCTGGGGGACCCCGATGTTGCACTTGATTATTACTACAACGGCCGGACAATCAACGGCTCCGCATTCGCCGGCTTTCTCCAAAGCGGCGAGGCGCCGTATCTGTCAGAATTCGGTCTGCAGCTCGTTATGGAGGACATCTACCGGATAGCCGTTCATATGATGCCCGACCGCGAGGACCGCGCGCGGTGTCTTTTTGTGGGCGGCCATTCGCTTGGCGCCTATCTGAGCGCGCTGTTTGCCGGGTGGGATTTTGACAATAACACTGAAACGACAGCAGATGCCGGGTTTAAAAACTGTGCCGGGCTGATAGGGCTTGACCGGCCGCTGGAAACGATAGCGGGCAGCATAGAGGAGTCGCAGTATGTGCTGGAGCTGGCGGCTCTGCGCCAGGGAACCGCGGGGCGCCTTGATGTGCTGCCCGGGATAAGCTTTCCGCCGGAAGCGCTTGCCATTCCGGAAATGCTGGGCCTTTATGCGGCGCGCTTTCCGGACAATGAGTCCGGCTTTTTTCAGAAGGCCGCCGTTTCTTCTGAAACGGAGGCGCTCGTCCGGCTGTTTCAGTCACAAAGCATTGCCGGCTATTTTGCCGGGCCCGATAATTTTTATGAGCGCAGGTTCACCAATGAAGCGATGCTCGGCATATTTCTCGATGACAATTTTCAGCCGGTAACTATCGGCAGGATGAGCATGGGGTTTCTTGCCGGCGGCCCTGTTGCACGGCGTCGATTCCCGGGGCAGCTGCTTGAAGAGCTCAGGCTGAACACCCTTTTTGACGCCGAGAACATTTTTGTGGCTTGCGGGGATAACGAGTCACTGTATCGGTGGGCCAATTTTGATACTGTCGGCACAAGCGCGGACCCGCTATACCAGGACTGCTCAGGGATGGTTACGCTGACGACTGTGAACGAGGAGGTAACGGATATACAGGAGGCCGCCGCTGCGATGTATGCCGGCCCGCTTAATTTTTTCGAGTGGTATTTTCCCGCGCGGCTGCGCCTTGATATAGAGGCGGCCGGAGCCGATTACAGCAAAAGCTACGGCCTGTGGCTCTGTTATGCGGATGCGCTTGACGGAGTTCCGAAATATGAGCTGCTGGAGGAAGATGTCGAGGGGTATGATCATCTTGACTTTCTTCTGGCCGCTGCCGACCGTCCGCAGCGGCGGGAAAACGAGGTCCTGAAGCCGTTGCTTGAATTTGTGCTTTCCCTCAGCGACGGCACCGTTACTGTGCCATGAGAAAAGGGCTACGGGCACGCCCGGCTGCCGGCTGCCGACCGGTCGCGGGCGTGGGATGCCTGATGCATGAATGCCTCAATGCGCGTCTGGTCCCCGGACTGCCTGGTTCCGTCATATACCATTTTGAGTATGGGCAGATGGGGGTAGTCCCGTGCAAAGCGGCACAGCAGCGTGTTCACGATGGTGCCCGGCATGCAGTTGAAAGGAATGACATTCACTATGCCGTGGCACCCATGCTGGGCATATTCCACGCAGCGGCCCATGCTCAGCGTCGCCTCTCCGCGGATATCTTCCGGCAGGTAGGGCCCGCACAGGTGCATGACTTCTGCCGTCGCCGGCTCTGAGAAAAAGTGAGGTATAGCGCCGGCGAACGCCTTTTTGATTTTTTTAACCTCTCGATTTTGAATGCCGCCCTTAAATAGCTCCAGCAGGAAGCGGCTCAGCGGTCCGTCGCGCCTGAAATCCTTTCGGCGCTCCCAGTCCGTGTAGGATACCCATTCCTGCAGCGTGGGCATAACAACCTCTCCGCCGCACTGCTCGATCCGCTTGATGATAAAGTCGTTGCTGAACCTGTTTGAGCGGACAAAGATCTCCCCCACGATGCCGATAAGCGGCTTTTTTCGGGACCGGTCTGCAGGGATTGCTGTAAACCGCCGGGCGGCATCCTGCGCACAGGAGCCGATTGTGCCGGCTTGTTCCACGCATGAAACAAGAGCATCAAGGCACTGTGCATATACGGCATCGGTTTCGCCGGGATTGATCTCATAGGGCCGGGTGTGCAGCTGCAGCTTTTTCAGGTAGTCAATAACGATGAGCCCCTGCCAGCCGAGCAGCCTGAAGCCCGGGCCGAGCGCGCTCAGCGTGCTGTCATAATCGGTAGTCTGATCCAGCACAAGCAGCTCAACCGAGCCGAGCCCCAGCTCGTTGAGCACATGCCGGTGAAATCGGTTGTACTGGCCGAATCGGCAGGGGCCCATGGCGGAGGGCATAAAAAAGCATGAGCGCTCGGGGCTGAAATCATCTGCCAGGGCCTTTCGCACGATGTCGCCGGTGGTGATAATGCAGGGATAGCACTCTTTTCCGGTGGTGTACCGCCGGCCGAGCGCTATGGAGCTTTCATCGGCCATGGGCAGCGCTTCCGCGTCTATGCCTCTGTGACGCATGGCAGCAGCGAGCATCAGCCCGTGGTCGTCCATATAGGGTATGTAGACTGTGCGGTGGTTTGTGTTGTTCCGGGCTATGGGCGCAGCGGTGACTTTGCGCCGCCCCGCGCCCGGAGCGGCTGCAGGGCGAATGCTGTCAAGATAGGCCTCAAGGCGGGTTATGATTCCGGCGTCGGCGCTGTGCTCATCAAGCTCTATGGACAGATACGGCTTTCCCGCCATTTCCCGGTCAAAATACTTGGTAATAAAGGAATCCGGGCCGCATGAAAAATTGGTAATATACACCGCATGAAGCCGCCGGTCACGGGAAACAGTCCGTGCGGCGGAAAGAATTCGCTGGCCGTAGCGCCAGTACATGGAAGACATTTCAGGGCCGAAATCATGGTGTACGGGAAGATAGTCAAGGGGAATCGGAAAGGCGCCGAGCGCGCGGAGCTTGCCGGGTATGTCGAAGTTAAGGCCCGGGTCGCAGCCGTTGTACGGCCTGCTGACAACCGCAATGCAGGGGCGGTCATCGGGCAGGCGGTCAAGCACCTCCCGGCCCCGCCTGCTCACGTCCGCTCGAAACGAGCGCAGTGAGTCAAACGCTGCTTCGGTGGCTCGGTTTACCGCCTTTTTGCCCCGGCCGAGCATTTTCCCGAGCCTGTGCAGCTGCGGGGTGTAGACACGCGCACCCCACTCAAAGTGGAGGACAGGGCTGAGCACCCGGCAGCGCGAAGAGCTCTTTTTTAGCGCGGCGCCGACCAGGTACGGAAGGCTCTGCACAAACGGGCAGTTATAGGACACGCGCGCATCTTTGCTCAGGTGCTCCATGTTTACGATACAGGGCAAAAACAAAAAATCGACCTCCCGGTCTATCAGCTCGCTCACGTGTCCGTGAGCAACCTTTATGGGAAAGCATATTTCCTCCATGACCGACTCACACCCCCGGTTGACAATGCGGCGGGTGGTTTTGGGAGAAGAAACTACACAAAACCCGAGCTCGCTGAAAAAGGCGTTCCAGAACGGATACAGCTCAAAAAAAAGAGTTGCCCGGGGTATGCCGACTGTGGGGGCATCAGGGGGCACCGGCGCAGAGGGCGTGTACGGGTTGTTCAGGAGCGAGCTGCGCTCGGCAAACAGGTCGGGTCCGTCCGCGCACGCGGCCTCGCGTTTTTTCTCGTCATATTTGCCGCACCTGCTTCCGTAATATAGCGGGGGCTCACCTTCGATAGATACCTTTCTGATTTCACAGGTGTTGGGACAGTCGTGACACTCGAAAGACTCAACCGTATATTGCCGCTGGGCAAGATCGAAGCCTTTAAACCGTGATGGGCCGTCTGAGCTGTGCTCGAGTGCGATAAGTGCGGCACCCAGCGCCCCGAGAACATCGTGATGCTCGGGAACGGTGATTTTTTTTCCGCATATTTTTTCGAATGCGGCTTTGACCCCCCGATTGTACGCGGTTCCTCCCTGAAAAAATATAACGTCGCCGATCCGCCGCTCCTCAACAACCCTGTTCAGGTAATTCAGTACGATTGAATAGCATAGCCCGGCCACCAGATCCTGCTTTTGCAGGCCCTGCTGCTGATAATGGTTGAGGCTCGACTCCATAAACACGGTGCACCGCTCGCCGAGGTTGACCGGGGCCGTAGAGGACAGGGCCAGTGCGCTGAAATCGTTCTTTATATCAAGGCCGAGCTTCTCGGCCTGCTCTTCAAGAAAAGAGCCGGTTCCGGCAGCGCAGACCTTGTTCATCGTAAAGTCAACGACCGCACCATGGTCCAGGCTTATGTATTTGGAGTCCTGGCCGCCGATTTCAAAAATGGTATCCACCTGCGGGTTGACAGCTGTAGCGCCGCGGGCGTGTGCGGTGATTTCGTTTTTTACACAGTCCGCTCCGACAAAGTCGCCGATAAGATACCGGCCCGATCCGGTGGTCGCGGCGCCGTTGATAATCACGCTGTCGCCGACTTCGCTGCCGATTTCCCGCAGACCTCTGCAGACGGCTTCTATCGGGCGACCGCCGGTCATAAGATAGCGCCGGGCGATAACGCGGCGGGACTCATCGATCACCACCAGGTTGGTGCTGATTGAGCCGACATCAATACCAAGAAACGCGCTGATCGGAGCGGAGCCGCGGACAGGGGCGGGGTCGATGGTAATGGGGTAGCCGTCGTCTTCAAGGGGCGGATGCCTGCCGCAGTCAAACGATCGGTTGTGCAAATAGGTTTCCAGCGGCTCTGTGCCGCTGAAAGCGGCAGCCGCTCCGGCCTCCAGCATGGAGATCACCGCGCCGATCGCACCCATGCTGCAGAAGTGCCCGGGTATGACAAGCTCACCAGGCCGCAGCTCAAGCACGCTTTCAAAGGCGCGCACCATGCCGCGGTTAGCCGCCACCCCTCCCTGGAAGGCAATGGGCTTTTGCAGCTCGATGCCCTTTGCCTCGTTGCTTTTGAAATTTCTGGCCATTGCCATGCACAGGCCCATAATTATGTCATGGTCCGGCGTGGCTATTTGCTGCAGGTGAATCATGTCTGATTTGGCAAACACGCTGCAGCGTCCGGCTATGCGCGGCGGGTGCTGGGATTTCAGGGCCAGCCTGCCGAATTCCTCTTCTATGCTTACCCCCAGCCGCGCAGCCTGCTGGTCGAGAAACGAGCCTGTCCCGGCTGCGCAGACCGTGTTCATGGCAAAGTCTTTAATTCTGGATGTGCCGGTAACCGGGTCCGGCTCCAGCTGTATGAGCTTTGCGTCCTCGCCGCCTATTTCAATTATTGTTCTGATTTCGGGGCACAGCCGCGCTGTGGCCGTGCTCTGGGCGATTATTTCGTTGACGCAGTGGCACCCCAGAACCCCTGCGATCAGCGGGCCGCCGCTGCCCGTAACAGCAGCGGCCTGTATTGCGCCGGTGCCGTGCCGGGTACACATATCCTCCAGCAGCCTCAGCAGGGTTTCTACCGGCTGGCCGTGCGTGCGCACATAATGCTCCTCCCGGATATGAGCGTCGGCTGTCATGAGAACAGCGTTTATGCTGATTGATCCGATATCAATTCCCAGAAACATATGCAGCGCCTTTCTGAACGAAGGTCGAACACGCGTCGTTTTCCAGAAAAAGGTGATGCCACAGCTGTACGAAAAAACAGGTAATCACAAGACCGGAATAGTCAACCTGGCCCTTTTTGCCGGGGGCTGCAAGCATAGTTTCGATATAGCGGGGGTTGAAAATCCCGGCTTTTTTGATTTGTGCAGGCGAAAGCATATCGCGGAGCATATCCCCTGCGGCTGAGATGAGCACAGAAGCGGGCGGCTGCAGGGGCTGCTTTCTGCGCGTGCACACACCGTCAGGAAGAAGGCGGCGCATGCTTTTTTTGAGGATGTATTTTTCGGTAAGGCCGCGGATTTTGACGTGGTGGGGCAGCGTAAAGAAAAAATCAACCAGCTCGTGGTCAAGAAAAAGCGGCCGCATTTCAACCCCGTTTGCCATGCTCATTTTGTCAGAAAGCGGCAGCGTAAGATTTAAAAGACGCATTTTAGTGTCTATATACAGGGCCTGGTCTATGAGGGGGCGGCATGCGCACCTGCTCAGGTCAAAGAAAAACGGGCTGCTGCCTGCAGAATGAGCGTGCATAGCTGCATCATAAAAATCAGACGTCAGCAGCTGGCTTTTTTGCTGAAAAGCCTGAAAGCGGTATGGGACGGCAGGGTGTGAAACCGGAAACGCGCTGCCGGATTGCTTGAGGCGCTCATACAGCGCCTCCGCATCTCGCGGTGTGTTAATAAACGGAAACAGAGACTGCAGTATGTTTTTTCGGAACAGGCTCTCTGTTTTTTTTATAAAATCCATAGCCTTGATGATTTTGAAATACCGATAGCCGCCGATGGTTTCATCTGCCCCGTCCCCGGAAAGCACGACGCGGATGCCCAGCTCGCGGGCCTTTTTTGAGAGCAGAAACAGGGGCAAATTCAGCAGGGATACCAGCGGGTTCTCAAGGTGATAGACAAGCCGGGAAATGTCATCGCGGCCTATGGTGCAGGGGAACTCGATATTGTTTGTGTTGAACAATGAGGCAACCTGCCGCGAATATGCGGTTTCATCATAATCTGCTCCCGCAAAGGTGATCGTAAGCGCAGTGACCGGATCGTCGCGCAGGCCAGAGTACAGCCCTGTTATGACGCTCGAGTCAATACCGCCGCTTAAATAGGCAGCAACCGGCACATCTGAGACAAGGCTGTTTTGAACGGCGCGGGTGACTGCATCCCGGGTTTTCTCCGCAAGCTCGTTATCGTCCTCGGTGCTGATTGGGGCCTCAAGATTGATGTCCCAGTATTCAACGGTTTTTTCGCCGCCCGGGGTTTTTTTAAGCCAGTGTCCGGGAAGCAGCTGATCTATTGAGTCAAAAAATGTGTGCGGCGCGGGGTTGAAGCCGTAGGTTAACAGGTGGTCGACAGCTTGTGGGTTGAGCCGGCGGGGGACCTTGGGATGCTGCAGCAGCGATTTTATTTCGGACGCAAAAAGGAACGTCCCGTCCGGCAGGCAGGTTGTATAGACCGGCTTGATGCCGAACCGGTCACGCGCAAGAAACAGCTCCCGGCTTCGGGTGTTCCAGATTGCAAAGGCAAACATCCCGCGAAAGCGCTCAAGGCAGGAGGGGCCCCAGGTGACATAGGCGGCCAGCACCACCTCGGTATCCGTGCCGGTGGAGAATGCATAGCTGCGCCCTGCGAGGTGCTCTCTGATCTCGCGGTAATTGTACAGCTCTCCGTTATATACGATGCAGTGGGATCGGTCAGGTGAATAAATGGGCTGCGCACCTTCCTGGAGATCGATGATGCGCAGCCTGCGCGCGGCCAGGTGGATGGACGGGTCGATATGGAAGCCTTCCTGGTCCGGCCCGCGGTGTTCAAGCGCCGCCGACATATGTGTAATGAGCCGTGCGTCGGTATCCAGTCCGTTTTTGTTATATATGCCTGCGATTCCACACATACGAACAAATCTGCAACAGGTGAGCGGTAATGTATATTAATGGTAACGGGTCTGTCAGGATGCTGACGTCTTAGAATCGTTCAGAACGGCAGGGGCAGTCCCTGTGGGATGAAAGTATAGGTAAATGCACGGGGGGTGTCAAGCGCTTGTGTACAACAAAAAAGCCCTGCAGAAATACTGCAGGGCTTTTTTGCATATTTATGCGGCCCGCATACATTACACGGGGATGTTGCCGTGGCGTTTGGCCGGCCTGGTCTCCCGCTTGTTTTTGATTGCATCAAGCGACCGGGACAGAATTTTACGCGTTTCCGAGGGAAGAATAATGTCGTCCACATAGCCCCTTGATGCCGCGATATAGGGGTTTGAAAAAAGATCCTCGTACTCTTTGATTTTTTCTTCGCGCTTTGCCTTGGGGTCATCGGCTTCCTTGATCTCACGCCGGTGAATGATGTTTGCGGCACCTGCTGCGCCCATAACGGCAATTTCAGCGCTGGGCCAGGCATAGACAAAGTCCGCGCCGAGATGCTTGCTGCACATTGCAATGTAGGATCCGCCGTATGCTTTGCGGGTGATCAGCGTCATTTTAGGGACAGTTGCCTCGGAGTAGCACCACAGCAGCTTTGCGCCGTGTCTGATGATCCCGCTGAATTCCTGATCGGTGCCGGGAAGATAGCCGGGCACATCCATTATCGTCAGGAGGGGAATGTTAAACGCATCGCAGAAGCGGATAAACCGGGTTGCCTTATCAGAGGCGTTGACATCCAGGGCGCCGCCCAGATTGGACGGCTGATTGGCAATGATGCCGATAACGTTGCCGTTGAGCCGGGCGAAGCAGATAACCATATTCAGGGCATAATATTCATGCGGCTCAAAGAAAACGCCCTTGTCAACGATTCCGGCGATAACCTGCTTTATATCGTAGGGCTGATTGGGATTGTCGGGGATGAGATTTTCCATCTCCGGCGTTTCGCGGTCGGCGGGATCCCCCGTATCAACGTATGGCGGGTCCTCCATGTTGTTGTTCGGGAGGTAGCTGAGCAGCTCCTTTATCAGATCAAGGGCATGCTTGTCGTTTTCAGCGGCGAAGTGGGCAACGCCGCTTTTTGTGTTGTGTACCATGGCGCCGCCGAGCTCGTTGTGGGTAACCTCCTCACCGGTAACCGCCTGAATAACCTGAGGGCCGGTAATGTACATATAGCTTGAGTTTTTCACCATGACGATCCAGTCGGTCATTGCCGGGGAATACACAGCGCCGCCCGCTGTCGGGCCCATGATGCAGGTGATCTGCGGAATAACACCGGATGCTGCGGAATTTCTGAAAAAAATTTCACCGAACCCGCACAGGGCATCGATCCCCTCCTGGATGCGTGCGCCTCCCGAGTCGTTCAGACCGACGCAGGGACATCCGGCTTTCATGGCAAGATCCATGATTTTTGTTATTTTTTTTGCGTGCATTTCACCCAGAGATCCGCCGCGGGCTGTGAAATCCTGTGCAAAAATATACACGGTACGGCCGCTTACCTTACCGTATCCGATAATGACGCCGTCTGCGGGAATCTGGTTTTTTTCCATATTGAAATAGGTGCAGCGGTGCTTTACAAACATGTCTATTTCCTGGAAAGTGCCGGCATCAAAAAAATAGTCTATTCTTTCGCGCGCGGTCATCTTGCCCTTCGCATGCTGGCTGTCAATGCCTTTCTGGCCGCCCATTGCCTGCAGTTTTTCTTTTGTTTGTTTCAGTTCCTCTATTTTGTCATTAATAACACCCATTAACGTCTCCTTTCCTCTAAAGCCGATTTGGTCATTGACTGTGAGTAATATGCGTGGTCAGACTCATTAGTTTATCGTTATTCTGGGTTTTTTGTCAAGAAAAAGGGACCGGTAAAAGGGGGTCTTCCAGGGAGCGACCCTGTCTCCGGGAGGCCTGATACAGCTACTGAAAAGCAGGCGGCGGCGGATCAGCATCCGGCTGCTCCCGCAGGGTTTCCTGCTGCTCCCAGTCGAGCAGGCGCTGCCTGGTTTTTCGCTTTTTGTGAACATAGCATACAATAAAAACAATGCTTGCCACAAACCACAGAAACCCTGAGCTGGTCAGCAGGGGAATCCAGCTGAAGCGAAGGTGGACATAGCGCAGCCAGCGGTCCTCCATGCGGTGCCAGCTCATATGGTAGGTGCTTTGAACAGCACGCCCGAAATCACGGTTCCTGCTGTATGAGCCCAGAAAGGCCTTGAACGTATCGGCGCCGAACTCGCCTTTCAGAAAGGATATAAAATAAAAGCTCTGGCAATACGCGATCCTGGCCTTTCTGAGGTCAACAGGGAATGATTTGGCGATCTCATCCATGGGAAGCAGCGAATCGGTCAGGGCTGCGAAGGTAAGGGTTGACAGGCGGGAAAGCGTCCACTCGTCGGCGAAAATAATTGCCAGGCCCTCATCGAGCCAGCGCGGAATCCGGTGCTTTGACCCGAAGGCATGGCCCAGGATAATGTGGCTCAGCTCGTGCCTGAATGTTTTTAGAAGATCGACTCGCTCCTTGTGGAGCAGGATTATGCTGTTGTGTGCGGGATAGGCTACCCCTATCGCCCAGTCCGGAATGTAGGTTCCCTCAGGCTGAGACCGGTTGAATTGTTCCCGGTTGGAGACAATGGTAACGGAGACTCTTGCCGGGAGTGAAAAGCCGGTTATGCTGCAGATACGATCCGCAGCCGGCCGGGCCTGCCTGGCAAGAAACCGGGCTGCTTTTTTTTCTGCCGGGGGGAAAATAAAGCAAAACGGGCCGGCTTCCAGACGCTGAAGCGAGGCTGCCCGGCAGGGAAAGGTACAGCAGAGAACGAGCAGCACTGTGCCTGTGAATGCGCGTGTTTTGTTATTCATTACATTTATCCGGAATATGGGTAAGGGGTTCTGCTGAGCATCCTGTCGGCACTTTCCCGGGAATACACAATCACCGCGCCATGGCTTTTCGCTTATTTTCGCCCGCCGTCCATGGCGGCATCCGGGGGGATCATTTCATGTGACCCTCGTGGTGAAGCTGATCAGATTTTTAAATCCGCTCCATACCATAGAGGTGCCTGTTCAGCAGCCAAAACTCCAGATGAAAAAGCATTAATTTTTTTGACTGCTCCGGGGTTTTGATATAAGGTGATCTCTGTTTACATAAGTATACCGCTATTATCACCCGGCCTGCAATGGTATTGTGCCGGGCGGCTATCTTCCTGCGCTGTATGCTTTCCGTATTGCGCAAAGCGTTTTTTTCAGCACCATATGAGCGGTTGTGATTTATGAGCCAAAAGCCGAAGCTTTTTTTGATAGACGCGAGCTCCTATTTTTATCGGGCATTTTTTGCGCTGCCGCCCCTGAGCACTGCTTCCGGGTTTCCCACCAATGCGCTGTACGGTTTTATTACCATGCTCAGAAAGCTCATAAACGATCATGCGCCGGAGTATCTTGCAGCCGTTCTTGACCGCCCCGAGCCCACCTTCCGCCACGAGGCATATGAGCACTATAAAGCCCACCGGGAGGAAATGCCGGATGACCTTGCAGCGCAGCTTCCCTGTATGAAAGACGTGCTTCAGGCATTTAATGTTGCAGCGGTAGAAAAGCCGGGCTATGAGGCAGATGACGTTATCGGCACGCTGGCCCTGCAGGCTGCGGCAGAGGGAGCCGATGTGGTGATTGTGACCGGCGACAAGGATATGTTTCAGCTGGTGAGGCCGGGCATATTCATACTGGATACTCTGAAAAATGCCTTCTATGACCGCGAGGCCGTTGTCAGAAAATATGACCTTGAGCCTGACCGCCTGGTCGATATGTTCGGCCTTATGGGAGACGCCTCCGACAATGTGCCCGGCGTGCCCGGTATCGGGCCGAAGACTGCGGTAGGCCTTCTGAAGCAGTACGGCAGCATTGATAATATTTATTTGCATGTGGAAGAATTAACAAGAAAAAAGCTCAAGCAGTCCCTGATCGAGAATAAGGGCCAGGCGCTGCTGAGCCGCGACCTGGTCCGGATCGATGCAGGCGTTGCGCTTGACTGCACCTGGAAGGATTTCCGTCTTGACGGCTGTGATGAGCAGCAGCTCAGGCAGCTGTATAAGCGCTTTGAGTTCACAAGCCTGCTGCGCGAGCTGGGGCCGGGCGAGCAGAAGCAGGCAAACTACCGGCTGCTTACCGATATGCAGGATATACAGAATTCTCTTGCTGCATGTGCAGGAAAAAAGCGCTTTGCCGTGGACCTTGAAACCACCTCGGAGCGCCCTATGGAAGCCGCAATAGTGGGTATTGCGTTGTGCTGTGAGGAGGGCGAGGCGTATTATATTCCTGTGGCACATACAAGGCTTGGTGGCCAGCCGGACCGTGACGCCGTGCTGTCGCTTCTCAAGCCGCTTCTTGAGGATCCTGCTATAGAAAAAATCTGCCACAACATGAAATATGAATATGTGCTGTTTGCCAGAAACGGCATTCAGCTGCGCGGCATGGCCTGTGACACCATGGTTGCATCATATGTTCTCAACCCCTCAAAATACCGCCACAGCCTTGACGAGGTCGCCCTCGATCACCTGGATTACCGGACCATTTCTTATAAGGATGTGGTCGGGTCCGGCAAGAAGGCGCTTCGGTTCGATGCGGTGCCGATAGAAAAGGCGGTCCGGTATGCCTGTGAGGATGCCGATATAACAGGGCGGCTTGCGAATCTCCTTCTGCCGAGAATTGACCGTGAGGGGTTCCGGAGGCTGTTTTCCGGCATAGAAATGCCGCTTGTACCCGTGCTTGCGCAGATGGAAATGCACGGCGTGCGCATCGATACGGGTCAGCTTGCCGAGCTTTCCCGCGAGTTCGCCGGGAAGCTTGCAGTAATCGAGCAGGAGATATTTTCCCTGACAGGCGTGACCTTCAATGTGAATTCTCCCAAACAGCTCGGAGAGATACTGTTTGAAAAGCTTCAGCTCCCGGTGGGCAAGCGAACCAAAACGGGGTATGCCACGGATGTGACCACGCTGACCGGCCTTGCAAAAGTTCATCCGCTGCCGGCGAGGGTGCTTGAGTACCGCAGCCTGGCAAAGCTTGTGTCAACGTATGTTGACGCCATGCCCGCTTTGATAAACCCCGAGACGGGGCGCATTCACACCTCATACAATCAGACCGTGACCGCAACCGGGCGGCTGAGCTCAAGCGACCCGAATCTGCAGAATATACCCATCCGCACCGAGGAGGGCATCCGCATCCGCGAGGCTTTTGTCCCGGAGCCGGGATGGAGGATGCTTGCAGCCGATTACTCTCAGATCGAGCTTCGCCTTCTTGCACATCTTTCCGGTGACCGGACGTTGATCGACGCGTTCTTGAACAATGAGGACATACACGCCCGGACTGCAGCCGAGCTGTGGGCGGACGGCGGCCCGGTGAGCTCCGGCATGCGGCGGGATGCAAAAGTGATTAATTTCGGGATTATTTACGGCATGAGCGCCTACGGCCTCAGCAACGAGCTGGGTATCGACCAGCAGACCGCACAGGAATATATTGATGCCTATTTTGCTCGATACCCGGATGTGCGGCGGTTTCTTGACAGCATTCTTGAGCAGGCTCGCCGCGAAGGCTATGTGGAAACGCTTATGGGGCGCCGCCGGTATCTTCCTGATATCAATGCGCGAAGCGGTGCCGCGCGGAAGTTTGCAGAGCGCATGGCAATCAACGCACCTATTCAGGGCGCTGCTGCCGATATGATAAAAATAGCCATGATCCGCATTCACGACGCCCTTGTCAGCGGCGGCATGCAAAGCCGCATGATCATGCAGGTTCACGACGAGCTTGTTTTTGAAGTGCCCGGGCGCGAGGTGAAAGCGCTGACAGAGCTTGTTCGCCGGGAGATGGAGGGCGTGGCCGATCTGCATGTACCGCTGACGGTTGATATCAGCACGGGTGATAACTGGCGCCAGGCGCATTAGGAAATCTTGTTAGATTTTGCTGATAGGCTTTTTACTCGAAGTCGGCGATAACCGGCGCGTGATCGGAGGGCTTTTTCCCCTTCCGCTCCTCCCTGTCAATTATAATTTCCCGGCACCGCTCGGCAAGCGGCTGCGTTGCCAGTATGTGATCAATCCGGAGCCCGTTGTTTTTGGGGAATGCCAGCTGACGGTAATCCCACCATGAGAACGCGCCCCCCTCAGGATGCCGGCGGGCAAACAGATCGATCAGCCCCCAGTCGCATATGCGCTGCAGGCGGTCGCGAACCGCCGGAACGCACAGCACCGATCCGGACCACTGGTCCGGATGTGCCACGTCGGCGTCGGAAAGCGCGACATTGGTATCCCCGCACACCAGAAGAGGTTCGTCGGCTGTGTGCGCCTTTTCAAGATACTGCCTGAAGCGATCAAGCCAGGTCAGCTTGTACAGAAACTTGTCACTTTCAGTTGTTCCGCCGTTCGGCACATATATGCTGATGACGCGGCTGCTCCCTATTGAAGCAGCTATGAAACGCGCCTGGCTGTCGCCCTCATTGTCACTAAGGCCTTTTTGCACCTGCGCAGGCGGGGTGCGGCTCAAAACGGCAACGCCGTTGTATGTTTTCTGACCGAATACACAGCAATGATAGCCCAGTGACTGCAGATGCTCATATGGGAACGAGCTTTCGCCGGCCTTGAGCTCCTGGAGGCATACAATATCGGGCTTCCGGCGCTCAAGCCATCGGCTCACGCGCTCAAGGCGAGCTTTTATGGAGTTGACGTTCCAGGTAGCCACGCGCATGGAACCGCTTCCTGATCGGGATCGTTTCGTGCATACTCCGCACGGCAGTGCGGAGTTAATCGGAATGTATCAAGATAAATAAGAAATGATTGCCGAAACACACCGCAGCGCGCTGCGGGGAGTATCATTACTGCTGGTTGCTTTTTTTGTCCAGTGCCGCACGAATAGTGTCGGCAAGCTCTGTTCGGCTGAACGGTTTTGTGATAATGGTGCTTACACCGATGTCCCGGGCTTTGCGCATGTCCTCATCGCTTTGAAAGCCCGTGCATATTACCACGGGGATGCCCCGGTGAAGCGTTCGTATGCGGCCGGCAAGCTCAAAGCCGGTCATGCGGGGCATTGTCTTGTCGCTGATAACAAGGTCATAGGAGTCGGGATCAGCTGAAAATGCCTGCAGGGCTTCCTCGGGAGACTGCACTGCCATGACCCTGTAGCCCAGGCTTTTCAGCATTTGTCCGCCCATATCACATACATCAGGCTCATCTTCAACAAAAAGAATGCGCTCGCTGCCGCATGGGTCACGAGAAGCGTCTTCCTGCGGCAGCTCGCCGGTTATGTCAATCAGGGGCATGTACAGATGAAATGCGGTCCCCGTGCCCGGCTCGCTTTTTACGGTAATCGCGCCGTTCAGCGATTTTACAATGCCGTGCACCACAGCAAGGCCCATGCCGGTACCTTCGGCTTTCGGCTTGGTGGTGAAGTATGGCTCAAATATGCGCTCGACGATGTCGGTGCTCATGCCCGGACCCGTATCGCTGACGACAAGGTGAACGTACCGGCCCGGATCGAGATCGGGAAGAGGTGCTGCCATGCCCCCGTCGAGCTCGATTTCAAATAGCGATACTTCAAGCGTTCCGCCTGAGCTGTGCATGGCGTGGGAGGCATTGGTGCACAGGTTCATGAGTATCTGGTGGAGCTGAGTCGGCGCAGCTATAATTATGTCGTGCTTTGCAGTGAGGTTACACCTGATGTCAATAGTTGCCGGGACAGAGGCCCGTATCAGCTTAATGATTTCCTTGACGATCGGCGTAACGGCAACGGGCTTCATTTCCTCTTCGGTTTGTCTGCTGAAGGTCAGTATCTGCCGCACAAGATCCCGTGCCCGGCTGCTGGCTTTCAGCACCATGCTCAGATTGTCGTGCTGTTTCGAGTTTGCTGCGGCCTCGGCACGGGCAAGTTCGGTGAATCCCATGACCGCAGAAAGAATATTGTTGAAATCATGAGCGATGCCGCCCGCCATGGTCCCGAGCGCCTCCATTTTCTGCGCCTGCCGGAGCTGCTGCTCGAGCCGTGTTTCCCGGGTTGCATCTCTGCCGATGGAAACATATCCGGTAATGTTCCCTTCGCTGTCGCGAATGGGCGAAAGCGTTGCTTCAAACTCGATCAGGGCCCCGTCATTTTTGCGGTTTTTCAAACGGCCGCTCCAGACACAGCCTCGGGAAATAGTTTCCCAGATATGCTGATAAAAACTGTTGCTGTAAATGCCCCTTTCGGTAAAAAAGGGGTTAAGGCCCACGACCTCTTCGCGTGTGTATCCCAGAATCTGCGTCATCGCAGGGTTTATATATCCTATTGTGCCGTCGGCGCCCATGATCATTACTGTTTCAGTGGTCTGCTCGATAGCGGATATCAGGCGGTTATATTTCCGCTCTGCCTGCTTGCGCTCGGTGATATCTCTGATGATTGCGACGGAACCGATCCGTTCCCCGCTTTTATCGTGCATAAACGTTATATTCAGCTCAACCGGAACCACGCGGCCGTCTTTGCGAAGCACGTAAATGGCCCAGTTTTTTATGTACCCTTTTTCAAAGAGGCTGTCTATTATGCCTGCGGCTTTTGTCATATACTGGTCGTCTATGTGAACCTGCTCCCCGGAGGCCGTTTCATAGACCCCTTTTTCTAAAACGGAAAAAACGGAGGGTGTTGCGCCGAGTATCTCCTGCCGGGAATAGCCGAGCAGCCGGTCGAAAGCTGCATTGACACGGGTTATGCACCCTGACATATCGCCGACTACGATGCTGTCAAATGAGCTGTCGATAATATTGTCCAGATAATCGCTTATACGGCAGGGGCCATCATGCAGCGGCTGTTTGTTTCCTTTATCAGGTGCCATGAAATACCATAAGGGTGGTGTGCTTTTTCAAAGGCCCTGCCCGCGCAGTGGGGGGCATCCGGTACTACTTTGTTTTCGGATATAAATGAAATATGTTGAGTTTTTAAATGTCTGAAATTATTTGACGCATCCAATTGTTTCGTATATATATATCAAACATTCGACATTATCCTTTCTTTTTTTATCCTTGGAAGTTCAGAGATGAGTATACAGCGGAAAGCGCCGCGTGTCAGGCCGGCCGACAATGAACCCATTGAGATTCAGATAAACGGTGCCGGCTTCATGGAAATTCTTTACGCCCGGGATATCAGTACCGAGGGCGTCGGTATATGGGTTCCGCACAAATTCAAAGGCTGCCAGATTCCGGGCGAGGTTGCCGTGGTGGTTACGCTTCCCGGCATTGAGCCCTTTATCGGTATCGGCATGCTGCGGCACCGGACTCCTGACGAAGAGCAGGAAGTGTTCGGTATCGAGTTCACTCAGATAGCAAACCTTGATCGCTCGCACATCGATGCCTATGTGAAGCGCCGGCTTGCTGAACAGTGCGATGAGTAAGCCTGGGGCGTTCTGAAAGCGGCACGGTCGGCTTTTTTCTGGTTGCAGTGCCCCGATTTCTGTGCGGATACACGCTCATGTATCGTTTCCGGAACACAGAAACCTTCCGTATTTGCTCTTATGCCTGCCGGGCAGGAGCGTCAGCGCTGGGGCTTTTTTTGTTTGTAAGCGGATGTATGCACGGGAGCTCCGGAGCGGATGTTCCACCTGAAAAAGCGGCGCGGCTTCTGATCGGCGGCGGCATAGTGGTCAAGAAAATCGATGGGCGGACACACACGCGCATCAGCCTTGACACCTTTGATCGCTCCTGGCGCTATCCTGATACAGTTCCCCTTCCCCCGGGAACCCATACGCTTACCGTATCCTGCGAAGGCGGCTTTCTGGATTCGCAGCCCGCGGCCGGCATGACGCTTGAGGCACAGCCGGGGCACACCTATGTGCTTGGAAAGGTTGTGTATGTGGACCGGAACGGCAGCAAAAAAGCCTGGCGCGCCGTCATTATCGATAAGGGCCTGAACTATGCCGGCGGTGTCAGTGAGCGCCCGGCCTACCGCATAAGAAAAAGCGATGGAACAGATGCTCCCTGACGGAGCGCTGAGCATCCGTGAGGCGGCGTCATTTTTTGAAGAGAAGCCGGCGTGTATTATGCAGGCGGGCATGCGCCTGCTCATCAATGAGAGGAGATGCATGTGGAAACGCGTGAGGAGGTATTACAGCTCATCGGCTGCTATATGAAAGCACGGGCGGTGCTGACAGCAGCGGAGCTTGATGTATTCGGTGCTCTTGAGCAGGGTCCGCTCAGCGCCGAGGCTGTCGCCGGCCGGGTCGGGGCAGAGACCCGCGCGCTCACCCGGCTGCTTGACTGCCTTGCTGCTATGGGGCTGCTCACCAAGGACGCAGGCGATTACGCTCTTGCCGGCTCCGGGGCGCTGCTTGCGCCGGGCAGACCGGACACTGTGAACCCGATGGCAATGCACATGAATGCTGTATGGAAAAACTGGAGCAATCTGACGGAGGCTGTTCGGCAGGGCGCTAATCCGGCGCTTCAGCCGGTGATCGGCGAACATAATCTTGAGGATCTCGATTCGTTTATCGGGGCTATGCACACTATCGGCAGCAGGCTTGCTCACACGATTGCAGCGGCGTATAACGCGGAGTCGCGAACGCACCTGCTTGATGTCGGCGGCGCGCTCGGAACCTATACGGTAGCGTTTCTGGAGCGCTACCCGGGCTTGCGGGCAACGCTTTTTGACTTTCCCGCGGTAATCGATCGCGCCCGGAGCGCGCTTGGATCCTCGCCGTACCGCGACCGCATCGAGTTTGCTGCGGGCGATTTCTATCGCGATCCCCTTCCCCGGGGCAGCGATCTGGCCCTGCTTTCAGCCATTATCCACCAGAACAGCCCTGAAGAAAACCGTGCTCTTTTCGAGAGCGTGTATCAGTGCCTTGTTCCGGGCGGAAGCATTCTCATTCGTGATCATGTTATGGATGAGTCCCGCACAGAGCCCGCTGCCGGTACGGTTTTTGCTCTGAATATGCTGGTAAATACTCCCGGCGGCGACACCTACACGTTCCATGAAATCAGCGATATGCTTCAGGAAGCTGGATTTGTCGAAGCCAGGCTTCTGCGGCGCGGGGATGCAATGGACTGCCTTGTGGAAGCCTGCAAGCTCTCCTGAACGCATCGTGCCATAACCAGGTCCCCGGACATGTCAGCCGGCACCCCCTTGCAGCCGGCTTGAGGGATGTTTGACGATGGCATGCAATAACAAATATTTTTACCGCGACCGGTAAAGTCTTACCCGATTTGTCCGAAAACTAAGCAGTAGATCTTGGAAGCGGCTTTTTTAAAAAAACACCGGTAGCATACGTAAATCCGGTAACGCGTTAAGCGGATCACTGCATGCCCAGAAAAACAAAGCCGAGCAAGCCGCCAGCTGATAGAGTTATTAAAGCGGGGATTATCTCTTCGCCTAAAGCGCCCGCCGCTGCCCCACACCTCACCGGAAAGATCATTTTTTTCCCCGGGTGGTGTAAAAGATGCGGAATGTGTTCGGTGATCTGTCCCCGGGAAGCGATTCGGCCCGGACCGGACGGAACACCTGTTCTGGCCGCTCCCGAAAAATGCACCCTGTGCTCGCTGTGCTGGCGGATCTGTCCGGACTTCGCTATCATAAAAAACCCGAATTACCGCGAGGAAAAGGATGGTTCTGCAGAAAACGACACCTGATGGATATCCCCTTACGTTTATTCAGGGAAATGAAGCCTGCGTATTCGGAGCGCTTCATGCGGGGTGTAATTTTTTTGCAGGGTACCCCATTACCCCCTCAACGGAAATAGCGGAGGGTATGGCCTGGGATTTGCCGCAGACCGGCGGCAGCTTTATCCAGATGGAGGATGAAATCGCCTCGATAAATGCCGTGATTGGGGCTTCGGCCGCAGGCGCGGTTGCAATGACGGCAACATCCGGCCCCGGCTTTTCGCTTATGCAGGAGGCTGTCGGGTATGCATATATGACGCAGCTTCCCCTGGTAATCGTTGACGTTCAGCGCGGCGGGCCGTCAACGGGGCTTCCCACCAGGCTTTCTCAGTCAGATACCATGCAGTCGCGGTGGGGCACGCATGGCGACTATGTCGCAATAGCGCTGGCCGCCTCATCCGTCCAGGAAACCTACGATACCACGCTGCGCGCGTTCAGGCTGGCAGAGCGCTTCAGCACGCCGGTCATCGTGCTGCTTGATGAGCTGATCGGGCATATGCGGGAAAAAGTCGTTCTGCACGAAGCGGGGAACACCGTTGCCGTGCAGCGGCGCTATCCGGAAATTCCTCCCGAGTGGTATGTGCCCTATAAGCAGTCGCTTGACATGGTGGCGCACCCCGCACCGCTGGGCAAGGGATTCAGGTATAACATTACGGGGCTTGTCCACGACAATTCCGGCTTCCCCACTGCGGTGCCTCATGAAATAAACGAGCGCCTCGAAAGCCTGAGAAACAAAATAATGATGCACTGCCAGGAGATCTGGGACTGGCGGGAATATTACACCGGTGATGCGCGCTACCTCATTATCGGATACGGGAGCGCCGCACGTGCGGCGCGCGGTGCGGTTGAGGCGCTGCGGAAAAAAAGAGTTAAAGCGGGCCTGATGGATCTTAAAACAATATGGCCATTTCCCGTCAGGCCGCTGGCTCAGCTTGCTGAAAGGGCCGGGGTGAAAGCCGTTGTCGTAGCTGAAAACAACATGGGGCAGCTGATTCATTCAGTGCGCGAAGCGCTGCCCCACAGCGTTGCCGTTCGCGGGGCTAACCGCTATGACGGGCACTGTCTGGATGTTTCCATGATAACAAATGCGGTAAAGGAAGCTATATATGCATGAGCTGTCAGAGGTATACGGGTACCTGCGGTGGAGCAAGCGCTTTCCCGCAGTGTGGTGTCCGGGCTGCGGTATCGGCACGGTTATGGGTGCGCTTATCCGCGCGATCAAAGACCTCGGCATTGAAAAAGATGCTGTGGCCGTTGTTGCGGGGATCGGCTGCGCGGGCCGCATGCCGGTGTATCTTGACTTTAATACCATGCATACCACACACGGCCGGGCCCCGGCTGTTGCGACCGGGATAAAAATGCACCGCCCCGACATGATGGTTATTGTTGTGTGCGGGGACGGAGACGCTCTTGCAATCGGCGGAAACCACTTTATTCATGCAGCGCGCCGTAACATCGATATAAACATCTTACTGGTTAACAACGGTATTTACGGAATGACGGGAGGGCAGACCGCTCCCACGACACCAAGCGGGGCGTTTTCTCACACGATGCCCTGGGGAAACATTGAGCCCCCGTTTGACGCAGTGGCGCTTGCCTGCACTGCCGGGGCGACCTTTGTTGCGCGCGGGACGATCAGCGGCATCGTGCAGACAACAAACTACATGAAGCGCGCTTTCAGCCATAAAGGCTTTTCTCTTATGGAGGTTCTTTCGCCCTGTCCGACACAGTACGGGCGCCTTAATAAATCCGGCAGCGCCGCCGATATGCTTCGCCGGCAAAAAGAGCTTTCTATATCACGCGAGCGGGCCGAGCGCCTGCCGGAAGAACAGCGAAGCGGTAAAATTATAACCGGTGTGTTTAAAGACGAGCAGCGGGCTGAATATACCGATGCATACCGCGATTATGTAAAGCGCGCACAAAAATATACTCAGCAGAGCACATAGCCATGCCGCGAACGGGTTCGAAAAAAAATGTTTCCCGAAAGCCGCGCCTGTCTTTTCCGCTCAATATACGTCTTTCCGGATCGGGCGGACAGGGTATTATTTCTGCGGGCATGCTTCTGGGAGAGGCGGTTGCAATCGGGGATGGAAAAAATGTTGCGCAGAGCCAGTCATATGGCCCGGAGGCCCGCGGCGGGGCAACCCGTGCGGATATTATTGTGAGCAGCGAGGAAATATTTTTCCCTGAGTGCAGCAGCCTGGACATTCTGGTTGCCCTGACCCCCGAAGCCTATGAAAAATATGCCCCGGCGGTTATCCCGGAGGGGCTTATTCTTGTTGAAGCCAGCGCGATTGATGTCCTGGTGGGCAGTGCGTCCACTGTGCGTGCGCCATTTCTCGAGCAGGCTTCAAAGACGCTTGGCAACCCCCTTGCTGCAAATATGATGGCTCTGGGGTTTTTTGCAGCATATACGGAAATCGTGACAAGGCAGGCGCTCAGAAATGTTGTCGCGGCTCAGTTCTCAGGGACCAGATACAAAGAGGTCAATCTTAAAGCTCTTGAGGCAGGCTTTCGGATGGGTGCACACGCTGGGCAATAGGTGCCGCGCCCGCATAAGCGGTGAACAATTTTATATGGAAAGGCGCCAATGGCAGACAAGCCTTCATTTGCCGGCGATAAAAGAAAGGGGCCCGGAGCGCTGCTGCTGCTGTGCTTTTTTGCGGGCACAGCGGTGGTTGCTGTGCTGCTGTTCGGCGAGCGGCTGATGCTGTTCAATCTTGGGCTTTCAGCGGTTTTTACGGGCTTTTTGTGGGCATGCGCGATATTGATTGATTCCTCGCGCAGCACCGGATTCAGCCTAAACGACGAGAGCCGCTGCATTATCACTGCAAAAGGAGAAACAATTCCCTACAGCGCTGTGCGGGCTGTAACCATCGCCCGCGCTGCCGACGGCGTGTGCGCCTATGTTGTTGTCGGCGGACTCGGCTTGAAAAAGCATATATTTTATTCACGCGATCCGTCCTGCGGTGACTATCTGAAAGAGCAGCTTCGGGCCCGGTTTGAGAGCCTTCGGGTAAAGCATGCGACCCTGCGGCTGGCAACCCTTGACTTTCTGCCACTTGCTGTTGTCCCGCTTACCGCAGTCATTCTTGCCGGAATGAGCGGCTATTTTTACTGGTCCTATCCGTCCCTTTCGGTTTTCCCGCAGGAGCTGGTGCTTACTTACGGCGGGCAGGCCGATCCGGTACATCAGAAGCGCTTCAGGCTCGGCAGGATATTCTTTAGCCTGCCGGATACGTTTCTGCCGGTCCAGAAGGGCCAGGGCACGCTGCTGCTGCAGTCATACAGTACCGGAGCCACGCTGCTTGCCGATACGACCCGTATGATTGTCCGTCAAAACAAGGCTCCTCTGCTTGTGCCGGTTTTATATGCGGCGGGACTGCAAAGCGATTATGCTTTTATTGAAATGGCGTACTGCAGCCGGCTGGGACTCGTGCCCCTGGTTTTTAAGGCGGCGCTGCTGTCAATGATAGAGCCCGAAACACTGCATATTTACCGGGTGCGAAGGGGTCCGTGGACGGGTTTTGTGACGCAGGGGCTGTGCGATTCGGCGGGCAGCCGCTTGTGCAAGACAGACATAGTGCTTACACACGATCAGGGCTCCGGCCATATGTATATGTCACTGCGCACGTCCGGCCGCTGCCCGGACAAGAGCCGAGTTGCTGATATTGTATATGGAATTAACACGGCCGGCAGTAAATCTGATACGCCGGAAGATATGCTGTGATGCGTCAGGGAACACATCCATTGCATTCCGGTACGTAAGATGGATATTTCCAATTGTGCCCGCGGCGGCAGGCGAAATTCTGTGAACCACAACATATGGGAGCATTTTTCTGTTGACACACAATTAAGGGTTTTTTATACTGTGCCCAAACAAATCAAATAGAATATATTTTTTTTGTTTGAATTATATATCACTATTATTTAGCCCTTTTCCCGACGAAAATGCATCGCCGCGATTTTTTAAAAGCAGCGCTCTCCGGGCTGGCATTGTGTCAGTGGCTGCCGGTTCGGTCTTTTGCTGCCTGCGTGCATCCTCCTTGTTCACACCCCTATCCGTATGATGAGCACCTCCGGGAATATCTTATCAAAATGCGTAACTTTGATAAGCCCCACAAAGGCGATTTCTGCCTCGAGCCGGAACTGCTTCCTGTGCTGAGCAGAACGGTGAATCGTCTGAAGCGACTGCAGCGTATTGTCGGATACGGTAATTTTCATCTGCTTGATTTTGATTATGCCCTGCTGTATGCCCGCAACTATTCCTCTATCGGAGATTTTCCGAAAGAGGAGCTTGATTTTCTTGAAATGATTTTTTACACGGACGCACGAACCTACGGATTTTACGGAGAAAAGCCGCTCAAGAATCTGAGCGACCGGGTGCAGGAACAAAACGTGACCAAAATTCCGGGAACCGGGCACTATATTTACCGCGGGGAGTCTCTTGAGCTGTATAGAAAAATCAAAAAAGAAATCGGCGATGATCTGATTTTGACCTCGGGCGTTCGGGGCGTTATAAAGCAGTTTTTATTATTTCTGAACAAAGCCGACAAAAACAGAGGGAACCTCTCCCTTGCCTCGCGGCAGCTGGCACCTCCCGGGTATTCCTTTCATGGTACAGCCGACTTTGATGTCGGGAAAGGCGGATTCGGCGCTGCTAATTTTACCGCCCGCTTTATGAGAACCGATGTGTATAAAAGTCTCAAGGAGCGGGGCTATCTCACGCTGCGCTATCCGCAGGACAATATGCTCGGGGTGCGCTTTGAGCCCTGGCATATAAAAGTAAGCTGATGCCGCCATATAGCTGTCTGTACCTGCTCCGGCAGGCACTTTTATGTACACGTCTATAACGTGTTTCATCAGGGGATTGGCTGTCTTTTCGGGCTGTGAAAGAATAATCAACGAAAAGCGCAGACGGAATGACCGGGCTATGCCCGGGAGGTAATGAGGTCATTTTTCCGCGTTTGTTTTTTGCAGCTCCTTCCAGCCATATCGCAGTGGCCGGTGGCGACGCCCATTTAGTCGCTGCCTGACGCTGAAGAGCCCGCTCCGTCAGCGTCCTTTTTCGTCTGCTGCTGTTTGCCGAGCACTCCGGCGCACGCCTCCATGACAGCCTCTACCGTAATGGCGCTCATGCATTTGCGGTCCCTGCATTTTTTCAGATAGCAGGGAATGCAGTCAAGTGCGGTGTTTCTGACCACACGGCTCTGTGCATTCTGCGGTCCGACATAAAAGGGGTCTGTGGGGCCGAAAAGCGCAACAACCGGAATGTCGGCGCAGGAGGCAAGATGCATGACCCCGGAATCTATGCCCACAAAAAGCCGGGCTTTTTTAAGCACAGCACACAGGGTGATCAGGCTGACGCTGCCGGTCAGGTTTATGACAGGAGCAGGGGGGACATCCGGGGACGGTGTTTCAGCAATTTTCCGGATCGCGACGTTTGCCGAAGCATCGGCGGGGCTTCCTACCAGAACGGGTGTAAGCCCCCATCGCCGGTACACCTGCTGCATTACAGCAGCAAATTTCTCCGGGAGCCATGCCTTGGCAGTCCGCCGTGCGGACGTGGCCGGAGATATTACGGCATAGCCGGGGGGAAGCTGCAAAGAGGAAACATCTTCATCCATATCAAGCAGGCCGACGTAGTCGTTTTTGACGGTCGGAATACCCAGCCTGTGCAGCAGGGCGGCGTTGTTCTTCCAGCTGTTGTGGCCGTGAAGCGGCTCTGTGATGTTCAGGAATGCGTCCCAGGGGCTGCGTGCAAATCCTGCTTTTATCCCGGCCCGGCTTGCTGCAGCAAGCAGCATGGCCTCTTCGGAGCGGGGAAGCGAGATAAGCAGGTCGTAGCGTTCGTTTCGAATTGTTCTGAGCAGGCGCATTTTTTCTCTCAGCCCGTGCTTTCGTATTATCGTGCGCGATATCCAGGGCGCCCTGGCGAAAAGCTCCTGAAGGTTGGGGCGTACGACGGAGTCAATGGACGCATGGGGAAATTGATCGCGAAGCGCCTTGAGCAGCGGCAGGGAAAACACAAAATCGCCGATCTGGTTTAAGTGGATAATGCATATTGAGCTAACGGGGTGTTTCATGGGCGTTTGTGTCGAACCCTTTTAATAAAGATCAATTAATCATTGTGCACGTATTTTTGCGGCTGCGTGTTGTGTGCCCGGGCGCAGGTAAAAATTTCATGCAGCAGGGCGTTATTGCACGATATATGGTCGGGGGCGATGCCGGGCGAGGTGCCGCGCTCAACCGATGCAATAAAATCGCACACCGACAGCTCAAGCGGGTCGGGCACGCGGCGGCAGGTGCTGCCGCAGGAAAAAGAAATGGCGTACGACTCCGGATCAAGCTCGCGGTTGACGGTTTTTCCGTCAAAGCCGAACGCAAATGCCCGTGGCTGCTCATTCTTCTGCGTGAGCGTGATGTTTGCTGTACACCGGACCCGATCGGTTGTATAGCAACAGCGTATGGCTGCAGCATCGGATCCGAAGGCGGTTTCTATATCGCATATAGTTCCGGGACCGAACACGCAGTAAAGCAGGCTGAGCGCGTGCGGAACAGCATCCGGTATCATATCGATACCTGTGCAGGCAGGCTGCATGATGATGCTAAACGTGTGATCGCCCGTTTCAGTCACGTGTCCGCACAGCTTGCTGTATGACGGCAGCGCAAACGGCCACTGCGAGTTCATGGCAACGGTTATGTTTTGCTGTTTTGCCGGGCGGAATATCTGCTCTTCCAGCTCGCCATGAGAAGCGGGCGGCCACACAAACGGCTTTTCACAGAATATGTGTGCCCCGGCATTGAGGGCCCTGATAATATAATTCCGGTGGGTGTGCGCCGGCGAGGCGATCACTACGGCGTCGGGGCGGTGCCGGCGGATCATGCTGTCAAAATCGCTGAAGGAGGCGGCACGAATGCCGTATTGTGAAAGGCTCTCGGCGGCATGCCGGGCAGACTCATCCGTGCTGCCCACCACGGCGGCGACCTGCACGCCGTGTAGGTGAAAATATTTTGCTATGTATTGTCCGATTCCGTTTCTGGTGCGCCCCGCACCAATAATGGCTATGTTCATATAAGGGGAAAGATAAATTTTTTCTATATGCGGGGGAATTATAGTATCGGACGTGCCCTGGGTCAAGAAATTCGCGAACGGCTCCGGCGCAGACGATATTCCGGCACCTGCGGTGTGCGCCGGTGGACTATAAAAAAAGGCTCGTTATTTGCCGGATACCGCGCGCTGTGGGCGCGAAGGCAAAATGAAACCATCCGCTCCCGTGGAGTTTTATTTATGTCCATAAAAACAGGGACGCCAGGAAAAATCCGAAGCAGACAAAAGCCAGGACCAGAAACACCCTTTTTGCGGATACTGTTTCCATTTCTACCGTCTCATATGTGCTGTTCGGGGATGTCCGGTGCCAGAGATATAGAAACAAAACAGCGCCGATAAGGCTTATTTTTGTTATTATGGAAATATTTTCCACGGCATGCTTTGTGTCAGTACTCTTTTTGTTGATGTAGCGGTGAAAGATGCTCAGATTACATCAGCATATCTTATTGCGTGATTTCCGAAGGCGTACCTTTTCGTGCTCTTTATAAGCCCCCTCTTTTTTTCCGCAGAGAACCATAGCACCGTTATAATGGTGCGTTCATTAGAAGAATGATACGAATTCGTGCCTAGAAATAGCAGCCCAGGGCCAGGGCAAAATAGTGGCCCGTTAAATCAATGTCCATTCGCTGGCTTTTGGTCACATCGATTCCCAGAGGTCTCCCGCCCAGTTGCAGCCCGTCCGTAAGGTGCATGCTGGAATGACCCTTGAGCCGGTTCCATATAAGAAATGTCGAAAAGGTGACGACCCATCCCTTCAGCCGCGGTGTGGCATTCCCCAGGTCCAGGTTGAAGCCGGTCATAAGCTTGGTGGCCCACTCGCCACCGTTCCAGTTGTTTCTGATCCGGTTATAAAAAAGGTTTTTCCTGCGGAGCTTAAAGACCGACTCGCTTCTGAAAAATGTATATCCGAAACCAATTGCAATGAACGGTTCAAAAATATGGCCGGCCTCATATACGCCGTTTACGTCTGTTGTAAGGGGGTAAAAATAAAGGTTGGACCACAGCTCAAGGACTGTGTATCGCTGCCGCATTCGGATGCCCATCTCAAAGGGCGTCCCCTTAAAGCCGCTGCTGGAGGAAAGCAGCGAGCCTGAGGAAAAAGCGGCCGCGACATCGATTTTAAAATATTTTGAGAGATCCTTCCACAAAACAAGATCAAGCGTTTGAATCGTTATGGTGTCCCAGTCTCTCAGGCTGCTGCCGGTGAGCCGGTTGATGTCCCCGATCATGTGGTTGGCATTGGTAAGCTTGGGATGGCAGTTTGTGCTTTGAAGCTTAACCCCGTCAAAGAAGGGAATTTCAAAATGCGGGTCTCTCCCGTTTTTGTCTTCGACGCCGTTTGCCGGTCCGCTGCCGCCATAAGCGCTCGGCCGGGGATCGGATAATACACATAAAAACGCAAGCAGGATGACAGCTGTGAAGGTGAAATATTTTATGGCGGGCTCCTTTTTCAGTTTTTTCATAAATATCAATTCCGGATCGGGGGCAGACCGGTAGGACACAAAAGCAGCAGCCCTAATGCGGCTTTTCAAAGCGGGTGTCGTGATATCCGCCCGGGTCATTGACGTTGTCCAGGGCGCTGCGAACCATCTCTGCCATATCCCGCATCACAAACGGTTTGTGTATTATCGCTCGAAGGCCCATTGATTCGGCCCTCATCTCTTCGGCTTCATTGCTTGCACCTGAACAGAGCAAAACAGGCACCATGGGGCGAATTTTAAAGACTTCCTCCGCGAGCTCGAACCCCGTCATCCCGGGCATGTTTTTGTCTGTAATCACTAAATCGAATTGAGACGGATCAATTCGAAATCGCTCCAGTGCCTCAAAGGGGTCAGTTACCGTATCCACCCGGTACCCGAACTCCTCGAGCATCTCAAAGGCAATATCCGCGACCGCCCTTTCGTCATCAACAAAAAGCAGCCGCTCGCTGCCCCCCCGCGGCATCGGCCCGGACTGCTCCTGTGCAGACGTGCCTGCGTTTTCCAGAACCGGGAAGAGCAGCTCAAAGACCGATCCGTGTCCCGGCCGGCTTTGAACGCGGATATCGCCGCCGTTGCTTTTCACGATTCCATGGGCTGCCGACAGGCCCAGCCCGGTTCCCTCCCCCGGACGCTTGGTTGAAAAAAAGGGATCAAAGATTCGCTGCCTGGTTGCCTCATCCATGCCGGTCCCTGTGTCTTTCACGCTGACACGAATATATGTTCCGCTTTGAAGGCAGCCCGCGTGGTCCCCGTTTCCATTGCCGAAGAATATATCGTCAACGATTACGTCCAGCGCCCCCCCCTTCCCGCTCATGGCATGGACGGCATTGGTGCATAGATTCATAAGAACCTGGTGTACCTGCGTGGGATCCGCCAGGATCATGTCTTTGGCTGTATGAATTTCATAGGAGATAGTAATGTTTTTGGGCTGTGTTGCTTTCATGAGTTTGAGTGTCTCTTTGACAAGAGAAGACATGCTTACAGCGATGCGCTCCTGCTCCTGATGGCGACTGAAGGTCAGGATTTGCCTGATCAAATCTTTTGCCCGGCTGCTGGCCTGGATGATCTGCTGAAAACAGTATTTGATTCTGCTTTGATCGATATTCTTTTTGTGCAGCCCTATCTCTGAATAACCCATGATGCCCGTGAGAATATTATTGAAATCGTGAGCGATCCCGCCCGCAAGCGTCCCGATAGCCTCCATTTTATGTGTATGCATCAGCTCCTGCTCCGCTTTCTTGCGCTCTTCCATTTCTCTCAGGAGCGCTTTGTTTTTTTCCTGGAGCTCGGCGGTGCGCTCCCGAACCCGCTGCTCAAGCTCGCGGTTGACCGCTTTTACTTTTTCCTGTTCCTGCTCAAGCAGCCGGGCCAGAAAGAAGTCCCTGCGCGCATAGAACTCAATGGAATAACAGGCAAACATGCCGATTATGTTTGCGGTTATGAAGAAAAAGTTGTTGTTAATGAACATTGTTACGGGCGTGGTGCTCATGGCGGCAACTTCATAGAACATCACTATTGCCCAACCTGCAGCGGATGCCCATATAAACCGGGCCTGCATTAATGTATATCCAAAAATAAATACAATGATAAGGCCGGCATAGTAGGAAAAGGTGATCGGCGGCGGAGCGATAATAATCATATAAATGATACCCAGACCGGTCAGGAACATCATCAATGCAAAAACCGGCTGCATGAATTTTTTAAAATTTTTATGAAAGCTCAGCAGCATGAGCCCGAAAAGGCCGGGACATATCCCGGCATAGCGGATCGTCCATAAACGGGCTTTCATCTCGGGAACCAGAAATGCATCCAGTATCCCGAATATGACCCAGACAAAAATGGCCAGCACAAGCGATAACCGGAAAAGCGGCAGTGATTTGCGAAAGTAGTGCTCTAAAAATTTTGATTCAAGCTCTTCCGGAAATGAGAGCGTGAGCGGGTTTAATCGCATTTCGCGAATACCGGGAGTGGCAAAGAACAAAATGGATTCTTCTGATTTCATCATAGCAATCTTCCGGTTTTGCAATAATAAGCCGGATAAGCCATTGCAAAAAAAACAAAAAAACCTCGTACAGGTTTTTTTAAGTTAATAATATTTTAGTACAAAAAAGTATAGGCTTAATAATTATCGGAAGAAAAAGTAAATTCTTAAAGGTAAATTTTAAATAGATGTCAAGCACACGTTTGGCAGGATTGTGCAGAATCGGTAAGGATAAAAAAGACCGGGAGGGCCGGTATCAGAGAAACAGCTCGGCCGGGGAGAAATCCGGTAACGTGTCGCGCACGACTGGGCTTCGATGGTTTTTAACAAGCAGAAAGGTGCTTATACGGCATATCGTTATGCGGCAAGGGTTGACGGCTGTCCATTGCTTCGCCTGCGGTGCCGACAGCAATATTGTATATGCCCCATTTGTCCGTCGTGCATCGTATGTTATTGAACAAGGGTTCCATGAGCGCTTTCATTTCCGCTTCGGAGCGATACCTGAGCTTCCATGAAGTGCCGCTTGTCGTCTGGCACACTTTTTCCATCAGCTTACGGCTGGGGTTGTCAAGCTGATTGTCAACCAGAATTGTTCCATGCGGCCGCAAAAGGGCTGAAAGCATGTTCAGTGACCGGCGAACCGTTTCATCATCACAATAAACATACAGACCGGAAACAACAATTACATCCGGCTCAAAATCAAGAGCCCGCTTAAGCGCCTTGCCGTCAAAGACATCTGCTTTTTGGAAAGTGATATTCTCCTGCACACCGAATTTTTCCGCCAGCAGCCGGCCGACCTGCAGAGACCGCTCGTCCCTGTCAAGACAAAGGGCCCGAAAACTGTTTTTCAAACCGCTGTCCAGCTCAACCAGATACCGTGCCGAGCCGCTTGCGATATCCAGTATGCAGGTGCTGTTGCTTTTCTGCATATTTTCAGTGATATGCCGGGAAATGATTGTTTTTATCGTTTCCTTTCTGTTGCGGGTTGCCTTCACCGCAGGCAGGTTAAGGATGATTTTATCAATTACCGCACCCACGAGCCCCTCTCCCGAGGACTTGTTTTGATACATGTATTCAAAATTAAATCCCGTATCCGCCAGCCCCTCAATCGAGTTTCTTCCCAGCGTGCTTTTGTACATAAGGGGCTTAACGATTTTGGAGTAAAAAAAATCATCAAAAAATAAAGACCCCATGAATCCACTCCTTTACAGTCTTCGGTGCAGTGCTTTTTGTCATGAAACGGAAAAAGGCAGTAAAAACAACGCGTGGCCTGCATTCCGAAAGAACAGGTCTTGCGGTGACCTGCGGGTCACGCCGCCCCGGAATACGAGGCAGTCAGGGCTTTTGTGCCGCTGCTCATTTTCAGCCATTGCGGATAGCTTAACATTTGCAAAAAATAGGTCATGGTTCCCGTGCCAACAACGTCATCTTCGTTTCTGAGCTCAATGGAAACTTTTTCAATGTGACGCCTTCTTTTGTAAAACTGATCTATAATTCGCTCAAAGCGCTGCTCATGAATACGGGCATATATTTTGAGATCGGAGGTGCTGGGCCTGATGAATTTCAGATCCGTTTTCAGAAGCCACAAATTGAGCCCCCACACCGCATCTGCCGGGTGAACACCGAACGTCGGCATTCCCCTCAGTAAGCTGTAAAGCGCTATCCCGCCTGTGTAATCGCCGGCCAGGCAGTATACGGAAGACTGATGCGAGGTGTGCTGGTTGACGGCCTTGCTCTCAAAGGGGACAATTGATTGACAGTAGCCTTCCCGTATATCTTCAACACGCCAGCCGGAAAACTCAAGAAGCGGAACATTTTTCTGCAGCAGCCGGGTGGTCGTCACGGGATTGCAGTAAAGCTGATAGTGTTCTTCCCAGGAAATGTTTTCATGCTCATCGGAGGGGCTCTTTTCATCGTAAAGCATTTCGATGATATGATAGCACCCGGAGGAAAATGGTGATTTCTCAAGTATGCTTCTAATGGCAGCGGACTGATAAAGAAGCCGGGCTAGCAGAAACCGTACCCGATAGTGTGCTGTTCTAACGAGAACCATATTCTGAAGTGTGTCGTTAAGCGTACGGGCACTCTCGTCGAGAGACGCCAGAATTGCCCGGGATCGTTCGACAATTGTCCGGTCATCTGCTCCGTTGCCTGCCTGATAGTCAAGCTCTATCAGCTCCTCTATCGTTTTTCTGAGATCAATCAGAAAGAAAGATTTTATCTCCTGCTGTTTGTTAAAATCATCCGTCTTCTGCGTTACTCCCTGTGCGTATGACATCAGCAGTGCGTCATCCAGCAAAATACGCTTTCGCACTTCAAGCCTTTCCGATTTATCCATCCCGACAAACCGGACGCCGATTAACTCGGCGCCGTCTTCATGGGTGCCCCTGCTCCACACTCGCTCGCAGTCGATTTTCAGGTTCCTTAACAGCGGGATGCTTATCTGAAAATCACATTCCAGGCTGCTCTGCTGGTGCAGCTCAAGACATGCCCCTGAATCACTGACATTCCTCAGGCGGGCGGCAATCATCATTTTTGAGCTTTTGTACAGCAAAGCCATCGTGCTGAAGCTTGTCCTGACCGTATTTCTGCGGTCGATTACCTTTCGTCTTCTGCTCCGTATAAAGGGGCTCGACCTTCTGTCTGCAAGCACCGTGCGCATCTTTGTGTTTCCAAAGGACAGGTACGGATGGCTCTCAGCCGTAAGGTGCTCTGCCATAGCTTTTTTCCTCCCGCTATAGGGTCAATTAATCAGGGCATGTTTTTTAACGCAACCAGCAAAAAACCGACTCCGGATGGAGCTTTGCACCATCAATCAAATGTTAAGGGGATTACATGTGGTTTAATGAGAGCAATTTATATGCCTAAAAAACCGGGACAGGTGATGATACTGTATGTGGGCTGTCTTTTGGAGACGTCTACTACCGGTTGGGTTTGGAGGATGGGAAAAAGAAAGTTTACCTTAAAATAATTTATATGTTTTGGAGTTCATTTGTGTTCAATAATTTTATTAAACGCTTTTTATGTCATTTTTTTGACATATTAATGATGATAGGCACTTCGTGTGGATTGCTTGCAGGAATACCGAAGCGCACCAAGACCGCCCTGTATTTTAGTCGGGGAAGAACAGGAACAATTGCAATGATCACATTACATTGCCGGGATGTCCATCATAGGCCGGCCAGGGATCAGGGGGGGCAGCTGTGTGTGTGGGGGCAGCATGAGACCGTACAGTAATTATCTAACCGATCAGCTGCTCAACATGCTCAAGCGCTTTTTTTACAAAAGGCTCATCGATCATGCCGGCCGGGGACATCGTCTCAAATATGCGTCCGGGAATACGGCTCTTTGTGAGGGAAAAGCCTTCCCTCTTCTTAAAATTACATTTGCACCGATATATATCAGAGCCGACAGTATTGAGCCGGTCCCCGCCGGTATCATACCCGGCAACGGCAAGAGCCTGTGAAACCACTTCCGCTGTATAGATCTTCCTGGCAAAAAAGCACACAACAAGGCTTGACAGTATTTGCCGCCAGCTCTCCTCCTCAAAAAGGCTGCGTGCGAGTTCTTCCGGCGTAACGTTTCGCACAAGGGTTTCCTTCTGATCAAAGCTGTATCCGGCATTGTCGAGGTGGCTGTGCCGGGCACCCATTATATATCCCACATGAGATCCTGGGCCGGTATGGTAGCCGGGCATCTCATTGCCGCCGAAAGAAAGAGCAAAGTCCTGTCCCCCGTAAACTGACGAAGCATGATCAACTCCCCGGGCAAGAGCACCATAAAAATCGTTCGGCTGGTCGACGATGTTCTCAGCTGCGCGCCGGTAGCTCTTTGTGTCGCCCCAGGAAAGCCTGACGGCGCTTGTGTCATGTTCGGTAATCAATCCTTTTTCCAGAGCCTCGGTCGCCCATGCCAGAATGACACCCGTGCTCATAACATCCAGACCGAGGGCTTCGATACGATCCATCAGCACCAGGTAATCACGCGCATCGGTAACGCCGAGCATTGATCCTATGGCATACAGGGGCTCGTAGTCATAGGATATCATGGATGTTTTATAAAAGTAGGGTTCATCCTCATATGGCTCCCGAAGCGCAGCAATGTGAATACAGCCTACCGGACAGTGGGAGCAGGCCAGCCGCCTGCCGAGATATTCCCGGGCGATATGCTCGCCGGTCAGTGATTCCGGGTTTTCCATCCGAGCGGCTGAGAGGTTTTTTACCGGCAGCGCGCCGAGCTCATTCAGCGGTTCGATATTGCCGGCGGTTCCAAGATCATGGTATTTTTGCATTTCCGCAGTGCCGACGGCTTTTTTGTAAATATCATCATAGAGCTTCCGGTAGAGCTTCCGGTCGGTTACGGGCAGGGTTCTTTTGCCTGAAACAACAACGGCCTTAAGTTTTTTGCTGCCGAACACTGCACCAAGCCCGAGCCTGCCGAAGTGGCGGTAGGTTTCAGTGGTAACGCCGGCAAAGGATACCTGCTGCTCACCGGCGCGCCCGATGCGCATAATGGTTCTCAGCCCCGCTGCCGGTTCGTTTTCGCGTATGATCCGCCCTGCAGTAAACAGGCTGTCCATACCCCACAGGGCGGAAGCGTCTCTAAAGCAGACGCGGCTGCCGTGTATTGCCAGATACACCGGATCTTTTGATGCTCCCGTTATAACCACGGCACCGTAGCCGGCCATTCTGATTGCGACCGCGCTGCGTCCGCCGCAGTGGCTTTCGCCGAGATTGCCGGTGTGTGGCGATTTGAACATGGCAACCGTTTTTGAGGCAAGCGGAAACAGCCCGGTCAGCGGACCGACTGCAAAAATGATTGGATTTTCCGGCGAAAGAGGGTCGCACTCCTGCGGGCAGTGCTCATGCAGCAGGCGCGATGCTGCGCCGGCTCCCCCGAACCAGGTCTGAAAAAGATCAGGGCGATCCTGCACCGTAAATGTTTTATTGGTTAAATCGATATACAGGACGCGCGAAATTACATCATGATCTGACATGCTCACTCCGTACGCTCTTTTTTATGCCGTAAAACGCCGTGGGGACAATACCTGGCGCAGTATCCGCAATAGGTGCATATCATGGGCTTGCCGGTTTCATCGTCCCAGAAAACAGCACCAATCGGGCAGGCTGCACAGCAGTTGCCGCACCCGATACACAACGAGCTGTTAAACCTGACCCCCGAATCCTTTCTCTCTGTGAGCGCACCCGTGGGACACACGCGGGCACAGGGCGGATTGGTGCAGGACCTGCATACAATAACGGTAAATCCGTTTTCCATGCCTCCTATTGAACGGACCCCTATTCTGCTTTGAGAAAGCCCGGGGGCGTTATGACGCCTGCTGCAGGCAAACATACAGCCTTGGCATCCCACACACCGCTGCGGATCGGTCACTTCAAGCTTCATATGGCCGTAGCAGCTCCTTTAAAGATATGTATTTACATTCAACAACCGGTTATGATTCCTGTGATTACAAATGAGTTGATTATAGTCAGGATTTCCGGTGTGTTATTTTATAAATAATTACACAGGCGGCACAGTCAAGGGACCACGTCAGGCGGGGGTCGTTCAGGGTCTATTAGCCGAACCCGCGTGCAGGAGAACCAACTATGGGTGATCTTTCCTTTTATTTGTTGAGCGGTGAGGTCCCGGATAATTTAGATATTCAGATACGTCTTAATGGTGCGGGTCGTGCCGGAGGTTTTGGTGGGTGAACGTGGTCATGCGATGATTGTGAGGGCGATCCATGGCACAATGTTGAAAACGAACACGAAAATCTTATAGATGCCAATGAGCAAATAGAGAACCGAGTTGAAAGTATCCCGTGGCATAGGAAACCACGTGCAGTGAATTCGATAGACGAAGTCACTGCCGAATCCAAAGGCAACCACCAAAACCGATAGCACCAGCAACGCTACGTTCAGGATGGTGCACCACATGAAAAACCGTGTCAGCATTGCAATATCCATCTCGCTTTCCTTTCTAATAATGAATGGACATGATACTCAATGTTAATTTTAGATCTGTCACCCCTCTTTTTGTTGATGGAGTGGACAGGTCTCGGTAATTAAGATTTTCAGATTAAATTAATATATCTTATTGCCTGATGTTCCGGAAAGGCACTTTTCCTGCTTTTTGTAAGTTCCCCCTCTTTTGTAAAGAGGGGTTAGGGGAGATTTTTATTCTCCGGTCTTCCTGCTTTTTAAATAGATACTCAGGTCACGGTAATAATCCTCATGGGGGCCGGTCATGATTAATTTCAGTGTATCATCACAGTAGTGTCCGGTTAAAAGTTAAACAAAGTTAACTGTTTAGCCGAGCGGTTATTATTTTCCATAGGGGTAAAGTCACAAAAGGCCTGTAAAATGGGCATTTTGTGCAAAATGGTGACGCTTAAAATCTGTAGGATTTCATACATGCTTTGCTCTAATTTGAGTTCTTTTTTCATAATCGCAACAAGCAGATATGTCGTGACGGCGATCCATATTTGGGTTTTCACCGCGTTTTCATCGGTGCCGTAAAACGTTTTGATGCGCAGATGTTGTTTGATCCATTTAAAAAACAGCTCAACCCGCCAGCGACAGCGATACAGTTCAGCAATCGTAGTGGCAGGTAAGATAAAATTGTTTGTAAGAAAAACAAATCGTCGGTTTTGTTCTGCATCCAAATAGCGGATTCGGCGCAGCGGTTCTGGATAGTCCCGCGAAGGGTAGTATGAAGTCAACACAATTCTTTGATCGCAGAGTATCCCTGCTGTTTTGTCTGCCGGTGCTGAGTACCGCCGGCGGAATTTGAGATTCCTTTTTGCCCGGACGATAAAAAATGCTTTGTTGCACTCGAAGCGGTACAGCCGGGCAAAGTCGGCATAGATACGCCAGTCGCGTTTGCAGTTTGCATCTGCCAGTGTGCTTTTGGCCGGCGTGCTTCTGATGCCCATATGATACAGCATCGGTTTGACCGCTTTCAGACAGGTGATCAGATCGCGCATACTTTCCCGATAAGTTAATTGGGCAAAGGCCATATAGCGAAACTGATCCAGACATGAAAGAGATTTTATTGCTTTGTCTCCGTTGTAGCGGTCCACACAGGTTTTGAAACGACGAAGGGGAAAATAATCCATGACCTGAGAGAAAATAGTCCTGCCGGTATGCATAAGCCAGTCCTCCTTTTGGGTCCTGGCTACAGGCTACTGTAAAATTGAAATCGATGCAGGTCATTTTTTCTTTTTTGTTAAGTAATATTAATCGGTTACAGATATTTTTCAAAATTTAACCGGACACTACTGGTATCATCAAGAAAACGATACGGGTCAAAAAAAGGGGTCAGGATTGCTTATAACTCATGTGCAGTTTGGTTTCGATGTTCTTAATCCGTTTTTGAAGCTGGCTGTCTCTCGTGAGTCTTTCGCGGATGCGTGCAAGGATACTGCTGACACTGCTGTATGAGGCAATTGTATACAGACGTGCGATTTCTTCAAGCTTTAATCCGGCGTGTTTCCGTACCAGATATATCATTACATTTCCGGTATCATTGGTTATGCCGCGCCTGCTGCGGGAAAGCTACTCCGGACTTGTCATGAATTCGGCACACACCGCCTCCTGTATGCGGGATATATCCGGGGCAAGGCTTCTTGATTGGGGTATCTCCGGTTCTTTTTTTCGTGCATGAACTTTTCTTTTATGAAAGCCGCAAACGCGTCGCTGCCCAGAACAGCCGGCAGGTTTACAAATTGACGGCAGGGAGGAGCATCAGTTGTAGTGGGCGATGACCTTGTTCACTTTACCCTCGTCGTTGAAGAACATGGTCTCGACGGCCATCTTGCCCATAAACGATTTGTAGTACAGCGCGATGGAGGCCACGCCCTGCGTGACTTCCACCAATTCGAAAAGGAGATCGGGAACCTTCTGGAGTGCCGTGCTCCAGTACTGTCGGGCTGCGGCTTTCCCGTACACGGTTCCATCATCAATCCCCATCGAAACTTTGATCATTGGGGTGGTCACTTCCACATCATCGGCGTAGTGACTGAGTATCCGGTCAAGATCGTGCGAGTTCCACGCCTCGATCCATTCTGCCGCGATCTGGTTCGGGTCCGGCATCATGTCGTTTTCTCCCTGGCTCCAACGACGGCGTTTTCATATGCTATGCGTAACGGGAATGCTATAGAGATAACATGCATGCGTCAAATAAACCCGTGAGTCAAGAGCAACCCCTTGACCCCTTAATCCTGTCCGACATTGATTTATGATGTTTGCAGATCAGACATCAATCATGACAGAGAAAAAGCAAAGCAGCTGAAACTGAGATATACGGTTTAAACTTCTCTAACCGGTTGAGGCCTTGCTGAGAAAAGTGCGAAAGATTTTTGACACTACCAGGGCAGGGTGGAATAGTGTTTTTGCAGCGTGAGGATGCCTCGGTGTCTTCAGGAACAGGCTTTAAACAGAGACAGCTGCTTTGTGGGGCGCTCGCCGGGGTTGAAAATTCTGACTGAGCCGTATACGCCGTCATAGCCGGGCTGCATAGTAATGTTGCCTGCACGAATTTTCCCCAGGGCCTCGGCAAGGAGATCATGGCCGGCGGCGCGAAGATCGGCAAGCGGACAGTGACGAAGAATGAAAAGCTCGCTGCCGAAGTGCTCAAGAAGCCGGTAACAGGTGTTTGCAACCCGTTTGCTTGCAGGGCCGACACCGATAACCTCTGCGATAACTTCCTCAAGCGGAATGAGGCTTTCAAAATCAAAGGCCTGCGGCGGGCGGAAGCCGTGATCGCGGTCTGCAAGCGCCAGCACCCGGTTCAGAACCCCGACGGTAATTTTCCGGCCGCACACCGGGCAGCGGCCCTCGTGTGCCGCTGTTTGCTCGGGAGTGAAGCACTGGCTGCAGGGGCGGTGTCCGTCGTAATGGTATTTCCCTTCCTCCGGGAAAAACTCAAGCGTTCCCTTAAATCCGCTTCTGTCCTTTTCGCGCAGCACGCGCATCATTTCATGATATGACAGCTCGCAGGAAAAAATATTCGCCTCGCGGGCGAGCTTTCGGGGGGAGTGTGCATCGGAGTTTGACACCAGAACAAAATCGTCAAGGCCCGACAGCATCCAGTTCATGGGCGGGTCTGATGAAAGCCCGGTTTCAAGGGCAAAAATATGCGGGGTCATATCCTCAAAGCATTCCTGGATGCTGTCAAATCCGCTTGCAGCCCCCAGAACCGAAAAATGCGGCGTCCAGATATGGGCTGGAATGAAAACATTTTCCGGGGATGCCTCAAGGGCCATTTCAAGAAGGCGCTTACAGTCAAGCCCCAGTATCGGGCGGCCGTCGGAGGATATGTTGCCAATCTGCTGGAGCGCTGCGCTCAATCGTCCCGCGGCGGCAAAGTCGGGGCACAGAATAAGGCTGTGCACTTTTCTGGTTCTGTCCGCCTTTTTGTAAATGGTACTTATTTCAACGCTCAGGATAAAGCGGACCGGCGAAGAGCACGAATCGGGCACGGACAATCCGGATTCTTCACGAAACTTTTTTTTAAGCCTGAACAGGCCAGGCTCGGCCGGTTCTAGCTTCTCCTCCAGCACGGCAAACCAGCGGGGATGAGTGAAATCCCCCGACCCCAGGACCGTGATACCTTTCAGCTGGGCCCAGTCATGCAGTGCGGGCAGGGTCATCTGTTTGCTGGTTGCACGGGAAAAGGGTGAATGAATATGCAGATCTGCAATAAAGTCCATGCCGGGAGCCCTTGAGGCATACAGAAAATATGTGTGTATACAGATGCGGCAGCGTTTAAAAACCTTACCACACAACCGGGGGCGGTTACAGCAAAATATCCGGTTTTTATTGACTTGCCCGTTAAAAAAGGCTATTAGATTAAACGAAACAACCATAGTGCCTGGAAAATCGGCTAGTGCCTTTTTATTATTATAAATGAGCGATTCTGATCAAAAACCCCCCGGGTTACCCTCCTTTTTGCGTAACCGCTTCCCGGCGAATAAAACCCCTTTACCCGTACAAAACCGATGGATTATATAAAGCTCTGCGCTATTGTTTTTTTGCTGCTGCTGTCAGGTTTCTTTTCGTCGTCTGAAACCGCTTTTTTCTCGCTTAACAAAATCATGTTTCGGCGCCGCAAGCTCAGGAAAGACCCGGCGTTCAGCACTATCGTTACGCTTCTGAAAAATCCGGGCACCTTTCTCACTACTGTGCTTATCGGCAATGAAATCGTCAATATTTCTATCAGCGTGGTAACGGCGGCCCTGGTGTATGCCCTTGCAAAAGACAGCTTTTCCGGCACAGCGCTGCCCTTTATTTCCATGGCGGTTACCGTGCCGGTGCTGCTCATTTTCGGGGAAATCATCCCCAAGACCATAGCGGTCAATTTTCCTGAGCGGATCGCCCGCATAAACTCTTTTGTGCTGTATCCGTTTTCGCGGGCCATTACGCCTCTGCGCATGGTGCTCAACGCCGCGGCAAAAGTGTTTATACGGCTGTTTGTGAAGGACCCGACGCTGCAGCCGGTCGATACCGTGCATATCGATGAGGACATGTTCAAATCCATTGTGGACATCGGCCGCAAGGAGGGAATAATCGAACCGGGCGAGCGGGATCTTATCTACCGGGTGTTCCGCCTTGACGATATCGCGCTGTCGCAAATAATGACCCCCAGAGAGGAAATTGCAGCGATTCCGCTGGTAAGCACCGAGCAGGCTGTGCGCACAATTCTGGAGGAAAAAAAGTATTCACGGTATCCGGTCTATGACACAACCCTTGACAATATAGTGGGCTTCATTCATGCAAAATCGCTTCTGAAACAGACGGTGAACGCACAGGCGGATAAAAAGTTTTCTCTTGCATCGCTGCTGCGAACCCCCGCCTTTATTCAGGAAACCGGCAATGCGCTGTCTGCGTTTCTCCAGCTGAAGCGCAACAAAACCCACATTGCCATTGTAACCGACGGCAGAGGCATTACTGCCGGCATCATTACCATGGAAGATATTCTGGAGGAACTTTTCGGCGATATCAGGGATGAGACCGACATGGAGGACGAGGGCCATGTTTGAGCTGATTGCCGGCGCTGCCGTTATTGTTGTCTGTTTAATCTGTGAGGCGTTTTTCTCGGGAACCGAAACCGCAATGGTTTCCCTTGACCGCTCACAGGTCAAAGCCCGCGCGCAGCAGGGCTCGCGAAGCGCGGCAATGATACAGGCGGTCCTGGAGACCCCAGAGCGCTTTTTTTCAACAACGCTTCTGGGGACGAATATGGTGGCGGTTCTTAGCAATGCTGTTGCAACCGTGATGGTTATCAGCCTGCTCGGGGTGCGCTATCAATACCTGACCATTCTTATTATGAGTCCGCTGATTCTTCTTTTCGGAGAGGTGGTCCCCAAAACGGTGTTCCGCTATCATGCGGTAACGGTTACTCATTACATTATTTATCCCTTCCGGGTTATATCTGCGCTGTTTTTCCCGTTTGTGGTCGTTCTGTCGGGGGTGACGCGCCTGTTTATCCGCACATTCGGCCTTGACCGGTCACAGCTAAACCCGTACACCACGCGTGAGGATCTGGAAAATTATCTCAGCATGTGGCATATAAACGGCCGGCTGAAATCGGCTGAGAAAAAAATGGTCGAGCGGATATTTGATTTTGCCGAGACCTGTGCACGGGATATCATGGTCCCGCTTATCAATATTTCGGCAGTCGAGCAAAGCGAGGGAATCGATACCGCGATCGAGGCGGTGCAGAGCGGGGGGCACTCCCGCATTCCGGTGTATGATGACGAGGCCTACAACATCGTCGGCATCGTACACGCATTCGATGTGCTAGTTGCGTCACAGCAGGCGGTGACGCTCAGGGACATTATGCGGCCGGCAAGCTACGTGCCCGATTCCATGCCGGTTGTCGAGCTTCTTAAGCAGATGCGCACCGGCGGCATAAGTATGGCAGTGGTGGTGAATGAATACGGGGGCACCACGGGCATCGTTACCCTTGAGGATATTCTTGAGGAGGTAGTGGGGGAAATATACGATGAGTACGATGTCGAAGAGCACATGCTGGTGAAGCTGGATAAAAATAAATATATGGTTAACGGCCGCATGGAAATCGATGAGCTTAACGACAAGCTGCACCTTGACCTTCCCAAGGACAATTATGAAACCGTGGCGGGGTTTTTGCTCAAGCATATTGAGCGGATTCCCGCTATCGGCGAGAGCTATCAGGCGGGGCCGGTCAGGTTTTTCATCAAGCTTGCCGACAGGCGATCGATAAAGCAGGTGGTCATAACCATAGCCGAAGCGGCAGAGGACCATCAGCATGTAAACGGCCGCTCCGGATCGTGACAGGCGCGGGCGCCGCGTTTTGCAGGGGTGCGGCAAGCGGCAGACCGGTTATTTTTTTGTACGCTTGAGGTGTGCGGAAATAAGGCTTTCGAAGCTGCTCCGAAGCTCCGGGTCCTTAATCGGGACGCTGCTCGCCTGGACAAACGCGAGCTCCTGTTCAGTGAGATGCGCGCGCCCGGGAGCAGCCGGCACTGCGTCGGGCATGTGCCCCGGCTTGAACCGTATATCCCGTATCGGCTCGTCCTCGGCCCTCAGGGCGTTTATGCTCTCGAGAATATGCTTTTTCATAAACTGCAGCTCCTGCATCCACACAGCGCTTGAAACATACACTGTCAGGCACCCCCTGTGAATCGAACCCGGCCGCGTGTGGCGTGAGATTTTTTCGCCGACCGCTTTCCGCCACAGCCCGGCTGCTGGGGGCAGGGCTGCCGCTTTGCGCTGACTGCCCGCGTCAAATTTCTGCAGCGTGTTTTTTATAATTGATTTTATGTCAACCAGGCCGGAGTCGTCCGTCATCGGTAAGGATGGTTTTCCCTATTTTGATGTTCACGATTTATAATTATCCGTATTGTATCATATCCGCCGCTGCCGGGAAAAATTGTTTTCTTGACATGAGTCGGATTAATTTTATAAATGTAAGGTTTAATCGTTTGTTTCCCGGAAGGCTGACATTGCCGCCTTCCCCCGCAACTCAGGATTTGTTATGGCACCACCTAAAGGAATACAGCAGCGGGAGCACTGGGCGAGCAAGCTGGGTTTTGTGCTGGCGGCAGCCGGCTCGGCGCTTGGCCTCGGCAATATATGGCGCTTTCCCTATAAGGCGGGTCAGTACGGCGGGGGCGCTTTTGTTGCGGCCTATATAATTGCCGTGTTCATTATCGGTGTCCCCATTATGATGGCCGAGTTTATCATCGGCCGAAGCGCGCAAAAAAATCCGGTCGGCGCATTCCGCGAGCTGCGCGACAGCAGGTACTGGCCGCTTGTGGGGTGGCTGGGCGTTGCGACCGGGTTTATCATTCTTTCCTACTACAGTATTGCCGGCGGCTGGATTCTCAGGTACGTTTTTATCTCCTGTGCCTCCGGCTTTGCGCAGGGATCGGCAACCGCTAACTTCGAGCTTTTCCTGGGAAACCCGTGGCAGCAGGTGCTGTGGCACGGGCTTTTTATGCTCATTAATATTTTTATCGTACGTGGCGGCATAAGCTCGGGCATAGAGAAGTGGAGCAAGATACTGCTGCCGTCTTTGCTGGTTATTCTGCTCGTTCTTATGGTGAATTCGCTTACAACGCCGGGGGCGGCGGAAGGTCTCAGGTTTTTGCTGTATCCTGATTTTTCAAACCTCACGCGCACGGGGCTTCTTGAAGCGCTGGGCCATGCGTTTTTTTCGCTCAGCCTCGGGATGGGCGCCATGCTCACGTACGGAAGCTATCTGGACAAAAACACCAACATCTCGACGTCATCGCTTGAAATAGTAATCCTGAATACCTTTTACGCTATTATGGCAGGGCTGATGATTTTCCCGATTGTATTTACCTATGGGGTAGCACCCGATGCGGGGCCGGGTCTCTTTTTTGTAACGCTGCCGGAGGTGTTTGCCCGGATGCCTGCAGGCCGCGTGGTCGGGCTGCTGTTTTTTGTGCTGGTAGCATTTGCCGCCATTACCTCTGCTATATCGCTGCTTGAAGTGGTGGTGTCCTATTTCATCGACGAGCTCGGCTGGTCGCGAAAAAGGGCGGACTACACAATGGGGGGCGTTATTTTTGTTATCGGCATTCCGTCGGCCCTGTCTTTCAACGTATGGAGCGGCTTCAAGATTTACGGAAAAGTTATTTTCGATCAGCTTGATATGCTTGCGTCAAATGTTATGCTTCCCGTCGGCGGCCTTTTAATTGCCATATTTGCCGGCTGGATTTTGACGCACGGCGAAAAGGAGGCGGAAATAAAACGCGTGGAAAACGCGTTTCACTTTTATGACATCTGGCATGTCCTGGTAAAGTATGTAACCCCCGTTGCGCTCCTCATTGTGCTGCTGTATACCCTGGGAATCATCAGCTAAAGCAGCTGCCCCCATCTCTGCCTGTAATGAAACGTTTTCGGCACCGTCTGAAACGATGCAGCCTGATTCACCCCGCAGCTTTTTCAGCCGCTACAATAAACCCGTTTGTTTTGTTTCCGTGCCAGCTGGTGAATGTGCTGCGGCCGAAGTGCCTGATGATAAAGGAGCCGGAAAGCAGCGCGCGGACTTCCTGTTCGGTATAGTGGCGGGCACGGTAAAGCGCCGGTGAGCCCGGTGTGCCGTCACGGGTTACTATAAAGGTTCCGTACTCCCCGGTGCGGCGTGCATCGCGGCGATAGCGCTCTCGATATTGGGGGTTTTCTTCGGTGCGGCCAAACACCGCAAGATACAGAATGCCGCCCGGCACCAGAATGCGGCGGGCCTCGCGGATTGCCTGTATGCGTTCCTCAGGCTCATGAAGCGCTGTCAGAAACGCCTGCATGATGCAGCAGTCAAACACGCTGCTTTTGAAGGGAGCCCGGCTGCCGGCTGCAGCGATGAAGCAGGCAGCGGCGCACCGGTGCTGTGCGCTGCGCTGCAGAAGCAAGGCGTTGATATCGCAGCCGTAAGCCGCATACCCGGACCTGCGCAGCACCGCTACTGTATTGCCGCACCCGCAGCCGCAATCGAGCACGCGCGCCCCTGGCGGCACAAAGCGGAAAAAGATACTGTCAAGGCTCAGCGTTGAGGGGGTTGCGCCCGGCGGAAATGTTTTCCAGGGGTTCGGGCGTTCCCCGGAGGGGTGTGATGTTTTGCTCTGAGGCCTGTTTTTCATTCCGGGTTTGCAGGGCTATCCGGAATTTTTTTTGTCGGATGAATATTGCGGATAATATTTCTGAAAGCATTCCGGGCACAGGCTGTGGCTGAGCATTGCCTCGGTGTTTTGCTCGATATATTCTTCAAGGCGCTGCCACACCTCACGGTCGTCGCGTATTTTATGACAGTGCATACAGATAGGCAAAATGCCCTGCAGCTGCTTGATATGGGATACGGCCTGCTCGAGCTCGCCGACTCGGTTTGCGAGGGCAGATTGCAGCTCAACGATACGCTCCCCGACTTTCACTCTGGCGCGCAGCTCGTCAGGATCGATGCGCTTTGTGGTAAAGTCGTCGGCTCCGGCGGAAAAGCCTTTTAACACATCCTCGCGTGATTCAAGAGCGGTCAAAATGATAATGTGTATCAGATCGCCGTGCTCAAGCTCCCGCACCCTCCTGCAGAGCTCAATGCCCTCGATTCCGGGCATCATCCAGTCAAGAATAACCAGCCGGGGCGTATCCGGCTTTTGCAGAATGTCCCAGGCCTGATCGCCGTCCGCAACGGCAACCACTTCATATCCCCATTTAGTTAAGTAGGTTTCCAGAAGCCGTCTGATGGTCACCTCGTCATCGGCGATGAGCACCCTCGGTTTTTTAGCGGTACCGTTTCTTTTGCCCATAGTATTTCCCTGAAGCTGCTAGAAAACGTGCTGCCTAACACGGTTTCAGATTATTGTCCGGGTGTGTCGGTGCGGAATGCATGGTCCGGACAGGCTCAGGCCGTATAACTCACAAATACCACATGCATACGGGTATTTCAAGGTGTTGCCCGCAGGGGTGCATTTAAACAGCGCGCTATGGTGAGGAAATCTTTCCGGGCCGCAGACAGCCGGCCTGCAGCCCGGACAGCGCCTCTATGTATGAACGCATTTCCTGCCGGGTTTCAGCATGAAACGCTGCAGTGCGGTACTTCTTTATGCCGTGAAATCCTTTTGTGTACCAGCAGTAAAATTTGCGGAATTTTTTAACCCCCTTTATTTCTCCATGCCAGGAGCAGCATGATTCCAGATGACGGGTCATTGCCGACAGGACCTGATCCGCAGCGGGTCCGCAAGCGCTCCCGCGACCGTCAAGCAGGCATGCTATCTGGCCGAATATCCAGGGGTTTCCGAGGGCGCCGCGCGCGACAGCAACGGCGCTGCATCCTGTTTCCTCCATCATTTTGAGGGCAAGCCGGGCAGAGAGCACATCGCCGCTGCCGATAACCGGTATATCGACCGCGTTTCTCACCGCTTCTATATATGAATAGTCGACTGTGCCATCATATTTTTGTGACCGGGTGCGGCCGTGAACCGTGACGGCGGCAGCACCGGCATCGCGGCAGCGAAGAGCGATGTCGGGTGCGTTTACGGATGCTCTATCCCAGCCGGCTCGGATTTTCACCGTAACCGGCACGTCCGCCCGGGCGGCCATCGCTTTTACTATCGCCTCGAGCTTTGCAGGGTTTTTCAAGAGGCTTGCCCCCTGTCCCTTCCCGGTTACTTTTTTGACGGGACAGGCGGCATTGAAATCAATAATGTCGAACCGATGAGGGAGGAGTACCTCGACTGCTGCGCTCAGAGTATCCGGATTGCTGCCGTACAGCTGTACGCCCAGAGGGCGGTCCTCAGCCGATGAGGCGAGCATGCCGAGCGTTTTCTGATCGCCCCTGACAAGACCCTCTGCGCTGATCATTTCGGTAAATGCAAGCCCGCAGCCGAACTGCCGGTTCAGCAGACGGAACGGCAGATCGGTTATGCCCGAAAGCGGGGCGAGGAAAAAGGGTGCAGGCAGCCTGACGGTGCCGATGTGCAGTGTGTTCCGTGCCGGCTCGCCCGCAGGAGTCCTACAGCATGTCATAGCGGAAGCAGCGGGTAAGGTGGTCGTTTACCATGCCCACAGCCTGCATATACGCATAGCAGATGGTGGGCCCCACAAACCGAAACCCCCGTTTTTTCAGATCTCTGCTCATCGCTTCAGCTTCCGGTGTTGCAGCGGGCACCTGCTCAGGCGCTGACCAGGAATTTTTCCGTGGCGCGCCGCCGATAAACTGCCAGATATATTCCGCAAAGGAATTAGCGCGGCTGCAGACGTCAAGAAATGCGCGCGCATTGCAGACGGCAGCTTCAATTTTTTTTCTGTTCCTGATAATGCCGGTGTCCATAAGCAGCTTTTGTATCTCCGACTCCCCGTATCCGGCCATTTTTTCGGCATTAAAGCCGTCAAAAACGGTTCGATAGCGATCGCGCTTTTTCAGTACGGTGAGCCAGCTCAGCCCGGCCTGAGCTCCCTCCAGTATAAGAAATTCAAAAAGCCGGCGGTCATCATACACCGGCACCCCCCATTCCCGGTCATGATAGGCAATGTAGAGCGGGTCAGCTGTGACCCAGTGGCATCTGGTCAGGGTATCCATTGACAGAGAGCCCCATTGTGTCTGCGGTTTAAAAAATAAGCGGTACACATTCCGGTAAAGCGGCCCATGCTGATAAAACAATCATTATAGCCCAAAAAGCCGCTAAGAGAGAAAAATTTTTTGATGAGGCAGTGCCCGGGGTTTTGCTGAAAGCGGCGGCTGCAAAATAGCGAGGGGTTATTTTATGTCGTGATATTCCGTCCGGCCTGGATTTTGCTCGAGCTCTTCGAGATACATATTTGCCTCGATGACATAATAGGCGCCGGTGAGCGGAAACCCGGTTTTAATTTTTTCAAGCATGGGGCAGAGTGCTTCAGGACGGCTCAAAGAACGCTTTTTGTGAAACGTGTCGATAAGGGTGATTTTTTCCCTGAGCTTGACCGGCTGTGTGAAATAGGCGCCGAAATCCTGGAGGTCAAATTCGCTTTGCATGAGTTTTTGCAGCAGCTGAAAAATATTTTGCGGCATTTCTGAAAATAAAATAGTCAGCCAGGTTTCAGTGTTCAGGCCTGAAATCCAGTACGGCGGCCGGTAATATGAATAAAAGCCGTCATTGAGCTCGGTAAGCCGGTCTATGAGACCGTACAGATCCTGCCTTCCAAGAGTGCTTTTGACCGGCTTTGCATAGGTGCAGGGAATGTCGGTTTGCAGTCCCATTTCTTTTACGACGGGGTGTCCGTGCAGCCGGCAGGTAAGGGTTCGGTAGGGATATATGCCGCACAGTTTTTCAGCGGTTTGAAATCTGCAGGTAAGATGGCCGGGGTAGTCTTCATGAAAAGGCGTGTTTTTGGAGAGGATATCAATGAAATAGTCAGGATTTTCAGCAAGATGGGACAGGATAAAGCAAAATTCCAGAAACGTCATGTGCGGGCTTACGCAGCACTTCCCGCAGGCCTTACAGTCAATTTCCGGTATGAGGGGGTAAATTTCCTCCTTGAGGGCGGTGATAGCAGCCGACAAAAAGCCCATAACAGGCGCCTCCCTGCGCCGGTCCTTACGGTTCCTTTATTTTCTTATCGTCAAAATAAGGAATTTTCTTAAGTCCGCACTCCGTCATCGGGTGCTGACATCCGGCAGTCGGCACAGGGAGGCAAAACGGGCTTTTTGAGCCCCGAGCTTATCTGTCCAAACGCTGGGCGATAAGCTGTGCGGCTTTTTCCCCCGAAAGGAGCATCCCTCCGAAAATAGGGCCCATGCGAAAGCTGCCGAACGTGGCGTTTGCCGCCATGCCGGCCACATAGACTCCCGGAAAGGCTTCGCGGGTATTTTCAAGCGTGCTTTTTTCCGCTGCATCGGCCCACATGGAGCGCTCCCCCATCGCTTTGCCGGTGGGGGTTTTGAGCTTAAGGTCGGTTTTTTCCTGAATAACCTTGATGACTTCGATGGGGTGGCCGGTGGCTTCCACAATGTACTGCGTGCGGATGCACAGCGGGTCCACGTGCATGCCTGCGCTTTCAATCGGCGTCCAGTTTATTACCAGCCCGCAGACCCTGCTTTCGCGGACGATCACATCCTCTACGCTTATGCCGTTAAACATGGTTACCCCGGCCTTTGAGGCACGCGACATGATGGTGCTGACCGTTTCTATGGAATCAGCTGTATAATATCCCGGTTCAAATTCGCTGGTGGCGACGCCGAACCGGTCGAGCACTTCCCTGCCGTCTGCCTGAACCACAATTTCGTTAAAAAGCATCCCGCCGCCCCACATGCCGCCGCCGATGCTCAGCTTACGCTCAAAAAGGGCAACCTTGCAGCCGCGCTCGGCAAGACAGTAGCCGCACACAAGACCTGCCGGCCCGCCGCCGACTACAGCAACATCAACCTCAAGGTTGTTCATGAGTTTTTTGTAATACGTGTCAATGATCGCTTTTGTGATAACGTGTTCATCAAGTTTCATGGCTATTCTCCACAGGATGATTAAGATAACTACATGATATGCGATATGATTTTGTGTGATAAAATCATTATATTTACCATGTTGACAGTGTCCGGGCAAGCTAAAAAAGGCAGGACGGCTCAGCCCTCACTGCACCACGCGCGGGTGTCGGCATCCTGCAGCGCCCGGCTGAAAAGCTCTTTCTCCCGGCGGCGCATGATGCGCTCCTGTTCAGGGGACTGCTCGTGATCGTACCCGAGCAGATGCAGCACGCCGTGAATCAGCAGAACCACGATTTCCTCCCCGGCGGTATTGCCGTGGCGGGGGGCCTGCCTGACTGCTGTTTCTACCGATATGACGACATCTCCCAAAAGCTGGGGCAGGCCGGGCGGCACGCTGCCGTCGTACTGAGGAAAAGATATGACATCAGTGGGGCCCTGCCGGTGAAGATAGGTTTCGTTCAGCTCGGCTATCCGGCAGTCATCCAGCAGCAGAATGCTTGTTTCTGGATTTTGTAATGCCGATTCGCTTTCCAAGATCCCTGTCACTGTCTTTCGAATCACGCGCGGGGGTATCCGCATCAGCTTTTGCCGGTTTCTTATCAGTACCTTTGCCATGCTGCTCCTTGCTCACTTTTTCAAAATAGTCGATGCGCGAATGAAAGAATCCGTTTAGTATGCGGATGCAGCTTTCTGCAATGAGATGCAGATCTTTGAGCGTCAGCTCGCATTCGTCGAGCTGGCCGTCCGCAAAGATATTGTTTATGATGCGCTGGACCATGCCCTGGATACGGGCCGGGCTCGGTTCGGCAAGCGTTTTAGAGGTGGCCTGGATGGCATCGGCGAGCATGACAATACCCGCCTCCTTTGTCTGGGGCTTTGGGCCGGGATATCGGAAATCCTTGTCGCTTACGGGCTGGCCGGTTCCCTCGTGCAGCGATTTTGCTTTTTGATAAAAATAGTCAATGCAGCGCGTTCCGTGGTGCTGGGAAATGATGTCCTGAATCGGCTTGCCCAGGTGGTATGCCTTCGCCAGCTCGCAGCCCTCCTTGACGTGGCTTGTTATGATAAGGCTGCTCATGCTTGGCAGCAGCTTGTCGTGCTTGTTTTCTATGCCCTTCTGGTTTTCTACAAAGTACTGTGGCTTTTTGATTTTGCCGATATCATGGTAATATGAGCTCACCCGCGCGAGCAGAGAGTTTGCATTGATCGCCTCGGCCGCGGATTCGGCCAGTATGCCCACCAGTATGCTGTGGTGGTAGGTTCCGGGGGCGGAAATAAGAAGCTTCCGCAGCACCGGCTGATTAAGGTCGGCGAGCTCAAGCAGCTTGATGTCGGTGGTATAGTTGAACGCTATTTCAACGATGGGAACGATGCCGGTTGCCAGCACGGCTGACAGCAGCCCGCCAAGCACGCCGAAGCCGATGCTGATAAGCGGGTCGGTGCTGAAAATATTTCCTGCAATAAGATAGAGTGAAATGATCAGCATTGTGTTGACGCCACCGACAATGAGCCCTGCGCGGATAATCATTTTGCGCTCTTTTGTCTGGGTTACCTCCTGGGCGGCGACCAGCGAGCTGATAAGGGCATACATAAAGAAGCCGAAGCGGCTTTCCAGCATGAAGCAGACAAACATGGCAATGATGATTGAGCTCAGCGCGGCAATGCGGGGAGAAAGAACGACGCTGATAACCATTGCCGCAAAAGCAAAAGGAATTCCATATAAGTAGCAGTCAAGCGGAATTTCCTCATACCCTTTGCTGATGCCGTCCGCAATGAAAAAGCACAGCTTCAGCGCGATAAATGTGACGGCAAAAAGGCTGCACAAAAACAGCAGGTCCCTGCTGTTAATGCGGAAAAACGAGCCGTTGCTCATATTTTCAATGGTAAACCGGTACAGCACGTGCAGGGAAACAAAGGACAGCAGGAAGTAGCCGGCCAGGATGAGCACCAGATTGCGCCGCCGCTTCATGCTTTTGAGGGCTTTGAGCTTCAGCGCGGTTTCTTCATTTATGCGCGAGCCCTCTCTAACGATAATTTCGTCTTTTTTAACATTGTAATACAGCGGGTTGACATTGGTGATTGCCTCATGGCGGCGCTTGTTGGTTTCGACCGGGTTGAAGGTAATGGTCGGCTCAAGCAGCTTTACGGCGAGCCCGGTAATGGTGTTGCGCAGTGAAGGGCGCATTTTGCCGAGAATTTTACGGGCATCACGCCGGAGCATGATTTCCAGCTCCTCGATGTCTATAAGAGAGGATAAATCATCAATGAAAATCTCCTCCTTGGTGTAAATATCTCTGAGCATTATTCCGCGGCCGCGCTCTTTGAACAGCTGTTCTGTGGAGGCCACTATTTCCCGCCGGGCGTACGGAAGGGTCAAATCAAGCAGGTGCCCCTCGGTTTCTTTGTCAAAGCCGTTTTTGAGCAGCAGCGTATAATAATCATCGGGAACGCGAATCTGCAGGATGTTCTGAAACTCCTCTTTTTTTTCTTCTGACACCGATTTTCCCTGCGACAGGCTCTCGATGGCGTTTCGCATGAAAGAGAACGCCTCGGTTATGCGTTTTTCAAGCTCCTGCGCGGCGCGGGAATTAAAATCATAGACCGACAGCACCTCCTCTGCGGCCTGGGCTTTCTTTTTTTCTGTGGACGTGCTGTCCTCTACCGAAAAATCACGGGGTGCCCGGACCGTATGCTTGGCAATGTCGCCGGGGTCGTAGGTGTAGCGGGGGGTGGTCAGGCGCGGGGCGATCAGCAGGGTTATGATGCCGGCAAGAATCAGGCACGCACCGGTACGGTAGGTGGATGCCGTCATGTGTGTTGAAAAAACGCCGGCCCGCCTGGGGGTTTCTTCTATTTTAGACTTTTTTTTCTTTTTTCGTGACGGCCACAGCTTCTGAAGCAGAGCTTCTTTCATAATCAGTTACTCGCTGTTTTGTTTGCCGGTTTCATAGGCTTTGATTATCTGCTCGACAACGGGATGGCGAACAACGTCCTTTTCCGAAAAGTGGACAAATTTGATGCCATGAATGCCGGGCAGCAGCCTTTGTATCTCAACAAGCCCTGAGATGCGACCCGGGGGAAGATCTGCCTGCGTAATATCGCCGGCGATTACCACCCGCGAGTTGAAGCCGATTCTGGTTAAAAACATTTTCATCTGCTCGGATGTCGTGTTCTGGGCTTCATCGAGAATAACAAAGGAATCGTTCAGTGTGCGGCCCCGCATAAAGGCAAGAGGCGCCACTTCTATGATTCCCTGGTGAAGCAGCTCAGTGGCTTTGTGCATATCCATTATGTCGTGCAGTGCGTCATACAGCGGGCGCAGGTACGGGTTTATCTTTTCAAAAAGGTCCCCCGGCAGGAATCCGAGCTTTTCGCCTGCCTCGACAGCCGGCCTGGTCAGGATGATTCTGTTTACCGTTTTTTTCATTAATGCGGCAATAGCCATTGCCATGGCAAGATAGGTCTTGCCGGTGCCCGCAGGGCCGATGCCGATTACGATATCAAACTTGCGAATAGCGTCCACGTATGACTTCTGCGCATAGCTTTTCGGGGTAATGGGGCTGCCGCGCGAAGAAACCGTTATTGTATCGAGAAAAACCTCCTTTAAATGGACGCCGGGATTGTCGAGAACCATTTTCAGCGCATGAAATACATCCACGTGGCTGGGGCGGTACCCGGTTTCTATAATAAAATACAGATCCTGCATCAGCTTTCTGGCCGATGCCAGCTCCCGGCGGCCGCCCTTGAGGGTTAGCTCGTTGCCCCGGACGCGCATATCGACCCCGAGTTTTTTTGCGATCGTTTTGATGTGCTTATCGTGCTCCCCGCAGAGGGACTTGACAATGCCGAAATCGTCGAAATAAAGCGTTTCTGAAAAAACGTGTTCTTTTGATGCGGTGTCCGGCATAATAAAAATAAATAAAAAAATAATTATCTTTTAAAATAAAATAGCATAGAAAAAAATTATTTCGAGGTGTGTACCTGAACAATAATTTCCCGCTGACGGGGACGATTGTCAAAGTCACACAGCACAATCTGCTGCCAGGTACCAAGGAGCATGTCGCCGTTGGCCAGGGGAATGGAAAGTGATGGGCCAAGAAGTGCTGCTCTTACATGAGAATAGCCATTGCCGTCGCCCCACCGCCGGTCATGCTCATAGGCAATATCCCGGGGAGCAAGGCGGTCAATGGCTCTTTTGAGGTCATTGACAACACCTGATTCATATTCGATGGTGGTCAGCGCTGCGGTTGAGCCGTCAATGAACAGCAGCAAAAAACCGTTACATCCAGAAGCATACTCTGCGACTTTTTGCTCAACACGTGAGGTCAAGTCGATAATGTCAGTGTCTCCGGATGTTTTTACCTGTATGGTGGATGTTGTTGTTGCCATAGAAAACATTTTTACCGTCAGCTGCCGAAAAAGCCCCGCCGTGCAGGCGGGGGCATCGCGCGTTATCGGTGCTCAGCAGCTCTCAGGGCTGCTTTTGGTTATCATTTTGAAGGGATAGCACATGGGTTTTGCCTTTTCAAGCAATTTTTCGGATAAATTCTCTTGACAAATGATTAATTATCAATATAAACTAAGTCGTTTTATAGTAGAAAATATTTGGTGAAATCAAACAAATATACTATACTTATTGAGCACTATAATAATAAACGGAGGAAAAGATACGCGCTATGGCTGTAAAGATACGTCTTGCACGATTCGGAAAGAAAAAACAGGCTTTCTATCGAATAGTTGTTGCCCAGAACACATCGCCCCGCGACGGGCGTTTTATTGAAACATTGGGGACGTTTGATCCTCGCAGCAATCCTGCGAAAGTAATTATCGATACGGAAAAAACCGCGCGCTGGTTACAACGGGGGGCTCGTCCGACGCAGTCAGCCGATATTCTATTGAGAAAACAAGGGGTTTTTAAAGGGTAAGCCTGTCTTTTTTGCACTGCAGCAGTTGAAGGTACAGGCCATTGGGGTAATATATTTCTCAAGGAGGCTACTACTATGATGAAAGACTTAGTAAAGTACATTTCTCATGCGCTAGTTGACAATCCGGATGAAGTATCGGTAAGCGAGGTTGAGGGGGAGCAGACCTCAGTGATAGAACTGCGAGTTGCAAAAGAAGACCTGGGCAAAATTATCGGCAAACACGGACGCACTGCACAGGCCATAAGAACTATTTTGTCCGCAGCGTCAGCAAAACACAGAAAGCGGGCTGTGCTGGAAATTGTTGAATAAGCTCTCTTTACCGGAGCATTTCCCGGGGAAACCGCACTGGTATGGACGGGCGACCATTCACGTCCGCGTTTTGATCTGTTTATTATTTTAATGGTGCAATTTGATATAATTACTCTTTTCCCGAACATGCTTGAATCACCGTTGCGGGAAAGCCTTTTATTTAAGGCCCGGCAGCGCGGGCTCATAAAAATCAATATACACAATCTCCGGGATTTTACTGAGGACAGGCACCGTACCGCTGATGATGCCCCGTACGGCGGGGGAGCCGGTATGGTCATGAAGGTTGAGCCGCTTGTCAAAGCCGTTGAGCGTGTCCGGAGTCCGCATGAAGGCTCAAAAGTTGTGCTGGCAACACCGCAGGGCCCGCTTTTTACGCAGGAAAGGGCCCGCCGGCTCAGCAGCAGCTCTCAGATCGTTATAATCTGCGGGCGCTACGAGGGTGTTGATGAGCGGGTTCTTGATTTTGTTGATGAAGAGGTGTCAATCGGCGACTATGTGCTTACCGGGGGAGAGCTCCCTGCGCTGGTTATTGTTGATGCGGTGGCCCGCATGGTTCCGGGGGTTGTCGGTGACAGCAGGTCGGTTCAGGAGGACTCCCTGGCGGACGGGTTGCTCAAATATCCTCAGTATACGCGGCCGGCGATATTTCGGGAAAGCGCAGTACCCCCGGTGCTGCTGTCCGGCGATCACGCAGCTGTTGCAGGATGGCGCAGACGGGAATCATTAAAAAAAACAGCCGCGAAACGTCCTGAGTTATTAAAAAAGGCACGGCTGACAGAAAGCGACAAAGAACTGCTTGAACACATCAATAATAAAGAACAACACGTGGAGTCAGAAAATGAACGTAATTGACATTCTTGAACGGGAACAGCAGCGCCTCGATATACCCGAATTCCGCTCCGGCGATACCGTGAAGGTGCACGTGCGCATCCGCGAGGGAGAAAAAGAGCGCATCCAGGTTTTTCAGGGAACCGTTATCGGCCGGCACAATGGCGGCATCAGCTCGACATTTACCGTTAGAAAAGAATCATACGGTGTCGGCGTAGAGCGTATTTTTCCCCTTCACTCCCCGTCAATCGATAAGATAGAAGTGGTGCAGCAGGGGATAGTGCGCAGATCAAAGCTCTATTATCTGCGCGGGCTGCGCGGGAAAGCCGCGCGCGTTAAAGTCAGGCGCTACCAGCAATAACGCCGCTGCGCGCATGTGTACAGCTGTTTTTCTGAGCAGCGCGCCCGGATGCTTCGGAATCAATGAAATGCCCATCTATTTCTGAATGTGCAACACAGTTGCCTGAAACAGAGCTGAACCGGCAGGGATACCGGTATGTTGCCGGCATTGATGAAGCAGGCCGGGGGCCGCTTGCGGGTCCGGTCGTGGCGGCAGCGGTTATTTTTCCCGCCGGCTGGCAGCATCCTGAAATAACTGATTCCAAGAAACTTTCAGCGTCCCGCCGAAACAGACTTTTTTCGACGATTAAAGATCATGCGATTGCATGGAGCTGGGCATCCTGCAGCCCGGAGGAAATTGATCGCATAAATATTCTCAATGCAACTTTCCGGGCGATGAAAAATGCCGTTTCCATGCTCCGCGTCATTCCCGATTATATTATCGTCGACGGATCCTCCACAATACCGACCCGCACGCCCCAGAGCGCTATTGTAAAAGGGGATGCAAAAAGCCTCTGCATCGGCGCAGCCTCGATTGTCGCAAAAGTGGTCCGCGACAGCATTATGGAAAAGTGTCACCTGCTGTATCCCAATTACAATTTTGCCCAAAACAAAGGCTATGGAACGCGGCAGCACATTGCCGCCATCGGCAGATACGGCGCCTGTCCGCTTCACCGGAAAAGCTTCCGGGCGGCCGGAGGCTCGAAATACCGGAACCTGCGGCTTTTTTAATACGCTGCGGCAAGGCGCTTCATCCGGGCCTTTGTTTCTGTATGCGCCTATGACCCATACCAGAAAACATATTGGCGAGCGGGGAGAGGATCTGGCGGCTTCCTATTTGAAGAGGCATAAATATAAAATATTGTGCAGGAATTACCGCTGCCGGTTCGGTGAAATCGATATCATTGCCGTCCGCAAGAACACGGTAGCGTTTGTTGAAGTAAAAACGCGCCGCTCAGACACATTCGGCAGCCCGCAGGAAGCCATTCACCCCGGCAAGCAGCGCACAATCGCGCGGGTTGCAATGCGGTTTATTCAGGAGCACCGCCTCGGCGATGTACAGGCCCGCTTTGATGTGATCGCCATACGGCATACCCCGGGCGGCAGCACCATTGACCATATTACCGATGCATTTGACCTTAGTGACCTGTAGCAGGTATTGTTCAGACCTATGCGCACAAAAACAATCCTATTCCGTATTCTGATCATTTTAATTGTTTCGGGTATCGTAATTCCCGCGGCCGGGGGCATCGGCGCCTATTATTATTTCAGCTACGGGCTTCCCCGCATAGAAACACTTAAAGATTACACCCCGCCGCTGGTAACCGAAGTCTATTCCTGCGACGGTGAGCTGATCGGGGAGTTTTATAAAGAGCGTCGGTATATAGTCGATCTTGCGCACATATCCCCCCATCTTATTCAGGCGATTATCGCCGCAGAAGACGACCGGTTTTTCGAGCACAGCGGCATCAATATATGGAGTATTTTCCGGGCTGCCCTTAAAAATATTCAGTCTTTTGAAATAAGGCAGGGCGGCAGCACCATTACCCAGCAGATTGTAAAATCCATTTTGCTGACACCGGAGCGCAGCTTTTCGCGAAAAATCCGCGAAGCGATTCTCGCCAGGCGCATTGAGCGGTCACTGTCAAAGGATGAAATTTTAACCCTGTATTTAAATCAGATTTATTTCGGCCGCGGCGCATACGGCGTTGAGGCTGCTGCCCGCGTTTATTTTGACAAGCCCGCTGCAGAGCTGAGCCTTGCAGAGTCTGCTTTTCTTGCGGGGCTTCCAAAAGCGCCAAACTATTATCGGGTGGGAGAGCGGGCGCTCAAGCGGCGTCACTATGTTTTGGAGCGCATGCGCTCCCAGGGCTATATAAGCGGACAGCAGCTGCAGGCCGCCGACAATGAATCCCTGGTTTTTCCCGAGCCCGAGGATATAAACACACAGATGGCGCCCTATTTTGTCGAGCATGTCAGACAGGAAATAGAGCGCAGGTTCGGGTCTGATACGCTTTACGAGGGAGGGCTGTACATCGAGACGACCCTTGATATGGGCATGCAGAAGGCCGCACAGGCGGCGGTGCTCACCGGCCTTGCCGATTATGAAACGCGCCAGGAGATTCCCGATAATGCCACATCGCGGGTGCAGGGAGCACTGCTGTGCCTGAACCCCCACTCCGGCCACATCAAGGCAATGGTGGGCGGCCGTGATTTTACCAGGAGCGAATTCAATCGCGCGCTGCAGGCCCAGCGCCAGCCGGGCTCGGGCTTTAAGCCCATTATATACGCTGCAGCGCTTGACAAGGGCTATACGCCGGCGAGTATCATTGTCGACTCCCCGGTAATCTTTGAGGTGAACGATAAAGACACCGAACGCACATTCTGGCAGCCGCAGAATTACTCAAACCGGTTTTCCGGACCGACGACCTTCAGGGAGGCGCTCACCCACTCGCGCAATATTATTACCATAAAAATAATGAAGGACATCGGCATACACTATGTAATACAGTATGCGAAAAAGCTGGGTATAAACGGCAAATTCCCCCGCGATTTATCCCTGGCCCTCGGCACCTGCGGGGTGTCGCTGCTTGATATGGTAAAGGCGTATTCGGCTTTTTGTGCCCAGGGCGTTTACGCCAATCCATTTGTGATAACCGGCGTCCGTGACAGAAGCGGTGAGCTTGTTGAAAGCCATCAAACGCGCCTGGTATCGGCTATCAGCCCCCAAACCGCCTATATCATGACAAACCTGCTCAAGAATGTTGTTGATGAAGGTACCGGGTGGCGTGTTAGAAAGCTGAATCGGCCCTGTGCAGGTAAAACCGGGACAACAAATGATGAGCGCGACGCCTGGTTTCTGGGGTATACCCCAGAGCTGGTCACAGGCGTGTGGGTGGGGTATGATGATTATACGCCGCTGGGTAAGCATGAAACCGGATCCCGCGCAGCGAGCCCTATATGGCTTGATTTTATGCAGGATGTTCTTGAGGCTGAGCCGAAAAAATCTTTCAGCATACCTGACGGCATCGTGTTCGTCCGCATCGATCCCGACACCGGCTATTACCCCGACCCGTCCACAGATGAAGTCATTTATGAGTGCTTCAAAGAGGGCACGCTGCCGACCCCGTTTACCGGGGCAGAGCTCGAGCGGGTCCGGGAGCTGTTTTAGGCGCAAAAAAGGGTTAGCGGCTCTTCATTTGCTCAAGCGCTTTTCCCGTCATGGGAACGAATCTCACCGGTAAAATGGATTCCTTGATCAGGCCTCCGTTTTTTTTTGTCCCCAGAATAAGCTGTTGCGTCTGATACTGCTTACCTAATGGAAGTATTATGCGCCCCCCCTGTCTGAGCTGTCTGATAAGCGGTTCGGGTATGGGCTTGACAGCACAGGTGAGTATAACGGCATCGTAGGGCGCGTGCTCGGGCCACCCGCTGAACCCGTCTCCTGCGGTTACGGTAACATTATTATATCCAAGAGAAGAAAGCAGAGCGGATGCTTTTTCGGCCAGCTGTGGAACAATTTCTATGGAATATACCTCCCCGGCAATTTCTGCCAGAACAGCGGCCTGATATCCTGATCCGGTTCCGATTTCCAGAACCCTGTCCTTGTTGTCCAGATCGAGGCTCTGGGTCATCAGCGCGACTATATATGGCTGTGAAATAGTCTGGCCGTGTCCAATGGGCAGAGGCGAATCAGTATAGGCATAGGGGCGCTGAGCCGGCGGAACAAAACGGTGCCGGGGAACGGATCGCATAGCTCTAAGCACGTCAGTATCCGTGATGTTTCTTGCCATCAGGTCGCGGGTTACCATTTCCTCCGGCGTGCGCACAAGCTGCCCGTTTTCCGTGCCGCATGATGCCGGCACGCACGCCAGCACCGCAAGCATCAGACATATAAAAGGAATGAGTATTCTGTGTTTCATGTCATCACCCCCCCTGTGATTCAATAGCGATGGTTAGCAGTTCCTGCCGCCCTTTCCGGTCCGAATCGTTTCGCGTATGCTCGGCACGGCGCCCCCCGTTGTACGGGATCGTGCGACAAGCGGAACGTATCTCAATAATCAGTACTATTTACCGGGATACCCCGCAGCGTGCTGCGGGTGTGTTATATAAAATATAATCACACAGCCGACCGCTGCAACCCCTGGTGCGCGCTGCGGGGCCGGCTCACAAAACGAACAGGCTTTTGTTCTTGAAAAGCCTGCAACATTTATGTACATTTTTTTTATGCACCAGCTAACATCACTTGTCGCCGCTTTAAGCCGGATCCGCGGATTGCGCCTTTCTTTGCTTGCGGCCATCTATGTGCTTGCATATATGGTTGTAGAGCTTATGATTGTGGATCCGATCCGGCATTACAATTTCTGTGTGTTTCTATCTCTTTCCGGAATATATTTTTCCTGGCTTATCGGAGGAAAGCGCACCATGATGTATGTGGCGTTTTTTAACATTTTTTTTGTCATGGTGTTTTCAAAAATCCTCTGGGATCAGGGAATTATTGTGTATGGAAGCAGGCTGTTTTTCGGCCGCTCTTTTGTGGCAATGTATGCAATTGCCGTCGGACTGGGGTTTTTGATGTTTTTTAAAACATCGCCGGCGGATGCGCTTCAGGAGAAGCAACGGCGCACTATAGATGAGGCCCGGCAGCAGAAACAGAACCTTGAATTTATGGTGGCGAGCAGGAAGCTGAAATCGGATCTGCTCGCGCAGGCAAATCTTGTAAAGGATGAGCTGCAGCTGCTTGAAGGGACCTGGAAGTCAAAAATTCATGATATTGTCAACGACCTGCCCCCGGTAAAAGAGCGCGAGCTCTATAAGCAGGTTATACGGCCGTTTGAAGAAAATATTATTCACCACCTGCGGGATCTCGAGGACGGGCTTACCTTTGACCTTGAAAGCATTGAGCTTGCTGATCTGTGCCGGTTTATTGCTGAAAAAGCTGCCCGGCTGTATCGGAGCGAATGCGCGCGCACCGCTGTGTCGATTGAAAAGGCTCCCGCGAAAGCGGCGGGCAGGGGCGTGCTTGTTGACCGTAACAAGGTCTGGGATATCGTGCTCAATATATTCCGGAACAGCCAGGCTGCGCTTGATTTTAAGCGCCTCGACCGCCTGAAAGCGGGCGGTGCCCAGAGCTTTGTGCCCCGCATTGAGATCGGCTTTTCTGTGCAGGGAACCTGTGCGCTTATTACGGTAACCGACAATGCCGGCGGGGTGTCGTCCGAAGTGGCGCATAAGCTGTATCAGGAGCCGGTGCTGTCCAGAAAGCGCGGCAATAAAAAATACGGGCAGGGCAGCCTTTTTGTTAAATTTTTTGCAGAGCGGATGGGAATTACGGTTGAGGCACACAACACCGAACTGGCGGGCGAGAAGGGGCTCAGAGTGGATATTTGCCTGCCGCTAGCGGGCAATACGCCCGAAACTGCCTATCAGGAGGCATGATGAAAAAGGATACACATCAGCTGATTCACATTGTGCTGGTCGATGATGAGCCGCGGATACACGAAATGATAAAAGCCGTGCTTGAGGAGGCTCAGCTGTCCCAGCGGTTTGACAGCTTTTATGAGCCTGTTGCGTTTCTTGAGTTTATAAAGCAGGATGGGCCGCAGCCTGATGTTATTCTGCTTGACGTACACTTTAACAATGCCGGGCTCAGCGGTATTGATGTTGTGCCGCTGATTCGCGAGGATTACCCCTATGTGCCCATCATTCTGCTTACCGGAATGGAGGAGGACGTTATAGAGGAAGCACAGAATTTTGATTTCGTCTATTATATACCAAAGCCGGTCAGCCCTGATCATCTTGTTCGAATGGTGAGGTTCTATCTCGGCACCGGACGCAAATCGGGCAGGCGCACCGAGGCGCTGAGCGCTGATCTCGCAGCGAATAAAGAGCAGGTGCAGCTGCTGCAAAAAGAGCTTGCGGAAGCTGAAATTGCTTCGTGGGAGGGCGGTGAGGCGGCTGCTGATAAAAAAAGAGTGAAAGGTTTCGAGCGTGTAATGGAGGTTTTTGCGACGGTTCTGAAAAACAGCGAATTTGCCGGCAGCTTTGTTCAGGATATGGAGCGATTGTATGAAGCGGACTTTCCCCTGTTTAAAAAAGCGATTGAAACCATTATTCGTGTCGACCTTATGGATTTTTCAAGCCCGGGGCTCAATATACATAAGTACAAGGGGCTGACCGATGTTTTTTGCCTGCGCCTGACAAAAAAGGCCCGGGTGTTTTTTTATCAGAATCCGCACATGCAGCAGAAAAAGCTGGTGAGGCTTGACCCGGAGCATGATACAGCAGGTCTCTACCGGTGGCTAAAGGAAAATTATGACAGCTATGCAGGATGATTTCTGACTGGTGTATGCCGCACATGCCGGATATTGATACAAAGTGCCCTGGTTCTATCCGGAATCGCGCACCGGGGATTACGGGCCTGTTTTTTTGTGTTTAACTCTCTGTCGCGGCAACTTTTTTCCGAAGGGCTTTAAGCCTTCCCCGGTTCACCTTTCGGGTTAAGCGCTTTTTTTCAGCCGAGCGGGGCGGTTTTGTGCGAATCCGTTTTTTTGGAGCAGACCCGGCCCTTTTCACCATCGCCTGAAGGCGCTTCAGTGCTTCCTGCCGGTTTTTCTCCTGCGTTCGGTGCTGCTGCGCTTTTATGACAACAACGCCCTCTGCGGTAATTCGACGGTCCCGCAAGCGAAGGAGCCGCTGCCTGTACCGGGCCGGCAGCGAGGATCTCTTTATGTCAAAACGCAAATGCACGGCGGTTGACACTTTGTTTACATTCTGCCCTCCGGCACCTTGTGCTCGAACAGCCGAGATCTCAATCTCGCGCAGCGGAATGAATACGTTTTCGGCTATGTGAAGCATAATGCTCGTATCCCACCGTGCAGGAAAACCCCGCCCCGCAGAGCGCTCTTATTCGTAGCAACCAAAATTATAAGCCGGAATACCCTCCCGGACAGGCCATGCGGGATCAAAAAATCCGCCCCGTCGTGTGGGCGGTGCATTACATACATTTCTGCACTGCGTTTATTTTTGCTCTCAGGTTTATCATAAACGGGGTACGGTTGATGATGTGCTCTTTTGCGGCATCATATTCCCGTGCGGTAATAGATGCAACGACCTGCTCCACATCGCCGCCGTATTCTGATAGACTGCGCTCTAACATTTCCCGATAGCCCTGTGCCGCCTCAAGCGAAGCGGACAGATAGTCTCTGACATCAGCCCGGCCGGTAAGAATGCCGACATGGGCTATGCAGATAGCTGCGGCATCAATATCCTTCAGCTTATACAGCGAGGACACGTAGCTGTCATAATCTGACAGAAAAACGCTGTGAATAAAGCCGTTTTCAGGCACCCCGGCTGCTTCACCCGCCACAAGGGTCTGCGTTTCCGGGAAATAAAAAGACAGGCAGTCTTTTGTGTGTCCAGGTGTTTCGTAAACAATGCATTCGCTCTGCTCCCCGGAAAAAAGGCGGTCCCCTTCCGTCAGCTTGATATCTACCGATAGCCCGTCAAATGAGACATTCTCGGCTTTTTCCTCAGAGGACATATTCTCTTCATATTCAGCATTTAACTCGTTAATCAATCTGATTGCTTTTTCTTTTTGCAGGACATCGGCTGCTTTGGCGCTGGCTGCAGTTCGGCAGCCGGGCAGCTTGCGAAGCAGGTACGGAGCGGCGCCGCAGTGATCAAAATGAGAGTGCGTCAGCACAATGGTCATCTCTTTTGCGCGCTCTTTGAGTATGTCCGCAGCGCATGTAAGATAAAACGGGCCGAATGCAGATACGCCCGGGTCGAAAAAGACGGGTGGCGATTCTGCACGTATAAAAGAGGGCACGTGCCCCCCGCCGATTTTTACAAAGCCGTTTGCGGTGCGCTCAAAAGAAAATCTGTTCTGGCTCATGGTTTCTCCCCTGTTATTGTAACAAATACTGCAAGTTCCAGCCCCTCAGGAATAGCTGCGAGCGTGATTGGCGGAAACCCTGCCGCTTTGCTTGATATGCACAAATTAGCTGGATTGGCCGGACGGAGCCGGGCAATGACCATACCTCACCATATTATTTTTCTCTCCACGACGGCAAGCGGTAATCTGTATCCTGTTTGATTTGTTATTATAATAGCTGCCGCCTGAACTGTAAAGGTTCCGGGGGGAAAGAAGCTGAAGGGATATTCTCCAACTGTCACTGTGCGCCTGATGCGCAGGAAATGCTGCCAAGCACGCGCCGTATTGTCTGAGCAGCCTGGTGGCGGCTTATGGGCTTCATGATAAATTCTGTGATCCCGCTCTGGCGCAGCCTTTCGGGGGTGACGCTGCTGCTGTAGCCGGTACAGAGAATAATGGGTATATCCGACCGGACGGCGCGTATTTTACAGGCAAGATCAAGACCTGTTATAATCTTTGGCAGAACTGATCGTTATGCTTTGTTAAAATCGACAAACAAAAAATCGCTGCCATTATCCAGCGCTTCACAAATGACCACCCCGTTGCTGATATGCTCATATAGATTGCGGTACCGCTCCTCGCTGTCACGAAGTGCCGTTTGGGCCTTTTTCCGCATCCGCTCTTCGCTTACAGAATACAGAGCAAGCGAAAGGTCACGTGCTATTTCAGTCAGCAGCAGCTGGGTTTCCGGATCGCCGGCAAACGGCAGCTCAGGCTTTACTGCGAGGAGCCCGCAGGTGTTGTCCATGTATTCGAGGCGGATGCATGCCGTATTGCTGCAGTCATAGCTGCTGCCGGCAGGGCAGGCAGGACAGGCCGGGGACATTTCATCAAGCAGAACCGGACGGTTTGTATCAAGGGCTTTTTGAATGCAGGGAGGAGGGCTGTTTTCTCTGCAGCACCGTGCAAACCGCTCAACGACTGCAGCGTCGCCTGCTTCAGCGGCAGCGTCTACGCTCCCGGCGGAGCTGTACAGCATAATCCAGGCATGGCGGCATACGCGGCTTTTGAGCAGCGTTTCACATACCGCATCCATGAGCTGCGCCGGGTCTTGAAGGCGGGCTATAATGTCGTCGATATCGCGCAGCGCACGCAGGACAATATTAACATATTCTATGCGGGCGTGCGTTATGGCCGATTCTCCCCCCGGTGCGCTCCCGTCCATGGAGTGCATGAATAAGCGCCTGGAACTCAAGTGCAGAACATGATGCCGGAATGGATACCGTAACCGAGGACAGCTCCTTCGGTCGCAAATGCAACAACGTGCCATCGATGCTTACAGAGACAAGGGGGAGCAGAGGATTGTGCTCCTGAAGATAGTCGGCGCAGGGGCTTGCGTTGCTTGGAATATCTATGAGTGCTATAGGGGGGATGATATCTGACTGAGAATGTTCCGGATTTCGCGGACCGGCGAAAATGCTTTCAGCAAAATGGTGCTGTTGCGACCGTAAAGAGCCTGTATGGTTCGCGCAATTGAAGGGTCCGAATATATGAGCAGCAGCGGAACAGGCTCTGTGCTATCATGATCCATACGAACGGAAAGAATAGATTAAAAGTTTTGATAATAAAAAAATTTAATTATATAATAGAAAAAATACTGCCACAAGAAAATTTTCCCGTCCTTAAATTATTTCGCTGTGCTAACTGTTTAGCAGCTTGCAGGAACACCCGCTATGGCGCGCATTCTGATTATAGATGATGATACGATGCTTTCTCATATGCTTTCTGATCTTGTGGAAAGAATGGGTCATGAGGCAACCATTGCGGGCACCAGGCGAAAGGGGCTGGATTGCTGCAAGGCGGACCATTTTGATGTGGTGCTGCTTGATGTGCAGCTTCCCGACGGGAACGGCCTTGACGTGATACCGGAGATACGCTCAGAAAGCGCTTCAGCTCCGGAGGTGATTATTATAACGGCACAGGGCGATCCCGACGGGGCCGAGCTTGCAATAAAAAGCGGTGCCTGGGATTATATAGAAAAGCCCTCCTCCATTAAGCGCATGTCCCTTCCTATTATGAGAGCAGTTGAATACCGTGAGGAAAAATGCGCACGCGCTCCGCTGAAAGCGCTTAAGCGCGACGGCATTATCGGCAGCAGCGCGCACATGAACCACTGTTTTGATCAGCTCGCCCAGGCTGCATCGTCAGTTGCGCCGGTGCTTATTTTCGGGGAAACCGGCACCGGCAAGGAGCTGTTTGCCAGGGCTATTCATGAAAACAGCCCGCGAAGCAGCGGAAGCTTTGTGGTTGTTGACTGCGCAGCACTTCCGGACACGCTGGTTGAAAGCGCGCTGTTCGGCTATAAAAAGGGGGCCTTCACGGGAGCGGACTGTGATACGGATGGCCTTATCGCTCAGGCGGACGGCGGAACCCTGTTTCTCGACGAGGTCGGCGAGCTGCCGCTTGTGCTGCAAAAAGCTTTTTTGCGGGTGCTGCAGGAACACCGGTATCGCCCGATCGGATCCGGCACAGAGCTGCATAGCAATTTCAGGGTTGTTGCCGCATCAAACCGCGATTTGCGGGAAATGGCCTCAGCGGGTAATTTCAGAAAGGATTTGCTGTTCAGGCTTGAATCCCTGAGCATTGAAGTGCCGCCCCTGCGCGCGCGCGCAGATGATGTTCAGGAGCTGGCTTTGTATTATGTCGACAGGCTGTGCAGGCGCTACGGCATGGAGACAAAGGGGGTTACGCCTGAGTTTTTCGATGCGCTTGCCGCATATTCGTGGCCGGGCAATGTGCGCGAGCTGGTAAATACCCTTGAGCGGGTTCTGTCTGCAGCGCGGAACGATCCGACGCTGTACCCGCACCACCTGCCTGCCGCCATGCGCATTCAGCTGAAGCGGAATCTGCTTCAGAAAGAAACCGTAGAGGAGCGGTGCGAAAAAAGCCCGTATGCGTCGGGCACGTTTATGCAGCTTCCCGCATACCGTGAAATGGTTGCCTGCAGCGCTGAAAAGCACTATTTAACAGAGTTGCGCCGGCAGGCACAGGGCGATGTCGCCCGCGCCTGCAGCCTGTCAGGCCTGTCGCGCCCGCGCCTGTATGCGCTGTTTAAGAAGTACAATATGTCCATCAAAGGGGATTGATTGTCTCTTTCGGGGAAAAAGACCTCAGCTATCCCCGACATATTGTCGGGAACTCTCATAGGTGATGGCTTTAGCAAGCACGTGCAGCGCAACGTTAATTGCTTATAACCCCTCGAGAGAATTTCAGGGTTGCTTTTTTCCCTTTAGCCGACGTGCAGCCGGTGGTGATTCTATCCCGAGGTGTCCGGGGAGTAGCTCAGTTCAGAATACCGGCATAGCTTCATCGTGTGCCGGAACCTTTTTGCGGAACAAATATATACATCCAGTCAGCCTTCCTTACACTCTATGAATATAAAAAATTATATCAGGGAATATTTCCAGAACCTGTATGTACGAACTATGGAAGAGGCCTATGATTGCGGCTATAAAGAGCTTGCCCGCTCATTATCCAATGGCGGCACTTGTTTAGACTGCGGCGCTAACTCGGGCAAACATTATGTTCAGCTGCAGTCAATGATGGGGCTTGCCCCCGAAAGATATACAGGCATTGAATGGGACCGGGATGCCGTGATGCAGGCACGCGGTAACGGTATCAATGTTATTCAGGGGGACTTGAACAAGCCGTTACCTTTTGATGACAATACATTTCAGTGCGTTTTTGGTTTTTCTGTTCTGGAGCACCTGCTTAATGGATGTTTATGGATGAACGAAGCCGGGCGGCTACTCAAAAAAGGCGGGGAGTTGATAATTATAACGCCGAATATAAGCACCTTTTTTAATATTGCATTGCTTTTTTGTGGAAAGATGTGTTCCAGCGGCCCGCACCCGGATTCCCGGATGTTGTTAAAATCCGAGGCCCTCTTACAGGTCAGCACGATCGACAATCCGGATGTTGAGGGGGAGACCCCCCTTCACCGGCATTTGGTCGTATTCAGCTTTCGCGTATTAAGAAAATATCTTTACGCAACCGGCTTTGGCCAAGTGCGGGCGTACGGGTACGGACTGTATCCTTTCCCGAATTTCATGCAGCCCGTGTTGGAGAAGCTTGACCCCTATCACTGTCATCAAATGGTGTTAATTGCTGTGAAGTAAGAGCAGCATATAACCTGTCGATTATCTATTTTCCCAGCAGCCATGACAGCCATGGGACGTTAAAGACTGTTATTGGCCCGTGTAGCGTCGAAGTTCCGAAAATATCGATATCCTCCAACAGATAATAGCAGCCGGTGCACGCATTTCTGCCCCTGTCGATAAACATATAGCGGGATCCTTCTAAGGGGCTTCCCCGTGCGGGAATTAATGAGTCATTTATTTGAACAAGGCCCTCGGTTTCTGCTCCGCGATAGATATTGAACCCGGTGTTGTCTGTTTCAGAAGACGTGCTCCATGCGATGATACGGTTGCGCGCTGCTTTATGTGCTGAAAAAGAGTCGAGCTCGATTAATGTGGGATCCGCTAATTGTTCATATGACGCATATACTGTTGATATTTAAGAAAAAATAAGAAATTATTTATTTGTTTGCTAATCGTTCATAAATTGAAATATATTTCTTTGCCATGATATCTGTGCTGAAGGTGTCTTCAATTTTTTTTCTGTTATATGCACCCATATGTTTCTTCAAATCCGGATTTGCAGAAAGTTTTTGTATGTTTTCCACATAGCAGTCAATGTTGTCCGGGGCACACAGCATTCCGCCCTTTCCGTGATCGACCAGTTCCGGCAAAGAAGACGAGCTGCTGCACACGACCGGTTTTTCGCAGGCCATTGCCTCGGCAACAGCGTACCCGAAGCCTTCGAGGCGCGATGGAAATAAAAATATATCGGCCCTGTTATAATGGGTTACCAATTCTGAGGGGGAAACGCCGGCTGTAACCCGGATATTTTCCTTTGTAAACGCTGAGGGGGGCGGGGAAAACGCTATACATTCCAGAGAATAATCTGTGCCAAGGCGCTCCATGATGAGGGGAAGCAGATCGGCCCCTTTTCGTTTTGATACATTACCGACAAACAATATACTGTTTTTGTGCGTTTTGCAGCAGGCCGGTTTTTTAAACAGATCAACATCAATTCCATTATGAATAACGGTTGCCTTTCCGCGCTCAATTCTGAAATGCCTGCTGAAGCTGTTATATGTTGCAGCGCTTACGCAGACGCAGGTATCAGCAAGAAACAGGCTATTTTGAATTCTTTTTTTCAACAGGCTGAAATGATATATTTTCTGGCTCAGGGAGGTGTATTTTTGATAAAAGTGGTCCAGAACATTGTGATGAAGAGTTATTACAAGGGGTTTATTGGGAAACTTGAAAAGGCATCCATAGTCAGCGTTTGTGTGAACGATATCAAACCCCGATAATTTCCTCCAAAGCTTTTTCGCAAAAAAAGGTATAAACTCATAGCGATAGTCAAGCCATACGATTTCAGAATAAACCCCCTGTTTTTTAAGGGCATTGTGTAAAAGTGTGAAGTAAATATCGCTGCCTGAGGAGGATTTTATAACCGGAAATATAACGTTCATTGGCCCGTTTGTACTTGCTGAAGTTTTCGTTAGCGGGTGCAGCTCAAAAAAAGGCTTTCATATTCGTTTGCTATATGAGAAGGAGAAAACCCGGCAATGCTGTCTGCACGCGCTGCATCCCGGATTTGTTTTCTGCGCAGAGGGTCCTGGTATATCGATACAATTTTTTCAGCAAAGTGCTCATGATCATTCGGGCGGCACAGAAATCCGTTCCTGCCGTCTGTGATTATTTCTGCGGGCCCGCCGTGGCTGCTTGCTATGGGTATGCATTTTCTGGCCATTCCCTCGATTATGGTTCTGCCGAAGGGCTCCGGCCATACAGAAGGCGCTATAACGCAGTCGGCCTCATCGTACAAATTAATCATTTTATGCACGGGTACCTTTCCAGGGAAGGCAACATGCTTTTCTATGCCGAGGCGGCGCGCCCTGCTTTTATATTTCCCGACATCACCATCGCCGGCCACAGTCAGCGTGAGATGTTTGTTTTTGTTTATCGCCGCAGCCATTGTTTCCAATAACACATCCATGCCTTTATATTCCTTGACATTGCCCGCAAAGAGCACCTTTCCTGTCACGCCTTTATTAATCGGAGCTGAGATGTACAGCTCATCAACAGGATTATGAATTATCGAATAGGGCTCAACAGGGATTTTCCTCCGAATGGTGTCGGCAAGGTGCCTGCTGATAAAAACAATATGGCATGCGCTTTTGAAGAGGCGGGGGCTAAACCGATAGTACAATGAATAGCGCATGCAGCGAATAAGTTTTTTCAGCAGCGGCGCTTCTTTAATACGGAGGCATTGTGACAGCGAGGATAATGTGCACCTGTCACAGAAGGAATAATCACACAGGGTTGCGGTGCCGCCGGGGCAAATAGGCAGATAATCGCGGACGGTGAATATTTTTTTGTTTTGAAGGCGATAGCTTGCCAGGGCGCCAAAATAATCGGCGCCCCATAATAGATGATCAGCGGGAGGCAGATTATTTATGTGCTGTATTCTGTAAGTATATAGCCCGGGAAAAATCTCGGTGAGCCCGTTTGGCGACTTCAGATGGTGAAAAAGAAAACCTGCCTCTGCGCGAGAGGAAAGCGAATAAATTTCTATAGCATGCCTGTTGCGCAGCTGCTTTGCCACCTGGAAGGTGCTTATTTCACCGCCGCCGATACAGTCAGGAGGAAACGCCCGGCTAAAAATGTTAATGTTCACCCGATGCCTCCCGGTATATGCGCAGCGTTTCCCGCGCGCATTTTTCCCAGCTGAACTGCTTTGCGTGCTCGGTGCCCGCTTGCCTGTAATGGGAGCGGAGCGAGGCGTCGGAGAGCAGCAGCACCATGCTTTCAGCTATCTGCTCCGCTGAATAGGGATCAACCAGCACGGCGGCGTCGCCGGCAACCTCGGGCAGCGATGAAACACTGCTTGTGATCACCGGGCAGCCGCTTTGCATAGCCTCTAAAACAGGAAGCCCGAAGCCTTCATACAATGCAGGGTACATAAAAATTTCCGCCAGGTTGTACAGGACAGGAATGTCGCTTTCCGGAAGGTACCCGGTGAAAATAACGCTGTTCTTAATCTGCAGCCGCTCCACTGCTTCAAATATTGCCCTGTACTTCCAGCCCTTTTTTCCGGCAATCACGAGCGGTAATTTTAATTTATTGTGAACAGAAGCATATGCCTGCAGAAGGCGCTCGATGTTTTTGCGGGGCTCAAGCGTGCCGATAAACAGAATGAATTTTTCCGGCAGGCCGTATCGCTTTCTGCACGACTCAAGGCGTGCGCTGCTTTCTATTATTGTATAGCGCGCTCCCGCTGCTTCATGAACGACTGCGATATCGTGCGGGCTGAGAAAGGGGAATGCATCAAGAAGGTCTTTTCTGGTACTGTGTGATACCGCTATAATTTTGTCGGCATGCTTTAAGGTTCGGCCCAAACACATTCTGGTAAATAGTATGCGCCCCCATTTATGCATCCCGGGCATTTTTAGCGCAGTTATATCATGAACGGTGATAATGTAGGGGCTGTTTATTGTAAAAAATGTCGGTGTCTGGGAGGGGTTGTGAATTATCCGCCCCCCGGGGTTTTTATTAATATAAAAAGGCAGACTGAGATACCAGGAATAGGTTTCAAGGATTTTTCCCTTCAGGATATTGGGATAGCGTTTTGTATTATAGCCCGGTACCCGGTCGTAATGTATGAGCGAGATATCAGTGCAGATTTTGTTTAGCTCGTTGATTAAATTAAATACATAGTTCCCTACCCCTGTTTTTTGACGTGTAAAAAGATCTGCTATAATTTCGATGTGCATAAAAGGATTCTAACGTAGAACGGGTATTGCTGCATAAAGCGTCAGTTGGCGGCGCTAGCTCTTTCTTTGAATAAACGGTGCTCTAAAAATGTGCAAACACTTTTGCAAATAAGCGGGTTATTGTTTAAAAGCCGCGCCCACGAGCAGGCCGTCCCGTATAGAGTCCGCAAGCCCCTGAAACGCCCAGCGTCCGTACCGGCCGACCTGGAATATGCCGTGCTGCTCAAGCTCCCGCTGCGCTTTTTGCTTCCATGCCGACTGGGGCCACGACCAGGTGTAGGCGACATCTATCCAGGTGTGATCGACCACGTCGGTATCCTCAATAAAGCCCCATTGCTGCAGCTCCTCAACGACGCTGCCGGCATAGGCGGAGCGTTCCTCAGGGCTCAGGCGGTCTTCGCTTCTGAATGCCCGCTCGACATAAATGCTGACGCGGTTGTTCGGCGTGCGCGCCGATGCAGGAAGAAAGGAAGCGTCGACATTGCTGTAAAAGCCGACGCGGTGAAACCCTGAGCGCGTACCGGTATTATACAGCCAGTGATCGTCAGGGCATTTTTTCCCCCGTACCGCTCCGATATTTAAAACGAGAACCGAGGTATACGGATCCGGCGGAACATCAGCTGACAGGCCGCAGATGTCCATTACCGTGTTGAGCGGAAGCGTCGATATAATATTCTGATATTCCAGCGAAGTCCCGTCATCGAAAGATATTTTTTTGTTTTTGACATCGATCGCAGCAATGCGTTTTTCATAGGTTATGGTACAGGACTCTGCAATCCGGCGGGCAAGCATGTTGAGCCCCTGCTCGGGATACACGAAGGTTACATTGTAGCCGACAGCGGATGCCTCGCCGAACGCGCCCTTTATGGCCAGAGAAAGATCAACAGGGGATTTGTATACATCCTGAGGTGCAATTCTTTCATACAGCCCTGCGGTGTATAGCTCGTGGAACGGGTAGAAGAACAGCCGGCACAGCGTTTCCCCGAAATATCGGTTCATCCATTCTTTCATTGTTCTGAACGAGGACTTCGGGGCAGCCATTTCCGCAAGGGCCCGGCTGGCTGTGCTGTGGTCAAGAAAGCGAAGATGGTTTTGAATAGGATAGGGCACATAGAGCTCATCTTCGTGAAAGTGTACAGATGAGCGGCGCTTGTAAAAGCCCGCCGGGCTGAAGTGCTGTATGAAATGCAGCACCGCAGGATCTCCGCCGAAAATCCAGTGTCCGCCGCCGATTTCAAAGCGGTAGGCTTCACTGTCATCAGGTGCGTCCATAAGACGCTTTGTTTCACCGGGGCGTATGTAATATGAAGAACAGATACCGCCCGGATGGTCTTTTTCTTCAAAGATGGGCAGCCCGGATGCATATCCCGCAGCAAGTCCCGTCATGCCGGCGCCGAGTATAAATGTGTCTGAGCCCATTGTTGCCTCCGAATTCGATTAATCTGGTGAGAAAATAGTTGATCACCCATTAACGGCTGTGCAAAAATAAAAAATTGATTCTATAGCATACAGTTCATCGCGGGGTGCACTTGATGATATCCCATACATATAAATGTATTTTTATACATATTCCCAAAAACGCGGGCGCCAGCATTGATACTGCCTTTAAAGAAAAACATGATCATGCCTGTCACCAGCATCCCTTACTGTATCCTGAGTGGAAGGATGCGGCATATTTCAAATTCACGTTTTCACGAAATCCGTACGACAGGCTTGTGTCTGCATATCACTATTTGATGAAGCAGTGCAGAACAAAGACGTTCTGGCACCAGTTTATTCCATATGAAAAAAGCTTTGAGCGCTTTGTTACCGACTTCATTGCTCATTTGTACACGTATCCGGTTTATGAATCAAGTGTTTATCAGCACGTGCGCCCTCAGACATACTGGATGACGGACGGTTATGACTTTGTCGGCACAGTGGAAACAATTGATGATGATTTCCGCTACATCTGCACCAGGCTGGGGTTGAGAACAAAGAAGCTCAAGCGCCGGAATAAAACCAGGCATCATGACTTCAAACAATATTACACAGAAAAAACGCGGGATATCGTATCGCAGATATATAAAGACGATTTTTCCTGCTTCCGGTATCCGGCCACCTTTTAGGCCCTATTTGTTTTGTGGGGCGCCTCCAAAAATCAAACGGATTTTTTCAAAAAGAACAACATATTTCAAGCATATTATAATAGCAAGCACCTTTGTTTTTTTTTGAAATCCCCTGATGCGGGGATCGCGCGATATCCGGACCATTCTTCTGACAGGCGGCAGAATGTCGGAAGCACAGAGCGCCGTTATTTTTTTTATGAAGCTCTTGTGCTCTGTTAGCACATGCAGCCCGCCGGTAACCCGTACTGTTTTTCGGTAAATCTGGTTGAATGAATTTCGGGCCGGGTGATATATCAGGGTCTCCTGATCATAAACAAGCGGAATCCCCTGCGCATACAGTCGATTCCCCCACTCGACATCCCCTCCCGAAGCATGGCCTGCATTGAACATGCCGATCGATGAGAAAGCGGTTTTTGTAACAAAAAGATTAGCGGTAACGCTGAAATGTTTGTGTTCAATGGTATGGCTCTGCTGAAAAAAAGAGATACTGTCAAAAAGCTCATATGCTGTAGGCCGGTTTTTGTCCCTGAAAAAAAACTCTATACGGCCGCCGACCGCACCGCTTTTGCCGAGGCGCGACAGCCGTGACACGCCTTTTTCTATCCAGTTGTCAGCAGGAATGCAGTCTGAATCGGTGAATGCGATTATTTCGCCCCGCGCGCTCAGAATCCCTTTGTTCCGGGCGGCATATGATCCGGGCGTCGTTTCTGCGGTCATGATGATCCGCGGATGCCGCTCAGCGACATGGCGGAGGTCTTCATGCCCTCCGTTGTCAACGACAATAACCTCGAAGCCGCCGGTGGGATATGTCTGCCCGGCAAGTGCATCAAGGCATCGGCAGAGGTTATCCCTGTCATTGTATACAGGTATAATAACGCTTACATGCGGTGTGTCTGTCTGATTTACAGTGGTCATCCTGGCTGCGTATTATTGTCTCCTTCGGGGTTTAAAACCCTCGCCTTCCCCGCAGAGCGGGATCTTCGATAGGCGAAGAATGATTATTGGCTCAGAACGTGCTGTTCGTATAGGGTGCTTACCCTCAGGAGAATTTTTGTAGTTATGTGTTTTTCCTTTAGTCCCGACACGTCGGGAAAACTGAATCCACCGGCTTGTAGCCGGTGGTAGTTCAATTCTGGTATATCTGTAATGTCATGTACGCTATGCGGTTCCAGTCAAGCTGCTGTGCGATGCTATATGCTTCGCGCCCCATGGATTCTCTGCTCATGGTTTGTATTGACATCAGTGCACCTGACAGACCGTTATCATGTGACGGATCATACATTATTGCGCTGTTCATAGACACAAGTTCAGGTATGCAGCCGCGCGCCGGAGCGATCACCGGAAGCCCGAAGGAAAAAGCTAACAGCACAGATCCTGAGGTCAGTATATCGGTATAAGGAGCGACAAGAACATCAGCGCTACTGAAATACCGGGACAGCTCATTATCGGGGATGTGTCTGAAATCAGTTATGATGCGGGGGTCGTCACCGGTTTGGATCAATAGCTCCTGCTCAGATTCTTTGCTGCATTTGCCGGCAATGAGCAATACCGCTTTTTCCTCGGGAAGCTGTTTAAAGGCATGAATTAAATTTTGCAGTCCTTTATAAGGTCGTATTTGTCCGAAAAAAAGGTACACAAAAGAACCCCCAGGTATTTTTAAGCGCTTTCTGGCCTCCCGGGCAGAAAGCGTTACCGGATAGTGATTAATATAGTTGCCGTGGGGAATAACATGGACATTTTTTTTTCGATGGAAGCGCTCGGCGATAGCCCGGCGCGCGTAGCCGCAGTGTGCAATAATATGGTTAGCAAGGCCGATAATAAGATACCGGGCCGCAATGTCATAAAATTTATTTGATTTTTCATGCGGCAGAATGTTGTGTGCAGTCCACACGATTTTGTATCCAATCAAGCGGGCGGCGCACAGCCGTACCGCGAAAAGAAAAAAATTCAAAGCGATCACACCCTGCCGGTACAGAGCATGAGGCCAGTGAATATGCAAAACCGTAACCCTGCCCCGGTTTTTTATAAGCCATGATACGGGCGGCACGGCCTGACCATAGGTAACGCTGACATTATGTTTCGCAAGCGAGCCTGCCAGCAGTTTCGGGTAGGGGTTTGACGCGTCGGGAAGAAATACAACGTTCATATTTTTAGCTGTTCAGATCTTTTTTTGCGATAAGGGAAGATTACCAGTCACATTCAGAATAGAAGCATTGTGCAATGTCATGGGTTCCTTCCCGGATTTTTTGTATTTCAGCCAGCGTCAGCCTGCTTTTCCATGACCATATATTTTCAGCGCTGTCCCGAGCAATTCTTTTTTCTGCAGCAGCGTCTGCCGCCTGACCGCTATGGCGGCGAATAGAGGACCTTATTTTTTCAGTGAACGGCAGATCAAGATAGCGATATATTTTCTCAAACTCATGCTGAGGGTTCCGTGACAGGTCCTCGTGGCGGATGAAAAACCAATCAGGGTTGTTTTTCATATATGTGCGTATCATGAAATGGGTGATATTCCATAGCAGAATCGCCTGATCGATAATGTTTTTTTGCTGCTCTGCAAAAGCGGTGATGTCTTTTTCAAAAGGGAAAAGATGATGCTGCATAAGCAGGGGCTGTTTCAAAAAATCTGCAAAAGGGTGATGCCAGTCAGCTTTTTTCAAGCTGCCGGTGAAAGCGGCGGGGTGCCGTATAAGGATAACTACCTGCATATTAAATTGTTCAGCAAGCCAGCCTGCTGAAAAAAGCGCAAGAGGGTCTTTCATGAGCGGCCGACGGCTGTGTTTACGGTAACGGCGCCATTTCCGGTATCGCTTTATTGCGTGATATATATGGTTAAAATTTTCGGCTTTTTTTACATCCCTGAGAATGCTGTAACGAAACTGCAGCGTGTCCTGCAGGGGTTTGCGAAAAAGAGAGCCGTTCTCCTGGCATATATACTTGAACCAGCAGTCAATCGGCGCAGCACAGAGGCCGGGCTTCCGGTGCTTGAAATTAAAGGGCTCGTATATATATGCGGTATATGGCGACTCGGCAATCATTTTGCCGGTCCAGGTGGTTCCCGAACGGTGCGAGCCTGAAACCAGTATCGGATTATGGTCGGTGTTCATGGTCTGCTGCATCGGTTTCCGCAATCCTGGAAACGTGTGTTACCAATTATTGTCAGTTTCATATCCCAGCGTTACCACCATATCGCCGAGTAAATCCTTGAAATACTTTTTATGCTCCCCGGTGAAATATTTTTTCCACTCTCCGGGGCGGCCTGACCGTATATGCGAAGGGCTGTCCGGTCCTGCCGAAGCTTTCCGGACCATGTTTTTCAGGCTGTATTTTTCTGCAATATGCACAGCAGCTTCAATTGCATCATCGGTAAACCCGTAATGATTAAAGATTGCTGCAAACATCTTTTTTTCATGTGTGATCAGATTCTCGTAGGTTATCTCCAGAAAGGATGGATTATCGTAATCCCAGCTCATCATATCCCGGAATACGGTCTTTGCCGAACGTGCTATTTCCGCTGTTATGCCTTTTTCCTGCGACAGTGATGCAAGGTATTGCTGGTAGCTCATGTTATGGTATTCCGTGCGCGGTATATGCACCCAGGATTCTTTCGTCCGCAGGTGATAAAAATACCCTGAAACAATCATGTCGCGGGGGTCCCGTATAATGTGTGTCCCCCTGTAGGAAGGCAGCTGAGACAGGTCAACATGGCTGTGATCCTGCAGCCAAACAGCTGTGTCGGGTCGCAGCTGCTGCTGAGAGCATTTTTGAAACGCCAGACCGTATTCCCGGGCTACTCCGGAAAGAATGTTGCGGAACCACACGGTCCCGACCTTATGGTGACAGCAATGAATAATGAGCGGCCGGTTTTGCAACGAAGCAAACGGCGTTGTCAGCCTCCGTGTTATTTTGTTTTTTACAGACGAAATTTTTTTCAGCATGTGGTGCCCGCCTCTGTTTCAGCTATGACCGTGAAGGGAAAAAGCACTTTCCAGCGCGGCCGTGTTTTCTTCGTTCCATTTTTTTGCAAACAGATACGCATTGTGTGAAATGCTTTCCATTATCTGCCTGTTATCAAAAAGATATTTGATCCGGGCTGCAAAGTCATGGTCAGATTCGGCTACCAAAAATGCTTTGCCCATACCGCTTTCTGCCCCGCGTGCGCCTGCCCGCGTTGATACACATGGTTTTGAATAGCCGAGCGCCTCCAGTAATTTAATGGACATCCCTGTGCCTGCCTGGACCGGGTTGATTACAATATCGGCCTGGGCATAGGTTTTTTCAAGGCTGTTTACGACGCCGAGGCTGAGGCATCCCTCTTCATCATGGAAATGCTCGCTGACTTTCCCTGCAAGTAACAACGTTATTCCGGGTAACAGCTTTTTTGTTTCAGGAAATATTCTTTTCAAAAAATGCCTGACGGCTTCTATGTTGATAATGTTATCGGACCCTATGAACAGCAGGGCTCTGGTATTTTGCGATACAGGTGCACAGCGATTATGCAAAGGTGCTAAATAACCGATGGTTATAACTTTTTTTCTGCAGAGCTTCCGGAAGAAATCCGCATCGTTTTTTTGCATGGCAATTATAATGTCCGCCCGCTCCAGCCCCTTTTTTTCTTCTTGTGCAGATGTCGAAAACCAGCGCGGCTCAATGCCTGCCTTCCTAAGCATGTGATGCCTGCCGGTGAAAACATCGTGAGTGTCTATTATTTTCAAAACACTGCTGTCGAACATTTCAAGCGCTTTTGAAAAAAAAACATATTCAACCAGCACCGCATCGAAGCGTATTTTCCGGTGCAGTGAATAAACAAATTGATCGATGCCGCTGTCATACCAGTCATCAATTTTATTCCGGTACAGCCCGGGTGCGAGCGCGTGCGGGATGCATTGTTTTATTAACCGTTTAAGCGCATCAGGCTTTTGGGGTAACGCATACGGAAGCGCATAGTAGCGGTCTTTCCAGAATTCACGCATGGCAGAGACATCGCCGGAAACCTGCCCGATATGGACAAAGTGAACATCATGCTCTTTTTCCCTGAGGGTGTGTAAAAGATTATATATCCGTGCAGTGTTTCCCGCATTTTGCGGATGAGTCGGTCTCGGCGAAAGAGCCAGAATTTTCATCGGAATCCCTGCAGAAAGGAGAGCTTTTTTCAGCGCTTGAATATTTTTTGAAGCCGGACATATGCCGGATAAAAGAGCTTATATGAAATCGTGCTTCGTATTCTGTTGAGCTTTTGTTTTGCGTCTGCAAGCTCGTCGGCCATTTTAAAAATTGCTTTACGGCCGGCATCCTCGCCCCCATGGCCCATGACAAGCCATATGGTTTCGGCCCGCATACGCTCGCGCTCGGCGGTCGTCTTCGCATTTTTATGTGAAAGGGAATGCGATAAGACTCCCGAAAGCCTTTCAAATGTGAAGCTCTGTATTATTTTGATCCATAAATCAACATCTAAAGCATAATGCAGATCTTCACGAAGAGGGCCGCATTTTTTCCATGCGGCAGCACGAAAAAAGCACGAGGGCTGCATAAAGTCCCCGTAACCCATCCAGTGTAAGAGGGCGTTACGGGAAAGTTCGTTCGCTGTGGGGGTATACACGATATCCCCCTGCTCATTAATTATATGCCCTTCCCCGACGAGCGCACCGACAGCGTGCGGACGCTTTTTGAATTCCTGTGCCACATATCGCAGAACACCCGGCAGGTAAAAATCATCGCTGTTCAGCCAGGCAAAGATTTCACCTGTTGCCCTCTGAAACCCCTTGTTTAGAGCATGGGCCTGGCCGCGGTCAGGCCCGGATTCCCAGTGTGCAAGCCACGGCCCGTAGCGTTTAATGACTGAAACCGAATCATCGGTGCTGCCGCCGTCAATAATGATATATTCAAGATTGGGATAACCCTGAAGAAGGACGGAGCGGATTGTTTTCTCCAGATATTGTCCCTGATTAAAGCTGGGCGTAACGATGCTTATTTTCGGCAGAGAGCTTTTTTCATCAACGCTCTCAGCAGAAAGCTCCTGGATGGTGTTGTCCCAGGGCCAGCCGGTGCCGGCTGTTTGCGGCGAGGGCAGAAGCTGTGCGTTTTCCATTTTTGATTTCATACAATATTGATTCTTATCTTTTCCTAATCACATACAATTTTGCAGCCCGGTTAAAAGACGAAGATATATGCGCTCCCACCTGCTGCGCGAAGCGGGCTCCGTTTTCATAAGCCACTGTAATGAGCAGGCGCTTGCCCTGGCAAAAGCTGAAGGGCGAACCCGCTGCAGTGTTTTTAGTAAATTATGTGCGTCATATCCAAGTTCGGATATGCATACCGGGCCAAGCAGTGATACATAGTCATGCAGCAGGCGCCAGCACTGCGGGTGCTTTGTAGCGGTTATCCATTTTTCTGTTTGTTCCTTCTCGGGTTTTGATTTACTGTTTACGCCTGTTTTGTCACCAAAGCGCCACGCGGGCTGTGTTCCGGTACCATACTCAGACAACCCCTGTATATAAGGCAGGCTTGTATGTGCGCAAATGTGTTGTATTGTTTGCTCCGGCCGATCGAGCAGGGATTCATAATGGACGGTAAGCGCCCGGTCGCCGAGAGTCTTTCTGCCCTGCAGCAGCAGCTGTGGAGCGTCCACCAGATCGTGTTTGAAGCGGCCGAGTTTGAACCACTCGCTTTTTACCCAGGTCTGCACAATTGAGGCTAACACTGCCAGCGGGTTGCGAAACAGAAGAATAAATCGCGCATTGGGGAACGCCCTGCATAATTCCGGTATAATAAAATAGTAGCGGGGTGTTTTGTCGAGGAAAAAACGCTTTTCCTGGTGGGTCGTTACGCTGTCATATAAAAAGGAATACATTTTTCGAACGGCTTCAAAATAGCGTGTTTCACCTCCGGGGAGAAATGACACAAAAGAAATCATCGCCGATGCGGCCCATTGAGCGTTATATTCTGCTGTATGGCCCGTTTCCCTGAGTGCATAACAGGGGTGCAGCATCAGCCATGGCTCTGACAGGGTACACACATCGGGGTGGCTGCCCAGTATCCTTTGCAGCAGGGTTGATCCTGCCCGCGGCTGAGAGATAATAAAAATAAGATTGTCGCCTTTTTCGCTGATCATAAGCTTCTATGTAATGTATTTTAACGAGAAGAGGGGAACAGTTTTTTAAACCTGCGGGCGCTGAACGGCATATAAGCCACAGAAAGAAGCTTCAGGCTGCACTGCACAGGAGAATACTGGAACGCCTTTATAAGGTACCGAAGGGCATTTGTTTTTGCGCCAAAATGAAAGCCGTTTTGCAGCTCTCTTCGTGCTGCCCTCTGGGCGATTTGTGACATCCAATGATAATATCGTTTGCTGACGTAGTTTTTTTTTCTTCTATCGAGATCCTCAAGCAGCGGACTGTTTTTTTTATAAATATAATTAAGTGCTGCAAGGTGCTCGTCGGCGGTTCTGCTTGAAAGGCCTTTTCTGTGCACTCGTATTTCACTTAACGGTTCGTTACAGTAAAGGATGGTAGCCGATTTTGCCAGCCGTATTCGCAAATCAAAGTCCTCATAGAGTGCGAGTTCGGGGTCATGAAACCCAATATTCTGTAGGGCGCTGTACCGTATTAACTCCATGCGAAACAGGTTTCTTTTAGGAAAATCACGGGCAAACGTCTCACAAAAGATGTCGTTTTCAGGCGGCAGCACATTCTCCGCCCATACCCCCGTACGTTCTCCTTCTTCTGATATATAATAATTATTTGAAAACACTGCCTGGGCGTTTGTGCCTTCGCTCAAAACGTGTGCTTCTTGTTCAAGCTTACGGGGTAAAAACCGGTCGTCTCCATCAACATAGCTTACATAATCTCCGGTGACGGCTCTGAGGGCATCAATCCTTGATTGTGCAATGCCGGTGTTTTGTTCGTGAAATACAGGTGTTATCACAGAAGGAAAGCGGGATTTGTAGGCGATGATCACGTCCCGTGATCCATCGGTGGAACAATCGTCAATTATGATAATCTGCGCAGGCCGCATGGTCTGTGCGAGCACGCTTTCTACAGCCTCCCGAAGAAAGTTTTTTTGGTTATAGGAGGTAATATAGACGGAAATATTCATATCTTTTTATTGGGTGCGAATATTTTATTACACAGAGCAATAAACCGGCGGTTTGACCGGAACGAGTGAAAAAAAAGGCTTGTTTCATATGGTATTCCCCGCCATTCATTGCTCTGTGTTCTCCATTGCGGATAGTGTGTATCCATCAAACGGCCGCACCATTTTTCAAACACAGCGCATTCCCTCTTGCTCCACTTATGCCATGCATAGGGTGTTCTTTTTGCTTTGTTCAGCTGTACGGCCGCGGGCGTAAAAGACATCCTCAGCCCCATCCAGCGTACGGTTTTTCTAAGCTGCTTATGCATTGTTTCCAGATAAAGCGTAATAGATTTTTCCGGTGCGTATATGTGCAGTTCTTTGTTTATTGTTTCGTTAATATATGACCAGTACCAGCAGCACCGTTCAAATCTGTCCATTGAACCCCACGCATCGGCTTCCATATTATTACACCGGTCGCCCTCTATTCGTCCGTCGATCCATTGTTTCTCTATTTTAGAGCAATCCTCGTACCGGTCGTGGTTTTCAGAATGCCCTGTATACCACTGCTTCTGCATGGCGGATGCAACAAAATCACGCCCGTTTCTTATAAGCCAAATGTAGCCCGCGTCCGGAAATGAATCAGCCAATACGGGTATCAGCAATGACAGTGTTTGATTCGATTCACAATATAAAGATCCATTTATCTGAGGGGTTCGTGTCTGAATAAGTATGTTTTTTATTTTCTCAGCAGAAACGGTTCCATAGCGATAGCCTGCTGACTCAAGGATCAGCTCAGGCGCAGGTTCATGGAGGCAGACACAGCCGTCTACTAAAGAAAGAACCCGGGCCAGCGTGGTGCTGCCCGATCTTCCGGTGCTGAGAATAAAAACTGGTTTGAAGCGGGGCATTGTAGGTTCAGCTTTCACATGAATACAGTTTGTTTCGGTTGAACAGGCTGTATCCGAATTTATTTACTTCCTTTTCCGATTTAAAAAAAAGAAGCCTGTAAGCGATATAGAAGGGTAGCTGATTCAGCCGGCTCATCCATTGTTCATGATAAAAAGCATTTTGATCTTTAACTCCATTAACGGCAATATCCTCGGAAGGAAGGCCGATAAAATTATAAATACTTTCAAGCTGTTCCGACGGCGCTTTAACAAAATCCTCATACTTTATTTGAATGAGGTTGCGTATTTCGCTCCTGTCTTTTCTGTAAATATAATGGCACCACACCCAGTGGCGAAGCAAGAAGCGGAGCGGTTTTTTTGACCACTTGCGCGTTGCCAGAGATGTGATAGCCGGGTGACGCACGATAACAACAAAATAAGAGTTTGGGAACAATGCCTGAAGGAATCTTGTTTTGAGCAGGTTCGGGGGCGATTTTTCCAGCAAATAGGGCTTTTCTAAATTCCAGTAGCGGGACCACTGGGAAAATATGGTATGTGCATTTTCCGGGGTGTTCAAAGCAGATTTTTCGGTCATGTGCATCGGGGGTGCAAATCCGAAGCTTCCCTGTGCGCCGTATTTTCTTGCCGGAGGAAAGACAGTTTGAAGGAACTGACCTTCGTTTTTGGGAACATTGGTGTTTTCAAAACCGCTTATAGCAGAATGTTTTTTCAGAAGATCGGCGACAATAGTAGTGCCGCTGCGGTGGAGGCCGCAGACAAATATAAAAGTGTGCTTATTGTTATGATTAAATGTATGCATGCTATGAGTTGCTATTTTGCCAGCTGTAAAAAATCTGCGTTTTTTTGATACAGCTCGGCATACGTGCCGCTGTCCTCTATTCGGCCGTCTTTCATGAAATAAAGCCGGTCGCAATTGAGAACGGTGCTCAGCCGGTGAGCGATCATTATAATTGTTTTTCCAGCGGTTTCACTGACGGCCTCTATGACGTTACGCTCGGTGTTGTTATCCAGCGCCGACGTTGCCTCGTCCATGATCAGCACTTCTGGATCGTGATACAGGGCGCGGGCGATGCCTATGCGCTGGCGCTGCCCCCCGGAAAGCCGTACGCCGTGCTCGCCGATGTTTGTGTTCTCTCTTTGTGGCAGTTTGTCAATAAACTCTTCAAGCTGAGCGATTGCAGCCGCCCGCTTAAAGCGCTTCTCATCTATTTCATTGTCATCGATGCCTAAAGCAACGTTGTGTTTTATTGTGTCGTTCATGAGGTATATGGATTGCGGAACATAGCCGATACAGGTCTGCCACAGGGCAAGATTATCGAAAATGCTTTTTGCGTCGACAGCTATATCTCCCCTGTTCGGTGTGAGCAGACCCATTATGACGTCCACAAGAGTTGTTTTGCCCGAGCCGGTAGGCCCTACAAATGCAACAGTGCTTCTTTTGGGGATGACAAGGTTTATATCCGTGAGCGCCTCAGCAGATGCGCCGGGGTATGTGTAGCAAACGTTTTCAAGAGTTATTTTTTCTTTAAAATCAACATGCCGGCTTGCGATTGAAGAAGATGACTGTGACGGCTTTTTCGATGCATAATGAGACAGATCGTCATATACCGGATTTATGGAAACAGCATTGTAGCGGAAGTTGGTCACAGAGGACACTATCTGATTCAGACAGCTTTTCAGCCGCATAAAAGCGGCTCCGAACAAAGCCAGTATCGGCGCGATTGCCTGGATGTCTTTTCCCAGCAGCACAAGAAGTATAGTCAGCGTGAGCATGCCGGTAATGGTTATGCTTTCCAGGAACGGCTGTGTGGCTTTCTGTGCGACTTGTTTAAATGCTTCTGCCGAGGTCATTTCCCGGCGGCTTCTTACAAACACTCTGATAAAAAATTCATGGCAGTGTGCAACATGTATTGCTTTAATAGCCCCAAGTCCTTTTCTGACAGCCTGGATGGATGCTTTGCGCTCTTCCTGCGCCTGCATTCCCCGCCGGCTGATACGCTTATGCAACGTTTTTAAAAAAATGATACAGGCGGTGCCGAGCAGTGCGGCTGCGGCTACGGTAATAACGGGCTGTACAGCAAGCAGCAGTGCCGTTATGCACAGCAAAACCAGCCCCTGCATGATGATTGTTAACAGCGGCGTGATGATACCGTTTACAATCCGCTGGGTCTCGGCGTTTATATTGCGCAGCAGCTCTGAGGTGTCGCGCTGCAGGTGAAAGGTGTAGGGTGCATACATGTATGCGGTAAAAAGGCGGCGCCCGAGATCAACCTGCCGGTTTTTTGCAAAGGTTGCCAGAAGATAATAGGTTATGCATAAATATATGTTTTTCAGAATAAATATGATGATCAAGCTTATGCTCGCATACAGAAGAAGGTTTTTTGAGGATCTCAGGTTGAAGTAGTCAAGTACCGGTTTTAGCGCAGCATGTTTCATGACTGTTTCAGGAAAAGCGAAAACGGAGACAAACGCCGGCACTGCGCCGACTCCCAGCGTTTCAAGAAACGCCCCGAACAGCAGCGTTGACAGTAATATACAAAAGCTTATTTTTTGTTTCCTGCCGAAAAGGGCGCGCAGTTTTTTAAGGGTTGGAAAAAATCTTGAGATCATGTTGCTCAGCCTATAGCACGCTATAACGTTTCATGTTTTTTGCCAAAGCAGCAGGTGCGGCTGCTGCTGCAGCCGCAGGCTGAAATCGGCATATTCCTGTCTGCTTAATACAAGGGGGCGTATTTTGCGCTTGATATAGCGTTCAGTTTTTCTGCTCAAATCATGCAAATGATGGTAATCAATGTTTCCCACAAGCACAAGATCGATGATCCCGGTGTCTTTGCCCTGCGCATAATCACCGATAAGGTATGCGTGCTCCAGATCGCCCAGCCGGTTTATAATCCCGTCGATAACCTGATCGATCCCAACCGCTTTTGCCACCATTGTTTTTAATTCAGGAAAGAGAGGGTGTTTTTTATTTGCAGTGTATAGTACCTGACGCCCGTTTTTATGGGTATTGAGCAGCTCCGAGGCGGTCAGCTGATTCAACTCCTCCCGTACCGCATTTGTCGACACACCGAACTCCTTTGCAAGTTCACGCAGATATGATCTTGTGCCCGGGTTGACGAAAAAGCGGACAAGCAGCTTTATGCGTGTTTTGGATGAAATAATGCCGCCAAAAAGATCTTTCAAGCGAACCTCTTTTTGAGTAGATATTTTACTCAAATATAGAATACAAAACCCCTGGTTTCAACCATTTTTTTACGTGTAAATGGTCGGGGAAACAATTGCGCTTTGTTTGTGTAATTTCCAAACAGGGATGCAGAATGCGTACCGCAGGGCGACCCTGCGGTACGACAAGCACAAAATGAGGATAAAGATGGCTGTTGCGTTTATTGTTTGGCTGATATCGTGCCGGTTTGCACACGGAGGAAAGTGGACACTATCCGCTTCCGTGGAGGAGCTTGACTTTTCGGCCTCTTGCCCACATTCAAAGCCGGGGGCTCTTTGTGCCCGGCTTTTTCCGTTAGATCCATGAAAAAACCGCTATGCCCAGCACCAGTATGATAATGCCGAAAAAGCGGTACATCTGATCTGAGGCGTCATAGAGATACCAGTGCTTTATGCGCTGATAGGTGTTGCGGGGGTTGAAGAAAATGACAAGGCCTTTAATGGCAGCGAGAATCCCCAGCAGCACAATGAACCACATGTTTCTGCTCTCAGGCGCAGCCATGATGAGCAGTACGCCGATTATCGCGGCAAGCAGCGCCCATAGGAAATCATAGGCTTTGTTTACGGCTTTTGTGAGAATATTCCGGCTCTGTTCGGTGTAGAGAATGAACCACACACCGCTGCCAACCCATATAAGGCTTATAACGTATAATACCCATTTCATTTTGGTGTTTCCTCCATAAAAAGTGCAGGCGCATAGGAGATAACCGTTTGAGTGTATATTCGGTTTTCTGTCTTACACAATAAAAAAACACCTGCTTTTTGGCAAGGCCCTTCGCATAACTTATTGAGAATTTTACACAAACAGCATTTGTTTTTATGCCCGATTGAGTTTTTGCAATGTTTTTCTCTGTTTTATGAGGGCAAGAGCTTTTTATTACTTGACATGATTTTGTATAGCGTGGTAAGCTGTGAAAAAAATAACAGCGTTATATATTTCACAGCTTATAGCAATACATAAAAAAACAGGAATAAGAATGTCTGAAAAATCCATTGGCCGCCTGAGTATTTATCGGAGGCTTCTCAGTACCCTGCTCGAAGATAACATCAGGAGCGTGTACTCTCATGAGCTTGCCAAAAGCGCGGGAGCATCCGCTGCGCAGGTTCGGCGCGATATGATGATTATCGGGTATAGCGGCAGCCCCATTCACGGATACAACGTGCAGGAGCTCATTCAGACAATTGACAATTTTCTGGATGCCCCCGAGGGACAGCGATGCGCTATTGTGGGCGTCGGGAATCTGGGAAGGGCTCTGATTTCCTATTTTACCAATCGTAGGCCCATGCTGCGTGTAGTGGCTGCTTTTGACAATGACGCCACAAAGGTTAACCGGGTCATACACGGGTGCCGGTGCCATCCCATGGAGGACCTGCACCGCATGATACATGAGCAGGACATCGGCATCTGTCTCATTACCGTGCCGGCGTCAGCTGCGCAGGCGGTCGCTGAAACGTGCGTTCGGGCCGGTGTGACCGGCATTTTGAATTTTGCACCTGTTGTGCTGCATCTTCCTGACAGCGTATATGTTTCTGATATAGACCTCACTATGGCATTGGAAAAGGTGGCTTTTTTCGCGAGGCAAAAAAAATGAAAAACAGCACGATGCTACAGCCTGACGTGACGCCGGTTCTGGAAAAATACACAGCTCCAGATCGTGACTGCCTGATTCCTCTTCTGCAGGAGATACAGGAAGGGTTCGGATATCTGTCCAAAGAAGCGATTATCAGCGTAGGCGATCATCTGGGCCTGCCGCCAAGTAAGGTGTACGGTGTGGCTACGTTTTACAACCAGTTTCGCTTTCAGCCAAAAGGGCGCTTTCACATACAGGTGTGCCGGGGAACTGCCTGCCATGTAAAAGGGTCGGCTAAAATTTTAGATTCCCTGTCAAAAAAATTAAAAACCCATGCCGGACAGACAACACGCGACGGCCTTTTCAGCCTGGAAGTGGTTGCCTGCATCGGCGCCTGCGGGCTTGCGCCGGTGATAACGGTTAACGGAAAATGCCACGCAAAGCTCAGCGCTGATGATGTTGAAACAATTCTTGATACCTATCGGAAAAAAGCAAATGAAGATGACTGTCCTGAATGATCTGAAATGTTGTGACGCCTGCCGGCATACGATAGAAACCCCGTGTCCTGATTTTATACACTGCCTGACGCAGGGGCCTGCATGCCATGACAGCGCTGACTGCGCTCTCTCTGTACAGCACCGCATGGCGGCCGCCAGAAGAGACAGCATCCAGAAGGCGGTGATTTGTGTCGGGGCCGGCACGTGCGGTCTGGCCGCAGGCGCAGAGGAGACGATGGCAGCGATCCGGCAGTGGCTGGCCGACAGCAGACATGAGGCAGACATTGTCGGTGTCGGCTGCATCGGGCTATGCGCATATGAGCCGCTCGTTGATGTGCAGATGCCAGGCAAAACAAGGGTACTGTTTCAGGATGTGACCGCTGACAGCGTATCAGGCGTGCTGGAGGCGGTTTTTGGAGGCAGGGTTGTGGGAACCCCGGTATTGGGTCAGTTTCGCCATGAGGCGTTTGAGCAGTGGGAAGGAGTTCCCTATATTGATGAGCACCCGTTCATGCAGCAGCAGGTGCGCATTGTGCTTGCAAACTGCGGCAGAATTGATCCCGATAGTATAGATGAATATATCGCCTGCGGAGGCTACAGGGCTTTTGCAGAGGCGCTGAAAAGCATAACGCCGGGTGAGCTTTGTGATGCGATTACCGCCAGCGGTCTTCGCGGCCGTGGAGGCGGCGGTTTTCCAACCGGTACAAAATGGCAGTTTGCCCTCAACACCCCTGGCGAGCAGAAGTATTTTATCTGCAACGCCGACGAAGGCGACCCCGGCGCGTTTATGGACAGGGCCATAATTGAAGGTGATCCGCACAGGCTGCTTGAAGGCCTGGCCCTAGCCTCGTATGCTATCGGGGCCAGCAAAGCCTATATTTATATTCGCGCCGAATATCCGCTCGCCGTCGAGCGGCTCAGGCGCGCAATCGGCCAGGCGACCGATTACGGGCTGCTGGGCTATAACATTCTGGATAGCGGCTTTAACTTTGAAATAAAAATCAAGATGGGCGCAGGTGCGTTTGTGTGCGGCGAGGAAACCGCGCTGATACATTCTATTGAGGGCCGGCGCGGCATGCCCCGCCCGCGGCCGCCTTATCCCACAGCGCGGGGCCTTTTCGGGAAACCCACTGTCATAAATAATGTGGAAACGCTGGCAAACGTTGCCTGGATAGTGTCAAACGGAGCAGAGAGGTTCTGCAGCACCGGAACGCAAACGAGCAAAGGCACAAAAGTGTTTGCCCTGTCGGGAAAAGTCGAGCGTACAGGGCTTGTTGAAGTTCCTATGGGAACCACAATACGGGACATTGTGTATGACATCGGCGGCGGGATACCCGATGGCAGGGATTTTAAGGCGGTCCAGATCGGCGGTCCCTCAGGCGGCTGTATTCCCGCACAGCACCTTGATATTCAGATTGACTACGAATCGCTCAAGTCGGTCGGTGCCATCATGGGCTCGGGCGGGCTTGTTGTTATGGATGATAAAACCTGCATGGTGGATGTCGCCAAATTTTTTATGGGATTTATTCAGCGGGAAAGCTGCGGCAAGTGCATTCCTTGCCGCGAGGGCACCAGGCGAATGCTTGAAATACTTGAAAGCATTACCCGCGGCCGCAGAAGCGAGTCCGGCAGGGACTCTCTTGCCCGTTTTCAGGGTGTAATCCATTTGACGCGCCTTGCCGAAGTTATAAAAGATACCAGCCTGTGCGGCCTCGGCCAGACCGCCCCGAATCCTGTGCTGAGCACGCTGCGCTGGTTTCGCGATGAGTATGAAGCGCATGTGTATGAACGGAAGTGCCCTGCCGGCACCTGCGCGGAGCTTATCACCTACCGCATTGATGCGGACACGTGCAGGGGCTGTGCGCTGTGTGCAAAAAGCTGTCCCGAGGGCGCCATAATGGGGTCGCCCAAAGTGCCGCACTATATTATCCCTGATAAGTGTATAAGCTGCGGCAATTGTGCAGCGGTGTGTAAATTCGATGCGGTGATTGTTGAGTGAGGGTAAAGCAATGATTAGTGTTGAGATAAACAGCCGGACCGTTGAAGCTGAGCCGAATGAAATTATTCTCGATGTGTTGAAGAGAAACGGAATAACAGTGCCGACGCTGTGCAATATCGAGGGGCTTCCTCCGACCGGCGCATGCCGTGTGTGCGTAGTGGAAGTCGAGGGCTTCGACGGGCTGGTTCCCAGCTGTTCCTATCCGGTCCGGGAGGGCATGAAAATAAAGACGCACTCACCCCGGGTGATGCGCGCCCGGAAGACAATTGTTGAGCTGCTGCTTGCCAGCCATCCCGACGACTGCCTCTATTGTATTAAAAACGGACACTGTCAGCTGCAAAGGCTTGCCGAAGAATTCGGAATCCGGCAGCGCAGATACGCGGGTGCTAAAAATGAATTCAAGCCGGATGTTTCCAGCCCCGCAATTGTGAGGGATCCGGGCAAGTGCATACTGTGCGGGCGGTGTGTGCGCGTGTGCGAGGAAATTCAGGGTGTATCGGCTATCGATTTCATCGGGCGCGGCAGCGAGACCCGTATCGGGACGGTGTTTGATCAGGGGCTGAACGTGTCAAGCTGCATAAACTGCGGGCAGTGCATTATGGTGTGCCCGACAGGAGCGCTTCGAGAGCAGGGATACATAAAAAAAATATTTTCCGCTATCGATGACGACAGGAAACATGTAGTTGTTCAACACGCGCCCAGTGTCTCGGTTACCTTTGCAGAGGAGTTCGGCATGAAGCCCGGAGCTGATGTTGCAGGCGCCATGGTTGCCGGCCTTCGGATGCTCGGGTTTGACAAGGTGTTTGATACGGCGTTTTCCGCGGATCTGACAATCATGGAGGAGGCCTCGGAGCTGGTTCACCGCATACGAAGCGGGGGTCCGCTTCCCATGATGACCAGCTGCTCACCGGGATGGATAAAATTTGTTGAGCAGAGCTATCCTGAGTTTATCGAAAATCTTTCAACCTGCAAAAGCCCGCAGCAGATGCTCGGCGCTGTTATAAAGAGCTTCTATGCAGAAAAAAACGGAATTGACCCCGCAGACATATACAGCGTTTCAATAATGCCGTGCACCGCCAAAAAATTTGAAGCAGCACGTCCTGAAATGATGTGCGGCGGCTCCCCCGACATCGATGCTGTTGCAACAACCCGTGAGCTTGGCAGGATGTTCAGAGGCCGCGGCATTGATATCAGCAGGCTTGCGCCTGAAAGCGCTGATTCTCCGTTCGGGCACCGGAGTACCGCGGGCAAGCTCTTCGGCGCTACGGGCGGAGTAATGGAGGCGGCAGTCCGAACGGCCTACCATTTGCTGACCGGCAGAGAGCTGGGGAAGCTGGAGCTCAGTGACTTGCGCGGCCTCAACGGTATTAAAGAAGCCCGTATAGACATTGATGGTTTTGAGATTGGTGTGGCTGTTGCCAGCGGTCTTGCAAATGCGCGAACGCTTTTAGAGCAGATAAAGGCAGGGCGAACCGATCTTCATTTTATAGAAGTCATGACCTGCCCCGGAGGCTGTATCGCCGGCGGCGGCCAGCCGTACAATACCGATATGGATGCTGTTCGCAAGCGCATGCATACCCTCTACAGCATAGACAAACACGAGCCTGTCCGCACATCGCACAGCAACAGCGACATTTGGCGCCTGTACAGCGAATTTCTCGGGGAGCCGCTCGGGGAAAAAAGTCACCACCTGCTGCATACATCGTATGCCCGCCGGCAAAGAGGCTATTAGGAGCCCATATGAAAGATATTCCGTTTGTCGCATTTGTGCATACGCAGGGTGAAAAGTGTCGCGTCTGCTACACCTGTGTCCGGGAATGTCCGGCTAAAGCGATACGCATCATGGACGGGCAGGCCGAAATTCTGCCTGAGCGGTGTATTTGCTGCGGCAATTGCGTCATGGTCTGCAGCCAGGGAGCAAAACAGGTTCGTGACACAAATGCTGATATTGTAGAGATCATTGCCGGCGGCGGACCTGTCGCTGCAATAATAGCGCCGAGCTTTCCTGCCGAGTTTCCTGATATTGACGCCGCGACGCTGGCCGGTATGATCAGAAAGCTGGGATGCTCATATGTCAACGAAGTTGCTTTCGGCGCTGATCTGGTTGCACAGCAGTATCGCGATCTGCTGCTTGAAAATCCGGAAAGCCGCTACATATCGACAAGCTGTCCGGCTATCGTTGATTTTGTTGAGTCATATCATCCGGAGCTGGTGCAGTATCTGGCGCCTATAGTATCTCCCATGGTTGCAGAAGCGCGCGTGCTGCGCGCCATTCACGGCGACGATATTAAAATTATTTTTATCGGCCCCTGCGTTGCGAAAAAAAAAGAGGCGCGGTCAACGCTGATCGAGGGCGATGTGGACGGGGTCATGACGTTTGGCGAGCTCAGGCGCCTTTTTGCGGATCAGGGGATTTGCCCCCAGGGCACCGGACCCTCTGATTTTGATCCCCCTTGGCCGGGTCTCGGCGCTCTTTTTCCCATAAGCCGCGGTCTTCTGCAGGCTGCTGATATTCAGGAAGACATTCTGGTTGAAAACGTTATTGCCGCTGATGGACGGGCTAATTACACCGAGGCCCTCAAAGAATTTGAAATGGGAGTTCTTAAGGCGCAGCTGCTTGAGGTCCTGTGCTGTCAGGGCTGTATCATGGGTCCGGGCATGACTACAACAGATCCGCTGTTTACCCGCAGGTCCAGAGTGCGCACCTATGTCAGCGCTATGCTCGAGAAAACCGACCCCGATGAGTGGCGGTCAAATATGCAGTTGTACGGAAAGCTTGATTTCAGCCGCGCATACCAGATCAACGATCAGCGGATTGCGGTAGAAGATGAGGAAAGGATTCGCGAGATTCTGGCAAAAATGGGAAAATTTTCTCCGGAAGATGAGCTTAACTGCTGTGCCTGCGGGTATCACACCTGCAGGGAGCATGCGATAGCTATATTAAAGGGTTTTGCCGAAAGCGAAATGTGTCTTCCCTACACGATTGATCAGCTTAAAAATGCATATGCCGACCTGGAGGACTCGCACAAGCGCCTTGCAAGCACGCAGGCAGCCCTCATGCAGGCCGAAAAGCTTGCAAACATGGGCCAAATTGCCGCCGGTATTGCCCATGAGGTAAACAATCCCCTTGGAGTCGTGCTCCTTTACGCACATCTGCTTATGGATGAAATCAAAGACAGTGAGCACCGTCAGGATATGTCTATGATTGTTGAGCAGGCCGACCGCTGCAAAAAAATTGTTTCGGGCCTGCTGAACTTTGCGCGTCAGCGCAAAACAGTTCTGGAGCGGACTAATGTTGTAGCGCACATAGATGCGGCAATCAAGGCCCTTCATCTTCCCGATGCAATAAAAACCTGTGTCCGGTCCGAAACAGATGACCCGTATGCCGATATCGACAAGGACCAGATAATACAGGTGCTCACCAACCTGGTTTCAAATGCCCAGGCGGCAATGCCCGAAGGAGGCGATTTAACGATTAGCGTCGGCGGCGACGAAACTCAGCTGCGCTTTTCGGTGCGCGATACAGGTGCCGGCATAGCCAAGCAGCATCTGGGTAAAATATTTGATCCCTTTTTTACCACAAAGCAGATCGGCCGCGGCACCGGGCTGGGGCTGGCGGTGACATACGGGATAATAAAAATGCACCACGGAGATATACAGGTGGAATCAAATTGTGATCCTCAAGCCGGCCCTGCCGGTACGGTGTTTACTGTTTCGCTTCCCCGCAAAGGACCGCCGGATCAGGATTCTATTGCGTAAAGCAATGAACCGCTGAGGAACACACCACCCCCGCGTGAGGATAAAAGAGCATGCAGAAAAAAATAGTTATTGTTGATGATGATCCCGATTTTACTGAAGTGGCTTCTGCGATAGTGTCGGCTGCAGGATATGAGGTGATTTCCGTAGAAAGCGCTGCCGATGCAGAAGCGGTTATCGCACGGGAAAACCCCGAGCTGGCTATAGTCGATCTCATGATGGAGGAGCTGGATGCAGGCTTTGTGCTGTGCTATCACATCAAAAAAAATACGCCGTCGCTGCCGGTTATTATGATCTCTGCGGTAGGGAGCGAAGCGGGAATGGCTTTTGATGCGGCTACGCCCGAAGAGCAGAGCTGGATAAAGGCGGATGTATTTCTTCAAAAGCCGATACGCGGCGAAACGCTGCTGAAAGAAATAAAACGGCTATTGAGCTGAGCGGGGGCACCAATTATGTTGCGCGTACTGGTAATAGATGACGAAATGGGCATGAGAAAAGGGGTCGGCAGGGCCCTGAGACATTTCAGCGTGAGGCTGGAGGATATCGCCGAAGACATAACGTTTTCGGTTGAGGAAGCAACAGCTGCTGAGGCTGCGCTGGAGATTATAAAGACGGACCCTCCCCCAATTGTTTTGCTTGATCACCGGCTTCCCGGTATGAGCGGCATAGAGCTTCTGGATGAGATCAGAAAAATGAACCTTCCCGATACGCTGGTTATCATGATTACCGCTTACGCCACCATCGAGACAGCTGTTGCGGCAACGCGGCGGGGCGCCTATGATTTCCTTGCGAAACCGTTTACGCCCGACGAGCTGCGCAGCGTTATTCAGAAGGCGGCCGGCAGGATAATGCTGCAGCGCCGCGCGCGGCGGCTGGCTGAGGAAAAGCGGGCGGTGCGGTTTCAGTTTATATCTGTGCTGGCCCACGAGCTGAAGTCACCGCTTGCAGCCATTGAAAGCTATCTGACAACCATACGGGACAAGGTGGCGGGCGATGATCCTGCAGTGTATGACCGTATGATCGACAGAGCGCTCGTTCGTTCCCAGTGGATGCGTAAGCTGATAGTCGATCTGCTTGACCTGACCCGCATCGAGTCAGGCCAGAAAAGCAGAGAGCTTGCCGAACTTGACCTTGTGCAAACGGCCCGCTCTGCGATAGAAGGCGTACAAAAAGAGGCCGGAGAAAAAAACATCACCATTTGTCTTGATGCGCCCGGCAGCGTGACGGTAGAAGCCGATGCCAGCGAAATGACAATGCTCATGAATAATCTTCTCACCAATGCGGTGAAGTACAACCGCGACGGCGGCAGCGTACAGGTTAAAATCAGAAACGGCGACGGCCAGGTGGAGATAGCCGTTGCTGATACCGGGATCGGGATGACCCCTGAGGAACAAAGAAAGCTTTTTGGCGAATTTTCACGGATTAAAAATGAGAAAACGCAAAACATTCTGGGCAGCGGGCTGGGCCTGTCGATCGTGAAAAAAATTGTGGACCTGTACAATGGAGAAGTTGCCGTTGCCAGTGTGTCCGGCGAGGGCACAACATTTACGGTGACGCTCAGAAAGTCCAGCAGAGAATCTGCACATGAATCGGGAGACAATTAAAGGCTTTGTTATCGGCAAAGAGTTCCGACTGCTGCTGAGCGCTGCCGACAGGTGTCGGAAGCAGCACTGCGGTGACGAGGTTCACCTGCGCGGCATCATAGAATATACCAATAATTGCGTGTGCAGGTGCGCCTATTGTGGTATCAGCCTGCATAACAAGAAGGTCAGGCGATACCGGCTCGCGCACGATGAGGTGATTGGCGCTGCGCTGCGCGGCGCTGCAGAGGGTGTGCGCACAATCGTTCTGCAGGGAGGAGAAGACCCGCAAACGGGAGCGGGTGCTATCTGTCGCATGATTGAGGGCATAAAGCGCGCAGACAATGTGGCCGTGACGGTCAGTGCCGGCGAATGGAGCCGCCGCGATTACCGCATGATGCGCGACGCCGGCGCGGACAGGTACCTTTTGAAAATAGAAACAGCAAATCCGGTGCTGTTCAACGCTCTTCGTCCCGGATCTTCTTTTGAAAACCGTGTTCGCTGCCTTCATGATCTGCAGGATTTAGGTTTTCAGGTGGGCAGCGGATCGCTTGTCGGCCTGCCGGATCAGACGATAGATGATGTCATAAACGATCTTCTGTTTTGTTCCCGTATGGAACTTGCCATGGCAACGTTCAGCCCGTTTATTCCACACATCAATACGCCGCTGAAAAATGCCCGGAAGCCTGATCCGGATATTGCCCTGCGCGTTCTCGCTGCCGCACGGCTGGTGTTGCCCAGAGCTCATATTCCCGTGAGCACTGCGCTGGCGGCCCTTGTGCCGAACGGATATGAAAAAGGGCTGCAGGCCGGGGCGAACGTGGTGATGGCTGACCTGACACCCGCCGATGCCGCAGCTCTGTATGATTTGTATCCCGGAAAGGCAGAAACGTCTGCGCATAATGAGCGTGATTCCGCAGCGCAGCTCAAAAGACTTATAGGGCGGATTTCCCGCCCGCTGGCAGAAGGACGGGGCGATGCTCTCCGTGCTGAATCGATAGGAGGAGACCATGATGGCAGGTATCGCACATCGTATGGAACATTTTGTTGATTACGCCGAGCGGGATAAATTTCTTACCGCCGGCAGGGATTTTGTTGATGAGCCGCTGATCGAGGATATGCTGGAAAGTGGAAAAAGCCTGGATCCGCAGCATGTCCGAGACATCGCAGCCAAATCGCTTGATTTGCAGCGGCTTGAGCCTGAAGAAACCGCAGCGCTGCTGCAGGTTGACTCTCCTGCATTATGGGAGGAGCTGTTTGATGTTGCGCTGAAAGTAAAGCAGAAGGTATACGGCACGCGAATCGTCACGTTCGCTCCGCTGTATCTGTCAAACAAGTGTATAAACTCCTGCAAGTACTGTGCATTCCGCTGTGAAAACCGCAGCCAGAGGCGCAGAGCGCTCACTCTCGAGGAAGCTGCCCGCGAGACTAAGCAGCTTGTCAGCGTGGGGCACAAGCGCCTTATTATGGTCTACGGGGAGCATCCGGAAACCGGCGCCGATTATATCGGCGATACCATCAAAGCCGTCTATGCCGTCCGGGAAGGGCGCGGTGAAATCAGGCGAGTCAACATAAACGCGGCGCCGATGTGCGTCGACGATTTGAGGCGCCTGCACGATATCGGTATCGGTACCTTTCAGGTGTTTCAGGAAACCTATCACCACAAAACCTACCGGAAGGTTCACCCCCGTGGGCCTAAAGCGGATTACACCTGGCGGCTGTATGCGCTTCACCGCGCACAGGAGGCCGGTATCGACGATGTCGGCATAGGCGCCCTGTTCGGCCTGTATGACTGGCGCTTTGAAGTGATGGGGCTGCTTTTTCACACAATCGATCTGGAAAAGCGGTTCGGCGGTGTCGGGCCGCATACGATTTCATTTCCGCGACTTGAGCCCGCTCTGGGGAGCCCGCTGAGCACCGGCAGCAGCTATATGGTCAGCGATCAAGATTTCAGAAGGCTGATTGCCATCATACGGCTTTCAGTTCCGTATACCGGGATGATAATAACTGCCCGCGAGCCGGCTGCAATCCGCCGGGCGGCTATACGCACCGGCTGCACGCAAACAGATGCCTCGACGCGCATCGGCATCGGCGCATACAGCGAAAAGCAGCCGGGTCAGCATCCGGAGCGTCAGCAGTTCCGGCTGGGGGACACCAGAGACCTTGACAGCGTTATTTGTGAGCTTGCGCAGATGGGCCATATTACATCGTTTTGCACGGCAGGGTACCGCTGCGGAAGGACGGGCGACTATTTTATGAATATTGCAAAAACAGGAAAGGTGCACCACTTTTGCATGCCCAATGCAATACTGACCTTTATGGAATATCTTCTGGACTATGGCTCGCCTGGAACCGTCGACGAGGGGCTGAAGCTTATAGAGGACCGAATGGTTGAAATACCGGAACAGATCCGCCCGGCTCTCAGGCAGAAGCTGAGCGCCCTCCGGTCAGGAGAGCGCGATCTGCTGTTTTAAGCACAATGGAGTACATGAAGAACCAGAAAGCCACATCGCTGAAGAATGCGCTTTCTGATCTTTCCCAGCGCATCTTTTGCGAGCATCAGATTCCGGTGACATTTGTCCTGATTTCGGGCACCCGGCGGTCATACATTGCCGGCATGCAGCCGGATGTGCCTTCGGGAGCCCCGCCCGAACAAATTTTGCTGAGCAGCAGCTACGGCATGGTGGCCCCCGGCTGGTTTGTGCTTCCTGAAAAGGTGCGGGCGGCTTATGTTGCCGAGGCCCGGGCCATTATCTGTGCTCAGACTGATCCGGCTTGACGGGCCACCAGGTCGAGCATTTCGGGGAAGGGCGACAGCATTCTTTCAAACACACCCAGGGAAAACGCTATCGTAAGGCCGTAGTTTGCAACCGGTACGCCGAACTCCCGGGCATGCAGCTGCCGGGAGATAACCTCACGCCGGTTAAGCATGCATGAGCCGCACATGATTACCTGCTTATAGCCTTCCAGATCATCGGGAAAGTCGTGGCCCTGGGCGTGCTGTATGGACAGCGCCCCGCCCACGTACCGGGTAAGCCAGCGGGGTATTTTTACCCGGCCTATGTCATCGCCGATCGGGTGGTGCGTGCAGCTTTCTGCAATTAAAACACGGTCGCCCGGCTTAAGTCTGTCGAGCGCGACCGTGCCGCGTACAAACATTTCAAGATCGCCCTTCCACCGGGCAAATAAAACGGAAAAGCCCGTCAGCGGAATATCCTCCGGAACATCGGCCGAAACTTTCATTATTGCCTGACTGTCGGTGATGACCAGGGCGGGGCGTGCGGTGAGCATGTCGAGCGTGCTGCTGAGCTCGCGCTCTTTGACCATTACGGCTCGTGCGTCACAATCAAGAACCTCGCGCAGTACCTGGACCTGGGGAAGGATCAGCCGGCCCTTGGGGGCCTCGAGATCTATGGGCACCACAAGGACAACAACATCTCCGGGACCGATCAGGTCAGAAAGTATGCCGGGCTGGTCTATGCAGTCTTCGGGGGCGTGCCGGATGATTGCGCTTCGGAGATCATCGATGCCCTGTCCGTTTGCTGCAGAGCAGGTGACTGCGGCATCTGCGGCACCTGCTGCAGCGGCAATGTCGCCATCGGCGGGCCGCCAGGCATCCGATTTATTGAATACGACAATTGAAGGTGTTTTTTTCTGTTTAAAATCAGCAAGCAGCTGCTGCTCAAACGCGCTCAGTGGTGCATCGCACACAAGCAGCGCAACATCGGTGCTGTCTATGGCTTTTCTGCTCTTGTTTACCCTTTTTTGGCCAAGCCCGCCGGTGTCATCCATCCCTGCGGTATCCAGGAACACAACTGGCCCTACCGGTTTGAGCTCCATGGCTTTGTATACAACATCGGTAGTGGTGCCGGGGGTTTCGTCAACCACCGAAACGTTCTGCGTGGTGAGCGCATTGAGAAGGGAGGATTTTCCGGCATTTCGCCTGCCGTACAATCCTATATGAAGCCGTACGCCGCGGGGTGCTGTGATCATGAGAAGTTCCTTTAATCTTCGGTGATTTTGGGCGGGCTTTTCTGCGACGGCAGTGTAAAGCCCAGGGCATTGACGGCCTCGGGTGTTATAAGTGATTCGAGCTGCTCTTTTTTGATGCCGGCTGTTTTTTCAGCCGCATCAAAAATGCTGTCTGCATACATTGCATGTGCTCTTCGATCTGCCGTATGGTAGCCGCAAACGGCAAAAAGGTGTTCAGCTCGAGCTGTCCGGTGCCGGCGACAGTGCCACCCATATTTACGACGCGTTTCCGCTCCATTCCAGTTCACATTTGCTCCATTGCTGATTCAGTCCCGTTGTGTGCAGCAGTATAGAGAATCATTATACCACACAACAGCCGGCTTTGGGGCTTTTAACGCAGAGTCTCAAAGAGCTGTATGGCTGACTCGGTATAAAATTTCACTTTGTCAGGCGGAAGGGGTATACTTGTTGCACATACAGGGGAGCGGTGTTTACCACCATTTTCGCAAAGAAGGTTTATTTTGATTGATCTGAATATTATTAGTCAAAAAAACACTATTGCCGCTGACGCATCATCGCTTCTTTATCTTCTTCGCCTTGACGTGCTTAGCGCATACTGCAACCATAAAAATATGCTGGTGCCGCGCACAGTTTTTGATGAGCTCACGGTGCCCGGCAAACGCGGCGCTGAGATATTTTTGCAGCTCACGAAGGACAGTGTGCTTGCTGTTGCGGATACGAACGGCAGCCACGCCGTTGGTGGTACGTCTAAAAAGTTATCAGAGGCAGACAGGTCTGTTATTCAGCTGTACCAAACCGGCAGGCCTCATGCGGTGCTTACTGACGACGGGGCATTGTGCCGGTATTGCCGTAGGCGCAGAATTCCGTATATAAATACGCCCATGGCGCTGTTTTCGCTTGCCTATAATAAATGTATACAGCGGGCGGTCTATTATAAACTGCTTGAAAAATCATATCAGGAAGGCAGGTACGCCCCTTTTGTGAAGCGGTACATGAACGCGCTCAATAGACGATATTTAATGGGGCATTAACAGGGGCAAAAAGCGTATGTTTTATTGATGCCGGCCGATTTTACTATACAAGATATGGTATTATTTTTTTGTTGACATACAATATTTATTTTCCTATACTCCGCATAATTAAAAACATATTAAATTTGGATGAATACATTGTTAATAAGAGTCAAATGGTGATGATACGTTGAATTTTTTGTCTGATAGTACTTTTTTTTGAAGCAGGAAAATAAATACTGCACAGCAGTATAACCTTAACGGTAAAGGAACTGCTTCATAGCCGTCATGCCTGCCGACATTGCCTATAAACGGATGACAGCTCTTGCTCCCTCAAGCAGGTTCATCCGGATTATTGGTACGCTCTGTTATGCTGATGATAATAACGGAGCCATCACCCGTTGCCGGAACATAGTCAGAAAATACCAGTTGCCCTATGAGCCGACTTCCTTCGCCGGACGTTTCGAATTTGCCCTTGATCTGATTTTGAACCGTTTCGATGCCTTGAGCGCGGCTGAAATAAAAGCCCTTGCATTTTTATTTTCTGACGCTGAGCGAAAATTGCACCGCAGCCGTGATCCAATTTTGTCCTTTTCGATACGCTGTTTACGGCAGATGATTGAATCTGAGCCCTGCAGCTGCCTGCCATCATTTGTGCAGACGCGAAAGCGGCTGCCTGCAGGTGCCGTGCTTCTGGCCTTTTCGCTGTACGGATGTGCTGCCGGCGGCTGTAGCCGGGAGCAGGCTGCTTCTCTTCCGGAAACGCCCCGCCCCGCCCATGCTGCCGTTAAAGAGCCGGCAGCAGAATCGCCCAAGATGCTTCGGTACAGAACTTCAGAGACAAATGGGTCCAATACAGTATTTGATCCTGCACAGCCGCCTCCCGATGCGCCCCCCGATATGGTGTATGTTGTTCAGAAAGGCGACAGCGTGAGAGGCATTGCTGCTCGATTTTCGTGTGACTACAGAGAGGTCGTTAAACGCAACAACATACGCTATGACCGAAAGCGGGACTGGTTTGTTCTGCATCCCGGCCAGAAGCTGCTTCTGCCGGGAATACGGGCTGCCGCCGCACCCTCCGACCGCGCCCGGAAATCAGGATTTTGTCTGCGGGGCATGTTTGAAGAGCCTGAACCCTTCCGGTATCACCTTATTAAAAAGGGTGAATCACTGTGGACAATTTCCCGTGTCTACTGTATATCAATGCATAAAATCATTTCTCTTAACGGGATTACCGATCCTGACCGTATAGTATGCGGAAATTTGCTGAAGCTGCCGCCAAAGCCGGGCGCAGTCAATACCGGGAAAAAGTTTTCAGCTATGACCCGGCAGGAAAAAGTGCACTTTCTTAAAGAGCGCACCGTTCCGGAAGGGCACCCCTACCTTGACACCCTGGTTGACGTCGCCGAACAGTTTAACGTTGATCCGCGCCTGTATGCTTCGCTCATCTGGGAAGAAAGCTGGTTTAACCAGGAAGCCCGATCCCGTGACAACTGCAGGCGCCTTGCACAGCTTGACCCCCGGTTTCACAGAATATCTGATAATGCCCGTGACAATTTTGAAAAAAGCCTCAGGTATCTCAGCCATGAATTTTCCTACTATCGCAGAAAAGGATTCGATTCGCGAGCGGCTATAATATGTGCCATTGCCGCGTATAACGGCGGCAATACCCGGATACGCCGCTTTATAAGAAACGGGCTCTGGGACGGGCAAAGCATCGATACCATCCCGCTTCGTGAAACCCGGGAGCACATCCGGAAAGTCTTCACCCGGTGCCGCAACAATTATCACGCCGTATTATAGCTTTTTCCCCCTTGAAATTGGTGTTTGATTTTAAACAGTAAAAATTTTACAATGCTGTTTTGCTTAATTTTATTGTGTTTTTGTCCGAATACACACACAGAAGTATGGAATACAAAAAAAGCGGTCAAGCAGGCACAGTGACCCGCCGGAGTCAGCATATGTGCGTATGTACCGATGAAATGAAAAATGCTGGAATCACTGCGGTCAGGCGAGGCGGGGCGCTGCTCAAAGAGCGCTTCAGCCGGAAGCGTGAGATTGCATACAAGGGAAAGCTTGATCTGGTGACCGATGCCGACCGATGCTCTGAAGAGGAGCTGACCGCATATTTGCAGCGATCCTTCCCTGAATTCGATATGCTGGCCGAAGAAGCCCATCATACAAAAACCGGCTCTCCGTACCGGTGGATTCTTGATCCGCTTGACGGCACAACAAATTATGCCCACGGGTACCCTGTCTACTGTGTGTCCCTTGCCCTGCAATACCAGCGCGAGGTTGTCTGGGGGGCGGTGTTCGATCCTGAGCGCGATGAGCTGTTTACCGCTGAAAAAGGCAAAGGGGCCTTTCTTAACGGAGATACTCTCAGGGTGTCTGACACACGCACGCTGGATAAAGCGCTTGTTTGCACCGGATTTCCATATGATGTTCATGACAGCGCGCAGGACAACCTGGATCATTTCGGCTGTTTTGTCAAGACAGCCCGCGCTGTTCGAAGGGACGGCTCGGCCGCCCTTGATCTATGCTATGTGGGAGCCGGCCGGTTTGACGGTTTCTGGGAAATGAAGCTCAAGCCCTGGGATCTGGCGGCGGGCGCCCTTATTGTCGCCGAGGCGGGCGGGTCGGTGAGCACCTTTGACGGCGCGCCCTATTGTGTGGAAAGCGGCAATATCGTTGCATCCAATGCACTGCTGCATGAACAGATGATTCAAATTATCGGTTCCGGCCGGAATACGCGTTGAATGAGTCGGCAGGCCGGAATGCAGCATACCTGTAAAGCACCATATTAACAGGGATCGCTATCGATATCGTAAATGAAAGAAAAGCGCTTTGTTGATAAAGGCAAAGATCACATGAAGGTGAAACACGTCATAACATTGTGCGCTGCAGTATTGATATTCCCCTGGCTGTTGAGCGGGATATGCCGCGCCGATATCTACAAGTATGTAGATAAAAACGGGGTGGTTCATTTTACCAACACCCCGACCCATAGAAATTACCGTGTCGTTATCAAAAGCTCTCCCCCGCAGCAGCTCAAGGAGCAGCGCTATGACGGGCTGATACGTGATCTGTGCAGAAAACACCGGATGGACACCGCTCTTATAAAAGCAGTCGTTAAGGCTGAGTCCGCATTCGACCCCTATGCAGTGTCTAAAAAGGGAGCACAGGGCCTGATGCAGCTCATGCCGACAAAAGCACAGGAGCTTCGGGTTGATAATCCTTTTAAACCCCGTGAGAACCTGCAGGGAGGTATTCGATATCTGCGGGAGCTCCTTGATAAGTTCAAGGGCGATGTCCGCCTGGCACTTGCCGCATATAATGCCGGTGAAAATATTGTTGCGGACCGTGGGATACCGCCGTATAAAGAAACGCGAACCTATATAAAGCGGGTGCTTGACTACCGGAACAAATATCTGAGCATAAGGTGAGGAGGCCGTCTCTGTAATGGAACAGATTGAGATACTTGTGCAGCGTCTTTCCGGCACTGATGATTTACCCCTTCCGGCATATATGACGGCCCATGCAGCCGGGATGGATTTGTATGCAGCAGTGGAAGGGCAGGCAACTCTGCTGCCCGGGAGACGGAAGCTTGTTCCCACCGGTATAGCCGTAGCCCTGCCGGAAGGGTTTGAGGCTGAAATCCGCCCGCGCAGCGGGCTGGCAATAAAGCACGGCATTACGCTTCTCAACGCCCCCGGCACCATTGATGCCGATTACCGTGGGGAGATTAAAATTATTATGGCAAACCTGGGCGAGGAGCCGTTTGTGCTCAACCGGGGTGACCGTATAGCGCAGATGGTCGTGCACCGGGTTTTGCGGGGGAAGTGGACCGAGACAGCCGAATTGCCGCCCTCACGGAGAAATGACGGAGGGTTCGGTCATACGGGGACATAAAAAAAGGCGGGTGCTGTACCCGCCTTTTTTAGTTAAACAGAAAAAACATTTATTTTTGTTTTTTAAGGGTGTTTTCTCCGTCAAGGGCTATATATTCTTTTATTTTTGACAGTGTTTTTTTGCCGATACCGTCAACTTTTACCAACGTATCGACTGAGGAGAAATCGCCGTTTTTGTCCCGGTAAGCAATGATGGTTTCCGCTTTCTTTTTACCGATACCGGGAAGCATGCTCAGCTGCTTTACATCTGCGGTGTTGACGTTAACTGTGCCGGTAAGCGCGCAGGCCTTTCCGGACCCAGAAGATGCTTTTTCTGCATACGCAGCTGCAGCTGACAGAATAAGCGCTGCGGTGCACATCAGTACGACAAGAAATTTTCTTTTGTTCATGGCCGCCTCCTTTTGTTTGTTCGGGTTTAGGTTTGTGTTGCCTGAATCATTAGGCTATATAAATAGAAAGCATATATATACTTTTTAGCCGCATTCGTCAACTGTTTTTGTGAAAAAATTTATAGCTTAACTATAATCCTGTAGAAGTGAATATAAATATGACTCCCCGGCCTTCTGTCAGCGTTGTTATTCCCACATACAATCGGGCGGCTTTTGTGTGTGAAGCAATTGACTCCGTGCTTTCCCAGACATATAGTGATCGTGAGCTTATCGTGGTTGATGACGGCTCAACAGATAACACCAGGCATGTGCTGTCGGCATATGGCGATGTTCTGAAATACATACACACATGCCATGGCGGCCCGGGCGCTGCGCGCAACAGGGGAATAGAGGCGGCCGGCGGGCAGTATATTGCCTTTCTTGATTCGGATGATGTGTGGAAGCCGGAAAAGCTCATGCGTCAGATGGAATTTTTCGCTGCCGCTCCGGGGGAATCTGTCTGTCAAACCCGTGAGATATGGGTTCGCCGCGGGGTCAGAGTCAACCCCCGGAAAAAACACCGCATGTTTTCCGGGTGGATATTTGAAAAGTGCCTGCCGCTGTGTATCGTTAGCCCGTCCTCGGTGGTTATTCACCGGCGGGTTTTTAACACCGTCGGGGTGTTTGATGAATCGCTTCCCGCGTGTGAGGACTATGATCTGTGGCTTCGTATCAGCCCGCGGTACCGGATACATCTTATTGACGAGGAGCTCATCATTAAGCGTGGCGGGCACCAGGACCAGCAGTCCCGGACCGTGAAAGCTCTTGACCGGTATCGGATACAGGCGCTGTGCACGGTTATGGAAAGCGGTGTTTTAAGTGAGGGGCAGTATGAAAGGGCCTGTGAAGAGCTTGCGCGCAAATGCAGCGTGTACGCCGGCGGCTGCATCAAACGGGGCCGGAAGCAAGAGGGCGCATATTATATGCAGCTTCCGGAGCGGTATGGGAAAAAAGCGTTGCAGATAAGTGCCCGTCCTGCACGCTGTTCATGACAGCATGGTGTATTGCTTTGCTGTCCGGGCTGAAAAAATTTTTTTAATTACCTTAAAATGGGAGCATGCCATGTATCGCATTGTACGGCGGCAGGAGATGGCAAACGGTGAAATCATTTTAAATGAAATTGATGCACCCGTGATTGCCGGAAAAGTCCGGCCGGGACAATTTGTAATCCTCAAAGCCGGCGAAACCGGGGAGCGCATACCGCTGACTGTGTCCGATGCCGATCAGGCCAAAGGAACAATTACGGTCATATATCAGGTGGTCGGAACCTCGACCTCACGGTTTAAGGAGCTTCTGGAAGGAGACGGGTACAGTGATGTCATCGGTCCGCTCGGAAAGCCGACAGATATAATCAGCGCCGGAACGGTGCTGTGCGTGGGTGGGGGCACCGGCGTTGCGGTTCTTTTTCCCATTGTGCGCGCATTTAAGGAAGCGGGCAATACCATTCTGACGGTTATGGGGGCGCGAACTGAGAAGTACTTGATTCTTGAGGATAAAATGCGCGCTGTTTCAGACGAGCTGCACATATGCACCGATGACGGCAGTGCCGGACACCACGGTTTTGTAACCGATGTGGTGCGGGGTATCCTCGACGGAACTGAGGTGAATCAGGCCGTTGCCATAGGGCCGGTTCCCATGATGAAATTTGTGTGTGAGATAACGCGGGGCTACGGGGTGAAAACGCTGGTGAGCCTTAACCCTATCATGGTGGACGGAACCGGTATGTGCGGCGGCTGCCGAGTATCGGTTAACGGTGAAAACCGGTTTGCCTGTGTCGACGGGCCGGAGTTTGACGGCCACAGCGTTGATTTTGACGGGCTTATGAAGCGCCTGCAGGCATACCGGCGTTATGAGGAAGAAAGCTATACGCGCGCCTGTAAGTGTAACGAACAGTAGCGGGGCGCCTTTCGGTACCATGCCTCCCGGAGGATAACAGCATGAGTGAAAAAAATACAAAAAAGAAAATCGACCGTCAGCCGATGTCTGAGCAGCCTGCCCGCATGCGCAGGTCAAACTTTAACGAGGTGCCGCTCGGCTATGATTCCGAAACGGCTGTGCGTGAAGCGAGCCGGTGCCTGCAATGTAAAAAGCCTGCCTGTGTGGAAAATTGTCCGGTGTCGATCGATATTCCGGGCTTTGTCAGAGCCGTCAGAGAAGAGCGGTTTTTGGATGCAATCGACATTATCTGGCAGCGGAACCGCCTCCCTGCAGTTTGCGGGCGGGTATGCCCGCAGGAGGTGCAGTGCGAGGGGGTGTGCGTTCTGGGCAAAAAGGGCAAGCCGGTCGCCATCGGAAACCTTGAGCGGTTTGTGGCTGATTATGCGCGCACAAACGGGCGCGACGTGATGCCGCCCCGCGCCGCCTCGACCGGAAAAAAAGTTGCCGTTGTGGGGTCCGGGCCGTCGGGCCTTACCGTTGCGGGAGATCTTATCGCCAAGGGGCATGAGGTAACCGTGTTTGAGGCATTTCACAAGCCCGGCGGGGTTCTGGTATACGGCATACCGGAGTTCCGGCTGCCCAAAGAAATCGTTTTTTCGGAAGTGTCGATGCTTGAAAAGCAGGGCGTGCAGATTGAATGCAACAGCGTGGTGGGAAAAACCGTCACCCTGGATGAGCTGTTTGAAAGAGGGTTTGATGCGGTGTATATCGCTGTGGGTGCCGGGCTGCCGAGCTTCATGAACCTGCCGGGCGAGAACCTGATCGGGGTTCTGTCGGCAAATGAATATCTCACACGCGCAAACCTTATGAAGGCATACCGCTTTCCCGAGTATGACACCCCCATTCCCCGTGCACGCAAAGCGGTTGTTATCGGCGGCGGCAACGTTGCCATGGATTCGGCGCGCACCGCGCTTCGCCTCGGCGCAGACGAGTCGACCATTGTGTACCGGCGGTCTCGGGATGAAATGCCCGCCCGGGCCGAGGAGATTCATCATGCCGAGGAGGAGGGGATACGGTTTTGCCTGCTTACAAACCCGGTGCGGTTTATGGGAGATGATAGCGGCGTGCTGACCGGAATCGAGTGCCTGCGGATGGAGCTTGGAGAGCCTGATGAATCCGGCAGGCGGCGGCCGGTTCCCATAGAGGGTTCAGAGCACACCATTGACTGCGACCTTGCGGTGATTGCTGTCGGCGCCGGCGCGAACCCGCTGCTTACGCGTTCGACGCCCGAGCTGGAGCTGAACCGGCGCGGCTATCTTGTGGCGGATGAAGAAACCGGCAAAACCTCGAAAGAAGGCGTGTGGGCGGGCGGCGATATCGTCACCGGACAGGCGACGGTGATTCTTGCCATGGGAGCAGGCAGAAAAGCCGCTGATGACATACACCGTCATCTGTGCGGGTAGCGCAGCAGCCGGTATATACGTCATGAGCGCAGAAGGTTTTCCAGGCAGAATGCGTGGCGGGCCTTAACCAGACACCACAGAGCGCACAGCGTCAGCGCTGCATCCTCTGCCACTGCCGACCATCCGATTGTCCTGTCTACCGTAAAGCAGCCGCAGGACACATCAAGCCCGCGAATAGTGTTAATAAGCATTGCGGCGGTAAACAGCAGCAGCATGCCGGTTATCAGAAGCGCTGCGGCCCGGACACGGACGCCGAGCAGCAGGCAGGCGCCCGCGGCAAGCTCGAGCCAGGGGAGCCCCGCAGCAACAACGCCGACGGCCCATCCGGGCAGAAGCCGGTAATTGTACACATCTACCGCAAATGAAAACGGGTCCGCGATTTTCGGCACTGCAGCGTAGACAAACAGAGCGCCGAGCAGTACCCGCAGCAGCGCCGACAGGTAGATGCTTTTCGGCCGGCCTTTCAGCGGGCGTGTGTTTTTTGTATCGGATATCCGTTTTCTGTCCATACGTCCCACCCGCCGGTAAAAACGTACACCGGCGTTATCTCCTGCTCAACAAGAACGTGTGCCAGATGAGCCGCTTCCGGACACGCGGGCCCGGCACAGTATATAATGAGGCGGCTTTCCTCGGCACAGTCCATGATAAAAAAGAAATGGTCTTCAAGGTTTGCCTCGTTCACGTTGAGCGCTCCCGGTATGTGTCCCTGTTTATACATGCGTTCAGGGCGCGCGTCGATAAAAAGTGCAGTGCCGTTATCCCACCACCGTTTTGCCCGGCGGTCATGTATTGGAATAATTCCTGCTGTCTGATTGTCGGCAGCCGGTGAGGCGATCTCCTGATTTACGTTTTGCTGAAGGCGGTTTTTGATTTTCAGGGTGAGGGCTCCGGTGAATCCCTGCGCGACAAGATTATGATGAAAAAGCAGCCCGATGCCGAATGCGGCGCAGAACAGCACCGCTGCGTGCGCGAGCGTCCGGCGAATGGCTTTTCTGCTGTGTGCTGATTTGTATTCGGCCATGTGTTATGAGCGCTGCCAGGTTGTCCTGAAAATGCCTTCCCGCGGGTTGCCGTACTTTATGCGATCAGGGGTTACCTCTATTATGCGGTAGTTAAACTGGGGCGGCAGCTCTTTCATGCCGAGATTTTTAAGCGTTTTTCCGAGCTTCATTTTTTTCAGGGCGGCGGCAAACTGTTTTGGCTGTTTTTTTTGGCTGTATATTTTTGCCGTGCCCCAGGCCTGTATGCCTTTGTAGGAAAAGTAATCTTCTTCAGAATTATAGGGCTCGGCGATTGAAAAGGACACGTGTTTGTTGTGCTTCAGGTTTTCAAACTTTACCCCGCCTTCAGAAAGTATATAAAATTTCATGCCGTGGAAGCGGTATTCAAGCGGCGTTGACCGGGCAGTGCCGCCTCGGCAGGTGCTCAGGTGAAGCACGTGGTTGCGCCTGCAGAACCGGGACAGATCACGCTCAAAAGAAGCAGCCGACTTGTACTGTTTTATTTTGATGCCCGCCTGCTTCAACACTTCGCGCATGGGGCCGGGCACCGCCTGCTGGGTTATTTTTGCCATGGCGTCCTCCTTTTCAGTCTTGAATACGGCCGGGGTGTTTTGTATAGTATCAAGTTATAATACCATAAATTCTACCGTCAGCAAACAGGAGACAGATGGGCAATGCCGGATGCAGGGTGGAAACAGCTGTTGGCAGACAGCATTACGACAGGAAGGGGGCTTGCCGGGCGATTCAGCTCATGGGGGATACCGATAGCTGATATCGATCGGGTGCGCGCATCGTATCCCATGCGGATTACCCCGTTTTATGCCTCTCTTATTAAGCGGCCCGGTGATCCCCTCTGGCGCCAGGCGGTTCCGGATGTGAGTGAGCTTGATGACAGGCGGGGCATGACAGATCCGCTTTGCGAGGATCGCTACAGCCCGGTTCCGAACATCACCCACCGGTATCCTGACAGGGCACTGTTTCTCGTTTCCAGCCGGTGCGCGCTGTATTGCCGCTTTTGCACCAGAAAAAGAAAAATCGGCAGGGATTTTGTTGTTAATAATAAAACCATTGAGCAGGGGCTGGCATACATCCGCGAGCACCGCGAGATAGCGGACGTGCTGCTTTCCGGAGGTGACCCGTTTCTTCTTGAAGACGACGAGCTGGAGCAGATAGTAAGCCGGCTGCGGGATATACCGCATGTAAACATCATTCGTATCGGTACGCGGGTGCCGGCCGCGCTGCCGCAGCGGGTAACCGTGCAGCTTGCGCGTCGCCTTGGCCGGTGGCACCCTTTGTATATTAATACCCATTTCAACCATCCCGATGAGCTGACACCGGAGGCTGTCCATGCCTGCGGGCTGCTGAGCGATGCGGGGATTCCGCTCGGCTGTCAGACTGTGCTGCTGAAAGGAGTCAATGATTCACCGAAGGTGATGAAGCCTCTTATGCACAAGCTCCTTGGAGCCCGGGTGCGCCCGTATTATCTGCATCATATGGATTGTACCCGGGGAACGCAGCATTTCTGTACGTCCATTGCAGCCGGCTTGTCGGTGGTGGCGTCTCTGCGCGGGCATACCTCCGGCATGGGCGTCCCCCATTATGTTATCGATCTTCCAGGAGGAGGCGGCAAAGTGCCGCTCACGCCGGACTATGTAATAGGTGTCGACAACCGGGAGCTTGTTTTTAAAAACTATCAGAACCGGCTGTTCAGGTATCCCCTCAGTTCTGAGGACATACAGCTGCTTGGCGAAAACATCGGACAGGCCGGCAGACTTTTTGCGGATGGCCCAAAAGTGAACACAAAACAGTGCAAGGAGTGTGTATGAAGGTAGGCGTTATTTCGGATACGCATATTCCGGTTGCAGCCGCCGGGCTGCCGCAGCGGGTCCTTGAGATCATGCAATCAATGGATGCCGTTATTCATGCCGGGGATTTTGTCGACATGTCGGTAGTTGAAACCTTTGAACATATGGGACCTTTTTACGGGGTGTGCGGCAATATGGATCCTGCTGCAATACGCGCGCGCCTGCCTGAAAAACGGGTGGTCGAGCTTGAAGGGGTATCAATCGGCATTATGCACGGCTGGGGATCGCCTCGCGGTCTTGAGCATAAAGTGAGGCGGGAGTTTGCCGGAGAGACACCGGATGTGCTTGTGTTCGGGCACTCCCATCAGGCTGCAAACACCGTGCGTGACGGCGTCCTGCTGTTCAACCCCGGCTCGCCGACCGATACCCGCTTTGCACCGCAAAAAACGGTGGGGGTGCTGACAATAGACGGCACGGTGAGCGGTAAGATTATAAGCCTGTAAGATTTCAAAGAATACAACAAACCTGGAGGGGCGGGGCTTGCGTCCGCACGTGTAACTTTTTTTACAATCCAAGCTCGCTGCCGATTTCCTGCATAGCCTCGAGGCTTAAGGCTGCAAACGCATCGAGCGGAATGCCGATTTTTTCACACTCGCGGATGTAGTCGCGGTTGACGCTGCGGGCGAACTCCTTTTGCTTCATGCGCTTGAGAATGGATTTGGGCTTGACGCTTGCAATTTTTTTGTCCGGATAGACAAGAGCTGTCGCGACCACCATGCCGGTTATGCACTCGGCGCAGGTAATGGCGTGCTCAAATACGCCGGTTCGGGCAAAGCCGAGATTGTCTGCGTTGTGGGATTTGATGGCGTCGGTTATTTCTTTTGTCACGCCCTGCCGCCGCAGAATCTGCTCGGTTACCAGCCCGTGTCTGGCCATATCGTCTTTTGTATCGCTGTAGTCAAGATCGTGCAGAAGACCTGCAATGCCCCACACGTCCTCATCCTGGTCCAGTTTCCGGGCGAGCCGGCGCATGACCGCTTCGGTAGCCAGGCAGTGCTTTTGCAGATTATCCTGTGGCAGGTACTGCTTCATAAGGGCAAGGGCTTCATCCCTGCTGATGCCGCATTTTGTCTTTACGGTTTTATCCATTATCTTTCACGCCTCCCGAATTTCATCACCTGTGTATGAAAAGGTATTAAAATACGGGCTTTTTGCAAAGATGTCAAATTGTCATTGGAGCATATACGGCGTGCTTTTGCCCCGTTTTCGAAGAAAGAAAAAAATATTGTAAAGCCATGTAAATTTGTGTTATAGCTATGCTTTGTACGCGAATATTTTACCTGCTGTGTTAATGGGTCACCCGTCCGGGATCAACCATTCAATAAGATTTAGCAACCCATGTAATAGGAGGCAGTTATGATTAATGAGCTCAGGAACATTGTGGGTTCGGAGCATGTTCTTGATGACCAGGAGACCATTGAGCTTTATTCTCAAGACAAAAGCCTGAGTCCTCCCAAAAAGCCGTTTGCCGTTGTCAAGCCGCAGAATACCGACGAAGTGCAAAAATTAGTGGAATTTGCCAATAAAACGCTCACCCCGCTTATCCCGTCCAGCTCACGTGTGCATTTCTATGGTGCCACCCTTCCGGAGCAGGGCGGCATTATCGTTGACCTGTCACGGATGAACAAAATACTGGAAATCGACACACTGAACCGCAAGGTGAAAATCGAGCCGGGGGTTACCTGGAGCCAGCTCCAGGAAGCGCTCAAAGAGCACGATCAGATGGCCCTGAGCCCGCTTTCCCCGCATCCCGGGATGTCTGCCCTTACCAGCTCGCTTGAGCGGGAGCCGATGCTCATTCCGAAATACGAGTACGGCGACCCTGTTCTGACTATGGAGCTTGTGCTGGGAAACGGCAAGGTGTTCAGAACCGGTACGGCGTCTGATCCCCATACCGACGGCGCGTATCCGGAAGGTCCCGGGATCGATTTCTACCGCTTTTTCCAGGGCGCACAGGGGACCATGGGAATTGCGACCTGGCTTAATGTCAAGACCGAATATTGCCCCAAACATCAGAAAGCCTATTTTGTGTCTTTTGATGATCTTCAGGATGCCGCACAGCCGATATACAAGCTGCAAAGGCGCCATGTGGGAAGTGAGTGCTTTGTGCTGAACCGGTTTTTGCTTGCGTCACTGCTTGCCGAAGACATGGCAGATGACTTTAATCAGCTTATGGAAAGCCTGCCCCCCTATACGCTTATGCTCGTTATCGCCGGGGCCCCGCGGCGGCCGCTCGAGCGGATTGCCTATGAAGAGGAAGCTCTTATGGAGATCGCCGCCGATCTACGCTTTGAGCCCGCAAAAACAGTGGGCGGCGTTGCCGGACTGGGAACAAAAATGCTCGACAGGCTGCGCAACCTCCCCTCGGATGGTGACTACTGGAAAAGCAGATACAAAAATTCAACACAGGATATTTTCTTTATCACCACCATGGATCAGGCCTCGCAGTTTGTCGACACCGCGCTGAGCTACGGCGCCTGCTACGGCCTGAACATAGATGAAATCGGAGTGTATATGCAGCCGCTTGAGCGCGGCCGCGCCTGTCACCTGAGCTTGTCGTTTCCCTGTGATCTGGATGATGAAGTGGACAGGGAAAATATAGGCGATCTTTATGAGGACCTCAGCAGCCGGCTTTTAACCGATGGCGCGTTTTTTACACGCCCGTACGGCAAGTGGGCCGATATGGTATACCGGCGCGCGACATCATATACCGAAGCGCTTAAGGAGCTGAAAAAAGTGTTCGACCCGAACAATATTTTAAACCCCGGGAAGCTTTGTCACTGAAAAGCGCACACAATGTTCACTGTTTTATAGATGGAGGAACCCATGGCCAAGGAAATGATACTTCCGAAAGATCCACGATATCATAAATACCCGGTCGAAGGGCCGTTTGATGAGGAAAAGGCGCGCTGGACAGCTTTTAACTGCTCGCGGTGCTCTGTGTGCAAGTGGGTTGACTCGTGGCGGGTAAAAAGCGCCCGCTATGCGCGCATCTGTCCGCAGCACACCCGCTATCTGTATGATTCCCACTCCGGACAGGGCAAATGCGACCTGGCGCTTGCCCTTATCGACGGAAAGATGCAGTGGGACGAGGATCCTGAAATAAAGGATATTTTGTTCCAGTGCACCATGTGCGGCGGCTGCGATGCCATGGATAAGAGCATCCGGGACGCAGAGCTCATAAAAATGTATCGCTGGATGCGGGCTGAGTATATCAAGCGGTTCGGCCCGCTGCCCGAGCACAAGCAGATGCTCGACAGCCTGAAGCAGTACGACAATGTGTGGCTGCAGCCCAGAGCGCGCCGCAACAGCTGGGCAAAGGACCTCAAGGAGCTCGGCGTAAAGGATCTGAACACGGAAAAGGCTGAAGTGCTGCTGTTTGCGGGCTGCACGTACGGGCTCTCTGAAGAGCTCAAGGGCACTATTGTTAATATAGCTAAAATTCTGCAGAAAAATAATGTCGATTTCGGCACGCTGGGAGAGAAGGAGCTGTGCTGCGGAAGCCCGCCGTCAAAGACCGGCAATCTGAGTGAATTCGAGCGGCTCGGCACAGCCAATATCAAGTGGTTTAACGAGCTCGGGGTGAAGACGGTCATTACCCCGTGTGCCGGCTGCTACGGCACGCTGCGCGTTGAGTACGACGAGCTGGAAGAAAAGAGAAATTTTGAAGTCCTGCACGTAAGCGAATATCTCGAGCGGCTCACCCAGGACAAAAAGATAGAATATAAACGGGAGGTGCCTATTTCCGTTACCTGGCATGATCCCTGTCACCTGGGCCGGCTCGGCAGACCCTATGTGCCCGGCAAGGATCTTGAGGGCGTGTATGAAGAGCCGCGAAACATTCTTCGGTCTATTCCCGGGATCGAGCTGGTCGAAATGGAGCGGATCAAGGAATATGCATGGTGCTGCGGCGGCGGCGGTGGTGCGTTTACCGGTTTCAAGGAATTCGCCCAGTGGACCGCGCGTGAGCGGCTTGAAGAGGCAAAAGACACAGGTGCCGATATCGTGGTTACCAGCTGCCCCTGGTGTGAGACCAACCTGAGAGCCGGGGCTGCCGGCATGGACGAGAAAATGGAAATCGTTGACCTGTTTGACCTTATGATGCAGGCACTTTAAAAGGAGATACATCATGGAAAAACTGGACAGACACGAACGACATGATGAAATATTCAAAGCGTTCGAAACGGCGCTGGGTGAAGGCAACGTTAAAGATAATCCGGCGACGGTGAATGCCTATTTCGGCGACTGGCTCCCCCCGAAAATTCTCGGGCAGTCTGTGCCCCCTGAATTTGTCGTGCTGCCCAACGGCACGCTTGAAACGCAGGCGGTGGTTAAAATATGCAACCGCTACAAAATACCGTTCATTCCTGTAGGGTCAAATCAGTGGTCGCTGACCAGCGCGCCGAACCGCCCGAACACCGTGCTTATTGACTGCAAGCGCATGGGGCAGATTCAGGAAATAGACGAGCAGAACATGTATGCCGTCGTTGAGCCCCTTGTGTCGCTGGCGCAGCTTCACGCGGAGGCCAACAGGCGTGGGCTCTACATCGGGTCCCCCGAGGCAAGCGCACAGTCATCTGCAGTGGCAGGCCACCTGTTTCAGGGAATGTGGGGTGTGGGCTACCGGCTGGGTGTTGCCTACCGCAACATACTTGGCCTTGAGTGGGTGCTCCCCAACGGTGAGATTCTGCGGACCGGCTCTTTTTCTCAGGACGCCGGATGCGGCTTCTGGGGCGAGGGTCCGGGGCCGGACCTGCGCGGCATGCTCCGCGGCTACGCCGGTGCCATGGGAGGCGTCGGAGTCGTAACAAGAATGGCTGTAAAGCTGCACCCCTATCCCGGTCCTAAAGAGTGGCCCTGTGAGGGGCATATTCCCAACCAGATATCAATATTGCCGGAAGACAAATTCAAGTGGTATATTGTAAAATATGAATCCCTTGAAGATGCCATCAATTTCATGTATGAAGTCGGCAAGGCTGAGATCGGCGGCGTCGTGCAGAAATGGCCGACTGTCTATTATATCTGGTGGTGGGCCAACTCAAATGAGGAGTACTGGGAAACCTGGAAAAAGCGGGTTTTCCAGGACAATGTTAAAAATGCGGTCGGCGTCTGCCTCTGGGGCTTTACCTCCGACAAGCAGGTAGACTATGAGCAGCGTGTGCTCCAGGATATTATCGAGGAAACCGGCGGCAAGCTCATTCCCAAAGAGGTGTATGACATGTGGGTGCCGCGCACGGCGAACAACTGGATCCGGGATACGAACGGCTCCCGGATGATGCGGCCCTCGGGCACGTTTCTTGCCCTGCGGCTGCCGACCGATACGCTCCGCTACTCGATCGACGTTGTCAAAACGGGATACGAGTGGGTTGATAAATTTTCACCACCGATTCTTGACAGCGACGGGCCCGACTGGATCGGCGGATACGATTTCGGTCATTTCGGATTCGGCGAAACAGATTTTCCGGTTGAAAAAACCCCTGAGGCACTGGGGGATCTCATGGAGAAGCTGCTCGGCATGACGAAGGAGGATCTGCAGAATGGTCTCGAAAACGGTGTCGGGCCGTTTCTGGGCGGCGCCTATCATCAGATGGCCGGAGATGTGTTCAACTATGGGGATCTGCTTAAAAAGATTAAAAAAGCGATCGATCCGAATGTGATCTCGAACCCGCCGCATAACATTCCGGTTGAATAGCGAGGGCCGGCGCGGCAGTATACCAACAGTATGGGAAATCAGATATAAAGGAGACACGCGATGACTTTGAAGGTTGAGTCTTTGAAATGTACCGGCTGCAGAATATGCGAATTTGCCTGCAACTATCATCACGATGACAGCATTTCCCCCATCGGGGCAAGCCTGATGTTTTACTATGAAGAAAAGAAAAACTACTACGGTATGATGGTTAAAAGAGAAAAGTCGCTGTATCTGGGCCGGCCGGAGGGCGAGCAGACATTGAAGCCCGGTGAGCAGATTGAGGGGGCCGGTGCCAGCGCCAAGCCTATTTTGCTGAGAATTGCCTGCGATCTCTGTGAGGAAGAGGAAAACGGTCCGCTGTGCGTGCAGGCCTGCCCGTACGGTGTATTGAGCATGGAGGGAGAATAATTATGGAAACCATGAATAATTACAACGGCGTTATTCTGATTGTCGATCTGGACTCAAAAGAAACCGAAACGGAAGACCTGAGCGAAGAGCTCGTTGAGAAGGCGCTCGGCGGTGCTGCAATCAACATGGAGCTCTATGAGCAATACAAGGACAGAGACCCTGTTATTCTCGGAAGCGGCTTTTTTACCGCCACCTTTATGCCCGGAGCCTGCGCCGGAGTGATGACGGCAAAGAGCCCGCGTACCGGCTCGGTAGCGCACGTTCCTTTCGGCTGGCAGACAGGCGTTGAGCTGAAGCTGACGGGATTTGATTTTGTTGTTATTCTCGGAAAGTCAGACAGCCCTGTGCGCCTGTGGCTTCACGACGGCCTTGCCGATGTTGATTCGGCTGATGATATCAAGGGAATGGACACGTGGCAGACAACCGACAAACTCAGAGAGGCTTACGGGGATGAAATGATACAGATGCTGTGCATCGGCCCGGCGGGGGAAAACAAATCGCCGGTCGCCCAGGTCTCTGAAAACTACTGGGGCAGCAAAGACTGCTTCAACCTCGGGGCCGTGTTCGGGGAAAAGAATGTAAAAGCCGTTGCTATGCGCGGCCTTGGGGCGCTTGAGGTCGCCGAGGGCTTTTTCCAGAAATGCATGGATCTAAAAAATGACATTATTAACGGGGCAGTGTCCGGAAAAGCCGGAATAGCGGATATTGCTGCTGATCTGGGCATTGACGTCGAAGGGATGAAAAAATCAATCCACCGGAATAATGCGGCCTATAACTGTCCGTACCCCTATTACACCTTTTTGAAATACCGCGAAGCCCCTGATGCCATGGCAATGGACGGCACCCCCGAGCCCGGCTGCCTGGTGTCGGACCTGGCGGGATATGCACAGCTTCAAAAGGCGGGGCTGAACGCAGCTGAGGCAATGGAGAAGTGCTATCGCCTGGGCCTTGATCCGGCGGCAGCAGCCGCTGCAGGAGTATCTGATATCAGCGGACTCGACGGGCTTGCCGAGGCCGGAGCTCAGGCGCCGGATGTTTCTCAGCGCTGGCCGATAGACGGATCGCCGGAAGCAGACATTGCGGGTATCGCGCAGGCCTTTTCAACCGCCGTTCCGCCGCGGGGTCTGTTCGCAAACAAGAGCGAAGGAGCCCAGTGGTGGGTTGACCGGCAGGCGCTGGCTTACACGCTCGGGCTGGATCCGGTAATTGCCCTTATGACTCCGGAAATCACCGATGACAGGGTCGCGGAACTGGTTCAGATGTGTGCCGAGTGGGACGAGTTCAGCGCTGATGAGCTGAAGCGCATTACCGGTGAGCTGATACAGAAGGGCTCCTAAGTGCCGGCGTGGTGCGGTGATTAAACAGCTCAGGGGCGCTTCTGGGCAGAGCCGTTCCCCTTTCACGGGGTTTGTATAACATATAATGATATAGCAGTGACAGGAGTAGCGATGACGTATCCGAAGATAGACAAGAAGGTGTACGAGCGGGAGCTTGAGGACTATCGCGAGATGGCCTGGGGAGATGCCCGCTGCAACTGGTGCATGAACCAGTGGGGCTGGAATGTCAAAAGCTCGAAGTACAGCGAGATATGCCCCGAGTTCAAATATCACCGGTTTTTTTCGCACAGCGCCATGGGGAAATTCCATATTATCCGTGCGCTGATCGAAGGGGACTTTGACTACAGCGATTCAGAAAAGCTGCTGGAGATCTGTTACACGTGCACCTCATGCGGAGCGTGTGAAATGAACTGCCTGCGGCTTAATGAAAAGGAGCCGCTGAAGGCCGCCGAGGCCCTTAAGGCGAAAATGATCGAGCTGGGTATCGCACCGCTTGCACCGCACCGGGAGCTCTTGAACAGCATAAAGAACTACGACAATCCGTGGCTTCAGCCGCGAACCCGTCGTGCCGATTGGGCGAAAGGGCTTGAGGTGAAGGATTTTTCTAAGGAGCCCTGCGAGTATCTGTTTTTTGCCGGGTGCACGCCTGCGTTTGACCCGCGCGTACAGCACGAGATTGTCAATGTTATCAAGGTGCTGAACAAAGCCGGCGTGGATGTCGGTATTTTTGGAGACAAGGAAATCTGCTGCGGGAGCCCGGCGATCAGAATCGGTGACCGCAGCACATTTTTTGACCTGGTAAAGCGCCAGCGGGAACTTTTTACGAAAAGCGGAGTGAAAAAAGTCATCACCCACTGCGCGGGCTGCCACCATGTGCTCAAATATGATTTTCCCGAAGTTCCGGGAATGCCTGAAATGGATTTTGAGGTTCTGCACATAACAGAGGTTCTGAGCAGGCTGGTTGAAGAGGGCAGGCTGCAGTTCACGAAAGAGGTTCCAATGAGCGTAACATGGCACGATCCGTGCCACATCGGACGGCACTGCGGGATATACGAAGAGCCGCGGAAAATCCTTAAAGCGATCCCGGGACTTGAGCTTATAGAGATGGAGCGCATAAAGGATCAGGCCTGGTGCTGCGGTGCGGGAGCCGGGGTGCGCACGGCTTTTCCCGACCTTGCTTTTGACATATCCTGCGAGCGCATTGAGGAGGCAAAACAGACAGGTGCGGAGGCCATAGCGACCTGCTGCCCCTATTGCGAGCAGAACCTCCGGGATCCCATCGACCGGAACAAAGAGAACCTGAAAATGTACGATTTGATGGATCTGATACTTATGGCGATGTGATTTACTTGAAATAGCTGCAATATAATGGTACATAATTCTGGTAACAGTAACATATAACAGGAAAGGGGATTTTATGGCAGAGCTTACATGGGAGGGCAACAGCAAGGCAATGTTTGATAAGCTGATCGAGTCGTCTCCAAAACCGTTCCGGGCGATGACTGAAAAAAAACTTACGGAGGCCATTGTCGGAAAGGTAGGTGACGGCGGGGCGGTAACCGAGGACACGGTTATTGAGTGCACAAAAGAGGTGACCCCGAAGCCGTTTGTCGGCATGGCAATGAAACAGATCGAGCCGCTGAAAAGCAGCTAAGCAAATCCGTAGCGGATCATGTAATTATGGAGGCGAACGGATAGAAGGAGCCCGGTCGCCTCTTTTTTATTCCCGGCAGGGGCCGGAGAAAAAATCACGCTATGGGTGCTCATTGCTCATATTGTTTTTTTTTATTATAACACGTGTACGTATTGGAAGGAGTGGTTATGAAAAAAGTTTTATTGTGTGTGGCCGCGGTTTATATGTTTATGTTCAGCTCTTCATCTTTTGCAATGGATGCAGCCGCAGTTGACGATAACACCTATAACGTGGTGCTTCTCTGCATGGGCGATGCGGGAGATTACTGCAATCAATATCAGACAGTCAATGATGAATTTGTGTTCGATGACGGTGATTTTTCCCTTGAGAGCTTTGAGGATGAGCTGTGGGGCATGGGCGGAGACGGCTCCTACAGCGAAAGCGGCATTTCCTTTTCAGCCGATTTTGAGGTTGTCAACGACGATCTGGATATGTATGAGTTTGATATTACCGGAGTGCAGGTGCTGGGGCAGATAATTGTCGGAACCGCTGAAATCGAGTTTTATGAATGGGATATTATCGATTACGACAAAGAGGGTGATGCGACAGCGTATTTTTTCGGCATAAAGAAATAAATTTAACATTGCGTGTGCCTGAAGCGGCCGCAGGTATAAAAGCTCTTCGCCGGTCCGGTGGAGGGCTTTTTTGTTCGGCTGATGGGTTTATGCACAAAAGCATTTCGTAATGGGGGTATTGCATGGCAAACGAAGTGATTTTAAAAACAGATTTTTCAGATCTGACTTTGCTCAACAGAGGAAAGGTTCGCGATATTTACGATCTTGGCGAAACGCTTTTGATGGTTTCGACAGACCGGCTGTCGGCTTTTGATGTCATTATGGCAGAGGGAATACCCGGCAAAGGAAAGGTGCTTACCCAGTTGAGCGCCTTCTGGTTTACCCATATCAGCGATATCGTACCGACACATTTCATTTCGACTGATGTTAATGATTACCCCGCTGAGTGCCGTAAATACGCAGATATCATTGACGGGCGAAGCATGCTCGTGCACAAAACCTCACCGCTTCCGGTTGAATGTATTGTGCGCGGATATATTTCAGGCTCCGGGTGGAAGGATTACCGGCAAACAGGCAGCGTGTGCGGGATTCCGCTGCCGCAGGGGCTTACTGAATCGGCTCCGCTTGATGAGCCGCTTTTTACCCCGTCGACAAAAGCCGACGTAGGCTCGCATGATGAAAATATAAGCTTTGATTATGTGTGCAGACTGATCGGATCTGAGCGCGCCGAAAGGATTCGTGACCTTTCAGTAGAGATCTATAAGCGGGCCCGCGGCATTGCAGAATCACGGGGCATTATTATTGCCGATACAAAAATGGAGTTCGGCATTCTGAATAATGAGATTTTGCTGATCGATGAGCTGCTTACCCCTGATTCCTCACGCTTCTGGCCGATGGATTCCTATGAGCCCGGCCGCCCGCAGATGAGCTTTGACAAGCAGTTTGTCAGGGATTATTTATCGTCGCTTTCATGGGACAAAACACCGCCTCCCCCCTCACTGCCTACAGAAATCATAGAGAAAACAGCAGCGCGCTATGCAGAGGCCCATGAGCGGCTGACAGGCACGAAATGCAGCTGAAAGCACAAAGGTCGCTCAGTGTGTGGGCATACCCGCACTGAGCGACCTTTTTCTGACATAGCTATGTTGCTGCCTTTACGCTTTAAGGCTTCACAGCATAAAATGCCGAATCAGGTTGAAATAAACCGCACGGGTATGTTATTTTTAAAGTTATGTTAAGATGTTAGATCGGCGATTGCATGAACCGGTTCGTGTTTACCATATCAGAGCTGACAAGACATATTAAGGGCTCCCTGGAATCCCTTTATCCTGATATCTGGGTTGAAGGTGAGATATCAAACATGAGAACCCCTGCGTCACGGCATCGCTATTTTACCCTCAAGGACGATAAAAGTCAGCTTCGCGCTGTTATGTTTCGGCACACCGCTTCAGCGCTCCGATTTGCTCCCGAAAGCGGGATAAAAGTCATATGCCGCGGACGAGTGAATGTTTATGAGCCGCGGGGGGAATATCAGCTTATTGTGGAGCATATGGAGCCCAAAGGGCGTGGAGACCTGCAGCTGGCTTTTGAACAGCTTAAGGCGAGGCTGCAGCAGGAAGGCCTTTTTGATGAAAAACACAAGAAAGCGCTTCCGTTGCTGCCGCGAGCTATAGCGGTAGTAACCTCTCCCACCGGCGCTGCAGTTCGCGATATACTGCAGGTTATCGATCGGCGCTTTTCAAATTGTGCCATTACCATTGTGCCGGTCAAAGTGCAGGGAGAGGAAGCGCCTGATGAGATAGCTGACGGGGTGCGTTTAGCCTGTACGCATGCCGCCCCCGATGTCATAATTCTCGGCAGAGGAGGCGGGTCTCTGGAAGATCTGTGGGCCTTTAACACCGAAAAGGTTGCTCGTGCCGTATTTGAGTCGCCGGTACCGGTCGTCTCGGCTGTCGGCCATGAGATTGACTATACCATCACCGATTTTGCTGCCGATGTCCGCGCCCCGACACCGTCGGCGGCAGCGGAGATGGTGGTCAGGGAAAAAGCGGAGCTGCGCAAGTGGATCGGCACGCTGGCACAGCGGGTAGGCGACGCTGCTGTCCGCGCTGTGGAGCGTTTGCATGCGCGGCTTGCCTACTGCAAAAGCCATGTCGCAGGCCCTCTTGATAAAATGACCGATTACCGGCTGAGGCTTGACGAGCTCTGCAGCCGGCTGTGTAAAACTGCAGAACGTACTGTTGATATGAAAATCTCTGATCTGCGGCACAGGCAGGCGCTCCTCCTGCGCAATTCGCCTGCCGGGGCGGTTTCGCAGCGCAGGGCCGATGGCGCAGCTCTTTCCCGATCCCTTTCGCTGGCTGTCCGGTCGGCTCTGGATAAGAACAGAGCTGTTTTCGGCTCTCTGGCCTCCCGGCTGAACGCTCTCAGCCCGCTCGGGGTCCTTGAGCGCGGCTACAGCATAACACAGAAGCTTCCAGGTCTTGAGGTTATATTCGATGCAGGACAGGTGAAAGCGGGCGATTTTTTGCGCGTAACGCTCTGCCGGGGTCAGATTGACTGTACGGTCCGGCACAGCAAAGCGCGGCCTTCGGTTTCAGATAATCCCTGACGGGGCACGGTGCTTTATGGAAAAAAAACCTTTTGAGGACTCTTTGCGCGAGCTCGAACAGATCGTACAGCGGCTCGAAGATACGCAGCTGCCGCTCGAGGAGGCGCTGACACTGTTTGAAAAAGGAATCAAGCTGTCACGCTGCTGCTCGAAAAAGCTCGATGAGGCGCAAAAGCGGATCGATATTCTCATGAAAGAGGAAGGCGGCACTGTTGTGCAGAAGCCGTTTGCAGAATACACATCTGATGAGGAATGACTGTGTGAACATTAAAGAATATATGGAGAAAAAAAAAGCGCAGATAGACCGGGCCCTTGACGAGGTGCTTCCCGGGGAAGAGGTTTTTCCGCCAACGCTGCATAAAGCAATGCGGTACTGCATTTTTGCCGGCGGCAAACGGCTTCGTCCCATACTGGCGCTTGCTGCTGCAGAGGCCGTTGGCGGCAATGCGGACTGCCTTCTCACTGAATCGTGTTCTTTAGAGCTTATACATACCTACACCCTTATACACGATGATTTGCCGGCCATGGACGATGATGACGTGAGGCGCGGCATGCCGACTGCACACAAGGTGTTCGGCGAGGCGTTAGCGGTTCTTGCAGGCGATGCTTTACAGACAGAGGCTTTTAAGATCCTTGCCGGCAGCGGTACAAAGGGGCTCCATGAGCCGGAGCGGCTTCTCAACGTGATATGCATCCTTGCAGGGGCATCAGGCTCGCAGGGCCTTGTGGGGGGGCAGACGGTTGATGTCGAATCCGAGGACAAAAAAATAGACAGAAATCTTCTTGATTATATCCACACCCATAAAACAGGCAGTCTGATTACGGCGGCGGTTCTTATGGGGGGGATTCTCGGCGGCGGCAGCGACGAAGCGGTTGGGTGTCTCAGGCGGTATGCCGCCGAGATCGGGCTGTTATTTCAGATTACCGATGATTTGCTTGATGTGCTCGGGAGCGCCGATGCCATCGGCAAGGCAGTCGGCGGTGATGCTCAGCGGGGCAAAGCAACCTATCCGGCCCTGGTGGGAGTTGAAGAGGCACAGAAAATCCAGCAGGAACTTTATGAAAAGTCGCTTGGTGCGCTGACCGGTTTCGGGGCACAGGCTGAGCCGCTCAGGGCGCTTGCGGAATTTATAAAAAACAGAAATATTTGAGACAGCATATGAATCTGTTACCTGCCATAAACGGCCCTGAAGATATCAAAAAGCTGGGCATCAAGGAACTTGAGGCGCTTGCCGCTGAAGTGCGCCGGCTGATAATTGACACGGTTTCAAAAAACGGGGGTCACCTTGCCTCAAGCCTCGGTGTTGTAGAGCTGACAATAGCGCTGCATTATGTCTTTAATGCCCCGCAGGATAAGATCGTATGGGATGTCGGCCACCAGAGCTATGCTCATAAAATAATGACGGGACGCCGGGATGCCTTTTCCACCCTTAGACAGTATGGGGGGCTGAGCGGCTTTCCCAAGCGCGAGGAAAGCCCCTATGATGCATTTGATGTCGGTCACAGCAGCACGTCAATCTCGGCTGCGCTCGGGCTGGCCCAGGCGCGCTGCATCAACCGGCAAACGCACAAAGTGGTTGCCGTTATAGGTGACGGATCTCTTATGGCCGGGATGGCGTTTGAAGGCCTTAACAATGCGGGACATCTGAAAAAGGACCTTATTGTTATTTTAAATGACAATGAAATGTCTATTTCCCCGAATGTCGGCGCCCTGTCGTCTTCTCTTTCCCGGCTGATTTCCGGGCAGACATATAATAAATTCCGTGAAGAGGTGAAGACGATTCTGCAGGGCATACCGGCAGTGGGCAAATCGGTGTATCGGGTTGCCCGTCAATCAGAGGATTTCTTTAAAAGTCTTTTTGTTCCGGGCCTGCTGTTCGACGAGCTCGGGTTCAAGTATTTCGGGCCGGTGCTGGGGCACCGCATCGATCTTCTGATTGATGATCTCACAAACATTAGAAAGCTGAACGGGCCGGTCCTTTTGCATGTGGTGACCCGCAAGGGAAGGGGGTATCTGCCTGCCGAGACGAACCCCACGTATTTTCACGGGGTGGGCCCGTTTGACAGGGAAACCGGCAAACCGGCGGCGGGGACGAAGCCTGTTTCCTATACCAAAGTATTCGGCGACACACTTACAACGCTGGCATCGCGCAATGAGAAGGTCGTAGCTATTACTGCCGGAATGACCAGCGGAACGGGCCTTGAGCAGTTTCAGGAGACGTTTCCGGATCGCTTTTATGATGTGGGCATTGCCGAACAGCATGCGATAACTTTTGCCGCCGGCATGGCTGCCGAGGGCCTGCGTCCCGTTGCGGCAATTTATTCGACGTTTTTGCAGCGCTCATATGATCAGATACTGCATGATGTGTGTATGCAGAACCTTCCGGTCATTTTTATGCTTGACCGAGCCGGTATTGTGGGAGAGGACGGCCCCACGCACCATGGCCTTTTTGACATTTCATATTTGCGTAATTTGCCGAACATGGTTTTTATGGTGCCCAGGGATGAAAACGAGCTGCAGCATATGCTGTATACCGCTTTGAGCATCGATCGGCCCGTTGCCATCAGATATCCGCGCGGTGCCGGGGTCGGGGTTGAAAGGGCGGCCGATATGGAGCTTTTCCCTATTGGAAAGGCAGAGCTTCTGCGCACCGGAAGCGATGTTGCTGTTTTTGCAGTGGGGCCGTCGGTGTATGCGGCGGCGGAGGCGGCGGACAGGCTTTCGGCTGAAGGGGTGCAGTGCGCCGTTGTTGACAGCCGCTTTGTTAAACCGCTTGATGAGCGCTGCTTGTGTGAGCAAGCCCGGAAGGCGGAAGCCCTCATTACCGTGGAGGAAAATATGCTTCAGGGCGGATTCGGCTCCGCGGTGCTGGAGGCCCTCCATGACAACAATGTTCTAATCCCGGTTCGCCGCATCGGCCTGCCCGATAAATTCATTGAGCACGGCTCTCAGAAGATTCTGCGACAGCGCTACGGGCTTGACGCGCAGGGCATTTATGCAGCTGTAAAAAAACTTTTGGCAGACGGTCTGATCACCCGTGGGCGTAAAAAAGAAACAGCCGCTGGATAGCGCAATTGCAGAGCGCGGACTCGCCGCCGATACCGGGCGGGCGCGGCCGCTGATCATGGCCGGGCGGGTTGTTGTCAATGACCACATGGTCGACAAGCCCGGCACCCTTGTTTCGCCGGATGACCGCATACGCATTAAATCCCCGCCATCGCGGTATGTGAGCAGGGGCGGTGATAAGCTTGAGCGGGCTTTGCACGCCTTTAGTGTGCCGGTAGCGGAAAAAGTGGTGCTTGATGTCGGTGCTTCAACGGGGGGGTTTACCGATTGTGTGCTGCAGGCGGGCGCAGCCCATGTTTTTGCGGTCGATGTAGGATACGGTCAGCTTGCCTGGAAGCTGCAGACAAGCAGCAGGGTTACCCGGCTTGACCGGACACACATTAAATCCCTGTCGCCCGATGATCTGTCCCCGCTCCCGGACCTTGCAGTCATAGATGCATCCTTTATTTCCCTTAGCGGTATTCTGGCATCTGTTGTTGCGCTTGTGAAGCAGAACGGCGAGCTCATTGCGCTGGTAAAACCGCAGTTCGAGGCAGCTAAAAATGCTGTTGAGCGCGGCGGTATTGTGCAGAATATCCGCGAGTATCAGCGGATAATAAAGGCTGTCGTGCTGCAGGCGCGCGCCCTGTGCCTGCATGTTGCCGGCGTTGTTGAGTCACCCCTTCGCGGTCCAAAAGGCAACCGGGAATTTTTTTTGTATATGCGGAAGCGGCCCGCTGAATAGATCTGCCTGTCTCATAAAGCATCGGTCAGTATCAGCGCCGGCAGCTGTTTGCAAGACCGGCAAAAATTTCCGGCCCGTGACACACCTCGTTGAAAATTTCCTCCAGGCGCGCTGCGGTAATCGTGTCAAAATCAGCTTTCCGCGGTAAAATTGCCATCCCGGCAAGGTCGACAGCCCCCGGGCTTATCAGCAGCTTGTCTGAGTGCTCTTCAAAGAAGCAGGCAGGGCGGTGCTTTCTGCGCGGGAGCACAATGCCGAGCATCTGGTTTTCAGCGCCCGATATTATGACGTTGACCATCGGTTCGCTGCAGGGTTCTGTTTTGTTTGTTAAAAACTCTATTGCGGCACCGATATCGCTGAGCAGCTGACGCGGAAGCTGTGCGCGGGCTGCAAAGAAACCTCTACCGTCTACAGAGCCGGTACCCAGAACAGAGGAGTCTGTACTGCTGTGCAGCAGGTTCAGTGCGGCATGACGCCCACGGCCTGAAAGCAGGTGGCCAATACAGCTGACCAGCGGCAGCGTTCCGGCGGGACAGGCCTGGTAATGCAGGTGGTCGGGGGCAGATGCTCCGCAGGCGGGGCCGTTGTAAAAGGCGTCAAAGCATCCTTGTGCTTCGCTTACAAACCGGATCATGCTTTCAAGAGCATCTGTAATGTTTTGCTCTGTGTGGCGGTTGTAGTTTATAACGAGATGATCCGGGCATACCGGAAAGGGGTTGTTGATTATGTGCCACGTTTTGCTGAAGAGGAGCCCTTTCTGCTCGGGATAGAGATTTTCGGCACAGAGAAAGCAGGGCCGTTGTGAAACGGATTTTTTATCGACAGCGCTGGCCGTGCTTCGAACCCTTGAGGGATTGTGCTGTACCAGAACATGGGTGTCAGACAGCCTGAGCGTTTTTGTGAGCACGGTGCTGCGGAAATTCTCACGCGCCTGACGGAGAAGCGGCCAGCTTGCACACTGCTGGGCTATCAGCGCCCGGATGTCCCGCACAAGGCCGGGTGGGTTCTTTTCGTCTTTGAAGCGGGAAAGCGTGAGCGGGTCAATAAATACAGAAGCTACGCTGCTGCCGGAACAGCATGTTTGTTGAAATTTTTTCAATCGGCACTTCCGTCGAAATATATGTTTGTCGATTAATGAGTGTCAGGTTATGCTTTGTTCCGGGCGCAGCGGCGCTCGATTTCCTGTGTGCGCAGCGTGTCTTTATAGTACAGGTGACTGTTGCTCTGCTCAACCGAAAGGCCTGAATCAGAGTTCTCCTCCCACCGGCGGCACAGGTAGAGCGGCTCATATATGCGCCCCACCCGGTAATCGCGCGACAGGCGCAGTGCAGCCGCATAGTCTTCCCCGTAGCTGACATCGGGAAGCGGGAACAGTTTCAGCATATATGACGGGAAAGCTCTGGGCGCGCCGATGCCGTGTACTCTGAGCAGGTTGTTTCGTCCGTTGTCGTCGGTCCACTCCCGGTGATCAATAACCCCCGGCGGGATTTCCTGCAGGCTGTCATTCACAACACGATATGATCCTGCCACCATACCGAACTGATTTTCCCTGAGCTTGTCCACCAGCGCCTGCAGCGCATCAGCACCGTCATATAAATCGTCTGAGTCGAGCTGACACACGTAGCGGCCGCAGCATGAGGAATTGACCGCTTCCATCCAGCAGCCGCCGATCCCGTGATTTTTTCGGGAGGGAATAAAGTGAACAACCCGGGAATCGCGCTCGGCCAGAGACTGAACAATTGTATCTGTTCCGTCTGACGAATGGTTTTGAACAACGATAACATTAAATGAAAATGCTGTTTTCTGCCTCAGCGCACTTGTAACGGCATCTTCTATCGTGCCGGCACGGTTTTTTACCGGGATTACAACACTTGCCGTGACGGGGTAAGGCCCGGATGTGTCAACGGGAAGGGCCAGCGGCTCGTGTGAGCAGTATGCTCCCAGCCGGCGCAGATGCCGGGTGGCAACAGACTCCATTTCGCTCTGGTAGAGCCGATTGCCGGGATCAACATAGGCAAACAGGCTCTGTTCCCGGGCCCAGCCCTTTTCTACACAGCCCGCCGGAGCGTCTGCTTTTACAATAGGGCCGGTTAAGGACAGCGTGAGGCGAAGCTCGTACAGGCCCGCCCGGGTAGTGCCTGAGAGACGGCCGTATAGCCGAAGCGCCTGCTCAACATGAGCCCGTGAAACAAACATGAAGGGGCCAAAAAAGAAATCATCCCTGATGCTCCCCTTTTGATATGGTATTACCGGTCTGATGCTGTCCGGCGTTCGTTCAGAACAATAAAAGTCGCCATAGCACAGGGCGCTGTTTTTCTGTGAAGCACAGATCAGCAGTATCTCGAGGTCATCTTCTGTCAGCTGAACGCCGGCCGGGTCAGTCAAAAAAAGAATGTGCGGGCACGGCCGGGACAGCTCAAGCGCCTCGGAAATCGAATCGCCGCTGAAAGGCGTGGTTGTGTTCACAAAAGATGTTGCGCCTCGCGGGTCGCCGTTCATGCCTGCACCGCACACGATAATTTTTTTCACCCGCGGCGCTGCGTTAAGGCTTTCCAGAAAAGCACCTATCGCGGGAGAAGGTTTTTTTTGCATGCATATGACAGCTATGTGAGCCATAATAATAACTATGTATATCCGGGGCTTGAGGCTGTGTCACATTACAACAGTACCTTGTTATTTTCCTGCTGGGGAAGGCACGGTTTAAACGTTTGCAGTATTATAACTCTTTTTGGCATGTTCGGTCAATTATCGCGAGTTCAAGCGCAGCTCTGCTGCGGCAGCGGGCGAAATAAAGCTTGACGCACAGGCTGTTTTCCGTTAGGTAAAATTAATGGGCAGCGGGCTGTGGCTGCGTTAACACCGGCTTCAGGATACGCTGTTTTTTTCCAATCGCACTGATTTGGTACACGAAAGGCAATCCATGAGTGAATTAACACACTTTGATGAAGCCGGCAGATCCCGCATGGTTGATGTCGGCAATAAACCGGAAACTCTGCGGCAGGCAACCGCCCGCTCAACAATAAGCATGCAGGCAGAAACCTTCCACAGGATTGTGGATCGAAAAATAGAAAAAGGCGATGTGTTTTCCGTAGCACGGGTGGCCGGTATTATGGCGGCAAAAAAAACCGGCGATCTGATTCCCATGTGCCATCCGCTCAATCTTACCTCGGTAGACATTGAGTTTATCCCGCTGGAGGATTCAAGCCAGATCGAGATTCGCGCAACCGGCACGCTTGTCGGCAGGACAGGCGTCGAGATGGAGGCAATGGCTGCCGTTTCGGTAGCCGCTTTGACTATTTATGATATGTGTAAGGCGATTGACCGGGAAATGACTATATCAGATATTCAGCTTCTGAAAAAAAGCGGGGGGAAAAGCGGAACATTTATACGTGAACAGGCATGTAAAAAATAGTTTTCTATTTCGAAACATTATGATAATATAACTAATTTATAAAATGCATCATCATATGGAGGGTGTGGGGCGGTGAACAAGTCTAAGCTTGATTATTTCAGAAACCTTCTTCTTGAACGTAAACAGGCGCTTATGGAAGGAGTTACGGATACGGTTGAGGGTATGTCCGATGAGGATGAAACTTTCCCTGATCCAAACGACCGGGCAACACTGGAGTCAGACCGGAATTTTGTTCTTCGCATCCGTGACCGGGAGCGCAAGCTTATTACAAAAATCGACAAGGCTCTTCAAAGAATAGAGGACGGGACCTTTGGTGTGTGTGAGGAGTGCGGAGAAAAAATTTCTGAAAAACGATTAAAAGCCCGGCCGGTGACCACGCTGTGCATTGAATGCAAAGAGGAACAGGAAAAGCTTGAAAAGGCCCGATCGCTGTAGGTGCTCACGCGAGCAGCTGCTCTGCGTCGCCATGCGGTCTTATTTTAGTTGGCATTCAAGCTCTGCCTGACAGTATCACATTCCTTTCCAGTACAAAGTCATTATGCCCGCAGCACTTCTATTGATTTTTCTGTTTTGAAAACTATTGTTATAGATAACAGGAGGCAACAGCGTGCCGGAACTGAGAAGAGACCCTATAATCGGGCGGTGGGTGATAATTTCTACCGAACGCGCCAAAAGACCGTCGGATCTTGTGGTGGAGAAAGACCGGAGCTATGGAGGGTTCTGCCCTTTGTGTCCCGGCAATGAGGATAAAACCCCTCCGGAGCTGTTTGCCTGCAGAGAAGCGGATACCGAGCCGAACACTGCCGGCTGGTCGCTCAGGGTTGTTCCCAACAAGTTCCCCGCCTTAGTGACGGAGGGTGCTCTCAACAAGCGGCAGGAGGGCATCTATGACAAAATGGACGGCCTGGGCGCTCATGAAGTTATTATCGAAACCCCCCGTCATGATGCCAACGCCTCGACCCTTACCCTTAATGAATATAAAAACACGCTTCTTTCCTATCGCCAGCGTATACTTCACCTTAAGGAAAACAACCTGTTCCGGTATATCTCCGTGTTTAAAAACTATGGAATAGGTGCCGGATCCGCACTTGAGCACTCACACTCTCAGCTTATAGCCCTGCCGGTCATACCAAAGCGCTCTATGGAGGAGATAGACAGCTCGCAGGCATATTACTCCCATAAAAACCGGTGCGTGTTCTGTGACATTATCGATCAGGAGATTTCCGACGGCAGGCGGATTGTCTATGAAAATGATCAGTTTGTCGCCTTTGCACCCTATGCGTCCCGCTTTCCATTCGAAATACACCTTCTGCCCAAAAGCCATTTGGCCTCTTTTGAGGAAACGCCGGAAGACCTTTTCACCCCCATGGCGATGGCGCTCAGCACGGTGCTCAAAAAAATAAATGCATCCCTCAGCTTTCCCCCGTTTAATTATATGCTCCACACGGCCCCTTTTAATAAAAATGTAAACGATTTTTACCACTGGCATTTTGAAATCATACCCCGGCTCACCAAAGTTGCAGGGTTTGAATGGGGGTCAGGGTTCTATATTAATCCGACACCGCCGGAGCAGGCTGCTCAGTACCTGCGGGAAGCCTGACAACAGGCATGGTCGCCAGTGTTTCACTTCAGCCGGACGGGTAAGTGAAAAACGCAAAGCCATATCTGGGGGATACTTATGAAACGCATACTGTTTGTCGATGATGAAGAAAGCATTCGCCTTTTGTACCAGGAGGAATTCGAGGAGCGCGGCTATGATGTCGTGCTGGCCGGCAGCGGAGAGGAAGCGCTTGAAAAATATGCTCAAACCAATCCCGATCTTCTGGTGATCGATATAAAAATGCCCGGCATGGACGGTATTGAGCTGCTGAAACACATCAGGCAACAGTCAAAAGACATTCCGGTCATTTTGTGCACCGCATACGGAGAGTATAAGCAGAATTTTGAAACATGGGCCTCTGATGACTATATTGTGAAATCGGCAAATCTTGAAGGCCTGGTGAGTAAAGTTGAACACCTTCTTTCCCGAAAGTAGCACATAATCCACCTCCCCCGGGCACAGGGCAGTCGCTTCTGTTACCATCAGGAAGTGCTGGCCGGCAGGCGAAGATAATGGATGCCCGGTGCCACGGCGAGCACAGAAAAAAGGAGCTCAGCTGAATGAACACCGCCATAACGGAGCGCCTCGCATCAGCCGGTCAGGAGCATATGCTTCGCCATATGGAGCTGCTTGAGCAGCCTGACCGCGATGCGCTGCTGCGGGAGCTAAGGGATGTTGACCTTGACGGGCTTTCGCGGCTGTATGGGCTGTATCAAAGCAGCCAGTCCCCGGATCAAAGCGGGCAGAAGAAAGTTTTTGATGAGCCGGAGGTGCTTTCCTATTATAAGGAAGGCGACTCTGCACAGGAAAAGAAGCGCCTGACCGGAATCGGTGAAGACTGCCTGCGCGACGGGCGGGTCGCAGCTTTTCTTGTTGCGGGGGGGCAGGGAACACGGCTCGGTTTTTCCGGGCCAAAGGGATGCTTTCCTGTTTCGCCGGTAAAAAGCAAAACCCTGTTTCAGCTTTTTGCCGAAACGATCAGAGCGCTTGCCAAACGCTATGGAAGGCCCCTCCCCTGGTTTATCATGACGTCTGAAGACAATGATGAGCAGACAAAAGCATTCTTCCGCGACCACGGCTATTTCGGCCTCGGGGCCGAGGCGGTCACATTTCTGGTGCAGTCCCAGATTCCTTCTCTTGACCGGAGCGGCAGGCTGCTGCTGTCTCCGGACCGCAGGCTGTGCAAAAACCCGAACGGACACGGCGGGTCGCTCTATGCGCTCCATGATTCAGGAGCGCTTGCCCGAATGGCCAGCCTCGGGGTGGATGAAATTTTTTACTTTCAGGTTGACAATCCTTTGGTGAAAATAGCCGATCCGCTGTTTATCGGGGCGCATGTCGATCGCCGGGCTGACATGTCAACCAAAGTGGTTCAGAAAACACATCCCGGTGAAAAGGTGGGAATTATCGGCACAATCAACGGAAAGCTCGGCTGTATTGAATACAGCGAGCTAAGCGAAGAGGAGGCGAGCGAGCGAAAGCCCGACGGCACGCTCCGGTTCAACAGCGCAAATATCGCCATTCATATGCTCAACCGCCAATTTGCAGAAACAGTAAGCACCAGCCCTGAATTTCACCTTCCCTATCACATCGCGGTGAAAGACATAGCGTGTCTGGCAATAGAGAATAACCGGCACGTATCCGACACGATAAAGGGGATAAAATTTGAGATGTTTGTTTTTGACGCCCTTTCATTTGCCCGGCGCCCGGTAACGCTTGAAGTGCCCCGCCAGGAGGAGTTCGCTCCGGTGAAAAACAAAGAGGGGGCCGATTCGCCCGATACCGCACGCGCTGCACTGGTGAGCCGGTACCGGTCATGGCTCCGCGCTTCCGCGGCAGGAGACCTGATACCGCAGGATGCTGCAGTTGAAATAAGCCCGCTGTATGCTTTGGACGAACGGGAGTTTGTACAGAAATATACCGCCCCGTCAGCGGTTTCGCCGCCGCTGTACATTGAATAATCATACAGTGCGGCTAAGGTCCGTATATAACCTTCTAACCGCTTTCCACCGCACCGCATATGTCCAGCCCTGATTCAGAACGGCATCTGGTTGAGATTGCCGTACCGCTGCCTGTGTACCGCACCTTCACTTACGGGGTGCCCGGTGCATTTCGCGGGCTGCGTATCGGTATGCGGGCGCTTGTTCCATTCGGAAAGCGCAGGCTCAGCGGATATGCGGTCGGCTTTCCCGAAAAAGCGGAGCTCAAGGATGTAAAAGATATTCTGGACATTATCGATGAAGAGCCCCTCTTTGGTGAAACCGATTTGCGCTTTTATTTATGGGCGGCGCGCTATTACTGCTATCCGCCTGGGCAGGCAATAAAAGCCGCGCTTCCTCAAGGGCTTACCGTCACCTACCAGCAGGTTTTTTCCATTACCCCGGCCGGAAGGGAGCGCAGTCAGTTGCGTTCCGTGTCAGAGCGCGAACGCGCTGTTTTGCAGCATCTTGCCGAGCGCCCCTGCACGGTAAAGACCCTTGAGCGGCATATCGGAGTGCAGGGCCTTCAGTACACCCTTTCCACCTTAAAAAAACATGGCTGGGTTACGGTTGACCTTCGCAGGAAAGCCCAGTCGGTGACAATAAAAAAAGAAAAATGGTATGTTCCCGCTTCTGAGTGCAGCGGCCCGCTTCGCGGCAAACAAAAAGCCGTCATGGAATTTATATCGCTCAACAGGCCATCCTCGGGCAGACAGCTCAGGCAGCACTTCGGGAGCTGCAGCACGCAGATTAACGCTTTGATCAAAAAGGGATTCATCACGCAGCAGGAGCAGGAGCTCTACCGTCGGCCTGCGGCACAGGAAACGACATTTATCGAGCCGCTCAACAGGCTGAGCGAGGATCAGCAGGCCGTGGTTGCACAGCTTGATGCCGCACTGGCACGCGGGTCCTATTACCCGGTTTTGCTTGAGGGCGTAACCGGCAGCGGTAAGACGGAAGTGTATCTTCAAATTATTGCCCGTGTGCTTGGAAGCGGGCGGCAGTGCCTGTATATGGTGCCGGAGATAGCGCTTACCGTTCAGCTGCTTGACCGCATCCGCTCCCGGCTGAATGTCCCTGTGGCCATGCTGCACAGCAGCCTCACCCCCGCAGAGCGCTATGATACCTGGCGCCTGATCCGCCGCGGCGAGGTTAACGTTGTGCTGGGCGCCCGCTCATCCGTGTTTGCCTCCTTTAAAGACCTGGGCATTATTGTTGTTGATGAGGAGCACGATCACTCATACAAGCAGGATGATGGCTTTTGCTACAACGCACGGGACCTCGCAATGCTGAAAGCGACATATGCAGGCTGTATGGTCATTCTGGGCTCGGCAACCCCCTCGCTTGAGTCATACCATAATGTGCTCACCGGCAAATACAGTGCCGCAGCCCTTCCCCGGAGGGTGGAAAACAGGACTCTGCCGAGGGTTGCCGTCATTGATATGAAAGCAGAGCCGAAAAAGCACCGGAAGAAAGCAGGAATCATTTCCCGCTATTTACTGCAGGCCCTTGAGCAGCGCCTTGATTCAGGGCATCAGAGTATTTTATTTTTGAACCGGCGGGGGTTTTCGACGACTTTTATCTGCCAGTCCTGCGGGTATGCCTACCGATGTAAAAACTGTGACGTTCCGCTGATACACCATAAGCAGGCACGCCTGCTGTGCTGCCATTACTGCGGCCAGGCTATGCGGATGCCGGATGCATGCCCCTCGTGCGGGAGCTTTTTTCTTGCTTCGCTGGGGTGGGGTACCGAGCGCCTTGAGTCGGAGGTGCAGCATCTGCTTCCAAAGGCGCGCATAGCCCGTATGGACAGGGATACTGCGTCAAAAAGGAGCAGCATACACCGGATGCTTCAGCAGATGTATCACCGGGAAATCGATATCCTGATCGGCACCCAGATGATTATAAAAGGGTACCATCTGCCTGAGGTTACTCTGGTGGGGGCTGTGTGCGCGGATCAGTCACTCAATATTCCCGATTACCGTGCAGCAGAACGGACATTTCAGATTCTTACACAGGTGGCCGGACGCGCCGGAAGAGGAGCCTTTAACGGTGAGGTGATTATCCAGAGCTATAACCCTGAACACTACAGCATTCAGTGTGCAAAGCTGCACGATTTTCACCAGTTTTATGAAAAAGAAATCCGCTACCGGGATGAGGTTTCCTATCCCCCGTGCGGGCGTCTGATTAATATTCGGCTCGAGGGTGCTTTTGAGCAAAAGGTGGTGTCGTGCTCAGAGGCTATAGGCCGAAGCGCACGAGCAATGGTGAAAGAAAACAGGCTTCAGCAAACTGTCTCGATTCTGGGTCCTGCACAGGCGCCCTGGTCACGGCTGAAGGGGAAATACCGCTATCATATATTGCTGAAAGGCAATCACCTTGATCCGCTTCGCCGTATTGTTACCAATCTGCTTCTTACACATAAACAGCAAAAAGCGCCGGGAGTTACTGTCACCATCGATGTTGATCCGCTCTTTATCATGTGAGATGGCAGCCCTTTCACCATTTCATAAAGTGGAAGAGAATATTCGCATTTTATAAAAAATTTGTTTGACATATATGTTTTAGTAGATTACTGTATAATAAAATAATACGTATATGTGGTGTAAACCGACAGATCGTAAACTATTATGGCCGACGAAAAAAGAAACGCCGACCGATACCAGCTGAAAGTCAATACGTTTGTTACCTGTGGCAGGGATTATACGTGTGTTGGAACCGTTAATGATATAAGCTCGGGAGGATTTTCTTTTGAGCATATCTGCAGGGAAAGTGATCTGAAAGCCCCTGTATGCAGTGCGGATATTTTTCTGTTTGGCAATGAATATTATATCTCAGATGTTTCATGCCGTATTGTATATGATCGTCCTGTAAAAACTTTTAACGTATTTGACACCCCCTTTACCAGCATGCGGTGCGGAGTTGAGTTTCTTGATTTGACTCTTGATCAGCGCTCCAAAATTGATTATTTTATAACCACCTATACCGCTGAGAAAATCCCTCCTGTGCAGCAATAGAAATTCCCGAACATATGTAACAGTATATAATGTGTATCCCCCCCCCGGTAGGTACACAAAAGAACCCGCGATTCGGAACGTGTTGCTTTCGTGCGGTGCACGCAGCCGTTGCCGCCGACCTGTAATGAAAAATATGCAGAAAGCTGTATGGCGAGCATGCGCACCGCACCGCATCGCATATAATTTCTTACCTGTGCGCAGCGGTACCATTGCGCATGAGGGTGCGGATTCTATGCATTTGTTTCGATGCATACCCCGATTTCAAAAGGGCCGCTTTCAAGCTGAAATGATACAATGTAAAAATGTTCGCTGTCTGAGCCCTCTACGACGAGATCTTTTCCGGAAATGATGCTGGGAAGAGATGCCTGAAGCTTCAGCCCCTGTTCGGTCAGCTCTTTTCTGGCCTGACCTGATATCATGTTTGCTATTTCGCCTGCTGCTTCGCGAACTTCATCACAAATAGCCGTGAATTCCTCGCCGAGCATGTTGGTCACAACCTGGCAGATTGTTGCTTCAGCAAAACCTATTGAAAGAAAGCCCTTGATGTTTTTTTCTTCGTTGTTAAGGCCTACAATGCCGACCACCTCTCCAACAGACCTTGTGCTGTCCCATGGAATAATGTCCCCGGCGACGGGATTGAGCATTGCCATGGTTTCCATTACTTTTATAGTGGCGTTGATGAAAGGCGGTATTATGTCTGACGGTACGTTCATAACCTCTCCATCATGTGTCAGGTGTTATTTTTGAGTATTCGTACGACAGGTAACTACTTTACAGTATATTAAAAATGTATATATCTTTATTGTCAAGAAAATAGTGTTTAGCAATATATCGTGGTGAATGCAGAAGTGCTGTTGCCTGTAATCGCCGGATTGACTAAAATCATATGCGTGATTATGAAATATCTAAAAACATATTGTCGGATGGCCTGCTTTTTTAATCAAAATCGATGAAACGTATTTTTCTTTATATAACTGCCGGTGCCGCGCTGCTTTTGGGCTGCCCGCTCTGCGGTGTTTTTTTTACTGACAGGCCGCTGTCAGCCTACCTGGAGTTCCCCCCGCGGACGATTTATGTTCAGCACGCCTCTTTTTCGTGGCCGGTCTTTTGCGGGCTTGCAGCTTTTGTCATGCTGTGCCTTGCGCCGTTCACCTTGCGACTGTTGTCAGTAAACATGCGCTCCGGTTCGGGGGCGGGCGGTTCTGAAGAAGGCGCTCATCACAATCCGGCAGGCTTTCCCTGGTGGGGCTGGGCAGGTGTTTTGTGTGTGGGCATTGGCTGGGTTTTCGCCTGGACACGGCTCCCCTGGCTCAGCAGCTTTCAGCACTACACATATCCGCCGCTGTGGCTGGGCTATATTGTCGCTGTCAATGGGCTTACGTATAAACGCACGGGCAGATGCATGCTGACGCACAGGCCGGTATTTTTTCTCGTGCTTTTTCCCGTAAGCGCTGCTTTCTGGTGGTTTTTTGAATACCTTAACCGCTTTGTGCAGAACTGGTATTATCTGGCCGTCAGTGATTTCGGGCCGCTTGAGTATGCCCTCTTTGCCTCCGTGTGTTTTTCTACGGTCATTCCGGCGGTTCTGGGAACACGCGATTATGTGATGACATTCGGTTTTTTCACAAAGGCTTTCGGCGCGTGGCGCTCAGTGCCCGGCCTGCGCTCGAGCGGCGGGTGGTTCGTGCTTATCATTGCTGCAGCCGGGCTTTTCTGCATCGGAATATACCCCAATGTGCTGTTTCCGCTTTTGTGGGTAGCTCCGCTTCTGGTCGTGCTCGGGATGCAGAAAATCGGCTCACAGGAACATATTTTTTCTCCCCTTGCCCGCGGTGACTGGACCGGAGTTGCAGCAGCAGCCTGTGGGGCGCTTATATGCGGTTTTTTCTGGGAAATGTGGAATTATTACAGCCTGGCAAAATGGGTATATATGGTTCCGTATGTGCAGAAGTTTCACCTGTTTGAAATGCCCGCTCTCGGGTATGCGGGATATTTGCCTTTCGGGCTTGAGTGCGCGGTTATCGGCGATCTGGTGAGCAGACGCCTGTGCAGCGATGCCTCCCGGAACATATAAACCAGGCTCACTATAATCCTGCCCGCGCTTACCAGGAAAAATCATCCTCATCAGGTAACGGCAGGTTTTTTCGTGTAATAAATGTAAACTCCCTGCCCCTGTGCGATATGCAGACCGTGCTGCCGTTCCCTTTAAAATGAATGTCATCTTCAGGCGCCCGCGATTTTATGATATTCATAAGGCACAGCGCCTTTTCGATTCCGTCGCCTCTGCCGAAATTCCATACCTCGTCAGGCTGCGCAACGCGGGTGCCGTCATAGATTGATTCATTTTCCATACCGGTGATTTTTTCTGCGGCCTCATTAATACCAAGATCCTCAGCCCCCTGAACGCTCACCGGATTGCGCTCAACTGCCGCTTTAAGAAACGGCTTCCATGGTGCGGCAGCCATGTCCCGATAGGCCATAAAGGCAAGATCGGCTACCGGGTTGTCAAGCCGCTGCTCTTCAAGATGCTCGCGCAGGGATTCCCGGGAAGCATTGCCGTCGAGGTCAACCGGGGTTTGTGTGCGCCACTGTTTCCGGGCTGACGGCAGCCGCGGCTCAACCCTGCAGAAGCGCAGCAGGTCATGGACAACCTCCTCAACATTGTAGCAGCAGTGACACAGGAAATTCTTGAGCGTTTCGATGTCGCCGGGTGAGTCGACCGAAATATCGTGTGATTTGAAAAAGGATTCTATCTCATCGAGAAGAATGCGCCCGGGCAGCGGCTCCGGATAGAATTCATCCTCATCTATTTCGTGAAGCAGCTTTGCCTGCGTGTCGCCGCCGATGCGCAGATTGCTGCTGTGCTCGTAGTGATATACTTTTTCTGCTTCAATGTAGCGCGGCTTGCCGCAGCAGGTGTGCGCAATCTGGAAGCACTCCTGCAGCGCTTTGTGCTGGCGGAGAAAGTTTGCCAGAATGTCGAATGTAATATCCGTTTTCAGGAACGCGTGCAGCCGGGATGACAAATGGCGGTACGCCTCGGGTGACATTGTGGCCTCGGGATAGACTGTGTGAACGTATCCGGTATTGTGGGCAATGATGGTAACCCGTTCGTTTTCCAGCGCCCGCCTGGCTTTTGCTGAAAGCTCGGTGCCGTTAAAGAACATGTTTTTTGTAACGATGCGCCGGTTGTTGGTGAGCAGGCCGTCATTAATGTCGATAAAATTCTGCGAGTGCAGCGGGGTGGCGAGCAGGTAGATGTCGTCAAGGCGTATGCCGGCAACAACAAACAGAGCGCTTGCGTAGAGCGCTGCCAGAGACACGCACTCGCCGGCTCCGCCCGGATATCCCGGCTTGTGTTTGAATGCCGCCATTGCTTCAGCGGTTTCCGTTTTCCAGTACGGGATGATGTCGGTCGTGTATTTGTCAAGGCCGAAGTGGCGGCGGATGTCGATATCAAAATAATATTTGTCCCCCTCATACCCGAACAGGGCATTGCTTTGCTGCAGGACCTGCTCATCAATATAGTCGGAAAACCGGGAAAGCTCTTTTTGTTTGGTAGTCAGCCCCCAGGTCTCGAGATCAAGGTTAAAGCTGAAATTGTCCATTATGAACTGCTTTGTGCGCTGCACATTGCGGTAGGGATTATTTTTGTCTATTTTTTTGAACCAGGAGTCCTCGCGCCAGTGCCACACAAGAGGAGACATGCAGTTTGCAAGAAAAAGCGCATACATAAGTTCTGGGAAAATGAAAACCTCCATATCGGAAAGCGTGACAGCTGAAGAGTATTTCTCAACGGATTGAGGGTCAAGTGGGTTGTACATTGATATGCACCTGCAGATGATGTTGTTTAGGCTTTGTGTCGGATTTAAATATAATCACTGCTATGGCGGAAGCAAGAAGGGGAGTGATTGAATATGCACGGTTTTTTTAGGAGCGGTATTCCGGTGACGGCCTGTTCCGGAAATTATCCGTTGGCGGCGAACAAAGGCCTAGAAATCATATGCGGTGATAAACCTTTCTGCTTCAAGGCGGATGTCGTAAATTTCACCCATAATGGCAAGGAATTCCGCTTCGCTGCACCCCAGGCTCCGCTGAATGGCTTCGGCTATCCGGTGCTTTGTTTCGTCGCTCAGAATGTCGGCTGAGAGCTCGGCCATCAGATTTCCCAGGCAAATGAGCCTGAGAAAAGACCCGGAAATACTGGAGGAATCAATTGCCGGCAGCGCCGCAAGCGTGTGGTTTTCGCAGGCCTCTTTTATCATAAGCGGCAGCTTCCAGTGGTCGCACAGAAGGCTTCCCATCGCAGCGCTTTCGGGGAGGCCGAGTGCCTTTTCAGCCTCGCTGAACAGGCATCCATGATTTTCACGGTATTCGTTGAGGGCGGCAAAGTGGTCCGGGAAAAATTTCATATATACCAGCTTGCCGATGTCATGCAGAATTGCAGCAGACCACAGCTCTTCAAAGGATGTTTGCGGCTCATACTGTCTTGCCACATATTTTGTGGCAAGGGCTGTGTAGTAGGAGTGAAACCAGTAGCTTTGCAGCGCAGATGAGCTTTTTATGTTGATGGTGTTTATGACAGAAAGAGACAGCACCATGCGGTAGACCTCGTGAAGCCCGAGAAAGGTTACGGCAAATTTTATTTTTGAAATTTCACGGGGCAGGCTGTAGTATCCCGAGTTGACTACCTTAAGCAATTGTGCAACAAGCGATGGGTCGCTGCTGATAAGTTTTTCAATTTTATTGATGTCAGTGTCTGCGTTCTGCAGCTCTTTTTGTATGCGGGTAATAAGCAGGGGCAGTGCCGGCAGGGTGCAGTGCTGGCGAAGAAAGGTTTTCGGATTGATTTCAATCGGCGGCAGCGTTTTCATAAGTGCGGTCTCCCGGGCATTAATATGGAAATTGTTCGCGGTGAGCAGCGGTGTCCGGATACATGAATACAGATAAAATGAAGTACTTAAGCAATATGTGAACCAAAGTTGTGTTTCTGTGAAAAATTAACATAATTATATTATATTATAGGTTGTAAGGCGTTTTTGTGCACCTGTTTTTTTATACTTTTTACAATTTTTTAACCATATTGTGCTGACGCCGGATGGGTAAAATATTGGCGGGGGGAACTTTTTAAGGCAGGGCCAGGAAAAACCCCTACGTACACATGCAGATCTGAGGGGCAGTTCGTCGGGCGCTGCTTCAGGTGTGCGTTTCATGGACCGGAGCAACGCACGGCTAAAGCCGCGCCCTACGCAAGGCGAATGCGGTGTGATACGGGTAAGGGAGGCACCGCTTCATCTGTGTGCCCCGCTTTCTTTTACTTGACATGAATTCATTATCATATATGATAATAGAAGATATGGACCGGCTTAGCATATCCGACAAAATCAAAAGAAGAAGGCTGGAGGCTGGGCTCTCTCTTTCGCAGCTTGCGCAAAGGGTCAACACGTCGGCTGCAACGCTTTCCCGCTATGAAAACGGCTGGCAGCGGTTTGAAATATACACCTTGCGAAAGATCGCCACAGCGCTCGGCTGCCGGCTCGTTGTAGACATGGTGCCGATGGAAGTGCACTTGCCCCGCGGCGGCCGGCAGATTTCGGATTTCAGTGATCTGCAGCGCCTTTTCTGGGATTGCCGGCTTGAAGACAAGGACCTTGAACGCTATCCCGTATGGGTTGTCGAGCGGGTTCTTGAATATGGATCGTTGAAGGATATCAGTTTTCTTGTGAAGCGGCTGGGGCGCAGGCATTTTCTTGAAACCGTGTCCCGCGTGCAGTTCAAATCGGCAAAAACAAGAAATTTCTGGAAAAGCATTTTGGAGCGGGAAAATATCGCATGCACGAAAAAGTCCTCCCCCAAAAGAGCAAGGCCCTTCTTGCCTGGATAGCCGGGCATGCTGCTTCAGAATTCAAGGGCTGGATTCTTGCCGGCGGCACAGGTCTGGCCCTCTGGCTGGGGCACCGCATATCCGAGGATTTTGACTTTTTCAGAACAAGCGACCTGAGCCTGGACGCGCTTCATGCGATGCTGAAGGGCTATGGACCATATGAAACGCTGCAGGAGGACGAGCACACGCTGACTGTTATCGCCGGCGGGACAAAACTTTCATTTTTTCACATTCCGGATCCCTTTCTTTTTAACCCCCATCCCTACAGATTTATGCATATTGCAGATATCCGGGACATTGCTCTCATGAAGCTTATTGCCGTTTCCGGCCGTGGAAGCAGAAAGGACTTTGTCGATCTGTACATGATTCTTCGATCGGACTCGAGCCTGCAGGATTTTTTCCGGCTGCTCCCTGAAAAATACGGCACATCCAGGGCGAACACCTACCATATCTTAAAAAGCCTCACCTATTTCGATGATGCGGAAAACGAGCCCATGCCGAACATGCTGGAACCATTCGACTGGCAGGAGTGTAAATCATTTTTCATTCGGGAAGCGCATGCGATCGTGCTGCCGTGAATACGCCCGTAAACCCGATGAGGTGCGGGTGATGTCGGGAGCCGCTTCAGGTGTGCGTTTTTTTACGGACCGGTGCAATGCACGGCTAAAGCCATGCCCTGCGAAGGGTGAACACGAAATGATGCGTTCAACGTAGGGCACGGCTTTAGCCGTGCATACATAAGCATCATACAGCTTTATACAGCTCCGAAAAGCTGACCAGTGACATCCACTCCTCAGACTCGGTAAGCATCAGCTCCTCTGCTTCCTTGACATATCTTTCCAGCAGCGCCGGATGGTAGGGCCGGTAGGCATTTTTCAGGCGGTCCAGGCAGGTATACATGTGCCGGCTGTTGCGGGCGATGTGCTTGTAGGATCGGTGGGAGCGAATTGATTCTATTGTCGCGCCAAGGGCCGGCAGTATCAGGGCGATGAAGGTAAGGGAGTTTTCAACAGGGCGGCTGTGAAACCAGCTGAAAAGGCCGGGCGCGACCACATGAAGTGCCGCAGCCGTTATGGCAATATAAAAAATAATCTCGCTGAACCGTTCCAGCCGCTCGCTTTTTATGCGGTTTTTACTGCTTGTGATGTCATGAAAGGAGATTTGCTCATCGATCCAGGCCTTTTCAAGATAGCGTTTCACCAGATGCGGATCTTCGCCGGCGCACCCGTCCGGATGCGGCATGCGGTTCCAGATTTCCTCAAAGGCGATATTCATCCATGCATCAGCGTCTCTCTCACTGCCTGATTGCCTGACGGCGCTCAGCTGGGCCGGTTCCAGTCCGCTGACTGCCAGAAAGAAAGCCGTCCGGATGCGCTCGGTCAGAAAGCGGTACTGCATCCAGTTTTTGTGAGCGCGCTTTTTCCTGTCGGCATAAAAGAGCAGTGAGGCGATAAAAGAAAGAATCAAAAATTCGATAATAAAAATTGCAGCCGGTGCATTCCAGAAAACCGCTCCCGCACCGACCAGTGCCATTGCCGTAAAGGCCAGCCAGAAAACCGCCGCACCGGTGCGGCGATACACTGTCTGATAGTGTTTGGCTGCCAGAGAGGCATCAGCATAAAAGGGTATAAGATGATGCTGTATCCGCTCGCGGACTTGTGCTGACAGCCTGCCGCCTTCAGGAATATCAGGTTTTTCAAAAAGCTCTGCATAGACGTTTGCACTGTAGGTGTCGCGCGATGAGGTCCGCGGCTTTTTCGTGTTGAAAAGATCAATTTTTGCAAAAAGCACCTCTGCGCGGCTGTCGTCTGCAATGAACTCGAACGAGTCGGGGCGGTCTGTACGGATTATATAGCGCGGGCAGCGCTCCTGTTCGGCAAAGGCGATAATACTACCTGTTCCGGCACTGCCGCAGGGCGGCTTGCCGTCCCAGATCCCGATGAGAATGTCGCAGTTCTGAACCACGTATCTGCCGACCCGCTCATAGGCAAGGCTGCGGGCCTCGGAAATGATTTCCGCCGGATAGTCGTCGGCAAGATTGTTCCGGCGCAGGGTCACCGGCGTGCGTGACTTTTTCAGCAGATTCGAAAACTCCTGCCGAGCCTCCGGTGTGGTAAAATCCCGGCGGTAATCCGAAACGCTCAGCGGAAGCACCGCTTTCAGCGTGGCATCCTCATATTCCAACACTTCCGTCGCCACAAGCCGGTCGGCACCTTCTGCAAGGGGCGACAGGCAGCACAGCCGGACCGGCGTCTTCAGGGTTCCGGGATGGCGCAGGAGGATGTCATCAAGTATCCGGCGGACGGTTTTTCGAATCACGCCGGTATTTTCCAGCCTGCGGTGTCCGGTGACGCCGATGGTGAGCCTGAAGGGGATGGTTTCGGCAACAGTATTGGGCATTATTTGCTTATATTTCTTGTTATTTTATCGGGGCGCCTGCACCGTATCGTATATTTTTTTCCTGTGCCGGATGAGTGTTGTCTGCCCGGGCGATATGAGGCGGATATGGTTTTGCAGCTCTGTGTGCCATAGTGCCCTGAACACTATCGCCATTTTGCTCCCTTGTCAATGGAGCAGTTTTTGTGGAACCTTCCCCGAAATGGCACCTGTTGATTAAACGTGTCTTTGCGGCACAGCCTCCGGGCCGGATTATTCTCCCTGGACACCGGGGCCCGCTATCCGGTTTTTAATCCACTGCGCATCGATTTCAAGAACAAGCGGCCCTGTGCCCTCATGGCGAAGCCGTACGTGGGCAGCGGGAATCATCAGCGCGCGTTCAATAAGCTGCCCGGTGGCGTTAATATCCCGCCTGCTTCGGGGAAGAAACGAAAGAATCGCATCGGCTATATGCCGGTCGTCAAAGCGTGCATCGATGTTGTGTGCGGAAAGCGCTTTTTTCTTTTGGTGCAGCTCGTGTACGATAGCGCCCCGGAGCGATTCATCGTCAGGGGGCCGGCAGCAAATCACCTCGTCGAGCCGTGCCATGAATGCAGGCGGAAAATAGCGGCCGAGCAGATCCGGCGTGCGGGCTGTTGTGTGTGCGCAGGTTTCGCCTCCGGTATGCCCGCGCACACAAACGCGGTTTGTGGTGAACAAAAGAAGGCAGCCGCGCGCATCAGGTGCCGCGCTGCCCTCATCAGCTGTCCGCCCTTCCATGATTCCCAGAATCAGCCCCCACACGGCCGGCTGCGCTTTTTCAACCTTCTCAAAAACAATAACGCCGCGCCCGCACCTGCGAAGCCAGGCGGGGATGATCCCCTCGCCGCCCGGTCCGTCATTTCCGCCAGACCACCCGGTAAGGCTGCTGAGGCTGCGGGCATGCTGGTACTCGTTCAGGTCGATGCGAAGGATGCGACCCCCGAACAGTATGCGTGCCAGCATTATCGCGGTGTGGGTTTTCCCCGATCCCGGCTTTCCGGCAATCATAATGCGGCCCGGCCTGCAAAGGCGGTTTGCCGCCGGGTCGTTCAGTCGCAGCCGGTGCGCTGCAATCGAGCACAGGCGGGCAATTTCACTGTTGCGGCCGGTCAGCTCTGAGGACAGACCGGCTCGAAGATGCCGCAGCGGCCCGTGCACCGTGTCCCTCATGGGTTTGCCCTCACGGCCGGCTGATTGCAGGCCGGTCCGGTTTGTGCGGTTTCTCCGGGGTTTGGGAGTACTGTGTGCTGAATCATCCTGCGCTCCGTTCAATAACAGATTCTGCCGGTTTTTAATAAAACTGTATGGATAGTGATACCGAATTGGAAAGCGCCCCCGATTAACGGTATTGTGTGAGCCCGGCGGCAGCCAGGTGCGACCGGTAAAAGCAATGCATCGGTATTCACACATCGTGCCGGAATGGTGCCGCCGCCGGCATGACCGTGCTAAGTCACTGAAAGTGCACGAGTAAAATATGCGGCACTGGAGGTGCTGCCTGCCTTTTTCGCACCGCTGCGCAGAACCGGCGCGCGGATGCGCACGGTATGCGTGTTTTGCCTGTCAGGTGACGCCTGCTGTGTGTTCCAGCCACCCCTGGGGTACAGTGCCGCCGGGCATGCCAAACTAAGTGTTTGAATATGCATGATATTATGGTAAAAGTAAAATTCCGGGCAAGCAGCCGGCATTTTTTACAGCGGGAACATATACCGATGAAAAAAAACGTTTCTTCTTCGTGTATCACCGGCAGCGGGGGTGATCTGAAAAAAGGATTTGAGATCAAAAGCCCCGCATTGCTTGATGTGTATGCAGAGCTGGCCGATTACGCCTTCCAGCAGCGCCCCTGCATTCTTTTCGGCCCGCCGGGCTCGGGAAAGGAGTTCGCGGCACGGCGCTACTATGAAAAATTCAGCGAATCATCGTCCCATGACGCCTGTCCCTATGTGTCTCTGAACTGCGCCGGCCTTCCCGAAACCCTTGCCGTGAGCGAGCTGTTCGGACATGTGAAGGGCTCGTTTACCGATGCGCATAAAGACAGGCAGGGCCTCTTCCAAGCGGCGGAAAACGGCGTGCTGTTTCTCGATGAAATCGGGGATTTGAGCCACCGCGTGCAGGCCATGCTGCTTCGCGCCGTTGACGAGCCCTATGAGGGCCGCATGCTGGGGTCGACACGGGGCTACTCCACAAAAAACGTCACGGTTATCTGTGCAACCGAACAGCCGCGCGCCGGCCTTCGCCCGTCGCTTCTCGACCGGCTCGGCAAGCAGGTCTTTATTCCGGGCCTTGACCGGCGCCCGGAAGACATCCCCACCGCTGTCGGATATTTCGTTCTGCAGGCGCTGGTAAAGCGGCGCGACATACACACCCTCATGAATATGCTTTTCGGCGTCAAAGCCAGAAACAGCGCAGGCCTCCGGCAATCGCCGGAGCTGCACTCCCTTGCACAGCGCATTGCCCGCACGCTGCTGCCCGCGGTGAAAAGCCGCACCTGGCCGGGCAATTTCCGCGCGCTGCGGGTGGCGATCGACACGGCGGTTATCCGCTCGAAGGCGCGCCGCGCCGATGCCGACGGGTTTGTGAGAGACAGCGTGCGCTATTTCAAAAAGCACCGGGAAACCTACAGCGCGCGCCCCGCCGGCGGGAAACCGGAGCGCGCGGACGGACCGGAGCCGGCGATCGCCGATGCGGTGCACGGTGCGCTTGAGGGGATCGATACCGCAGAAAAAGAAATTATTTCCCGCTTTCTTACCGATTCAGGCTCCCGGAGCTTCAAATGCCGGGACGATTTTGCGCCTGCCCTGGGCGGTCTCAGCAACCGCACTGCACAGGACCGGCTCAAGCGGCTTGTCGCCGCAGGGGTCCTTGTGCGCGACGGCAGCCGCTACCGGGTCGCCCTGCCGGGCGCTGCGCCCGATACGCTGGGACAGATCCGGCAGGACGGGTTTTTGACCCTTCCGCCCGGTGCTGATATGCCGGCCGTTCCCGGTGACGACCTCGAGGCGCTGACCGCGCTGCTTGAAAATTCGCGCGGGATTTTTGTTGCGGGCGGGCCTGCGGCCGACCAGGACGGCAGCCGCGCCCGGTCACTCGGGGCGTGCCTTGCAAAGCGTTTCGCCGTCTACTTCTACCGCTGTGACAGCAGCGGGCTGTCAGGGCTTTTTCACCTCATCGACCGCGAGGTTCAAAAAAGAAACATTGCCGACTCGCCGGTGCTGTTTGAGCCTGAGCCCGATGAGCCCGCCCTCCAGGCTGCGGGGCTGTCCGGATATGCGCAGGCTCTTTTCCGGGGCCCGAAGCCTCCGGTGCTTATCCTTGACAACATCGATCTGGTGCGAAGCCGCGCCCAGAGTGAAGCTCTCAAAGCCATGCTTCGCTACTGGCGCTCGACGGCGTTTGTGCTGGTTGGTGCGTCCGCCGGCAACGAGCTGATTGAGCCGGGCGGCACGGGTATCGTTGAATACCGGCTGGACTGTGCGGCTTAAGGCCGGGCGGGTATGTGCGATTGTTATGCACGGCGCTGCGCGATGCTGCGTACCTGCTGCGCGCAGCCGCACCGCGCGAACATGCAGGGCCTGCGCATATTTTGTAAGCTATTATAAAGTGTTAGACGAATATAACGAAACGGTGCCCGCTTCGGCACGAAACATGTTTCATACATAAACCCCGATGGTGCAGGGTGCTTCCCTGACGCAGGGCAAACGCACCGGGGCACTTCTGTGAGCCGGTGCCGTTTATTACCTGTGATGCTGCGGCGCTGTATTCCGGTCACCGCTGAGGAGAATAACAGTTATGGGAACACACAAACATACCGACCATATCGGCGATTATCCCTTTGATGCCTATACCGGGGATAAGCCCTATATTTTTGTCAGCTACAAGCACGAGGACAGCCCGGTCGTGTTCCCGGAGCTCAGGCGCATGCATGAGCGGGGCTACCGGATCTGGTACGACGAGGGGATCGATCCCGGCAACGAGTGGCCTGATGAGGTTGCGCAGGCACTTGCGGGCTGCAGTTTTTTTGTGGTGTTTCTTTCAAAGCAGTCGGTTGAGTCGGCAAACGTGCGCAATGAAATCAACTTTGCCGTTAACTCCGGCAAGCCGTTTGTGGCGGTCTATATCGAGGAGACGGATTTGCCCAACGGGCTCGAGCTGCGCATCGGGGGCCGCCAGGCGATCATGAAATACCGGATGCCCGACGACATGTACCGGCGCAAAATGGAAAAAGTGCTTCCGGAAACCCTGCGGGGCGAGCCGGGACAGGCCCGGGCGGAAAGCCCCCGGCAGAAAGCCGCCCCCGCTCCGAAGCAGAAAAAAACGGCGCAGCGCACCATGAAGCGTCCCGCGACGGCGGCGGTGCTCATACTTGCGGTGCTTGCCGGCGCCTATGTTCTCATGCGCGGTATCTCCGGCCGCCAGGCTGCCGATCACGCGCCCGCTGCGCAGCCTGCGTCTCAGCAGCCCTCCTCCCGTACCGTCGATAAGGCGCGGGTGCTTGAGATTCTTGACGCGCTTGAGGAGCGCTACCGGGTCCGGCAGCAGGAAGGTGATCCGGCAGCGCAGCCCCGGCAGCGCCCAGACGAACGCATTACCGTTTCCATCCCCGGATTTGTGTGTACCGGCTCGATCAGACAGAAGGCGGAAAAGGGGCTGTATTTTTCTGAAAGCCTGTATTACGAGCTGCAGGACAGCGATCGCATCACCATGGTCGAGCGCAGCCGTGCAGCAGACCTGCTGCAGGAGCTCAGGATCAGCACCTCGGAAATTGCCGACCAGCAGGCGGCCCTGATCATGCTGGGCAGGCTGCTGGGCGCGCGGCTCATCTCCATCGGCACCATCGTGCAGCTGCGCGGCGCCACGACGGCCATTATGCGTATTTATGAAACAGATACCTCGCGAATCGTGTTCTCGGTTCGCGAAAAGCTGCAGGGCGATGACTGGGACGGGCTTGCCCGCCGGATGGCACGGAAATTCATTCAGCAGGTCGATGCCCACTATCCCGGCAGCGACCCGCAAACAAAGCCGCCCGATGCGGCGTGAGAGGCGGTCATTTATGCGCTCCCGGTACATGAGAGCGGTTACGGGTATGCTGGCGGCAGCTTTTGTATGCGCCCTGTGCGCGTGCGCCCGCCCGCATGCCCCGGTGTATGAGCGCGAAGGCAGGGTCTACGGCCGTGTGGACGGCGTCTTTACCGATATGTGGTATGACTACTACCTGCGCGCCCTGTCATACGCAGACGGAAGGTACTGGGAGGATGCCGTCGCCGATTTGCGCGAGGCGATCGCCCTGCGCGACGATGACCGCCGCCGCGCGCGCACCTACGGCATGCACTTTCTGGACTATTTCCCCAACCGCGAGCTGGGCGTGTGCTATTATCACACCGGCGACTACCGGGCCGCTGTCGGGGCGCTCGAGGCTTCGCTTGCCTCGTTTGCCACGGCCAAGGCCCGCCTGTACCTGAACATGTCCCGAAAAAAGCTCCTTGAGCAGACAGGCGGTGATACACGGCCGCCTGTTTTGACCATCACCTCACCGGCCGGTCCCGCTGTCACCCGCGACCGCTTCATTACCGTGTCGGGCACCGCCCGCGACGACACCTATGTTTCGGCCATCCGCTGCAACGGAGATGCAGAGACGCTTGCGCTTGCCCGGCCCGCCCACCGCTTCAGCCGCCGCGTTGCGCTGCAGCCGGGAGCAAATATCATACGGGTCCGGGCGGAGGACCTGCTGGGGCGCCTGTCGCCGCCTGCTGCCATCGAGGTGGTTTCAGACCGGGAAGGCCCGCTGGTGTCACTTGCCGCACACGCCGGTGCTTCAGGGGACATCAGGCTGCGTGTCGCGGCCTACGATGCCTCCGCCGTCACGCGCATCACCCTGGCCGGGCGCGATCTGTCCGTTTCGCCCGCCCGGTTTGTGACAATCGATAATGAGCCGGTTTCCCGCAGGCTGTTCGGCCCGGAGGGGCATCTGCGCCTTCAGGTGGAGGACCGGGCGGGCAACATCACCGTTGCCGAGGTATGCCTGCCCGGAACCGGCGCCGGGGCGCGCACGCGCCTGCCGCTTCTTGCACGCGCGGGGGCCGGGCTGCCGCCCATGTCCCTGCCGGGCGCTGCAGACCGGGACCTTGCCGTTGAGATAACCGGCATCGAGGACGGCCGGGAGGTTTTTTTGAAGGAGGTGTTTGTCGAGGGCTATGTCCGCGCGCCCCGGGGCATCCGCTCGATCAGCGTAAACGGCATACCCCTTGTCGACAGCGGCGGCGATGAATCCCTTGCGGCATTTCTGCGGGAGTGTGCCGGCTCAAAGCAAAAGGGCCTTTATTTCAGCAGAATCGTTTCCCTTTCAGAAGGGGAAAACCGCATAACGATCCGGGCAGAGGACCGCTCCGGGGAGTATGTGCAGCGGGTGCTGCGCATCGTGCGCACGGTGCCGACGGTGCACCGGGTGTCCATGCGCCTGGGGGTGGCGGTGTACCCGTTTGAGGAAAAGCGCAGCCCGGCCGGGCCGGTCAGCGACTATGTGTATACCAACCTGCTTCACAGCCTGGTGCGCCAGCGGCGCTTCAACGTGCTTGAGCGCGAGGCCATCGAGCAGCTGCTGCTCGAGCAGCAGATGAGCATGCGGAAGGTGTTCGATCAAAAAACATCTGCGCGGCTGGGAAAGCTGCTTGCCGCCGATGCGGTTATGGTTGGTGAGATTTATGCGGCCGAAAACCGGGTGGAGATTGTCGTCCGCATGGTCGACACCGAGACCTCGGTGGTGCTTGCCGAAAACGATGCCTACTGGGAAAAGGCGGTCAGCGTTGAGCTGGATGAGGTCATCAACGGCCTGGCGCTCAAATTCAATCAGGACTTTCCCCTGCGCGAGGGCAGCATTGTCGACATGCGGTCCGGCAGCGCCGTCTGCGATCTGGGCAGCAGCGTGCTGCGCCGCGGCATGAAGCTGGTTGTCTTCCGCGAGGGCGAGCCGGTGATCCACCCGGTCACCGGCAAATCTCTGGGCGCCCCCACAGAGGAGCTGGGCGTGGTTCGGGCCGATGAGATCTATGATGACTTTTCGCTTGCCGAGGTGATAAAAACGTTTGGGCCTGATGCAGTCTCCTCAGGTCAGCTGGTGATTGTCAAGTAACAGGCGTGTCTCCGGACCGGGCCTGACCACTATGGGGGGGAACATCATACAAGGCAGCACATTAAATAATTATTTTTTTCGCGCCCGTTTGGTGAAGGGGGCGTATGAGGGATTTTCTGTGGGCGTTTCTATAACACAAACAAGGGAGCTGCCGTGAAACATGCCTGCCGGTACCTGTCGCTGCTGCTGTTGTGTCTGATGCCGGTGCCGCCGGCGCCGGCCCAGCAGATACCCCAGCGGGCCACCATCACCTCCTCTCCGAACCCGGTGGGATCGGGCGCCCGGGCCATGGGCATGGGGGGCGCTTTTATCGCGGTGGCAGACGATGCCACGGCCGCCTCCTGGAACCCGGCAGGCCTTACCCAGCTGCGAAAGCCCGAGTTTTCTTTTGCCCTGTCCCACATGCGGCGCCGCGAGGATTTCAGCTCGCGCGCGCATCCCGAGGCGGGCGGCATGCAGAAGACCCGCATGCGCGATCTGAACTATATGAGCTTTGTGTGGCCCTTTGAGCTGTGCAGCCGGGTGATGGTTGTCTCAATCAACTACCAGCACCTGTATGATTTTGACAGGAATGTCTCGGGCGAGTTCATCGCCCGGCAGGGCGATTTCCGGTTTGCCGAAGAGGCCGATTTCCGGCAGCGGGGCCGGCTGAGCACGCTGTCGCCCGCCTTTGCGGTAAAGATAACCCCGCGCCTGTCGCTGGGCCTTACCCTCAATATCTGGACCGACAAGCTGTTCTGGCGAAACGGCTGGGAGTCGGACGCCGTTGTGAAGGGAAGCACCGCCTTCAAGCGCAGAATATCAACGCGCTTTACCTCTATCGACCGCAACCGCTACTATGATTTTTCGGGCGTCAATATGCACATCGGCCTGCTGTGGCGCGCAACCGGCAGGCTGACCCTGGGCGCGGTAATAAAAACGCCGTTTACGGCCACCATGGAGCATGAGCGGGTGGTGCGGGTCGTAACCAGCAACCGCCGCGGCCGCACCGGCAACGAGTTCCGCACGGACGAAAACGTGGACCTTGAGATGCCCCTTTCCTACGGAATCGGGGCGGCCGTGCGCCTGAGCGATGCGCTTTCCCTGTCGCTTGATGTTTTCCGGACCGAGTGGGACCACTTTGTGCTCGAGGACGGCAGCGGCAGGCGCATGAGCCCCGTAACCGGGCGGCCCACGCACGAAACGCGGGTGGACCCCACCCACCAGGTGCGCCTGGGTGCCGAGTATCTGTTTATTTTCAAGAACACCGTTGTGCCGCTTCGCTGCGGGCTGTTCTATGACCCCGAGCCCTCCGAAAAAAGCCCCGAGGATTTCTGGGGATTCTCCGTGGGGGCGGGCATCAGCCTCGGGCCGGCGGTGATTGACTGCGCATACCGGTTTCGCCGCGGTGAGGATGTGGAGGGCGAGGTGCTCGATATCCCCTCGGCCGAAGCCGATGTGACCCAGCACCTGTTCATGCTGTCGGTTATTTATCATTTTTGATTGTTTTCAGGTAAAACCATTTTCATGAAAAATTACATAGTATTTAGATTTATTTGGTTAAGTCCTGAATGTTTATATTGACCAAATATGTAGTAGACCGTAAAATAAATTAAATATAAATTTTTAATAATGTTTACCGCTATTTATTGTTTTTGTTCGTTAACTAAAAATCGCCTGCAAGGCAAACCGTATTGATCCGTATAGAGCGCGCAGAAGGTGTGTGATCGGCGCATGGTCCACTGCCGCAGCGCTCATGGAAGATGCTTTTTAATAAAATTATCACTATTTCAACAAAGGAGATACAGCAATGAACCAAGCGAAACTGTTTTTCACCATGATGCTGTGTGGAGTGGTCCTTCTGGCCGCCGGGGCTGCCTGGGGGGCGGAGTTTCATGTGGAGCAAAACAACAAGGACCAGCTTGCCGCCGCACTGGAGACAGCAGAGCGAAACAGCGAACCGGACACAATTTACCTGGCCGCGGGCACCTACAACGGCTCATTCGGATACCATGCCGAGGAATCGGATGCCGACCAGGCCCTGACCATCAGGCCCGAAAACGGGCTGAACAGGGGCCAGGTCATTTTGGACGGAAACCTCGACGGAGTGCGCGGCCGCTGCCTCTCTCTCACCACCGCCGGCAGCGGGGATTTTACCTTGGAAAAAATCACCTGCGCCAACGGCAGGGTTTACAATGGCAAAGGGGCCGGTGCACAGATCGACACCAACGGCGACGTGTCGGTGACCGACTGCGCCTTTACCGGCAACATGCTGCAGTATAATGTCCCTCACGGAGGTGTATATGGCGGCGGCATCTACGTTGCAAACGCCGCCACGTTTGCGTTCAGAAACTGCACCATCAGCGGCAGCTATGGCGATTATTGTGGAGATAATGGCGGTGCTGGTGGCATAGCGATGTATGTCACCGGGGTGAGCAGTACAGAGGTGCGCGACTCAAGCTTCAGCAACTCGTCAGGCGAAAACTATTCGAATTCGATTGTGAGAATTGGTTCCATTTCCGTCACTGTGGAGGGCTGCAGCATTGCAAACAACCAGAGTTATCACTGGCGTCTACTCGAGATCGATAGTGCCGACACCGTTACTATGCATAACAACAGCATTACCGGAAATACTTTAGAATACGATGGTGTAGGCACCATCAATATTGACCCTAACCGCAGCGCCAGCGTTACCCTGACCAACAACACCATCACCAACAACGAAGTGGGTGGTAATTACGGCGGTGTCTATGTCGGAATGGCCGGCAACGGCAGTCAGTTGACCTTCACCGGCAACACCGTGTCCGGAAACAAAGCCTCGGCGACCTATGGTGGCGCCTGTCTAAGTATTAATGAAGGTTATACCGGAACGATCATCTGCAGCAACAACGTGATCGAAAACAACACCGCCGGCAGCGATAACAGTTTCGGGGGCCTTCGGATACTGGCCAACAACAGCGGCAGCACCGTTGAGTTCAGCGGCAACCGCATCGCAGACAACTCGGCAGGAAGAAACTATGGCGGCGCCTGTGTGTCTAGCGGCCTGGTTAGTGCTGTCAATAACGTGATTATCGGAAACCAGGCCCCGCAGCTCGGTGGCCTGTACCTCTACGCCTACAACGATCTGCACTTCATCAACAACACGATTGCCGGCAACAGCGACTCCGACGAGGTCGGCGGTGCCAGTCTGGGGGTTACCTCGGGACACACCGGCCATTTTTACAACAACATCATCTGGGGTAACACCTCCTCCGGTGGTTTTGACGACCTGTATTTACATGGGTCCGGCAGTAAATACGGCTACAACAACAATGTGGGCGAAACCTACGGCATCTGGGACGCCTCGGGGGGCAACACCGCCAATGACCCGCTGTTTGCCGACGCAGCCAACAGCGACTACCACCTGAGCGCCGGCTCCCTGTGCCTCAATGCCGGCGACAATGCAGCGCCCGGCATTCCCGATAAAGACCACGACAACGGCACCCGCATCTGCGACGGGGCGGTCGACCAGGGCGCCTACGAGCACTGCACCGATGCGCTGCATCCGGCAGACGTAAACACCGATTGGGTCATCAGCGCCGATGAATATGCTAATTATGCCGATGCCTGGAAGGCGGGCGACACCTGGCCGGTGAGCCCCAGCCCGATCCCCATCGACTATGTGACCAGGGCAGGCTACCTGCAGCAGCAAAGCGGCGGCCAGTACCACAACATCGGCGGCGGCAAGCCGTTGTGCTGGGAGGCGGGAACTGCGCCGTAGGGAGGGAAAAATATAAATCCCCCTCGGTCCCCCTTTGCAATTAACGCCAAATGGCACAATTATAAAGGGGGAGGAAACTTTAGGAAGGGGTGGTGGACATACACCCGCGGGAACCTTTAACGGGAAAGATGAAGCGGGTTCTTTGCCTCACAAAAGAATAAAGGAACATTAGTCATATACAATGGTTAAATTTGTTGGAAAATTCATAATCTCTTTGTTCTTGTTCTCCTTTGCAGGCCCCCCGGCCCTGGCCCAGCAGGTTGCCGCGCCAGAGTTCGACCCGCCGGTTGTCACGGAGGTTCCGGTGACGGTCGAAATCACCTGTGACACGCCCGGCGCAGACATCTATTACACCACCGACGGCAGTCTGCCGGACAATCAGACCGCCGAAGAGTACGCCGGCGGTATTTTCTACGATGAAAACACCGCGCGCATTTCCCTGCGCGCACGGGCCTGGGCCGACGGGATTCCCGGCGACGCGGCACGGCTTTCCTGGGTTGCCCCGCTCGATCCGGTTCCGGCCACGCTGGCCCGCACCATAGACAATAACACCACCTGCCGCCCCACGGTGAGCATCGACATTTCATTGTATGTCACCCGGACAGTATATGCATATGCTCTTGCGGAAACCCTGCCCCCGGGCGTTGCACCGGCTGATATCAGCCAGGGGGGCGAGTGGGACGCTGATACCCGCACGATCCGCTGGGGGCCGTTTCAGGACGGTGCGGACCGAACCGTGCAGTATGACCTTACCGGTACGGATATGTCTTTTGTCCCGCAGGGGGTAGCCGGTTTCAACGGCCGGGTTCTGGCGGTGCCGGATGCCGGCGGCGTGACAATCGCCTTTGCACCCGTTACCCCCGAAATCGTTGCCGCCCCGGTGTTGACCCCGGCGTCCGGCACGGTGCCTGTTGAGGTCACCATCAGCTGCGCAACCGATGGTGCCGCCGTCTACTACACGACCGACGGCAGCGAGCCGGACGAGAGCAGCATCCCTTATAACAACAGCACGCTGCAGCTTGACGATAGAGCGGTGCTGCGGGCCCGGGCCTATAAAGACGAAATGGCGCCAAGCGCGGTTTCGTCTGCTGCCTATGATGTCCCGCTGCCCTACACCGCGCTTTCACGCAGCGTCGCCGATGCGGGGTCCTGTCCGGTATCGGTAAGCCTGGCGGTGCGCCCGGCTGCTTCAGTGGCTGTCTGGGCGGCACAGGAGCAGCTTCCTGCGGGGCTTATGGCACAAAACATCAGCCATGGCGGCACCTTTGACGAGGTCAACAACCGCATCACCTGGGGGCCCTTCAGCGACAGCGACAACAGAACGCTGACCTATACGGTGGTGTCTCTGCCGATTGGCCTCGACTACCGCCTCAGCGGGCGGGTGAGCTTTGACGGCAGGGGGATTGCCGTTGAGCAGCACGCGCTGATTACCCCCGCCTGCACCGAACGGGTCGCGACCCCGGTAATCACCCCGGCCTCCGGGACAGCGGTGCCCGTTGATGTGACCATTTCCTGTGATACGGATAATGCGAGTATCCATTACACGACCGACGGAAGCCCGCCCACCCGGCATTCGGCAGCATATGATAACGGCACCGGCCTGCATTTTGATTCGCCGGTAACCGTGAAAGCACGCGCTTACAAAAACGGTGTGTATTTCAGTGAAATCGCAGCGGCCACCTACCCCCCGGTTTTTACGTATGGAGTTCCCCGGCGCAGCATTATCGACAGACTCGATGACTGCACTGCAGATATAACCGTTGAGGTCCATCCCCGGCCCGGCACGAAAAGCTATGCGGTGGAGGAGCAGCTGCCGGTCGGCCTGCGCCCGCTTGACGGCACCATCAGCAACGGCGGTATATGGGATGAAGCCTCGCGCACTGTACGGTGGGGCTGCTTTGATGACAACAGCTCCCGGGCCCTGCAGTATGCGGTCACCGGATTTCAGGGTACCTACCGGGTGTCCGGCCGCGGCAGCCTTGACGGCCGAAGCGAAACAACCGAGAACGACACCGTGGTCGTGATAAAATGCAACCCGCCGCCGGAGCAGGCTGAAGTCCCGGTGTTTGACCCGCCGGGCGGCACGCAGATACCCTGGGACGGATCGCTCACGGTGACGATGACCTGCCCCACCCCTGATGCCGCTCTCTACTACACGACGGACGGCAGTGCCCCGGACAATGAAAGCGGGACAGGGCCCGTGTCAAGCGGGTATGAGCTGTCATTATCAACGGCAGCGGCTTTGCAGGCCCGGGCCTATGTCCCCGGGATGATTCCCGGTCCGGCATCAGCGGCCTGGTATCCAAAAGAGCCCGGTCCCGACGATCTGGTTGATCATGCCGGGGTGCTGAACAATGTGACCGACAACAGCACGTGCGCTCCCACAGTCAACCTGCACGTCACGCGCGACAGCCATGTTACCTGCTGGGCCGCAGAGGAGGCCGTGCCGCCCGGGGTGATTCCTCTGAATATAAGTGATGACGGCACCTGGGATAACAGCTCACGCATTATCAGATGGGGACCTTTTTTCGACGCGGATAACCGCACGCTGACCTATGATGTATCCGGGCCCGACATGTCATGGCCGCGGACGACCCGGATGAGCTACGACGGCCGTTCCTTCAGGCCCGTGACTGCCGGTCAGGTGACCATCTTGTGTGAGGATACGATCCGGCAGGTCGCCACGCCCGCCTTTGACCCGCCGGACGGCACGGTGATACCGCCCGACGGCACGCTTGAGGTAACGATAATCTGCGCCACTGACAACGCCTCGATTCGCTACACTACTGACGGCTCCCTGCCCGATGAGACCGACCCCTTGTATGACGGACCGCTTTTAATTGACAGCGAAACCTTTCTGCGGGCCCGGGCCTACAAGGACGGTATGGAGCCGAGCGAGGCGGCCTTGGCGGTTTACACCGCCCAGGGGTCTCAGGCACCCATGTCGCGCATGGTCATGGTGGATGAAGCCTGTACGCCCTATGTGCGGATCAGGCTTACGCCGCTTTCCGAAGTGCGCTGCTATGCCATGGAGGAATATGTGCCTGCGGGTATTGAGCCGGTTGAAATAACCGGCGGCGGTATCTGGGACAGCGAAGCCCGCACGCTGAAATGGGGCCCGTTTATGGACAGCACCCATCGCACGCTCATGTACCGGCTCAGCGGGGCGGACGGCACCTACGACATTGAGGGGCATGTGAGCTTTGACGGGCGTCATGAGCCGCTGATCGCGGCAAGCGACAGGCAGGTGATGATATCCTGTGCCGGCGGCTCAGGCGGTGAAGATCCGGATGCCGATCCTGACGGCGACGGTCTGATAAACAGCGTCGAATGGGACAGCTGTACCGACCCAGCCGACGGTGACACGGACGATGACGGGCTGCTGGACGGCGTCGAGGATGCAAACTACAACGGCACGGTCGATCCGGGCGAGACCGATCCCTGCAATCCGGACACCGACGGCGACGGTATTCAGGACGGCACCGAGACGGGCTACACCACCGATGATGTCTGGGGAGACACGGACCTCGGCGTGTTTGAGCCCGACAGCACGCCGCTCACCACCACCGAGCCGCTTGATCACGATTCAGACGGCGACGGCTACTCCGACGGTGAGGAGGAGCTGTGGGGAACCGACCCGAACAACGGTGGTGCATCGCCGCACTACACGCCGGGAACCTATGAGCTCGGGGGCGGCGGCGGTCAGTATGCCGGCGACGGCTCGGGCGCCAGCCCGTGGGGCAGCCTGCAGATGGCGATCCACCACATAAACGAGGGTGTGCCGGGCACCTACGTTATTAATATGGCCTCGCAGGCATTCGGCGTGGGCGGCGGCGCACCCGATCAGCAGATTACCGTTACCCAGAGCAATGTGGTGCTTCAGGGAGCGGCTGCGGGCGGCACGGTGCTGCAGGGCCAGGTCACGTCGACCGCCTGGACCACCGGCATCGGGGTGACCGGTCATAACGTAACCATCAGGAACCTGACCATTACCGGGTTCGGCGGGCCGGGTATCATGCTGGGCGGCGGCACGGGTACCTCGATCGACAACTGCACGGTCACCGGCAATGCCGGCGGCATTGTGATCGGGCCGGGTGCAGACAATGCGACCCTGAGCGGCAACTGCGACATTTTCGGCAACAGCGGTGCGGGGATATCGATCGGCGGGGCGGATAACATCCGGATTCTGGGCAATATGAATTCGATTTACGACAACGGGATCGGCATCGATATCGGCAACGGGTCAACCAATATCGACGTTCATGACAATAACATTTACTGCACCGACGGGGTTTCCCAGACGATCGGGATCCGTGCCACCGATGTGGGCAGCGGGGTACGGATATACCGCAACCACATTCACGATCACAGCGGGGCCTCACATGTGGGCATTCAGGTCAACAACACGACGTCCACGAATGCACCGGAGATCAGCGCCAACCGGCTGATCGACAACTACTACGGTATCGAATACAATGCCGGCGCATTGGCCGCCGCTGTTTCTTCGGATATCTACAACAATCTGATCGTCAACACTGCCGGCAGCACCGTCATGCAGACCGGTGTGCGCATTGTGCAGAGCAACAGCAATCTGCAGCCCCGCATATATTTTAACACGGTTGACGATGCCCAGTCTGATGCAATATCGCTGAGCGGTTCCTCGCCCGCTGAGATAAAATATAATGCTCTTACCGATTTCAATGCCGCAGCACCGATCACTGTTGGGAGCGGCACGCCCGCTATCGACTACAACCTGTATTATGACGGTGGTGTTTACAGCGGGACCATCGGCGCCAACGATATCAACGCGGACCCGCAGTACGTGGATGCCGCAAACGACGATTACCATCTGGGCAGCGCCTCGCCCTGCGTGAATGCGGTGACCGCCACCACGTTTGTAACAGGCGACCTTGAGGGCCGGCTGCGGCCGCAGCACAGCGGCAGCGATATCGGCTGTTATGAATACTCCGACAAATACCTTCTGCAGGTTTCTGTTAACGGGTGGGCCGGCGGGGCGGTTTCCTCCGACATCGGCGGTATCAGCACCCCGACGCAGATTGCCGCCGAATACTCCTCCGGGACGACCGTTCATCTGACCGCAACGCCTGACAGCGGGTACGGCTTTGACAACTGGAGCGGAGATGCAACCGGCAGCAGCAATCCTTTGAGCATTAGCATGAGCGGCAACCGGCAGATTACGGCCCATTTCAGCGCCTCATCAGGCGGGTCGGGCAGCAGTACGACAACGACAACCACCACCACGACCACCGCATCCGGCGGCGGTGGCGGCGGCGGAGGAGGGGGCGGTGCCCCGCCGGCGCCCTCTTCGACGACAACGACCAGCATTTCCGGCAGCGGGTCTGCCTCGGCCGGTGTTGATTTTACGGCCTCGCCGGTATCGGGCACAGCGCCGCTGCAGGTGTCCTTCAGCGCGATTTCTGATGCCGATATCGTGCAGTGGGAATGGGACTTCGGCGACGGCACGACCGGCGTGGGCCCCGATCCCGAACACCGCTATGATGAGCCGGGTGTCTATACGGTGTCGCTTACGGCAACGGCTGCTGATGGTACAGTTCTGTACCGGGTAAAAGAGAGTATCGTGACGGCAGGGGATGCGGGCAGCTCTTCTTTGAGCATCGCCGGTACGGTATACGGGGCCCGCGAGAAGGATGTGCCCGTGTATCTGTATCAGACCTCAGACGGCGGCAGTGCCGATGATGTGTACCGGATTGTCGAGACCGATCAGGACGGGCTGTTTGCATTTGAATGGCTCGACCCCGGCAGGTATCTGGTGGCGCCGGTGTGCAGCAATTACCGGTTCGACCCGGTGTCAACCAGGGTTGCGCTGTACGGGGGAAGCATCGACACTGTTGAATTTATCTCCGATGTTGATGATTTGAGCATTTTTGATGCCCGGGCGAACCCCGCCCAGGTGCTTGCAAGCGGCGAACAGGCGGTGACGTTTACGGCGGAAGTGGTGACGCTTGCCGGATCGTCTGTGGAGTCTGTGCTGATCGATCTGACGCCGATCGGCGGCGGCAGCCGCACCCCGATGGGTGATGACGGCACCGGTGCCGATGAGCAGGCAGGCGACGGCGTGTACACCTGCAGCGCACCGGTTGCCCAGGGTACGGCGCCGGGCATGACGCCGGTTATGATACGCGCTTCGGACACCGATGGCCGCAGCGCGCGGACAGTGGTGTTGCTGAACGTGGTGTGCGGGCTGAGCGGCACCGTGAGCCCGCAGGAGACGCAGGAACAAAGGATTGTCAACAGCAGGGCCGGCCAGACGCTGGTGGTGCACTTCCGGCGTACGCAGGCCGCAGGCAGGCATGCGCGGCTGTCGGGCGGCAGGGCCGCTGCCGGGTGCGGGCTGTATCTGGATGTTTTCAGGCCTGACGGCGGGGTGTACCAACAGGCGATCGAGGTGACCGACAACGAGTCGGAGCTGATTATTGAGAGCGCCGATGTCGGCGAATGGGTGTTCCGGCTTAATAACACCTGCGCTGAGCCGGCGTCCTACTATATTTCGGTGTCCTCGATTTACATGGGGTGCATTGCCGGGGTGGCGGTTGATGTGCAGACAGGGGCCCTGCTTGACCGGGTGCATATTGAAACCGATGCGGGGTTTGACACCTATTCTGATGCGGGGCGCTACGATCTGGTGCATATGGAGGGGGTCTTTAAGGTCACGGCCGGTTTGGAAGGCTATCGAGGCGTATCCCGCAGTGTGGCGGTGGGTCCGGCCGAGATAAGCGAGCTTGATTTCGCGCTGATGGCAGCGACGCAGCCCCCGCCTGAAGACGATGACGATGATGATACAGGCAACGATGACGATAACAGTACGCACACCTGCTTTTTGAAGCGGTTTCCCGGGCTGCCGGGCAATCATCTTACGGTGCTGCGGCTGTTCCGGGATTCGGTGCTGATGAGCACCGATGCCGGCAGGCGGTACGTAGCCCTGTATTACCGCTACGGGACGGAAATAGGCGATATTCTGAGCCGAGACACCGTGCTGCGCGATCAGGTGTACGGCTGTGTGGACGACATGCTGCCGCTCGTTGTGCGCATGCTGGGCGGTGAGTATCGACCCCCCGACCGGGCGCAGGCAGCCGCGATATGCCGCGTGCTCGACCGGATCGCCGCAGCCGCCGGGCCGGAGCTTCGCCGGGAGATCGGGCGGTTGCGCGGGACAATCAGATCGGGGCGGAGCCCCTTTTAAGCACGGCTAAAGCCGCGCCCTACGAAAGACAGACCCGATATGATGCGGTAATGTAGGGCACAGCTTCAGCTGTGCTTTATTATATGGTTCGATGAACGCATGGCTAAAGCCAAGCCCTACGGAAAACAATCAAATGGGTGCACGGCTAAAGCCGCGCCCTACGGAAAACAAGCAAATGCTGTATACAATGGTTGAGTTATACGTTATTTTATTCTATACTACGTATAACTTTCGGTGAACATTCTATGGAAAAGATGCTTTTGACAACACAAACCCTCTATGCTGAGCTGATGGAACAGCTTGTTGCACTGGAAGCCCATCGCTCAGTTGGCACGCTTCCCGGCTGTTTCACAACAAAGACGGTTAAAGGTGAGCGCTATGTCTATTTCCAGCACACAGAGCCGGGGGGCACAACCCGGCAGATTTACCTGGGGCGGGAAAGCGCTGCTCTGGGGAATGTTATACAGCTGTTTCATGACCAGCGTAAAGCGTCCGGTGCGGATGCCGTCAGCATTCAAACCCTGTGCGCCCAGTTGAGGGCAGGCGGTGCCCTGGTTACCGACACGGCCTCGGCCCGTGTATTGAAAACGCTTTCTGATTGCGGGGTTTTTCGTCTTGACGGCGTTCTGATTGGAACGCAGGCTTTCAGCGTGCTGGGAAATCTGCTGGGAGTACGCTGGACCGGAGCTTCGCTGAAAACACAGGATATCGACCTGGCCGGTGAGCGGACTCTGGATATAGCCCTGCCGAATATTCAGGCTGATGTGCCGAAAGCTCTTGAAAGCCTTCAGATGGGCTTTCTCCCCGTCCCCCCCCTTAACCCGAAACAATCATCAACATCTTTTAAGGTTCGCGGCAGCTCTTTGCGTGTCGACGTTGTAACTCCTGCAGGATACCCTGTACGGCGTGCCCCGGTAATTATTCCCCGGTTCAGGACGGCAGCCCAGCCGCTTCGCTTTCTGGATTTTCTCATTAAGAAGCCGGTGCAGGGGGCAATTATCGACGCGGGAGGGGTGCTGGTGCAGGTGCCGGATCCGGCCCGCTTTGCATTGCATAAAATGATTGTTGCACAGGAGCGCGAAGTTACGGGACACAGCAAAACGGAAAAAGATCTCCTGCAGGCAGCCCAGCTTGTTGGTGTTCTTGCCGTGGAGCGGGAGGGAGATCTTCTTTTGGCCTGGGACGATGTGTGTACACACGGCGAAAGCTGGATAAAACGTATACGGTCGAGTTTTGGAAGAATGGCAGGTCTTTTCCCTGACGAAGCATATGTGCTGAAAAAAATTTTGAGGCTGTAGCCGCCTTTTTGTCTGCGGGAGAACGCACGGCTAAAGCCGCGCTCTACGAAAACAAACGATAATATACCATGGCAATGTAGGGCACAGCTTCAGCTGTGCGTTTTGAATGGTCTGAGGAACGCATGGCTAAAGCCAAGCCCTACGGAAAAGGACAGAGACGAATGCATGGCAAAAGCCATGTCCTGGGGTGCGTTACTATTCAATGAAACATATCGCGAAGGGTGAGAAACGGGACGCGCTCAGCGCATATTTCGCCGGGCAGCGCTTCCTCCGTATCGCCCGGCTGCACAACGGCAAGCAGCAGCCTGTTAATGCGTGCTTCCGCCATGAACTGGGCGAGGCCGGCGGAATGCGGCGGCACATCGACCGAACGGATATAGCGCGCCTCGCCGTCGAGCGCCTCAACCACAACCCACGCCTCCGCCTGCCGGGGATGCTCGCACAAAACCCCGTCGGGTCGCCTGCCCCCCAGCGCAGGGCGCGCAAGTGGCACCAGCACTTTTTCAACATGCGAGCCGTAGAGGCTGGGCCGCAGGTGAATAACCGGCTCGACACCGTCGAGGCGTGCCGTAATAAGGCTGTGCAGCGCCCGCTTTACCTGATAGAAGCCGGCGATGGTCATCCGCGGCGACATGTAGATTTTGATATCAAGAAAAATACCGTTTCCAAGGCGGAACCCCTTGACGCTGTCGCGCCCGGTCCGGTCAAAGCCCTCTATCTCATTTATCCCGTCAAGAATGCCCCGGATAGTCTCCATGGTGTCCGTGCCGACGGAACGGTTCTGGATAATTGCGAACGACTCAGAAAGCAACCCGCCGGCGGTTTTCAGCAAAATAAAGGATATGATCAGCGCCGCGGGAAAATCAAGCCACGGGGCGCCGAGCAGCTTCGCGCCCGCAATGCTTGCGAGCACCCCGGTCTCAACCAGCGCATCGGAGAGGGTTTCGGTGCCGTCCGCCACAAGGCTTGCATGACCGGAGCGCCGGCCCACGCGCCGCTGGTATCCGCTCATCAGACATGAGAGCAGAATCGAGCAGCTCAAAAGCGCGATGACCGTGAAGAGCTGTCCGGGCTGTACCTCCGGCGGGCGCGGGGGATGCAGATCGAGCCGCAGCGTGAGCCACGAAACCGCGGCAGGCGCCAGGCGGAAATAATCGACCAGGCCGTATACCGCGTCGGCGAAAAAGCGGATGCCCAGCCCCAGCAGCACCAGCCCCACCAGGCTGACCGCATAGGGCTCAAGCGCGCTGCGTCCTATGGGGTATTCATCGGAGCGGCTTTTTGAGGACAGGTGGATAACATACAGAATAATCGACGCCTCGGCCATGTCGGACAGGTTGTGCGCGCCGTCGGAGAATACGGCAAGCAGATCCATCTGGGCGCCGATAGCCATTTTTGCCCCGGCCTTGCACAGATACATGACCAGCACAAGAACCATGCACACATAGGGCGAGTCAAAGGAGAGCTTTTTCATCGGTCCGGCGGCCCCCCCGCAATCTCGCTGCTGCAGTCTGTGCAGTCACGGCACCGGGCCTCGTTGACAAACAGCACGTTCTGCTTTGAGTGCTTGGCGATCAGATCGGGGATGCTGCCGATAACGGTTCTGCTGCTTCGGCGCATTACCACAAACTGTACGAAGTGCTCTATGGCTGCGCGCATGAGCATCTGGTCCGGCGCAGGCCCCTGCAGGAATACGGTGCGGTGGGCAACGCGACAGGTGTCTGCTATTTCAGCTGCTCTGGCAAGAGACTGCTGCGCCCGCGCTGCGGCGTCCTTTTGTGCAGCGGGTGTCGCGGATTCGTCTGTGACGTGACAGAACACGACGCCCGCGCCGATGGCGGCTGCGGTTCGTATGCCGAAGCATGCTGCGGGCACGTCGCGCGGGTCGTCGCTGATCGCGATGAGCAGCGGTGCCGCGTTTCCGGCGCTGCGCAGCTGTCTGCCCGACTGCAGCAGCAGCACCGGGACCGGCGCTTTCCGGGTCAGCTGGTGCACCGTGTCAAAGCGGATTCTTTCATCGTGAGGCGAGTCCTGAATGAGCAGCATATCGGCATCGCAGCCGGCACGGCACGACACGATTCCCTCATAGACGGATTCGGCAACAAAAATGCTGAGATCACAGGAATCTGCGCCCAGGCCCGTCCCGGCTGCCAGCGCAGCCACCCGCTTAAAAAGAGGCTTTTTTCTTTCCCTGCAGTAGCTCTCTGCGGCGATTCCATCCAGACCGGCGGCGCCTCCGGTCCGTGCCACCATGTCCCGGGGAAGCACGTGGCACACGATGAGCCTGCCGCCGAGCTTGTGTGCCATGCTGCAGGCACAGGAAAGCAGGAGGTCCGACTCATGCAGACCGTCATAGGCGGCAAGCAGGGTGCGGGGCGGCTGATTCATAAATGCGGCGGTTTCCTCCGGTGCGGTCAGTGGTCATGCCTGTCCGGCAGGCGGCGGTTTTATGAACACCATAGCCTATCGCGCTGCAGGCAGACAATACTTTTTTGTTTATCGGCTGAAACAGGTTGCGCATTTTAGCAATTTTTTATATGTTTTTAATATTTTCTGCCTGAAAAAGGCCGCCTGATTTACCACCCGTTTATTGTTCACTGTAACAGAAAGGACTGTCCATAATGACTACTCCCGGAATATGTGTTACCGGCGATGTGGCGATCGACCGGTTTGAAATTATTGAACCGCCCCGGGCCGGTGTGGATGACGGCCGGGCGCACAACTGGCAGCTGCACGGGGGCGTTGCGCGCCACACGCTTCCCGCCGGGGCTATGCTGCTTGCCGACCTTGCTGCACACGCCGCCGGTATTACACCGGCTGCCCCACGCTTTACCCGGAAAAAGCCTGCCGTGCTCACGGGCAGGCATATGGTTATGTGTGAGGCGTCGCTCACCGGCGGCGCGCCGTGTCTTGTCAGAGAAAAAAAAGGGTATACCGGCCCCCCGGAGGGGAGCCTGCCGCAGTGCCTGTCACCCAAAAGCACCATGGTCGATTTCCCTGTCGATGCGCGCGGTGCCTCAGTTGTTATTGTCGACGATGCAGGTAACGGGTTCCGTGATGCGCCCCACCTGTTTCCCGACCGGGAAACGATTTCAGACAGCGCGGTTGTGCTCTATAAGATGCATGCGCCCCTCATGCAGGGACCATGCCGGCAGTGGCTGCAGGAAATCGAATCCTCTCAGAAAAATGTCGAGACCGTGGTGCTGGTCGATGCAAACGATGTGAGAGCGATGCCGGAGGTCGATATATCACGGGCGCTTTCCTGGGAGAAAACCGCTCTTGATTTTGCCGAGCACATATCGCTGAACCCCTACCTGAAGGAATTGAGCGAGTGTGCCAATCTGGTTGTGCTGTTTGATACGGACGGCGCGATTTTTTACCGGGGGACCGAAAATGAGACGGTTTCCCTTGTGTACGATCCGAAGCGCCTCGAAGGAGACTTCCGGCAGACCCTCAGCGGGGATATGCTGGGAAAAGAGGAGCTGTTCAGCGCTGTTCTCGGCGCAGCCCTGTACCGTGAGGGTATTGCCGGGCTGGAGGAGGGGATCACGCAGGGCCTGTCTGCTATGCGGCAGCTGCTGAGAAACGGATACGATCCGGCCGGCGGCCGCTTGCGCATTCCCTACGGGGCGCTGTTTGGCCGCCGGGGGGGCATTCCGTTCGTGCGCATGGATCCGGAAGATATCACAACATATTATACCGTGCCAGTCAGGCGACCCCCCGGCCTGGGACGGGGCACGGCCGATACCTGGACAATTCTGGATGAAAAAACCGCCAATACGCGGGAGCTCATTGCCGAGAATATCGTGCGCTTCGGCACAGACGACACCGTGAGCGCTGTGCCCGAGATCCGGTTCGGCAAGGCGTTAACAACCATCGATCGCTCTGAGATTGAAAGCTACAGCGGCATAGCAAAGCTGATGCAGGAGTATCTGTTCAACCCCCGTCCCAAGCGCCCGCTGTGCTTTGCGGTGTTCGGGGCACCCGGCGCAGGCAAATCATTCGGCGTCAAACAGATCGCAAAAGGGCTCAGCGCGAAAAGCAACTGCAGCATCCCGGACGCCACCTACAACATTTCACAATTTGCGGGCTACCGGGCTCTGGTCAACGCTCTGCACAAAACGCGCGACACCGTTCTGGCCGGCAACGTGCCGCTTGTCTTTTTTGACGAATTTGACTCACCCCTCGGTGACAGAAAGCTGGGGTGGCTCAAGTATTTTCTGGCCCCCATGCAGGACGGCGAATTTCTTGACGGTGAGACAACGTATCACATCGGGAAGGCGATTTTTGTTTTTGCCGGGGGGACCTGTTCCACTTTTGAGGAATTTGCCGGCGAGCGCCCGGATGAAGAGCCGGGCGGCATTGCCGGTTATGAAAAGGGGCGTGCTCAGGATCTCAAAGGCGCGAAGGTCCCCGACTTTATCAGCCGCCTCAAGGGGTTTGTGAATATTATGGGACCGAGCCCGCAATGCGCCGTCGCCCCTGACGGAAAGCGCCTGCCCGATGAGGCATACATACTGCGCCGGGCAAAAATTCTGCGCCATATGTTTGAGCGCTCGGCAACGACCGGTATGCTGTTTGACCGGGGCATCCGGGGCAGCGGAAAGGGCATGCTGCACATCGACAGCGGCGTGCTTCGCGGCCTGCTGAAGGTACCCGCATATAAGCACGGAAACCGGTCGATGGAATCGATCATAGAGATGAGCCGGCTCTCCGGTCGCCGGGTATTCGACAAAGCCGCGCTGCCGCCCCGCGAGCAGCTGAAAATTCACGTTGATACGGAGGTGTTTTTTGCGCTTATCGAAAAGGACCGGTTCACCTCTCCGGCAGACTGCGCAGACAATTTTATGCAGCAGGAGGACCGTACGGTCAGCCGCCTGGCGGCGGCGGTTCACCGCGATTATGTCAGAATGCGAAAGCTTAACAATCAGGATTTAACCGTACCGGAATCCTTTGATGCGCTATCCGAACCCAAAAAGGCCTCGAACCGTCATGCCGCCGAGGACATCCCGCGCAAAATGCGCGCTATCACCATGGGCATCCGTCGGGTCCCGGCCGGGTGTTTCCCGCAGACGCCCGTTATCTCAGAAGCAGAGCGTGCAAGGCTTGCTGAAATGGAGCATGAGCGATGGCTCCAGGAACAGAAGCGCCAGGGCTTTCGTTACGGGTCTGAGCGTGACGACGATGCCAAAACAAATCCCAATATGGTTCCCTATGATGAACTTGACCCTGCAGTCAAAGCCTATGATCTGGAGGCGGTGACCGCGATCCCCATGGTTCTGGCAGAATGCGGCTTTGAGCTGTATCGCATGGAGGAAAGACAGGAGCTGAATGACCCTGAGATGCTTGACATTCTGGCTCGCCTGCATCATGCCGATTATGTCAAAAACAGGCAAAAGCAGGGGGATGCTCCCGAATCAAACCGCTCGCTACGACCGTTTGATGAGCTGGCTGAAGATTTAAAATACTCAAACCGGGACAATGCAGCCCACATCCCTGTAAAGCTGAAGGCGATCGGCTACGGCATCAGGCCGGTGAAAAAGGGGTGTGAGCCGGTAATGCCGGAATTTACGGCTGAGGAGATTGAATCCATGGCCCGTATGGAGCACGACCGATGGAGCTGGGAGCGGCGATTGCAGGGGTGGGTTCTCAAGGGAGGCGAAAAGGATGTGGAGAATAAAACAACCCCCCATCTGGTTCCATATGATGACCTGCCGGATGATGTGAAGGAATATGACCGCGAAAGCGTGCGCCTGATACCCGGGCTGCTTGCCCGGGCCGGCTATGAGGCCTATAGGGTCGAATGAATGGTTGATGCGATGAGATGCGGTAATGCAGGGTACAGCTTCGGCTGTGCGTTTTGCCGCGGGCTGGTGGAAAGCACGGCTAAAGCCGCGCCCTACGGAAATGCAAATGGGTGAAACGTGGCACTGTAGGGTACAGCTTCGGCTGTGCACAAACATATACCATACACAGCGGCTGTGCCGCAGGAGGAGGGGCTATGGCAGCGACGAAGGCGGCAGCATCCAGGGAGCACCGGGGCCCGGTTATTTCGGTCCGCGCGTTCATTACCAGCGAAGAGGGAACGATTCTGGTTTTGAAGCGGTCAAAATCAAATTACGGCTCCGGCGCCTGGTGCCTGCCGGGCGGCAAGGTGGACTACGGCGACAGCCCCGAGCAGGCAATCGTTCGGGAGATTAAAGAGGAAACCGGACTCCGGTTTAAAAACTATCACTTTCTTGCCTATCAGAACAGCCCGCCGCTGAAAAAGGGATTCATGCACTGTTTGAACATGTACTTTGCCGGCACTGCTGACGGCGATGTAAAAATAAACAGCGAGTCGGCGGAATACGCCTGGGTAACCCCGCAGAAAGCCAGAGCCATGAAGCTGGTGTTCGGCGCAGCCGATGTGCTTCCCCTGTATATGGAAACGGAAAAAGGCGCCGAGCGCGAGCTTGAGCTGCTCAACGAGGCCGCCCTTGCCGGCATCCCTGTTACCCGGAAGCGGCTGGCACAGATTCTTCCCCAGCCCGGCTTTTTCAAAAAGCTTCGGGCGGACATCGATATCTACGATCAGGTACGCAGGCGGGTGGTCGCCGGCCTTGAGCTGATCCAGAGCCGACACATGCGCCACGGCGAGTCGATCGTGCTTTCCATCGGCTCCCGCACCAAGACCGCCCCGTCTATACTTGAAAAGATGGTCAGAAAGGGCCGCGACGGCGTACCCCGGCACTACACCACCTTTGACGACATGGCGGGTACCCGCATGAACGTCAGCTTTCTTGAAGACCTGCATACGGTAGTGGAGGATATCAGGACATCGGGCGAATTTGCCATACGCGAGATCGACGACAAGGTAAAAAAGCCACTGGCGAGCGGCTACCGGGGCGTGCACCTGACCATTGAGGTCCCTCTGCCGAAGATCGACTTTGTGCCGCGCTGCGAGCTGCAGATCCGCACAGCCTACCAGGACTCGTGGGCAAGCAAAGCCCACGTGCTCACCTACAAGAGAAACGATATTCCCAAGCGCTATCTCGGAGAATTGCTGCGCCTGAGCAAGGCATTGCACGAGGCCGACAAGACCAGCGATGCGCTCAGAAAAAAAATAGAAGCAGCGGATGTAAAAAAGAAAAAGGTGTAATGCCGTTCGTAGGGCCCCGCTTCAGCTGTGCATTATTTCACGGACCGGCGCAAGGCACGGCTAAAGCCGCGCTCTACGAAAACAGACGATAATATACCATGGCAATGTAGGGCACGGCTTCAGCCGTGCGAATATGTATCATGGGCTGTAGCAACGCATGGCTAAAGCCATGCCCTACGGAAATGCAAACAGGTGTAGTGTGGGTATTGTAGGGCACGGCTTCAGCCGTGCATATCATGAAAGGATAAATGGAGCTGGAGCCCCGATGACACCGGTATATAAAAAACGTATCAGGCTGAAAAGGTTCTCATACAAAGGCTGTCACCGGTATTTTGTAACCATCTGCGCTAAAGATAAAAAAACAGTATTTCACAACCGGCAGACAGTAAATTTTGTGCGTGAAGTGCTGTGCGCGTGTTCCCGTGAACATGCATTTATGATATGGGCGTATTGCTTCATGCCCGATCATCTCCATTTGTTAATCGAGGGAACAGCGGAACATGCTGATATGAAAAAATTCATGGCAGCCTTTAAGCAGAAAACCGGCTACTATTATAAGCAGCAGAACGGTTTCGATCTCTGGCAGAAAAATTATTATGAGCATGTGTTGCGCCGGGATGAGGACACCCGCAGCACCATTCGATATATATGTGATAATCCGGTGAGAAAGGGGCTTGTAGCAGATTTCAGGGAGTACGAATTTCTGGGATCATTTGCAGATGACCGGGATGATGTATTGCAGGATATTATTTAAAATGACGCACGGCTAAAGCCGCGCTCTACGGAAAATGAAAAAATGCCGGCGCGGCTGAGGCCGCGTCATGCGAAAAGCCCGAAAGGATGCATCAGGCCATAACAAACAGCACGTCGTCCTTTTTGACCTTGTCTCCGCTTTTAACACAAATTTGGACAACCGTCCCGTCTGCGGGCGCCGGTATGGCGTTTTCCATTTTCATTGCCTCAAGCACAACAACCGTGTCTCCTGCCGTGACGGTGTCGCCCTGATTAACGGCGACGCTTACCACCATGCCGGGCATGGGGGCGGTTACCGCTGTGCCGTCTGCAGGGGCGGCCGGCTGCGGTGCGGGCGCCGGGTTTTTGGGTGGCTGGGCTGTCCTGGGCTGGGGTGGGGCCGGCACGGACGGCGCCCCGTCCGCCCCAACTTCCACTTTGAAATATTCACCGTCAACATACACGTCAAATGCGCGAAGCGCGCCTTTGTTTTCGGGCGCTTTTTTATCGGGCCTGGCTATGACGCTTCCGGCTTTTGCCTTCGCAATGAGGTCAAGCTCGCTTTTTGCCTGCTCAAGGGTTTTGGGAAGCACTTCGGGAGGCGGGTCCTCAAGGCCGTACTTCCACTTGAGAAAGCGCTTTCCGGTCAGCGGATACAGGGCGCACAGAAGCACGTCGTCTATATCTGAGGATATATCCTTTATATCCTGCCGGGCCTTGTCAAGCTCGGGCTCAATAATTTCGCCGGGCCTGCAGGTGATGGGCTCTTCACCGCGCGGATAGCCGGTGAGGGCCTTTTTGCGTATGGCGGGGTCTATGGGCGCAGGCGTTCGCCCGTAGAGGCCGAAGCACAGATCCTTAACCTGATCGGTAATGCGGGTGTAGCGCTCGCTGCCGGTATCGAACATGACATTGTTTACGGTCTGCACGCCGACGATCTGGCTGGTGGGGGTGACCAGCGGCGGCTGGCCGAGCTCTTTCCGCACCCGGGGCAGCTCCGCATAGACATCATCGAGCCTGTCGATGGCGTCCATTTCCCGGAGCTGATTGGCGAGATTGGAGAGCATGCCGCCCGGCGTCTGGTGAAGCAGCACGTTTATATCGGTTATGGATACTTTTTCGTCGCTTAACAGCCGGCGGTATTTAGGCAGCACGTCACGCTCGAGAATCTGGTTTATTGCAACGAGCTGCCTGATGTCAAAGCCCGTGTCCCTGTTTGTCCCGAGCAGCGTCATCACCACCGGCTCCACAGGAGGATGGGAGGTCCGGTTTGCGTACGGGGACATGCATGTATCGATAATATCGACCCCGGCTTCAATTGCCTTGAGCTGCGACATGGCCGCCATCCCGGAGGTGCAGTGGCTGTGCATGTGAATCGGAACATCTGTTGCCTGTTTGAGGGCGGATATGATGGTGAACGCATCATACGGGGACAGCAGCCCGGCCATGTCTTTGATGCAGATGCTGTCTGCGCCGAGGGAGGCGAGCTCGCGGGCTTTGCCGACATAGTAGTCGAGGTTATAGACCTCACCGCCGAGACGCGGTTGTGTAAGCGTGTAGCAAAGGCATCCCTGAAAGTGCTTTCCAGCCTCCTTGATGGCAGGAACCACTGTTTCAAAGTTGCGGTAGTCATTGAGCGCATCAAAGGTCCGGAAAAAATCGACGCCGTTTTCAGCCGCCCGCTGCACGAACAGCCGGCACACATCATCGGCATAGTTGCGGTAGCCGACAAGATTCTGTCCGCGCAGCAGCATGGAAAACGGTGTTTTTTTAATATATTTTTTCAGCGTTCGCAGGCGCTCCCACGGGTCCTCGTTCAGAAACCGGTGCATTGCATCAAAGGTTGCGCCGCCCCAGGTTTCCATGGCCCAGAAGCCGACATCATCCATCATTTCGGCAACCGGAATCATGTCTTCGGTGCGGCCTCGCGTCGCAAACAGCGACTGATGGCCGTCTCGAAACGAAAGGTCCTGAACCTTAAGCGGATTGTCTGCCTTTTTCCTGTTTTTGCTGAATTCGGGTTCAGTTATTGTAACGCTGCTGTGCTCGACCATACTACACCCCCGCTCTTAAAGGTTATGGCAATATTCGCGGCGATGCATGCTGCGCGCTTTGTTATGCACGGCGGTGGGTTCCGTGAAATGCCCGCATCTGCATCAGGTATCGGATGTGCATCTGCTGCTGGCGTGCGCTGACGGCCCAGAGATTGGAGCGCATGTGCTGTGGCGGTCCGGTCGGTTTTTCAATGGCGCGGTGTTGAGGTTCTTCCTGTTCGAGATACTGCAGCACGCCGCTGATTGCCGCGGTTACTTTTTTCCGGTCGTTTAGATTCTTCATTATTACGGTACTATCAGTATCTGATTTCGGGATGGCTGAACGCCTTGTCTTTAGACGAAGGATACTATTGTTTTTGATTTGCCTGCCGACTAAGGAGCAGCAAAGTAATAATCAAAAAAACGCGAATAGGTAGAACCTGCCCTTGGCAGGGAATGAAAAATTGCAGTGTGCAGTAAAAGTGAATTTTCGCAGCTGAAGCAGCCCCTACCGCGCATAGTATTTTATAAATATACTAAAAATCATGTTCCGCTGAACTGCGGGCGGCGCTTTTCAAGGAATGCGCGCATGCCCTCTTTCTGGTCTGCGGTTGCAAAGCACTTCAGGCAGCACTCTTTTTCGATTTCAAGACCGTCCCGAAGGGGAACCTCGATACCTCTGTTTATTGCCTGCTTTGCCTGCCTGAGGGCAAACTGGCCCTGCCTGCATATTTTTGCCGCCATGTCCATCGCGCAGTCGAGCACCCGCTCTCGTGGCACAATCCGGTTGATCAGTCCCGCCTCGAGCGCCCGGTGGGCCGTAATCAGCTCGCCGGTAAAAATAAGCTCTTTGGTGAGCGATGGGCCGATCAGACGGGCTGCACGCTGAGTCGCGCCCCAGCCGGGTATGATGCCGAGTATTGTTTCGGTAAGGCCGAACTGCGAGCGCTCCGATGCCAGGCGGATATCACAGCTGAGCGCGACCTCCATGCCGCCGCCGATGCAGTATCCGTTTATAGCGGCTATAACCGCTTTGTCCATATCCTGAACGGTATTGAACAGCGTGTGCCCCAGCTCGAGATAGGGCCTGGCCTGCTCCGGATATTTTGTGCTCATCTCCTCGATATCCGCCCCTGCCACAAAGGATCTGCCTGCGCCGGTGAAAACCAGCACGCTGATTTCAGGGCGCTTTTCAATATCGCGTATCGCTTCAAGTGTTTCCTCAAGTGTTTCGGTGTTGAGCGCGTTCATGACGTCAGGGCGGTTGAAGGTTATCAATGCCACACCACCTTGTACGTCGCAGAGTATGTTTTTAAAATCGCTCATCGGCTGCCCCTTTCTGTTCCGTATGAATTTCCCGTCACTGAGCACAGGATGATTTCATGCAGTCACTTTTTTACTATAGGTGGAACAGCGCAGGATAGTCAAGGTAATTTCGTGGTCTGAAAGCAGCGATTATAATCACGTGGCGCCGCTCATAAACCGGTCCCGCCTATGAACTTCTGCGGCGTATTTCCCATGTGCAGCACCTGTCGCCCCGGGGTATCGCTTTTGTCAGCAGATATTCATACGCAGGATTGAGCCCCTCGCATATACCCTGTACCCATGCGGCGAGGACCTCGCAGCTTTCCGGCCTGAAATATGACCAGGGACACGACGGTATCTCGCGGATCACGTGATCACGGTGTTTTTTTACCAGTTCGGGCTCCATGCCGAAATACTGCTCGAAATCCATTAGCACCCGGGCAATGTCAACAGCCGTATCGGCTGTTTTGTCCCGCACGCCGTCCCTTCCGAGCTTTCTGAGTGCCGGCTCCAGCAGCTCCCGTGTTCTTTGGCTGCCGAGGGTATCTGAAAGATGTGCAATAATCGTGTTGTGAATTTTTCCCCAGCCGGTTATGAGAACGTCGGCGGTTTCCGCCGCATCAGCGTTGGTGTTCATAAAGCGCTGCCCCCTTTTTTCTTTACAGCAGCTGTTCGCCCGCTACCGCGCCCGGGCTTGTTGAGTACACGGATTCGACGTCGACAAGAATGACCCCTTTGGGCGTTTTGTCTTTTACCATTTTTTTTCCTGACTCGAACAGCTCTCCCGAGGTTTCAATGGAGGCGTTTCCCTTAAACTGATAGCCGGTTTTCTGGTTCCAGACCGATACGGATACCTTCGGGTTGAAGCCTATATTCATGACGGTTTTTCTCATGTAGTTGTCAACCAGCATGAGCCGCCCGTCTTCTGTAATGTCAGTGTAAAAAATCGGCACGGCATTGGGGGTCCCGGAGCTGTCTGTTGTGGCCAGCACCCAGATCGGCGTTTCAGAAAGCGTTTTTTTCATGTCCTCATTCAGCGTAACCATGGTTTCTCCTTTCGTTCATACGTTGACAATTGTTTAGTGTCTGCAGCATGGCTGCGGCCGCAGCGGACGGCAGTACCGCAACCATCCGGCCGGGTGCGATACGCCCGCGCTGTCTCGATTCCGGGCACCCGAAAGAAAATGCGGGTGACTGCTTGTGGTGCGCGGCGACAACTGCGCCGCATACCGCCATGAAGCCGGTCAGGTGCTGGTCGAGCAGCGCGCCGTAGCACTGCTGCCATAGCCGCAGCACCCTCATCGCGCCTTCCGGCTGCATGTAGCTGACATACAGCTGGGCATCCTCGATTCGGCCCATCATAAGGGCGGTCACCGCCCTGTTCATGCGCGGCGACTGCCCGAGGATTCTGCGTATATGAGATAGATCGCTGCCCGATGCTTCTGCAATGTGCCGGGCCAGCTGTTCGTCAATATCGGCGTGCCCTAACGTGCGAAGCGCTCCCGGGCATGAGAGCTCCCCGCACGAGATGGAAAGGCTCTGCTCAAATGACCGGGACAGCGCTTCGCACATGCTGAATGCCTGCTGTCTGTCTGCCGGCTGACTGTTCAAAAACCGTATGCCGATCCATGGTGATCCGGTTGCCGATTCCAGCCGGCCAAAGGATGAGCAGTCACGCGCAATTTTTGACGGGGGCGGCTGCGGCACGTGACTTCCAGGCATAACGAAGGCGCTGCCGGGCAGCGATCCGCTTAAAAAAGCGGCAAGAACTTCATCTGCCGGTCCGCATATATTTGCAATAACCTGCACGCCTTCACCCTGCAGGGCGGCATCGAGCTGTTCTGAAACAGCACCGCAAATAAGTGTGTCTATTCCCAGCTGCGCTATCTGTTGGGCACGGACAAAAGCATCTGCCGTATCCAGAGCCCTTTTTTCCTGCCCTGCCACCCGGGTCCCCTCTGTTGCCACGACAAGAATGGTGCAGGCTGCGTCAAGAACGGGCGAAATCCGCCCCTGCCAGTATGGAAGTGCTACCTTCATCATTATACATATAAAGCAACGAGCGTGCCACATATATTCCTAAAACATAATGCATTGATTTAGCTTTATTTTATAAAAAATCAGCAGCTGGATACTGGCGTAATTAATGCATAATGCATTCTTAATGCTCTAATGATATTGCAATTTGCACTATTATTGGATAGCATGATGCCATGCACTACAATCCATCTGAATATCAGAACACAATACTCGATTCCATTAATGAGGGCGTTTTTACTATCGATACCCGGTGGCGGATTGTTGCCTTTAACCGGGCCGCAGAGCTGATAACCGGCATTACGCGCAGCGACGCCGTTGGCAGGCCGTGTCATGAAGTGTTTTGTGCCAGCATTTGTGAAAGCGACTGCGCCCTGCAGCAGACCAGCAGGACAGGCAGACCCGTGGTGAATGCTACCGCGTATATTGTCAACCGGGCAGGCAGGCGGGTCCCCATTCGGCTTTCCACCGCGCTGCTTCGCGATGACAGCGGTACGGTGATCGGCGGAGTGGAAACCTTTCAGGATCTGACGCCTGTTGAGCAGCTCAGAAAGGAGCTCGAGTCCCGCTATACATTTGAGGATATAATCAGCCGGAGCCCTCAGATGAGGGAGCTGTTCAGCATTGTTCCCCACATAGCCGAAAGTGAAAGTACCGTGCTGATAGAAGGTGAAAGCGGAACCGGGAAAGAACTTTTTGCGCGCGCTGTCCATAACCTTTCACACCGCAAAAAGGGGCCGTTTGTTGTAATGAATTGTGCGGCGTTTCCCGATACGCTGCTGGAATCGGAGCTGTTCGGATATAAGGCAGGCGCCTTTACCGGGGCAGGAAGGGACAAGCCCGGACGCATCAGCATGGCGGAGGGCGGCACGCTTTTTCTTGATGAAATCGGGGATATATCCCCGGCAATGCAGGTGCGGCTGCTGCGGGTGCTTCAGGACCGCTGCGTGGAGCCGCTGGGATCGCTGAAGCCGGTGCCGGTCGATGTCAGGATTGTGGCGGCTACCAATAAATCTCTGAGCAGGCTTGTGAAAGCACGGAAATTCCGGCAGGATTTGTTTTACCGGATACGGGTTGTGTATTTGAAGCTGCCGGGGCTTCGGGAGCGCCGCGAGGATATCCCCCTGCTGATTAACCATTTAATTTCACGGTTTAATCACCTTCACGGCAAAAGCATTGCCGGAGTGTCAGATGAGGTGCTGGCGCGGCTTATGGAACACGATTATCCCGGCAATGTCCGGGAGCTTGAAAATATCATTGAGCAGGCATTCGTGCTGTGCAGGAGCGGGCTGATCGAGCTGCATCATCTGCCGCATGAGCTCCGCCCCGCAGGGCTGTCGCTGCAGAAAAGCGCAGGCGGGCCGATGACGCTTCGCTCCATGGAGCGGCTCCTTATTTCAGAAGCGCTTCACCGGTACGGCGGCAGCCGAAAAAGGGCAGCTGCAGCGCTGGGCATAAACCCGAGCACGCTGTATAGAAAATGCAGATCGCTTGCTATCGAGCCGCCGGAAAAAGACGGCAGAAAGCGTCGCCCGTAATGCTGTCGGCCTCAGCGAGGCTTTGTCGTATGTGTGCTTCAGCAGCGTTCTGCATAATAACAGCTTCAGCACCTCTGTTAGCGCAAAAATCCCGGCCCGTATATTTTTTCCCTGAGAAGAAGGATAAAGCGATCAAGTATTTCACGGTCAAAGCACAGATGCAGAACTTTATCTGTTTCTTCCTCAACTGCATCTAATGAATCCGTATGCCCCAGCATGATGCCTGCAACCAGATCCGGCGGAGAAGCGGGCTTGTAGGGGCGGTTGCTGGTCATTGCCTCAAAAACATCCGATATGCTGGAGGTTGTTTTCAATATATTGATTGAAGTTTACCCGCTCGTCAGTGCGTATGTACACCTCACGCACATCCATTTCCTCGAGGCGCTCCAATACCTTTGAGTCGATTTTTTGACCGGCTCTGGTGAAAAGCACAGGAAAGCGGTGTCCGGCCGGTTTTAAATAAATGCTGAATTTGCCGAGACGGCCGGGAATGATTGACCCGGGTGGCATTGAAAAGAACTGACCGTCGTCCATATGGGCAACTTTGAAGCGAAAATTATGCAAATTCTCTATAAATACAGCAATTATATGAGGGTATACAATATATTGCAAGTTCGTATTGATCAAAGTCGTGAATGAATAACAAGGAAGGGTTATATAATACTCATCTTATGTGAGTATTATATGGGTAACTATTCAGGCTTGTGTCTACGTGAAGTTCTGCTAAATTAGTTAATATGTTAAACAATTTAATGTTCAAAATATCAACAACACAAAAAGTAAGAGAGGGGGGGTGAGGGGGAGCATACAGGATGCTGCTGCCGTATCGGCATCTGTTAAAAAACATATTGTAAACCTTTAGATCAGAAAGGAAGTCTCAATGAAAAAAACACTGCTAAGCGTATGTATTATTTTAGCTTTCATAATGTCTTCATCGCTGGTGTTTGCCGGCGGATCAGAGCCGGAGCCCCCGGGCCAGCCGTCATCGGGCTACGGCTCACCGGAAAATTATATTTGCAACAGCCTCTACAATGGCCAGGATATCAATCACCACAATTGCATCGATTTCGGCGACACCGATGAGGGCACACGCTGCTGGGTTTACATTCCCTCGGTTTTGAAAAACGGTGCAACCGCACCGGTGGTGATTTATCTGCACGGATTTATGGCGATCGTCCCACCGATCTATGCGGGCCAGATAGAGCATCTGGTGCGCCAGGGCTATATCGTCATTTTCCCCGAATATAATCTGGGCGGATTTACCGGTATGTTTGACGATACTGACCAGTATGAGCAGCTTGACCGTGCCGTAGCCGCGGTCGACCAGGCGCTTGCGATCTCTGACGTTGCAGCGCGGGCCGAGCTTGACAACATCTACCTTGCCTCCCACTCAAACGGCGGCAATCTGAGCATGGGCTGGCTGGACGGCGGCGGCATCGAGGTGACCGCCATGATAATGCAGCATCCCTGCGTATCAAATGAGGCCATTCCCGGCTTTGTACGGGACCTGTTTCTCGGCGATATGATTAATATAGACTATGCAGCGCACGGCCCGGCAATAACCTGCCCGGTAATCGTTATCGGCGGCGCTGACGATACCATCGCCTACCCCAAAGACGTGGCCGCGCTGTACCGGGCGCTGCCCAATGCATCGACAAAGGTGTACTATCAGTATGCGACAGATGAGCACGGCGATCCCATACTTGAATCAGACCATATGGTGCCTGCTCAGGATGACGGTGTTCTGCCGGGATTCATCCTCGATCTTATGAGCGGTATGGGATTCAGCGCTTTTGAGGAAAACTCAGACGATTTTCGCATTCACTATGCAGCGGTCGATGCGGCGCTTGACGGGCAGACCCGGGTTCCCTTTGATCGCGGCCAGTGGAGCGACGGGCAGCCGGCAAAGCCGGTACAGACGCTTGCCGATTCAGAGGTGGCGGCGGTCACGGTTTATCAGGACTGCGGGTTTTCAGGCTATATGGCAGAGCTTACACCCGGCTCCTACACCCTTGCCGACCTGGAGGCCCGGGGAATCGCAAATGACGATCTTTCGTCCATAGCGGTTCCTGCCGGATTTACGGCTACCGTGTATGAGCACGATAATTTCGGCGGAGCTTCGTGGACCTATACAGCCGATCGGAGCTGCTTTGTCGATGACGGGAACAATGACACCGTTTCATCAATCATCATTGAGTAAAGCGGCCCGCAGCCCTGTGTCGATTTGAGGCAAAGCGGCTGCATCCCCGAAAAAGCAAACGAAACAAAGCAGCGGCTGCTTACGGCAGCCGCTGCTTTGTATAATGAACCGATCCAAAAAATATTTATAGACCCAGGTCTGCGAAAAGATCCCGCTTGTTAAACGAAGCCGTCAGAAACCGCCTCATGGCTTTGCCTCTGGTCAGCCAGGCGAAATGGGCTCCGCTTTCTTCATTTGCAAGCACTTTTTCAGCCAGCCATGGTGTGACGGTTTCGGGCTTGTCTGCCAGTATGTTGAACGTCTTTTTTACTCTTTCCCACTGCTCAGGGGTGTAGGTGTCTTTTTGCCGGGTTATAAAATCAGTAATAACGATACCAGGGCTGAGTGTACAGATGCCCACCGGCTTTCCCTCGACTTCTTTCTGGAGCGATCTGCTGACATAGCGGACAGCCCTTTTTGCCGCTCCGTATACGGTCAGCCCCGGACGGACAGATCCGTTGCTCCCATGCCCTTCCATGTTGTATATCTGTCCGTGTCCCTGTTCAAGCATGCCTTCAATAGCAACCCGGCAGCAAAAAAGAAGGCCGGTGAGGTCGGTGTTAATGGTGGCGGCAATATCCTCGGGGGAAAGCTCCCAGTACGGCCTGACAGGATTGGGAATGCCGGCGTTGTTGATCCAGATATCAACGGCTCCGAATGTGTCTGCGGCTGTATCCCAGAGCGTTTTGATATCGCTGTAGCGCGTGACATCGCAGGGCGACCCGCATATCCGCTTTGCATCGTACTGCGAAGAAAGCCGGGAAACCGCCCGGTCAACCGAATCCTGTGATCTGCCGCTGATAGCAACGCTGCATCCCCGTTTTAAAAACTCGTTGGCCAGCCCGCTGCCGATGCCGCGGGTGCTGCCGGTAATAACAATACGTTTCATACTGTCCCTCCCTTTGCTGTTCACAATATCCTACCAATCAGCATCGTTATAAAAGCGCACTGCTACTTCCTCTGTAATGCGCCTGATTGTTGATATTTCATCCCGGGAAAGCGTTTTTTTCCAGCGATTTATGTTATCCCGGCTGTTTCTTTTCAGCACATGTGCTTTGTGAGGAGCCGGATCGGTTTTGTTTATTCCGGATGTGTATGCACGTACCTTTCGCTCTGTGCGCTTTGTGTAGGGTATTCCCAGCCGCCGGTAGAGCCGTTTAAACTGCTCAGGCGCATTTCGTGAAATATCTTCATGCCTGACACCGATTATGTCCGGATTGTATTCAAGAAAACAGGAAAGCACATGGTAGAGACATTTCCAGCGCAGAGACGCCGCCTCGATGAATGAAAGCCTGCTTGTCTCTATATCCTGCAGATAGGGAGCAAGATAATCCTCCATCAGTTCCTTTTGCCTAAAAAACATGCCGAACCCGACCGGCCAGCCAAGGCGCTTAACGCTTGCCGCATACGCTGCCGGATGGCGAATGAGGATAATCACTTCAACGCCGAACTCACGGTGCATGTACTGGCTTGCCAGGCAGGCAATGGGGTCCTTTATAAGAAAGCGACAGACAAACGGGCTGTAGCGGGCGGTGAAGTACTTGAGGCTGGCCCTGTTTCTAATTACAGCGCGCGCGGCTTTGTCAGCAAAGGTAGCGCCCCCCGAGGGGGGGAGCTTTCTGTAGCTGGCTTTGCCCTGCAGCATGTGCTTTATAATGCGGTGATAGGTGCTTTCATTTTCCATGCCTTTTTTTACATAGGTAAACCAGTTGTCTATACCGTGAATGCCGAGGTGCCTGTTGAACGGCTCCTTTATATATCCGATACTCAGCGGAGCCGCAAGCATGGTGCCGGTAAATGTGGTGCCGCTCCGGGGCGCGCCGGTAACCAGTATATGTTTGTGTGCCGATTGCTTTTTCATGAGCGCAGCTGCAGTAAATATCAAAATTTATAAAAAAGCCCTTTACAAGATGCCAGCAGCTCAGGGCAGCCATGGCCCCGCCAGTCTGATTCGCGGGGTGTTTCCTTCAGGGGCCTCTTTAGCGGACAGCTTTTTTTATACATCCGGTTCCGGCACAGTGCTGTTCTGCGGCATCCAGCTTGAGCAGTCCCGAAAAGGGATCGACCTGTTTTACTTTTACAGCTATGCACTCACCTGCTGTGACGTTCAAGCCGGGGGGCAGCGTGACGCCTGCATGGATACAATAGTCCTGAAGTGCAACGCTGCATGTTCTGAATTTAACGTCCAGCACAATCGCCTGCAAAAACGGATTTCCCCGAAGGAGGATGTGCTTCAATATCCAGTAGCGCCGGCGCTCTGCCTGAGCGCGTGATGCGTGAAAGAGCACCGGCTGCACCGCGGCGTTGATTTCTTCCAGCTCCTGATTCGAGTATAACCTTTGCGAGCCGGATAAAAAGGCAGCTATCTGGCGCTGAGTGATCAGATCCAGGTATTTTCTCATCGGGGAGGTAACCGTAACATAGTGCTGCAGGCCGAGTATGTCGTGCGCCCCGGGCGCAGTCCCGACCTCCACCGGCATAAATTGTTTGCGCAGCTTAACCAGCTCGTGATAGGGCAGATCACCGCACGGGCCGGGTATGCCGCCGGCCTGACGCTGCTTTCTGAACAGCGCGGGAACACGATTATTCCTGAGCAGAGACGCTGCACAATAGTTTGCCAGGATCATGCACTCTGATACCAGTACCTGGCTCGGCAGCTCTTTGTCGCGCAGGCGTATGTGAATATTTCGTGAATTGTCTACAGTAACCTGAGGCTCGACCATCTGAATGCTGCAGGCGCCCGATGCAGATCTGTTTTCGCGAAGGTGCCGGGCCAGAGCATACAGCCGTGTGAGCGCCGTGTCTTTTCCTGTTATCAGGCGGTCTGCGTCCCGGTAGGTTAAATTGTGTGATACCGATATCACGCTTCTCTGAACGGTGTGGTCAACGAGCACCCCTTCCGGGGTAAGCGTTGCAAAAAAGCTGATAGCGCGCCGTGCTTTTTTGCTGCGAAGGCTGAGCAGATTTTCCGACAGCAGCTGCGGCAGCATGGGTATTTTGCCCTCAGGGAAATACACCGATGTTGCCCGCCGCGCGGCTTCTGTATCAAGCGCGCTGCCGGGAGCTATAAATGATGAGGCATCTGTAATGTGAACGCCGACGCGCACAAAGCCGCCGGTCTCCTCAAAGCTGAGCGCATCGTCTATGTCTTTCGTTTGCTCGTCGTCTATGGTGAAAGTCTGAAGTCCGGTCAGATCGGCTCTGCCGGGCATGTCCGGCGCCCGTGAACCCGGATGTGCCGCTATGTGCTGTGACTCGCGCAGCGCGCTGTCGGGCCAGGTGCGTGCTATCGCATGACGGTACACCGAAAGGTTTTCATCTCTGTCCCATACGCCGAGCTTTACGAGGAGCTCAAAGCAGCGCCTGGGATCAAGCAGGCCTGTATCCCGGAGCACGGTGCGAAATCGCGAAAAGCGGGGATCATCGGTACCGTGAACACAGAATGACTTCAGGAAATCAACACACGTATCCCTTACAGGACAGGGAATTTCAGCGCCGCGGACAACAGAGCCGAGCCACAAAAAGCACTGGGCGTTTTTCTGGCCTGCCCGGTATTCCTGCTCGCGCTGTTTTTTAAGCTGAGAGACTTTTTCAGGGGGGTTGGGAACAAATTCGGTCCCTTTCAGCTTGAAAAATATGCGGTCCTCTGCGAGTGCATACAGCGCTGCTGTTTCGTGCTCATCTGCCGGTACGGTGCCGAATGCCGCTTCGGCGATTTCTGAAAAAGAAAACGAAGAGCCCCGCTCTCGCAGCTGATCCCATAGCGCAGCAGAATCAACACGGCATTTAAGGTCATGCTGACGGCTCCGATAGGATTGCAGCCGGGCACACAAATGCTCATCCGGCAGGCCTGGATCACTCTGTGCCTGTGAGCAGTGCAGCACGCGCCGCGCTTTGAGCTTTCTTTTATTTTGTTTTCCGCACAGGAGCACAAGATGGTCCTGCTTCTCATCAAGGCAGAGGCAGGAAACGATCTGCTTGTGTTCAAAAAAAGTGATAAACCTGCCCTTATACACTGAGATCCTTTCAGCAGTAGGGTGCCTCAATTTTTTTGTAGCACCGGTCCGGAAGCTCCCGCAAAAAGCGGGACGGCCTGAGAGGGTGAGGGTAGCCGCTGTTTGTTTTTCCTGTCAGCGGAACACAAAAGTACAAATGCTGCTTGGCGCGGGTGACCGCAACATAGAATAGCCGCCGCTCCTCCTCTTCCTCGTCCAGCCGCTCAAAGTTGTGATCATTGGGAAATCTGCCCTCAACCAGACAAATGAGAAATACAACAGACCACTCAAGGCCTTTTGCCTGGTGAATTGTGCTGAGCGTGACAACGCCCCGGGAATCTCTGTCTGCCGCGGCTTCCGCATCAGTGCTGGACAGAAGGGCCAGCTCGCTCAAGAACGTTTCCAGAGATTCATAGCGGGATGAGAATTCGATAAGCTGCTGTATATCCTCGCCCCGCATTGAGGCATCGGTGTATTTGGAGTACAGATAATCTTCATAGCCGCTTTCCCATGCAGCTTTGATAAGCGCAGCAGGGCTTTGGCCGTGCTCCCCTCCTGAAACAGCATCAACCATAGCGCTCAGCCCCGACCAGTACGGGCGGGCTCCTTTCGGTACCAGCTGTGACGTCTCCTTTTCAGAAACGCGAACAAGAGGGTTTGATGCTGAAAGCAGCCGGTCGCAGATTTTCTGTGACGTTTTTCTGCCGATGCCGGGAAGAAGCTCAAGGATTCGCTTCCAGGCTGTTTCGTCGCGGGGGTTCTGCAGTATTTTAAGATATGAGGTTATGTCTTTCACATGAGCCTGTTCAAAGAATCGGAGGCCCGAGCGGACCTCAAATGGTATGGCCCTCCGCGTTAGCTCCATTTGCAGCTCCATGGAATGGTAATGCGCCCGGTACAGGACCGCTATTTCATCAGGGGGGGTCCCCTGAGCAATATGCTCGTAAATGGTGTCAGCGACGAAATGAGCCTGATGGCTCAGGTCGGCCGGCGCAACTGCTATGGGGAGCCGGTCTCCCTGTATGGTCGGCTGCAGCACTTTGTGAAACTGACGGGCGTTATATGCAATGCTTTCATTTGCAAGATCAAGAATCATGGGTGAGGACCGGTAGTTGTATTCCAGCTTGAATACCCGGGCATCGGGATAGCGCTCGGGGAAGTCCATTATATTGAGAAAATCCGCCCCCCGAAAAGAGTAGATGCTTTGAGAATCATCCCCGACTACCATAACGTTTTTGTGGTATCCGGCCAGCGTGTCGATGATAGAGGCCTGGAGCCTGTTGGTATCCTGATACTCGTCCACCAGGATATAGGAAAACCGGCTTGCGTAAAATTCGCGAATTGAAGCGTCGCTTTCCATCACGTGCAGCCACAGGCACAGCAGGTCATCAAAATCAAGCACATTGAGCTTTCGCTTCCTGGCGGTATAGTGATGGTCGATTTCGCTTATCTCCCCGCAGTACTCTGAAAACAGCGGGTAGCGCTCGCCAACAATGTCTTCCACAGTGGCACACGTATTTCGTGCCAGGCTTACAATACGGGAAAGCACCGCTCCCTGAGGAATGACGCTGTCTTTTTTTTTATGTCCAAGATCCTCCAGGCAGGAGTCAAGCAGATTGCGCGCATCCCGCTGATCCATAATTGTATAGGCGGGGTCGATACCGGCGCGCTCCGCATGAGCTCTGAGGATTCTGTTGGCAATGTGGTGGAACGTTCCGCCCCATATCCTGCGAACCTCAAAGGGAACGAGCTCCTCGACGCGCTGCAGCATTTCGCGTGCTGCTTTATTGGTAAATGTGAGCAGCAGGATGCTGTGAGCGGGAACGCGGCTTTCGATCAGATGGGCGACCCGGTAGGTGAGCGTCCGCGTTTTGCCGCTTCCTGCTCCCGCAATAACCAGAACCGGCCCGGGCCCTGCGCTGACAACGGCCTGCTGCTGCGGGTTTAGTTCCTGATCGAAGCGGCTTGATATGTTCGGTAAGTCATCCATCGCACAATGCCCCGGTATCAAAACAAAAGGGATTCACATAATGAATCCCTTTTGTCATATGCGGATACGGAAAGCGCTTACGCTACTGCAAAAGCAGGCCGTCACTGCCGCGCCGTGAAACAAGCCCGCTTGCTTTCAGCACGGTTTCAATAAACCTGTCTTCATCCGATACGGCCTGATGTATGCGCAGGCTGAATACATTTTCTGTTTGTAGCATATTTATATCTATTTTGGCAATATCTTTGTCCGTTGTGATGATGCAGTCACACCCGGCGCCCTTTTGGGTGATGAGGCGGTAGTCATCAGCGGTGTAGAAGTGATGATCAGGGAAGGATATTTCAGACACGGAGGCAAAGCGGAGCCCTCTTATGGATGCAAAAAAGCTCTCAGGATCACCGATGCTGCAGAATGCGGCGGCCTTTTTGGCGTGTGCAGCTTCGGGGGCAAGTGTTTTTCCGGTGGCGGGGTGATACAGCCCCACCGGCTTGAAAGCAGCAGTAAAAACAGCGGCGGTTTCATTATAGGACTTAAGCGCGGCGACGATTTTATCTATATTGTCAATGTGCCAGTCCGCCTTTGTTAAAAGGATAATCCCCGCCCGCCCCAGCGCTGAGCGCGGCTCGCGCAGCACGCCGCGGGGAAGCAGGTGCCCGGTGCCGAACGGGTTTCCTACATTGATCAGTACAATGTCGAGGTTTCGCTTCAGGCGCTGATGCTGAAAGCCGTCATCAAGAATTAGCACACGAGCACCAAGCTGATCGACGGCCATTTTGCCGGCCCGGACGCGGTCTTTGCCGGAAACGACCGGGATTCCGGGCAGCAGGTGTGCAAGCATACAGGCCTCATCTCCTGCAGTTGCGGGGTTTGCAAAGACCGTTTCCCCATCGGATATGACCTGCGGGGTTTTTGACATGCTGCCGCGGTAGCCCCGGTTGACAACCGCAACGCGGTAACCGCGCTTTTGAAGATTCTGTGCGAGAAGGCAGACAGTCGGGGTCTTTCCTGTTCCTCCCACGGTAAGGTTGCCTACCGATATGACGGTACAGGGGAGACGGTAAGAGCGCTTGAGGCCGCGCCCATACAGAGCCTGCCTGGCTGTTACGACGGCGCAATAGGCGTAGGAGCACAGCGTGAGCGGCAGCAGCAGCATTTTTTGCGCAGGCCCGGGATTCTGAAGATTAATAATATGTGATGCTCTTTTTCGAATATCCATAACAGGTGATGTCCGGATGTGCTGAGTCAGCGAATAATTACGGGTATCACTATACGTATTGGCGGACGCGCTACCGCTTTATCCGCTTTGTCATGATATTGACAAACCATACGGATACTATTTTTCAGTCATACCCCGGCTTGTGCGGAGTATCCGGCATGCGCTCGGCGTTTTTGTTAGTCAAAAATAACCGGATTGTCCGGACTAACGAGGCTGTGTCGCAATTCAAATTGAGGGCAGAAAGCTGAATATTTCGGAAAGATCTAACCCCTCAAAATCAAAAATATTTGATTGTAGATCAAATGTGAAAGTCTCTTTTTTTTGACAATCAATTGCGACACATCCTCCTAACGCCGGACAATGACTGGGGCGCCTTATGTGTTATGCTGCGATTTAATTGCGGCATCCGGCTATAATAAAAAGATCATTACAACGCAGCATCTAAACCACGGTGCTATAAAGAACGGAAAATTCAGTCGTTGTCGACCTTGTACTCCCTGAAGCGCGCTGGGTGGAGTATCGGTTATGGTATCAGTTATATGCGTCAGTGTAAATACTAACTATTTTCGCTTGAAATGTATATTTAACAGCATATACAATAGCTGATGCTATGAAAATTTTTCAGATGCTCTGTTTGATTCTGGTGGTGTTTTCAACTGCAGCGGCGCTGTATGCAGCTGAGGTGATGATGGCTACCACGACTAGCACGGACAATTCAGGCCTGCTTGACTATCTTGCTCCCTATTTTGAGAAGGAAACCGGCATCAACTGGAAATGGGTTGCTGTTGGAACCGGAAAAGCGCTTAAGCTTGGACAGAACTGCGATGCCGATGTGCTTATGGTGCATGCCCCCGCCGCAGAAGCACAGTTTATTGGGCGGGGCTATGGAGTGATGCGCACCGAGTTCATGTATAATGATTTTGTGGTTATCGGTCCTGAAGAGGACCCCGCCGGCATAAAGGGGAGCCCGGTTACGGAAGCCTTTAAGCGGCTTTTAGTCAAAAAGCCCCTGTTTGTGAGCAGGGGCGATGATTCAGGCACTAATAAAAAAGAGCTGGCGCTGTGGCGTCATGCCGGAATTGCCCCCCCAAAGGGAGCCCCGCATTATCTGCAGACCGGTCAGGGTATGATGCCCACCCTTTTGATTGCCGATGAAAAAAAGGCCTATACCCTTACCGACAGGGGAACCTATATTGGCTACCGCGCGCGCACCAAAGGCCGCCAGCCGCTGATCGTGCTTGTTGAAGGTGACCGGATGCTGTTTAATCAGTACAGCGTCATACCGGTTGCCCCCGCGCATTGCCCGGATACGCACTTCAGCGAAGCAAAAAAACTCAGGGACTGGTTGATTTCCGACGCTGCGCAGACACTTATCGGAAGCTACCGCCTTGAGGGCAAAAGGCTGTTCACCCCCAACGCACACCGCAACTGATGGACTATCTGATTGAAGGTATGCGGCACGCTCTTGTGCTGCTTTTCACATTTGACGCAGAAACATACTCCGCCATCTTTATCTCTTTAAAGGCAGCATCTGTTTCCACCGCCATAAGCCTTGTTCTGGGCGCACCTGCCGGGTTTGTGCTCGGGTACTATGATTTTGCCGGGAAAAGCATTCTGAGGAATATTGTAAATTCGTTCCTTGCGCTGCCTACCGTGGTGGTCGGGCTTCTTGTGTATATGTTTGTTACCCGGAGAGGCCCGTTCGGCGAGTCCGGCCTGCTTTTTACCGTTCCGGGGATTATTATCGGGCAGTCATTGCTGATTCTGCCTATAGTCATTGCCCTGACAGCGTCAGCGCTTGATACCCTTGAAGATAATTTCAAGGAGAACCTCATCACCCTTGGCGCCGACAGGCTTCAGTGTGCGGTGACAGCCCTTTATGAGTCCCGCTACGCTGTATACAGCGCGGTTATTACGGCATTCGGGAGGGCTTTTTCAGAAGTGGGAGTATCGATGACCCTGGGGGGGAATATAAAGTGGGAAACCCGAACGATAACAACGACGATTGCGCTTCAGACATCAAAGGGGGAATTCGGTCTGGGGCTCGCTTTGGGCATGGTGCTTATAGCTATAGCGCTGCTTTTGAATTTCATGACGGGAAGGATCCGGGAAAAGGGATAACACGCGTGGATGCATATCGTCTGAGAAATGTCGTTTTTGCCTATGATCACGTTCCGGCTGTACATATAGATATGCTGGATATAGAAAAGGGGTGCATCACGGGCGTTGTGGGTAAAAACGGCAGCGGCAAGTCAACCCTGCTCAGGATCCTTGCGTTCCTGGTTCACCCACGGCAGGGGGTGGTTGAGTACAGGGGAAAAGCGGTGTCTGGACGGAACGCCGGTGCGCTCCGCCGCCGCGTTACCTATCTGCCTCAGCAGCCGGTGCTGTTAAAGCGAAGCGTTCGCAGCAATTTATGCTATCCGCTCAGGCTTGCAGGAATCCCCGCGGATGAAAAAAGAGTATGTGAAGTGCTGGAAAGGCTGAAGCTGCCCCCCGGGCAGTACCTCGACCGCTCCTGGAAGGCGCTTTCCGGGGGCGAATCAAAGCGGGTGGCGCTTGCGCAGCGGTTTGTTATGGACACCGAAACCATTCTGCTTGATGAGCCGACCTCGGAAACCGACGAGGAGGCAAAGCAGGCTATTACAGACGCGGTAAGATCTTTGAAGGGGAGCGAGGCTAAAACAGTTATTTTAGCGAGCCATGACCATCTCTGGCTCAGTGCCGTTGCAGACCGTATTATATTTCTCGAGGGCGGCCGGCTTTCAGAAGGCACGCATGTGAGCGTCATCGGCTCGCAGTTTTTGGTGTCTGATTCCGGAGCCGCGGTTTTTACGCTGGCCGGCGGACAGCGCGTATGCTGCCCGCCTCCTGAGCCCGGCAAAACGACCGCATACCTGCTGCCCGATGATATCATGCTCGCAGCAGAGCCTTTGGCCGGCATATCGGCCCGCAACTGCCTGCGTGGCTCTGTCAGCGCGCTGAAATCGCTGAGTGCCGGCGTGCTCGTGAAAGTCGATGTCGGCGGTGTATACCTGACAGCAGCAATCACCGAAGAGTCTGCGCGCCTGATGCATCTGCAATGCGGCGCTGCGATATATGCGGTTTTTAAATATTCAGCGGTCAAGTGGATGTAAGCCGCCTCAGCGCTGCTCGAGCGGAACGTATTTTTTGCCGAATTCGCCTGAGTACATCGCCCGGGGCCGGAAGATTCTGTTGCTCTGCAGGTACTCAAGCGTCCGCGCCGTCCAGCCCGACACGCGGCTTACGGCAAAAATGGGCGTAAACATTTCAGGGGCAATGCCGAGCGAGTAATAGACAATGCCTGAGTAGAAGTCGACGTTCGGAAATATTTTTTTCTCTGATCCGAACTGCTTCCCCACCTCTTTTTCAAGCTCACAAGCGGTTGCATAGAGCCTTTGAGTTTCTTCGCTTTTGTCTGCCAGATATGCTGCCAGCGGTCCGAGAATTCGTGCGCGCGGGTCATAGGCCTTGTAAACGCGGTGCCCGAATCCGGAAATTTTTTCCTTTTTGCTGATTTTATCTTTTACCCAGGCTTTTACGTTGGCAGGATCGCCGATTTCCTGCAGCTGTATGACAACCTGCTCGTTGGCGCCGCCGTGCAGCGGTCCGCTCAGCGCCGCTATGCCGGAGCCCACTGACAGGTAGAGGTCCGAAAGGGTCGATGCGGTTACCAGTGTTGCAAACGTGCTGGCATTCATGCCGTGGTCGGCATGCAGAATAAGCGCTATGTCCATGATCCGTTCTTCAACGGGAGTTGGGCGGCTGCCGGTCATCATATAGAGAAAGTTGCCGGCATGGCTGAGCGAGGGGTCGGGGTCAACGGGCATTTTACCTTTGTGAAGCCGGGCGATTGCTGCGGCAATAACCGCAAGGCTCGCTATAAGCTGATAGCACGCCCCGATGCCGCTCACGGTTTCAAGCTGCTTGAAAAACCTGTCCAGCTGGTCTTTGCTTTTATTGAATTCATAAATCGCGTGCTTTTCGCCGCGGGGTATGGTTTCCATGGCGATTGAGTCCTCATCCGCGCCGATGGCGTCAACAGCGGTCGGGCGGCCGTCTTCGCGGTCCATGGCGGTGAACTCGTGATGCACAAGAACGGTTGCCATGCGAAGGGCTGCCATAGCATTCATTTCCTCGACGGCAAACCCCATGAGGCGCCGCAGGGTTTTGTTAAGCACGCGGTAATTGATCAGCTTTTTCTGAAACACCGAGAGCTCCGCCGGGGAGGGCAGATAGCCGTGGAGCAGAAGAAACGTGGTTTCCTCAAAATTTGATTGTGCGCTCAGATCGAAAATGTCATATCCACGATAGATAAGCCATCCCTTTGAGCCGTTCACGTAGCCTACCGTGCTCTCGCAGGCAACCGCGCCCTCCAGCCCCGGGCCGACGGTGCACTGCAGCGGCCATTGTATGGATTTAGTGAGTTCCGGTTCCGGCTCATCGCTGGTTTCCCGGCGGGCTTTTTCAGCTGCCTGAAGAATGATTTTTTTGAGCTCATCTGTGTTTTTGTTTTGCATGGCATGTACCTCCAGGAGAGTATGTCCGTTTAATGCAGCTTGTCTATAACGGCATCGGTGTAGCCGCTGGTGGTCGCAGAGCCGCCAAGATCATAGGTTACTGCTGTGCCTTCTGCAATAACGGCTGCAATGGCGTTTTCCACCCGCGCTGCGGCATCGTGCTCCCCGATATATTTCAGCATAAGCACCCCGGAGAGCATTGCGGCCGTTGGATTGATGATATTCTGACCTGCTCTGCGCGGAGCGCTGCCGTGGACCGGCTCAAAGAGCGCGTACTCATCGCCGATATTTGCTCCGGGAGCAAGCCCCAGGCCGCCGACGAGGCCGGAGCACAGGTCTGACACAATATCCCCGTATAAGTTTGGCAGCACCAGCACGTCGTACTGCTCCGGCACCTGTACCAGCTTCATGCTCATGGCATCGACAATCATGTCATCGCATTCAATGTCGGGGTAGTCCTCGGCGACTTTGCGCGAAACCTCAAGAAAAAGGCCGTCGGTGCACTTCATGATATTTGCCTTGTGAACGGCGGTAACGCGCTTCCTTTTTTCCCTGCGGGCATACTCGCACGCGAAGCGGCAGATGCGCTCGGAGCCCTTTCTGGTTATGATTTTTATGCTTTCTGCGGCATCCTGGCCCACCATATGCTCCACCCCGGCATAGAGGTCCTCGGTGTTTTCGCGAACAACCACGATATCGACTGTGTCGTAGCGCGACTTAACGCCGCTGTACTTTTTGCAGGGCCGCACATTTGCATACAGGTCAAGCTCTTTTCTCATGGCAACGTTGACGCTTCTGAAGCCGCTGCCGACCGGCGTGGTGATCGGGCCCTTTATGGCAACTTTGTTTTTTCGTATGGAGTCGAGCACCTGATCCGGCAGCGGGGTTCCGTGTTTTTCAATAACCCCTTCGCCTGCTTCCTGTTCATCCCAGTCTATTTTCACGCCGGCGGCCTCGATCAGCCTCCGGGTCGCCGTCATTATTTCGGGCCCGATTCCGTCTCCGGGTATAAGTGTTATTGTGTGCATTGCGCTCCGTCCTTTCTGTTTATCGGGATTGTTTTATATAATTCAGCAGCCCGCCGGCCAGGATCATGCTGCGCTGCCGCTCGGAGACGTCAAGAGATGCGGACATCGTCACCTTTTTAGATGTGTTTGTTATGTGTATGTCAGCGCCTCCGGCTACCTGCTCGCGTGCATTTTCAATAGCACATACGTCGCCCTTTTCAAGCCGGCTATAATCGTCGGGGTTTTTCAGCACCAGCGGCATAATGCCGTTGTTCACAAGATTATCCATATGAATCCGGGCAAACGATTTTGCAATAACCGCTTTTATGCCCAGCTGCAGCGGTGCCAGGGCGGCATGCTCTCTGCTTGATCCCTGACCGTAGTTGTCACCCCCGAGGATCATGCCGCCGCCTTCCTGTTTTGCCCGCCCGGAAAAAGAGGGGTCACAGGGGGCAAGGCAGTAATCGGCGAGATAGGGTATGTTGGACCTGAACGGCAGCAGCTTGGCATATGAGGGCATGATATGGTCTGTGGTAATATTGTCCTCCAGCTTGATCAGTATGGTGCCGGCAACCCGGTCCTGAAGCGGGCTGTTCATGGGGAACGGCTTTATGTTGGGACCGCGGATAACCTCAACAGGCTCGCCCGGCTCCGCTGGGGGAATAATCATGCTGTCATCAATGGTGAACCGCTCGGGAAGCGATATCTGCGGAAAAGCCCCTGCCTCGCGGGGATCAGTCAGCACGCCGGTAAGGGCGCTTACGGCTGCGGTTTCAGGGCTCACCAGATACACATCAGCAGAGGGGGTGCCGCTTCTGCCCTTGAAGTTTCTGTTGAACGTCCGGAGCGAAACGCCTTCAGTCCGGGGAGACTGCCCCATGCCGATGCAGGGTCCGCATGCGCACTCCAGTATGCGGGCGCCTGCCTTTACCAGATCTGCAAGTCCGCCCTTTTCGGAAAGCATGGTCAGCACCTGTCGTGAGCCGGGCGCGATAACGAAGCTTACATCGGGGTGAGCGGTTTTATCCTTTACAATTGCAGCGACCTTCATTAAGTCAAGGAGCGAGGAGTTGGTGCAGCTGCCGATAATCACCTGATCCACCTTTTTTTTGCCGATTTCACCTGCAGGTGCGACATTGTCCGGGCTGTGGGGCTGCGCAGCGAGCGGCTCCAGAGCATCAAGGTCGATATGTATCTCCTCGTCGTAGGCGGCGTCATCATCTGCCTGAAGCGGCTCCCAGTCTGTCGTGCGGCTCTGCGCACGCAGAAAAAATTCAGTTACCGCGTCGCTGGGAAATACGGATGTGGTTGCGCCCAGCTCCGCCCCCATATTGGTGATAGTTGCGCGCTCGGGCACGCTCAGTGAGCTCAGCCCCGGCCCGGCATACTCAAACACCTTGCCGACCCCCCCCTTAACAGAACAGCGCTGAAGGACTGCCAGAATGATATCTTTTGCCGAAACCCACGGTTTCAGGGCCCCGGTCAGCACAACGCGGCACACGGCGGGCATCTTCAGGCAGTAGGGCTCGCCCGCCATTGCCACAGCTACATCGAGCCCGCCCGCGCCGATGGCAAGCATGCCCATCCCGCCGGCGGTGGGAGTGTGGCTGTCAGAGCCAAGCAGGGTCATGCCGGGAGACGCAAACCGCTCAAGGTGAACCTGATGGCATATGCCGTTTCCCGGCTTTGAGAAATAAATCCCGTGTTTTTTTGCCACGGTCTGAATATAGCGATGGTCGTCGGCGTTTTCGGGTCCGGTCTGAAGCGTGTTATGATCGATATATGCCACAGAGCGCTTTGTTTTAACCCGGTCTGTTCCAATGGCTTCAAACTGAAGATAGGCCATGGTCCCGGTTGAGTCCTGCGTAAGCGTCTGGTCGATTCGGATAGCGATCTCGCTGCCGGGCTTCAGCTCGCCTGAGACAAGATGATTGCCGATGATACGCTGTACAAGGTTCCGACCCATGCTGTGCTCCCGATACTATTGAACTGTTTCTTGCATAAATTAATAGAAAAAAGTCATACAATATATCATAAAACGCTATTAATGACTAGCTGTTTTTGGTTTTATCGCAACAGCGGGCATGCGTTCACACATGGCCGGCTGCTTACGGTAACGATGTATGCGCTATGTCCAGGGTGCCGCTGTCACAGGAGTTTCAATACCGGTTGCAATCCCTTCTTGGCCAACGCAGTGATTTTTTTCATTATATAGTCACTGATCAGCCGCAGGCAATACCTGCTCGATAACATAGACCCGATCCCCGGTCCGTACCGGTGAGCTCACTTTCACGGCGACGCTCCTGCCTTTGTCTGCGTGAGCGACTTTCTGATGATCAATTTCAAGCGACTGTGCAGCCTGAGCGTAATTGCCGGTGCTCGAACCCTGAAACAGAAGCTCATCCCCCTTTTTTATGCCGCGGCTTTCAAGCCGTATCTCAGCAACGCCTATGCGCTTGTAGTAGTTCGTTACCGCCCCGGCGTATACTTTCCGGGCCGTTGCCGCGCTGCCGGGAGCCTCGGCCCACTGGCTCAGCGGTTTGCCCAGATAAAAACCGCTGGAAAACCCTCGGTTATACACCTGTTTGAGCTCGTCTGTAAGGTTTTTTTTCAGCATGGAGAACGCTTCGCTGAACCCCTTCCCGTGGCGGTTGTCATAATAGAAATCTATGGCCCGCCGGTATGCCGATGTAACCGTGTAAACATATTCGGGACTTCTGTTTCTGCCCTCGATTTTGAAGCTTGCAGCTCCGGCTTCGATCAGTTTTTCAATAAAGGGAAGCGTGCAGATGTCGCGCGGGCTCAGCAGGTAATCAGACCCCATTATAAAGGAGGCATCATCATCCTGAGCGGTGATTTCATACTCCCGCCGGCAAGGCTGAAGGCACTGGCCGCGGTTTGCCGATTTGCCGTATTGAAACTGAGACAAAAAACACCGGCCGCTTACCGATACGCACATGGCACCGTGAGCAAAAATTTCCAGCTCAACGGCTGTTTTGTCCGAGCGCCCGTCCGGGGCTCTAAAGCGGCGGTTCAGTTTTTTTATATCGTCGAGGCTGCACTCCCGCGCCAGCACGAATCGTCTGATTCCCAGCCGCTCGACAAAAAAGCGTATGCCCGCCGAATTGGCGATAGACATTTGCGTTGAGACATGAACGGGTATGCCGGCTTTCAGCGCTTCCTGTATAACGGCAAAGTCCCAGCAGATGACTGCATCAACGCCTGCATTTTTGGCGGTGCTGAGTATCTTTTTCACTGAGCCCAGCTCGTGCTCATAGACAATGGTATTGAGCGCAAGATAGGCTTTAGAGCTGTAGTCGCGGCAGCGGCCCACGACGGTCTTTATGTGTGGCAGCGTGAAATTTTCAGCACCTGCGCGCATATTAAGCCCCTGAACGCCGAAATACACGGCATCGCATCCCGCCTGCAGGGCGGAGCGCAGGCTTATAAAATCCCCTGCGGGGGCCAGCAGCTCCGGTTTTGACAGGTTTGCAGTTTCTTTCATGTGGCGGTCAGCCTCTGGCAAGGATTTGAAGAAGTATTTGAAATATTATGGAAAATACTATAAAACATTACAATGCCTGACTTTGCTCAAACCAGCTAAAGACTAATATCATACAGCTATTGGTGCCTTATGGATGAACAGCAGCCTCGCGAAGACTGTATAGCCTTCGACCCCTCCCGCTTTTTTGAGAGCCTGTATGCCGTGTGCAGGGTGCTTTTTTCTCAGCCACGGTATTTTTTTCAGCAGCTTCAGCCCTCGGGAACCTTGAAAAATCCGCTCATATTCCTGAGCATCTGTGCATTTTTGTCATCGCTTTTCATTGCCAATGTAACAGCTGCGGATTACCGGATTTTTTTCATTCTGCTGCTGGCAAATATTATTTCCGCCCTGGCCGGCAGCCTGCTGCTGCACAATGTTCTTGTTTCCGGTGTTTTCGGCGCCGCGGTTCCCTTTGAAGCCACCTTCAGCGTGATCGCGTATGCCAGCATCACTGATGTGCTGTCATGGATCCCGGTAGTGGGGATAATAGCAAACTTTTATGGATTGTATCTGATTTACCTCGGATTCCGGGAAGTTCACCGCCTCTCTGCGCGCCGGTCGGTCGCAGGGGTTGTTGCAGCAGTGCTGTTTATCGGGATGTTTCGCATGGCGATACTTGTCATGACTGCTCAGGACTGGATTCAGAAGATGGTACAGCCCCCCAATCAGTCCGCTCAGAATGCGCTCTCCGAACCTTTTAAAAAATGACTGCTATTCAGCAAGCCGCTCTTTTTCCAGCTCAGCTTCCTCTTTTTGTATAAACGCGGGGAGCGATAATTTCTGAAACGGCAAAAAGATAAGCCCCAGCCCCACCACGGGAATCATTTGCAGAAAATGAAGTAAAATTGCGTATGCCAGTGCTTCTGTCTCGGGAATTGCAAACTGCGTTAAGCCGAGCTTGCATGCAAGATGATATGTGCCCACAAAGCCGGGTGCCGCCGGCAGCATGACGCCGACAGCGATGATTACTGAAAGGGCAAATGCATTAATAATGCCCAGGTCGAAGTTGAAAGCGAAAAAAAGCACGTAGGCCGACAGGCTGAGCACTATCCAGACGACGACTGATAGCGCTGCAACGTAAATGGTTTTGCCGATATCGGGCAGCATCTGCAGCCCCTCAATAAAAGAGTGAGCAACCCGCTTCAGAGGCCCGGCAAAGCGGGCCGGAAGAGCGCGCAGCACGCGATCAATCGCATTGAGAGAAAACTCTTTTTTTACCGCAAGAAAGATGAGGACCAGAAAAGCCGAAAAAGCAACCGACAGAAGCGTTATGACTGGTTTGAAAATAGCCGATGGAAGCGGAATTTTCAGCAGCACCGCAAACAGCACCAGCATGAGCGCAAGCACATCGAATATCCGCTCAACCACAATCGTTGCCATGGTTGCCGTCATGCGGACCCCGCTTTTCTGTTTTACCAGATACGGGCGTGCAAACTCGCCCAGGCGGGCCGGAAGAATACCGATCGCCATGAAGCCTATGGAGGACAGCACAAACAGGGTTCTCTGATCATAGGTAACAAGCGACTGCATGATGATCCCCCATCGGTAGGAGCGCAGGTAATGAGCAAGGACAACGAGCCCGATCACAGGGAAAATATAGATATACCGGGCAGAGGCGAAACTTTCCGCCAGTTGTTCAACGTTTATTCCCCGCAGAGCAAGATAGATAAAAAGCGCGCTCATGAGGATGCCGATGAAAAGATTTTTTTTCATTTTTTGCCCTTTATAATAAAAAATAACCTTTAAATTATTTAAATTTTTTCAATCAAGCTTGCTTTTGTTTAAACCGAAAAGTATGTAAATGAGATGGTTTCTCAATCAGCCTCCGGGAAACACCCTGCTGATTCCGTAAACGTATATGAAAATAACCATTTTTGCAATGGTAAAGACAGTTTCAGCCCCAGGACAGAGGGAGAAGCGGGACGTTTATGACAGATAAAATCGGCGATCTGCTGCTGCAGAAAAATATTATCACGTCAGAGCAGCTCACTACCGCTTTGGGTGAACAGAAAAAAAACGGCGGACGGCTCGGCTCGGCGCTTACCCGTCTGGGCTATATCCACGAAAGCGAGCTTTTGCAGTTTTTAAGTGAGCAGTATAATGTCCCGTCAATAAACCTTTCTGAATTTGTCATAGATCCGGAGGTGCTGCGTATTATCCCGCCTGAGGTGGCTGAAAAATATCATGTCATGCCGCTTTCGGTGAAAAATTCCAACCTGATTGTAGCAATGGTGGACCCGACAAATATTTTTGCCCTTGATGATATCAAGTTTCTTACCGGCTACCGGGTTGAGCCGCTTATTGCGTCTGAAACGGCTATAATGGACGCGATTAACACGCACTACCAGACCACTACAGCGGGACTTGATAATCTGCTCAGCTCCTATGACACCGAGGGGCTTGAATATGTAGAGGACGAGGACGAGGTTGATATCAGCTCGCTTGAGCAGGAAAGCGAGGATGCTCCTGTTATCAAGCTGGTTAACGCCATTCTCAGCGATGCAATTGACAAGCGCGCAAGCGATATCCATGTCGAGTCGTACGAAAAGAGCTTCCGCGTCAGGTTTCGCATAGACGGAAGCCTGTATGAAATCATGAAGCCCCCGATAAAGATGCGCAACGCTATTGTTTCCCGCCTCAAAATCATGTCACGGCTCGATATCGCCGAACGGCGGCTTCCCCAGGACGGCCGCATAAAGCTTAAGCTGGGCAAGGGAAAGGAAATTGATTTCCGCGTTTCTGTGCTGCCGACCCTTTTCGGCGAAAAGGTGGTGCTGCGCCTGCTGGACAAGTCAAACCTCCAGCTGGATATGACAAAGCTCGGGTTTGACGAGCAGCAGCTTGTGCATTTCCAGGAGGCAATTCACAAGCCGTTCGGTATGGTGCTGGTAACGGGCCCAACCGGAAGCGGTAAAACAACAACGCTCTACTCGGCCCTTTCAGACCTCAACAAAACCACAGACAATATATCGACCGCCGAGGACCCGGTGGAATTCAACCTGGAGGGCATCAATCAGGTACAGATGCACGAGGAGATCGGGCTCACCTTTGCAAATGCGCTTCGGTCTTTTTTGCGCCAGGACCCGGATATAATTCTTGTGGGCGAGATCCGCGATTTTGAAACAGCGGAAATAGGAATTAAGGCCGCTCTTACGGGGCACCTGGTGCTGAGCACGCTGCACACCAATGACGCGCCAAGCACTATCAACCGCCTTCTTAATATGGGGGTCGAGCCCTTCCTGGTATCCTCGTCAATCAACCTGATTCTTGCACAGCGCCTCGCGCGAAAAATCTGTCCCGAGTGCAAGGAGTCTGTGGGCAAGATTTCAGCAGAGCAGATAGAAAAGCTCGGGCCGGTTGCTGACGAGCTCAATGACGTAACGCTGTATAAGGGAGCCGGCTGCGATACCTGCAACAAAACCGGCTATAAGGGCAGGATCGCTTTGTATGAAGTGATGCCGATGTCAGATGATATAAAGGAGATGGTGCTTCAGGGAGCGTCCGCCATAGAGCTTCGCCGCGAGGCGATGCGCAACGGAATGGTCAGCCTGCGGCAAAGCGGCATTCAAAAGCTGATACAGGGGACCACGACCCTTGAGGAAGTGCTTAAGACAACCGTGCGTGATTAAGGCATAACGTTTTTACTTTATGATACAGAAAGGGGGACCGCCATGCCGGTCTATGAATGGGAAGGTAAAAACTCTCAGGGGATGCTGCAGAAGGGCGAAAACGAAGCGGCAAACGAACAGGCCCTTACCCAGATTCTCAAGCGGCAGAATATCCGACCGACTAAAATAAAGAAAAAGCCCGTCGATCTTCTGGAATATATTCCTGCGCTCCAGCCGAAGGTCAAAACAAAAGACCTTATTTTGTTTACCCGGCAGTTTTCAACCATGATCGATGCCGGGCTGCCGCTGATGCAGGGGCTTGAGATTCTGGCCAGCCAGTCGGAAAATCCGACATTTAAAAAAATATTGAATCAGGTAAAATCAGACGTTGAAGGCGGCGCTTCGCTTGCCGATGCGCTGCAAAAGCACCCCAAAGTGTTTGACAAGCTGTACTCCAACCTGGTTGCCGCCGGTGAGATGGGCGGTATTCTTGACACCATCCTGCAGCGCCTTGCCGGCTTTATCGAAAAAAATGCAAAGCTGGTCAGCAAAGTGAAGGGGGCCATGTTTTATCCGGCCATTGTTATGGTGATTGCAGTTCTGGTCATTGTCGTCATGCTCGTGTTTGTCATTCCCACCTTTGCAGAGATGTTCACCAGCTTCGGCGGCGAGCTGCCCGGGCTGACGCAGGGGGTAATCGACCTCAGCAATTTTCTGCGCGGAAACTGGTACTGGCTGCTGGGAGGTGTTGGAGCCTTTGTTTTTGCGTTTAAAAAAATTAAAGCCACAGACCGCGGAGAATATGTTATTGATAAGCTGATGCTGAGAATGCCCGTTATTGGTGATCTGCTGCGAAAAGTGGCGGTTGCCAGGTTTACCCGTACGCTCGGCACCATGATATCCAGCGGGGTTCCTATTCTGGACGGCCTGGATATTGTTGCCAAAACAGCAGGCAACAGAATTGTCGAGGACGCCATTAACGCCACCCGGGCGAGCATCAGCGAGGGAAAAACCATAGCCGAGCCGCTGCTGCAAAGCGGGGTGTTCCCGCCCATGGTGTGCCAGATGGTGTCGGTCGGAGAGTCTACCGGCGCCCTGGATGCCATGCTTGAAAAAATAGCGGACTTTTATGACGAGGAGGTGGACGCCGCCGTTGAGGCTCTCACCTCCATGATTGAGCCGATGATGATGGTGTTTCTGGGCGGCACGGTGGGTACGATGCTGGTTGCGATGTATCTGCCGATCTTTAAGATTGCCGGCGCGGTTACGGGGTAGGTTCTTCTCTATAGCAGGTGCAGGTGATGTATAATTCCTATTGAGCATCGGAGGTGTAATGAGCAAACAGCTTACCAGAACAGCACTTATTGTCTGTATTGTTGTCATCTCATATGCGGTGCACTCGTGTGCAAAAAAAGAGCAGACAGCAAAGCTGCCCCTGACCGACCGTCCCCGCCCTGCGATACTGATTGCGCAGGCGCAGTTTCTGTATGAAGAAAAAGACGGCAAAAAAGTACCCAAGCCCGGCCCGGCACTGCTTACCATCAAGCAGAAAACAAAAAGCGGCTGGCATGATACGGTCATTGAGGACCCGCAGAGCAATGTGTTTCACAAAGCCCTTATCGTGGAGGAGGGAAAAGGGCGCTCCATACTTACTATAGGCGCCATGGAGGCGGCGCTGAAGCTGTGGCGCGTGCAAAGCGGGGCCTGGCACCGGACGCTGCTGTGGAATCCTGCGTTCGGCGGCACCTGGGACCGTCTCCGCGATGTTGAAATCGGAGATGTAACCGGAGACGGCATAAAGGATATTGTGCTGGCGACCCACGATCAGGGGGTTGTTGCTGTTGGGCTGAAAGCCGCCAGCGGCTGGAATGTCCGGGAAATTGACCGGGAAAAAGGGGTGTTTGTCCATGAAGTGGAAATCGGTGATGTGGACGGAGACGGAAAAAACGAATTTTTTGCCACGCCGAGCCAGCCGAACAAAGCTGCCGGGGGTCCGCAGCCCGGCAGCGTTGTCATGTTTTCCTGGAACGGAAAGGAATTTATAAAACAGACGGTTGATGCCCTTGAAAAGACGCACGCCAAAGAAATACTTGCTGCTGATATGGACGGGGACGGCACCGCGACCCTGTTTTCGGTAATCGAGGCGGAAACCAGAAAAAGCGCTCAGGAAACCGTGCGGGTGAAGCCGGTAATTATACGGCAGTATGACTTTTCCGGGGATGCTGTAACTGCTGAAACGGTGACCACTATTGAGGATTTTCAGTGCCGCTTTTTAACTGCGGGCGATGTTGATGCAGACGGGCAGACAGAGCTTATTGCCGCCGCCATGAAGTCCGGGCTCTGGATGCTGAAAAAAGCAGCACAGGGCTGGGAGGCCCGGCTGATCGACAAAAGCTCTTCAGGGTATGAGCACGCAACTGCCATTGATGATCTTGACGGTGACGGTACACCGGAAATATATGTTGCAGCGGACGATCAGGGGGAGCTGCGAAGCTATGAGTGGAACGGCAGGGATTTTACAAAGAGTGTGCTGGCTCCGATTCCTGACAATCGCATTACGTGGAACCTCACCACCGGGCTGTTTTAATTAATATATCAGCAGTGCCCAAAATAATTTGATAAAGCCGGTTCGAGCGGGTATCTGCACAGCCTCCGCCAAATGAAACCTCATTGCATGGACGGTCCGATGCTGCTCAATGATTTAATGTGTTTCGGACACGTTTAATTAAATATAATACATATACTCATCATCTGAAGGCGTGCCGGACTTCTCGTTGTAGACCAGCTTCGGCGGCTGGTGAGTGATGACCGTGTTCGGCGGTACTGATTCGAGAAGCCACACGTTGCCGCCGATGATTGAGTTTTTGCCCACCCGCGTTTCTCCGCCCAGAATGGTCGCCCCCGCATAAATAACCACAGAATCCTCGATGGTTGGATGGCGCTTGCCTCCCTTGACGAGGCTCCCGTCCCTGTTTTTTTTAAAGCTGAGCGCGCCCAGGGTTACCCCCTGGTATATGCGGACATTTTTGCCGATGGATGTGGTTTCGCCGATCACCACGCCGGTTCCGTGGTCGATAAAAAACGAATCCCCGATAGCGGCGCCGGGGTGAATATCGATTCCGGTTGCGCTGTGGGCATACTCTGTCATTATGCGCGGGATAAGCGGGATCTGCAGACGATACAGCTCGTGTGCTATCCGGTATACGGTAATGGCAAACAGACCCGGGTAGCTCACGATTATCTCATCAAAGCTTTTTGCCGCAGGGTCGCCTTCGTAGGCGGCCTGCACGTCGAGGTTTACTTTTTGGCGGATAGCCGGAATGCGGGAGAGAAAAAAAAGGGTGTCCCGGACGGCTGTGCCGGAAGCCTCCTCCGGCGGTATCTGTGTATCACCGGTCAGGCTTTTGCGGGTTTTTGCCACTTCGCGCGCAAGGCTGTGATAAATGGAGACAATTTTTTCCCAGATGTACAGATTTATTTCAGACCGGCTTATTTCCTGCTTTTCATAATATCCGGGAAAGATCACGTTGATAATGTCGACGGTGATCTCCTCAACCGCTTCCCGGGAGGGAAGGTTAAGTCCCTCAATATGGTTTATGCCCCGATCAGCTGAGTAGCTGTTTAAGACATCCTTAATAATAGCGCTGATTTTGTTATTGCTTTGCATGAAGCTCATCCCTGCCGAACGGAGACATTTCACGCAGCGTGCGCTCTATTTTAAGCATGTTATCCACGATCCATGACACATCCTTGTCGGTGGTATATCTGCTCAGGCTGAAGCGGACAGAGCCGTGGACCCGTGTAAACGGGACTCCCATAGCCCGCAGAACGTGTGACGGTTCAAGCGACCCGGAGGTGCAGGCGGAGCCCGAGGAAGCTGCAATGCCGGCTTCGCTCAACAGTATCAGGATGGACTCCCCCTCTATGTATTTAAAGCTTATGTTTGTTGTGTTCGGCAGGCGGCGCTCGCGGTCGCCGTTTACCGTTGCATCGAGCGCCCGGGACGTGAGCTCGTGCTCAAGCCGGTCGCGAAGCGCAGAGGTGCGTCTGCTGTCAGCCTCCATGTGGTCCCGGGCAAGCTCGCAGGCTGCTCCCAGCCCGACGATGCAGGGTACGTTTTCCGTCCCTGCGCGGCGGCCCCGCTCCTGGTGGCCACCCAGCACAAACGGCTCGCAGCGGGTTCCTTTTCGGATATACAAAACGCCGCATCCCTTAGGGGCGTGGAGCTTGTGACCGGACAAAGACAGCAGGTCAATTGGAATCTGGCTAAGATCGACGGGCAGCTTGCCGGCTGCCTGCACGGCATCGCAGTGGAAAAGGCTGCCTGCCTCTTTCACAATTCCGGCGATTTCTGCAACGGGAAACACGACCCCTGTTTCATTATTTGCCCACATGATTGATACAAGCGCCGTATCGGAATCGATTTTTTCACGGAGCTCATCGAGATCGATTTGTCCCGACCGGTCGACAGAAAGCTCTGATATGCGATAGCCGTGCCTGCCCAGGTGCTGGCAGACATTTTTAACCGCAGGGTGCTCAACGCGCGATGTGATTATGTGCTTCTTATCCGAATAGGCTGCAAGCACCCCTCTGATTGCCGCATTGTCGCTTTCTGTCCCGCAGGATGTGAATACGATTTCCGAAGGATCCGCATTAATCAGCGCAGCAACTTTTTCCCGCGCAGCGTCTATGTGCGGTTTGGCTTCGGCACCGAAAATGTGCATGCTGGAGGGGTTGCCGTACAGCAGCGAAAAAAAAGGCTGCATTGCTTCAGCAACCTCGGGTGCCACCATGGTCGTGGCGTTGTTGTCAGCATAGACCCGGCTGCCGCTCATGAATTCACCTCCTCGATATAGAGATCCGGGCTCACAAATTCTTTGAGCTTGGGCTCTATGTACTCCTTCAGCGTGAACCGGGCGCTTTTGCATGATGCACACATGCCGCGCAAAGCAACGATAACTTTATTGCCCTCGATATCAACAAGCTGGATATCGCCCCCGTCTGCTTTCAGCATCGGGCGTATTTCTTTTTCGATGGTTTCTTCGACCAGCTTCATTTTCTGAATGTTTGTGAGCACTTTGCCGCCTTTTTTTTCAGGCGGCGCAGGCGCTGTGTGCTGAGCGCTCTCAATGAGCTCGATGATTTTTTGATGGCATGATCTGCAGCCTCCGCCCGCTTTTGTATAGTTGGTAACTTCCTCGACGGTTGTCAGTCCGTTTTCCTTGACCACCCGCAGTATTTCGGCATCGGTAACGCCGAAGCACTCGCACACGATGTTTTTATGCTTGTCCTCACGGGCTTCCGGAGCCGTACCGCGATAGCTGTTGATTGCTGATTCGAGGGCCTCGTGTCCCATTACCGAGCAGTGCATTTTTTCTGCGGGAAGCCCGCCGAGATAGTCAACAATATCCCTGTTGGTAATGCGTGCCGCTTCATCCAGCTTCTTTCCGATAATCATTTCAGTCAGAGCCGAAGCCGACGCGATTGCGCTTCCGCAGCCGAACGTCTGAAATTTAGCGTCCGTAATGACCTCGTTTTCATCAAGCGTGAGCATGAGCTTCATTTGATCGCCGCACGCAAGTGAGCCCGCCTCTCCGACCGTGTCCGGATTCTCTATCTCGCCTGTGTTGCGCGGATGCAAAAAATGATCCTTTACCTTTTCGCTGTAGTCCCACATTGTGTCTCTCCTGTTTCAGTTACTGCAATTGCTTTGCGGCTTTGCAGTATGTTTCAAAATCCTGCTCGCTGAACAGCACAAATACAACCCGCTCTATGCACGTTTCCCCTTTAAGATAATCGATGACCGCTGAAAGCGCTACCCGGGATGCCTCTTCGACCGGATATCCGTATACGCCGGTGCTGATTGAGGGAAACGCAACGGTTTTCGCTCCGCACGCCTCAGCTTTTTTGAGGCTGTTTCGGTATGCGTTGTGCAGCAGGTCAGGCTCTCCTGATGAGCCGTTGCGATATACCGGGCCGACGGTGTGAATAACGTGGCGGGCCGGAAGATTGCCGCCGGAGGTGACAACCGCTTCACCGGCGGGGCAGCCGCCGATTTTTGTGCACTCCTGCATAATGGCGGGTCCGCCTGCGCGGTGAATCGCGCCGTCAACGCCCCCGCCGCCGGCGAGCCGGGAGTTGGCGGCATTGACAACTGCGTCGACCTGCTGCCGGGTAATATCCCCGCGGCACAGCTCTATGGTTTTGTCCAGTACGGTTATTTCCATACCATCCCCCCGTGTTTCGTTTCCTTTTTTGCTGCAGCAAATCGTCCTGGCCGGCTACCTGCAGGGCAGAAGCCGTGTTTGGGCATTGTATTTTTGTTCCAGCAGCTGCTGTACCTGTTGCGCCTTCCGGCGGTCAGTGTAGGCGCCCACATAGACGCGGAACCATACACCGCTGCTCTCAAGGTCGACATGCTTGACCGATGCAGCGAGCCCCTGCTGCTGAAAGCGCGAAGCTTCCCGCACGGCATTTGTTCTGTTTTTGTACGAGCCCGCATGGATCATGAAACACGGCTGCAATTTATCCGGTTTTTCGGGCGCAGGCTCCTGCGCGTCAGCAGGCGTTTCCGCAGGTGATGGGGCAGTGCGGTAATCGCTCAACAGCCGGCCGATGTTGTCCGACACGGGCTTCATCTGAGCTTCAGCGGTGGATGGCTTGTAGTGCTGAATATAAAAGTGATGTGAGTCTGTGCTTTTGTGTGCGTTTACCACAAACAGATCGCATCGCACGCCTGCAGGGCTCTGTGTTATGCTGCCGGTTATTAGATGCGACGAGCCGCGGCTGCGGGCAAGCACGCATTTTTTACCGAGTGAAGGTCCCGCGGCGCTCCGGTTATCACTGGACAGCGGTGCAATGTCAGCAGACAGCGCATCGCGTTTGTTCAGCTGCTTCATAAGGATGTGAGCTGTTTGCTGCGCCAGGGCGGGTACGCCCGCGCCGGTATGCGATTCAGGTATGAAAATAGTGACCCGGACAGCCGTTTGAGCGTATGCGCCATTCCACAAAGCACTGAAAAACACGCCGACAACCACCAGAGCAAGGCGGATACGGCCCTCCGGTATGCTCGGCATTGTGAGCCTCCCGTATGAAAATAAAAAGAAAATACAATATGTGCGAATAGTATAGGATGTATGCAGGTCTCAGTCAAATAGAAAAGGGTGGCGTTTCCGTCAGCAAGAAAGAAAACCTGTTTGGCATGAGCAGTGGTAAAAAAAGTTCCAAGATTATGACTGGCCGGCCATCTGTTATTATAGGAAAAATTAATCAAAAAACCTTTAATGCGGGCTAAGGAGTTGTCGATCATATTAAAAGGGGTGCAGCGGGGGATGCCTCACCGATTTCTTTTCTTCAGCGTATTTCGTAAAAACCAGCGTATTCGTCTGATTTAACGGTAACGTACGTTAGAACATCTGCCATCTTTTTTTAATTGGGGTAGCTTTTTTGATTTTTTGTATAATATTTGTTAATTTTATATCATAAAGAAAGGAGGTGCAGCCCTTATAATGACCATACAGTAAAACATGTATCTTAACAACCGATTACCTTAAAGGAGGCTTTATGACCGGGGAAAGCAAACACTATTCTTGTCGGTGGCGCAGCATTGCCGTGACAGCGTCGGTATGCTGCGCCTTTTTGTTTACGGGTATTGCGTCATCGTTTGCACAGCAGGTGTATGACGATGCAGTAAAGCCCTCGCCGATTTTTCAAAAGGCTCTCAGCAGGACGCTGAAGGCATGGCAGAAGCAGTCAACGGTGGTCAAAACCACCAGGCAGTCAGCCATGAGCAGGGAGTCTATTGAAAAAGCGCGTGAAATCATTCAGGGCGTTATCAGGATGGCCCAGGAGGACCCCTCCTTTACCGAAGACCCCACCAACCCCTGGTGTCAGGGAGATCTGACCAGGGATCCTGATGACTATCGGTGCACGGACAACGCAACAACCCTTGATCCCGATGATATAGGCTGCCGAGAAACCATCGACCCGAATGATCCCGACTGCGAGGAGACCACGACCAGCGATCCCGACAATGACCGCTGTCACACAGCAGACCCGCAGCTGAGTGAGTGCGGGCTTTTTGCAACCCTCAATCCGGTGAATCCCGAGTGTAAGCAAACGGTCGATCCGGATGAAATCTACTGCCGCAAAACATATGACCCCGACGATGAGGACTGCAGCGAAACGCTCGACCCGGACAGCGACAACTGTACGCCGACAGAAGACCCCAAAGACAAGCGCTGTGTCACCATCGATGCAAGCGATGAGGACTGTAAGGTCACGTTCGACCCCAAAGACAGGCGCTGCCGGATCACCTTTGACCCGGATGATGTCGAGTGCCGCAAGACCATGGACCCCGATAAGCCGGACTGCCAGCAGACCTTCAGCCCGCTTAACCCGCAGTGCTGGAACACGACCCGTGACGCGCAGGATCGCCGCTGCGCAACTCTTGATCCTGAAGACGAGGATTGCAGCCTGACATTTAACCCGAACGATCCGCGCTGCGAAGCGACCAGGGACCCCGATGACCCCCGCTGCAAAAAGACCTGGGATCCGGACAACCCTGACTGCGAGGGTGAGGAGACTTTCGACCCGGATGATCCGGACTGCGATGAAACCTTTGATCCCGACAATGACAACTGCACGCGGACATTTGACCCGGATGACCCGCGGTGTGAAAAAACGCTTGATCCCCGGGAAATCCGCTGCCGCCGGACGCTTGACCCCGAGGATGAGGACTGTGAGGAAACACTCGATCCGTTTCATCCCGGGTGTGAAAACACGCCGACCTTCGACCCTGCTGACATGAGATGCGAGACTTTCGATCCGGACAATGACAACTGCACGATAACCTTTGATCCTGACGATATCCGCTGTGAAATGACGATTGACCCAAAAGACCGGCGCTGCTGGGAGACCATGGATCCTGAAGATGATGAGTGCGGTACTTTTGACCCGGAAGATCCGGACTGTGAATATTACGTGACCGAGGATCCGGACAACAAGCGCTGCGTGACCTTCGATCCGGACAATGACAACTGCTCCAAGACGTTTGATCCGCAGGACCCGCGATGCCGGTTCACGTTTGATCCGTATGATCCTGCGTGCCAGCAAACCATGGACCCCGACGATCAGGACTGCGATGACACCTTCGATCCGGAGAACCCGCAGTGCGAGACATTTGACCCGCGCAATGAGGATTGCCGGGAAACCTTCGACCCTGTTGATGTGAAATGCCGAATGACGTTCGATGCGCGGGATCCGATGTGTAAGGAGACGCTCGATCCTGAAAATGATGAGTGCGAGGCAACGCTCGATCCGCGCCGGTGCGGTGCATTCCCGACGGAGAATCCCGAAGACAAGCGCTGCGTCACGTTCGATCCGCGCAATGAAGACTGCGAGATAACCTTCGACCCGGCTGACCCGCGCTGCGAGACCACGTTTGATCCGGATGACTGGCGCTGCAGGGAAACCTTTGATCCGGAAGATCCCGAGTGTGAGGCAACGATCGACCCGGACGATCCGGAGTGTGAGGGCTTCCCCACCGAAGACCCCGAAGATGAGCGGTGTCTGGGCGGAACGTTCGACCCGGAAGATGAGCAGTGCCGGGAAACCTTTGATCCGCGCGACCCGCGCTGTGAGTTCACCACTGACCCGCGCGATCCTGCGTGTAAAGAGGGTGAAACCTTTGACCCGCGCAATCCTGAGTGCGGCGAGTTTGAAACCTTTGACCCCGACAATCCGGAATGTAAAGAAACCTTTGATCCGGCAAATCCGGAATGCCAGCGCTCTACCGAAGACCCTGAAGATCCGTTCTGTAAGGAAACCTTCGATCCGGCCGATCCCGAATGCGGCGAAGGCGTGATCTGGACCAAAGACCCGGAAGATCCGGAATGTGATTTCCGCACGTGGGATCCTTTTGATCCTGAGTGCGGCGAAACATGGACCGAAGATCCCTCCGATCCCGAATGTACTTTCACCAGAGATCCCAATAATCCTGAGTGCAAGTTCACTTCGGATCCGGGAAATCCTGACTGCGCTGACGAGCCGACGATGGATCCGGGAATGCCGGAGTGTCAGGATGAACCGACGATGGATCCCGGGAAACCGGAGTGCCAGGGTGAGCCGACCATGGATCCGGGTGATCCTGAGTGTGAGGGCGAGCCGACGATGGATCCGATGGATCCCCTGTGCGGAGAAGAGCCGACCATGGATCCTGAAGATCCTGAATGTATAACAAAGGATCCTGCCAAACCGGAGTGTCAGGAAGAGCCGACCATGGATCCGGGCGACCCTGAATGCGGCGAAGAGGAACCGACGATGGATCCGGGAGACCCTGAATGCGGCGAAGAGGAGCCGACCATGGATCCGGGCGACCCGAACTGTGCAGACGAGGAGCCGACGATGGACCCGGAAGTTCGCGAATGTATAGAGCCGACTACTGACCCGCAGGTTCCTGAATGTCAGGAACCGGAGCCGACCATAGATCCGGGCGACCCGAACTGCGCAGACGAAGAGCCGACGATGGATCCGGGCGACCCGAACTGTGCAGACGAGGAGCCGACGATGGATCCGGGCGACCCGAACTGTGCAGACGAAGAGCCGACGATGGATCCGGGAAATCCTGACTGCGCAGACGAAGAGCCGACGATGGATCCGGGCGACCCGGCGTGCGAAATCTAGCCAAAATCATGGTGTAAACCTTCAGCCTCCCTCGATACAGATGAGTTTCATATCGGGGGAGGCTTTTTTGCAAAAATCCGATTGTTTTTTCGTTAGAATATAGATATCATCATGCACATTTTGTGGCCGGAATTGATTTCGAAAGCCTTCAGCGCCGGGCTCAGGCGAAACGCGATCACGATGTATGCTAAGATCATCCGATTCATTTACTTCCTTGTACGTTAACTGCAGCTGCCTATGAAAACAACCGCTGCCCCCCTGCTGATACTCTTTTCCTACGGGCTTATCTGTCACGATTACGGACCGCTTTCTTCTGCGCTTGAGACATTTCTCCTTGTTGCCATTTTGTGTCTGTATTACTGCATTACGGTACCCCTTACAAAAAAAAGCCTTCAAGTATTTGTCATTTACGGTGCCGCCGCCTTGTCAATCGGCTGGGTTTCCGGACCGGTTCTGCAGCTTGCCTGTCTTGCGTTACTCATGTTTGGCTTGTATGTTTATGCAAAAAATGAACACCCGGGCTCCGTTGAGCACGCTGTTTCGTTTCTGACCACGGTTTTGTTCTGCCTGGCTGTTTTTCTTTATGAATATTTCCCGGAGGGGTGGTATGTCGGTGAATATTTCGCAGATGTATTTTCCGGGATCTGCTCGGCGGTCTATTTTCAGAAAGTGCGGGTCGGCCCGACGGCATTCGGCCTTTTTATTCTGGCGGCGTTTGTCATGTACTGTGCAGTTCTTTTTGCCCTTGAGCGCAAAAGGCGTCCGCTGCGCTTTATTGTTACCCTGGTGTTTCTTTTTGCAGTGTGTGTTGCACATGTGGGGCTTCGTATCGGCCTTGCAGCGGTCGTGCAAAAGTATACCTACCTGATTATGCGGCCGGACCTGCACACGCAGGTGCTTCTGTTTGCCCTGCTGTCCCTGTCTGTTTTTATTAACAGGGGTATACAGCTCCGGCCGGCTTCGTTTTTCCCTGCTGCCCGGACCGTACGCTGGTGCGCCCCGGCAGCGATCATTTGTTTTGCCGCCTTTCTTGGTATGCATTTGTGGCCTGTTGTTGATAATACGCCGCTTGATCTCAAAACCGTAAAGTTTTACCGGAAGGGCTCACTTGACTGGAAAGTGCCCCGGTTCGGTACCTATGGCAAGAGAAGCGGCGGCATGTTCGGCATCATGCCGCGATATCTCAAATGGCTCGGCTTCAGGTCGCGGATGATCGACAGCCTGACGCCCGTGAAGCTCGCCGATGCCGACGTGCTGGTTATGATAAATCTGAACGAGCACTTGAGCAGAAAAGAAGTCCTGTGCGTCCTGCAGTTTGTGCACAACGGGGGCGGACTGCTGCTGCTCGGCGATCACACAAACCTGGGAGGCCTGATGGTCAACTTCAACCGCCTCCTGCACTTTGTTCCCATGCGCTTTGCTTTTGACTCTGCCATGCCGTCCCGCTACACCTGGGACACGCTTATGGATATACGCCCGCACCCGATCACAAACGGGTTTGCGCGCGAAATTACCCGGTCCTGGTGGGTCGGCGCATCGATTGCCTGCCGCTACCCTGCCGTGCCGCTGGTCATCGGGAAGTACTGCTATTCAGACTGGGGCTATAAGCATAACAAAAAGAAGGCCTATCTGGGCAACCGCAGGTTTGATTACTATGAGCGGGAAAACGATGTGGTGCTTGCTGCGGCCGCATCATACGGCAGGGGAAAAATAATGGCATGCGGCGACACCTCGGCCTTTCACAACACAACCTTTATGGAGACGTATCCGTTTGTGGTCAATACCTTCCGCCTTCTTGCGGATCGCGACCACCCGGCTGCGGCGCGAAGCCCTGCCTGGATAAAAATCATTCTTCTGTGTGCGATTGTCGGATGCGGGATATTGTTTTTTATCGGCGGAGCGCACCTGCTCAGCCCGCTTGCTGTGGTGATTATCCTGGGTGCCGGCGCGACGATCTCAGGAACGGCCGAGCGGGGCGGGCAGCTTTCCGACCCGATCCCCTATCAAAACATTGATGTTGCCTATATAGACTATGTACACAACGGCCGCTTTGATTTGATGAGCTGGGAGGACGATTCCATAGGCGGGCTGAAAAACAATCTGCTGCGAAATAAGTATTATCCGTTCCTGCTGCGGGCATTCGACACGGGTAAAATCATGCAGTCGAAGCTGTTTATCAGCATTGCGCCAACCAGAGCCTACACACCGCAGGAAACCGCGGCGGTTATGAATTTTGTCAAATCCGGCGGGACGCTGCTGCTGTCTGTGGGGTGGGAGGAAAAAGAGGCTTCGATGCCGCTGCTAACCGCTTTGGGCATGGATATTGACAATACGCCGCTTGCGCGCTGTGAGTACACGCTCAGTTATGCAACAGCTCGAAAAAACAAAAAGAGCCGCAAAAAAATCACCGCTCATTTTTCGGAGGCATGGCCGGTCATATACGAGGAAAGCGATGCGATTGACGTTATCTGCAGGCCTATGGGGTATCCGGTGATCGTGCAAAAGCATGTCGGCAGCGGCAGAGCGATCGTTATCGGGGATTCTAAGTTTCTCCTCAACAATAACCTGGAAGACGACGATTCATACAGCGTTCAAAATATGCTGCTGTTGCGGCGCTTGCTGAGGAACTAGGGCAATGCTTTTTTACTGGATTGGCGTTTATTTTTTTTCCGCGCTCGGGATGTTCATGCTGCCGGTGTACGGCGCGGTGGAGGTCCCCTGGTGGGTGCTGTTTCTGTGTGCCGGAACAGCGGCGGTAGCTGCCGGCTGCTATCGCAGTCAGAATAATGAGGAGGCACCGCACAGTACGCTGCTTGTGTATGTTGTGCCTTTGGCGCTTGGGATCGCTGCCTTCAGCTTTCCCTACTCCATGCCTTTGTATGTGCTGTGCGCCGGCATTATATTACAGTCGTTTGTCCGAAAAAAATATCTCACTCCCGCATGCAGCGCACTCGTGCTCAGCGGTCTTGTGCTGCTTGTTCAGACAGCCTGTGCCGTCCCGTACTACAAATTAGCTTCCCGGTACCATGAGTTCCATCTGCTTTCACCGCTTGTATGCCGCCTGCTGAATATGTTCGGCCTTACCTGCACCTACAGCCAGGAGACACTCTTTGTGCAGACGCCGCGCTCGGTGGTTGAAATTGTCACCGCATGGGAAAAGCTCGGCCTCTACTTTCTTGTTGTTTTTTTTGCCGGAGGGGTTGTGCTTTTTTTCAAGCGGGCATATGCCGCTCATCCCGCTCAGCGATGCCGGCAGATCGCCGGGCTTCTCCTCGTTGTGCTGCTTTATGGTTTCGTGCGATATGTGTTCTTGTGCCTTCTGTTTGTCGATATCGGCACAGCCAGGATCTTCTGGGAGCCGGTTATCGTCGCCGCTTCTTTTTTGCCGCTGCCGCTTATCACCGCGGCGCTGATGCGCCCAGGTATTTCATACGGACAGCTGCTGCTGCCGGTTTCTTTCGGGAAAATCCCCATGTGTGCAGGAGCTGCCTGCTTTTGTGTGTTTTTTTCGCTGGCGGTTTTATGCTGGTTTCATGACCCCGGGACAAAAAAGCAGGGCCGTGTTCTTATCGATGAGTATTACAGCAACTGGGAATGGACGTATAAGAAGCTTGATACCGACTGGTACGGGGTGTATTCGGTATATAATTATTACAATATGGCTGAGCACCTGAAGCGCTTTTTTGATGTTGATCTGCTCATGGAACCGCTAACCCCCGAGCTTCTGGCTCGGCACGATGTTTTTATGGTGAAAACGCCCACCCGGGCATTTACGCAGAAAGAAATCGATATGATCGTACAGTATGTCGAAGACGGCGGCGGGCTGTTTCTGATCGGCGATCATACCAATGTGTACGGCACTACCATAAATATAAACCCGCTTGCAAAGCGGTTCGGCATAACCTTTAATTACGATGCAACATATAACCTCAGAACAAACGACCTCCATTTCCACGAAAGCAGCACTCTTTTCAGACACCCGGCCCTTCTTGAGATGCCCTACTTTCTGTTTGCCACTTCCTGCTCCATGGAGGTGCCGCTGCTGGCTGATGACGTCATGACGGCGTCAAATCTGAAGACCATATATCTTGATTATTCGCGCGGCGGCTATTTTCCCGATAAGAAAGAGGAAAACAATTTCACCTTCGGCCTTTTTCTCCAGACAGCGGGACTTCGACGCGGCAGGGGCCGGGTGCTTGCTTTTACCGACAGCACCTGCTTTTCTAATTTCTATATGCATATACCCGGCAAGCCTGAGTATATTGTGGGTACGGTGGAATGGCTTAACCGGATGAATGACTGGCACCGGCCGGTTATGCTGATAAGCGCGCTTGGCGCGCTGGTTTCGCTGGCGTTGCTCATTTTGCTGCGAATGGCTTTTCTGGAGGCCTTGCGCGTCCCCGGCGTGCGGCCTACCGGGCTTTTACTGTTCTGGGGAGCAGGCGGCCTTGCTGCCGGTGCGCTCCTGTGCACGCTGATTGTAAAGACGGCATACTCTCTTCCCGAAGCGCAGGAACCGGCGAAAACGGTCGGGTATGAGAGCGGCCACTGTCATTTTGCCATACCGGATAAGCAGCTCATACATAAGGACAGCATCGACTATCACACGTTTTATGTATGGACTCAGCGCCTGGGTTATGTTCCCGATCTTTTTACGCTCGAGGAGGATCTTAAGCAGTTTGACGTCATTGTGATGGTGAACCCGGTGAAGCCGTTTTCAGAGACGGCGCTAAACCGCATCAGGGAGTATGTAACACAGGGCGGGCGGCTGCTGGTGCTCGATCACCCTCTCGGGAAAAGCAAAGGGTTTCCGGATAAAACCTACAGGCGATCAACGGCAAATGATCTGCTTTCCGTGTTCGGTATGCACATAGACCACGGGCGCCGCGGCAGGAAGCAGAATATATTTGAGGACGGCCAGAAGGTTGGGGTGCTTCCGTGGTGTGCCCCGGTTGACGGCGGAACGCCGATGCTGTCCGGTGAGGCCGGCCAGCCGCTTATTGCTATAGCCGACTGCGGCAGCGGGATGGTAGCTGCTGCTGCATGCGCCCCCTCTTTTACGGTCAAGCACATGGGAGAAACCGAAAACGTGCCCGATAAAAAGCAGCAGTTTTTATACAGGCTGGAATTCTGGCTGCTGCGGTCTCTTATGAAAAAAGAATTTAAACCGTTCAGCGAATTTTAATACTAATCATGGGAATACCCCCCCCCGGCCTCTGAGGCTGTGTCATAATTCATGGATAACCTGGTAGCCACAGGCTTCAGCCTGCGTAAAATTCTGAAATATTTCACAAACCGTAAACGCACGCTGAAGCGTGCGGCTACCGTGAGGCTCCAGAACCGCTTTGCGGCACCGCCTCTCTGCCGGGGGCTTTCAGCGTTTGATATCTGCCTGCGGGAATACTTATGACTTTGTCCGCATTTTTATCTTTTAAAAAAAATTATGTTTCAGCTTTGAGCTTTTGTCTTCTTGCCATTCCGGCCGCTGCCCTGCCGCACCCGGCCTTTGCGGACAACACCTGTCCCATAATTTTTGTTCACGGATTTGCGGGTTGGGGTCCGCAGGAGTTCGGCGACACGTATTACTGGGGCGGCGACTGGAGCGTGCAGCAGCTTCTGGAAGAAGAGGGCTTCACCGTGTTTGTGGCCGATGTCGGGCCCTTTTCAAGCAACTGGGACCGGGCTGTAGAGCTTTTTTATCAGATCAGAGGCGGGCAGGTTGACTACGGCGCAGAGCACAGCAGCCGCTACGGCCACGAACAGCGCCCGGAGGGAAAATGCTATGCCAACGCGCTGTATCCGCAGTGGGATGCAGACCACCCCGTTCATTTTGTCGGTCACAGCATGGGAGGGCAGACGATTCGCATCCTTGCAGCGCTGCTGCATGGATCGTGTCCGCAGTGCCGGAATGTTCTTCGCGATAGAGGCGGCACTGTTTTTACGCCCGGTACCGGCTGGATAAAAAGCATCACGACCATCTCCACACCGCACAACGGATCTTCTCTTTTCAGCATCGCGGATAACCCTATGCTCATAGCGGGCATTATTCTCGGCGCTGCCGGCCTGCGTCTCAATGAGCCGTTTTCTCCTGAAATGTTTGATTTTGATCTGGAGCACTGGAATTTTTCGATCGAAGACAATGAAACCCTTAAGCAGTATCTGCTTAAGGTCGGCGAGCTTTTCGAAAGCACCGAGGATTTCAGCATTCATGAGCTGACCCCTGAGGGAGCCACAAAGCTTAATGCCTGGGCCAACCTGTCAACAATGGACAACAGCACGTATTTTTTTTCATATTCCAACGAGCAGAGCCATCCGGGGCCGCTGGATCTTTTTTATATGCCTGATATCGGCATCAAGACTTCGCTGCGGGCAACATCCTCGGTGATAGGGCTTACCCCGGAAGCGTACGACCTGCTGGGTGCAGGGCCGATGTGGCGCGAAAACGACGGGCTGGTAAACACCTATTCAATGAGCGCGCCGCTCAGCGGCTGCGGAGACGGGTTCGTGATGTATGACGGGGTGCCGCGCAGGGGGTCCTGGAATTTTATGGGCAAGCTGCCCAGCGATCATTTTGACATCATCGGACATTCCATTGAACTTTCCGAGCCGTCTATACAGCTGTTCTACCGCGATCTTGCCTCATTCCTCTGGAGCCTCGAATAGCGATGATCGAATAATGCCCGCCTTGCGGGCAATGAACAGGAGCAGCGTCTGCAGCGTCTGCAGGCCGTAGACGGCACTGTTCATAAAATTAATCGAGGACGCTTCAGAGAAATACCGCACCGGAACGGGAACGCATCCGATGCGAAACCCGAAATAGACCGCCTGCACCAGAAACTGGGTATCAAATACAAAGTTATCAGAGTTGGTGCTGAACGGAATTGTTTCAAGTACGCTGCGGGTATATGCCCGGTAGCCGGTATGGAAGTCAGACACATTCTGGCCGAGCACTATGTTTTCCGTTATGGTCAGACAGCGGTTAAAGATATATTTATACAGCGGCATGCCGCACGCGAGGGTTTCTCTTCTGGTGCGGATTCGGGTGCCGAGAATAACGTCGCAGATGCCCAGATCAAGAAAGCCCTGAATATAGGGAACGAGCCTGCTGTCGTATTGATAGTCCGGATGGATCATGATAATGATGTCCGCGCCCCTTTCCAGTGCCTCGCGGTAGCACGTTTTCTGGTTAGCGCCGTAGCCCCTGTTTTTTTTGTGGACGATTGTGTGGATGCCCAGGGACCGGGCGATGGCTGCGGTGTCGTCACTGCTGCAGTCATCGACAAGGATTATTTCGTCAACGCTGTCCCGGGGAATGTCCTGGTAGGTCTTTTCAAGTGTTTCGGATGCATTGTATGCGGGCATGACCACAATCACTTTTTTTTTCATGTGCTTTCCCTCATGCAGGTTTGTTTTTCAGGAAAAACAGGGAAATCTGCTGGCACAGGACCGCGATGTCCTCTGCAGACAGGAACAGTTGTATGCTTTCGTCAAACAGTATCCGGCAGTTCGGGGGGAACTCGTCGTCCCCCTTCCATAATATGAAATACAGGGGCACCTTCGGCAGCGCCTGTATTCGGATGCCAACGTCTCCATGGGGCGCAGGTTGAGGGTTAAGCGGGGCTGCCGCCTCGGGCAGCATGTCCTCTGCGCTGGCGAAGCCTTTCAGTATGATTTTTGTGGATCGTTTTTCAAATGTGGAAAAATACGGTGCGCCGTCCTGTACGTGGCGGTAATCGATCAGGGTGCCGCTCAGCCCGGCTTCGCTGCATCGGGCAAGATAATGAAGCAGGATTATTTTTTCCCACAGGGGAACCGTGCTGCCGGAGTCATCTGAGTGAAAGCTGCACGCGGGGAGGCTGATACGGACAGTGCGGTTGAGGAAAAGAATCTCTGCTTCATATGCTCCGGCGGATGCCTCGCGGATCTCTGCCCCGGCATTTCTGCACTGCTGATGAATATCTGTATTGAGCAGCGCATCGCATGCAAGCCGGAGTGCTTCGTCATGCGCACGGGCAAACGAATTTTTGTCCGTTTTTTCTGTCATTACGGGCCTGCCTTTATTCCTGCGCATACGGGGGAGGAAGATTTTGGTGCCGGAACGGTCTGATACGATCCGAACCGGCTTCGTTACATTATTTTGGACACCAGTGATCCGGTTTTGTTTAGAAAAACCATACCGTTAACCGGGGCTTCGCGTCAAGTTTTTATCGCATCGGCCGGACGTATGTCCGGCGAGGGTGCCTCAGGATGTTCTTGTCTTTCATCATGGCCGTGATTATGATACAGTACTCCATTGTACCTAAGACAGCGAAAAAACGCGTTCACCCTGATAATCTGAATGATTTCACTGATTCAAGGAGATAGGGATGGCTGCTGTATACGGATTTGAGGAGATCACCACCCGTGACATTGCTGAGCTGAGGTCCCGGGGAACGCTGTTCAGGCACAGCAAAACAGGTGCGGAGCTTCTTTCGCTTGAGGCGGATGACAGCAACAAGGTATTCGGCATAACCTTCAGGACCCCTCCGCCCGACTCGACCGGAGTGGCCCACATACTGGAGCATTCTGTGCTGTGCGGCTCGCGAAAATATCCGGTAAAAGAGCCTTTTGTCGAGCTGCTCAAAGGTTCTCTGAAAACCTTTCTTAATGCGTTTACGTTTCCTGATAAAACCTGCTATCCGGTAGCAAGTCAGAACGTAAAGGATTTTTATAATCTGATTGATGTGTATCTCGATGCCGTCTTTTACCCGCGTATTACCGAGCAGATTTTTCAGCAGGAGGGGTGGCATTACGAGCTTGAATCAGAAAGGCAGCTCCTCACGTATAAAGGAGTGGTATACAACGAAATGAAGGGCGTGTATTCTTCGCCTGAAAGCCTCCTGTCCCATTTCAGCCAGCAATATGTGTTTTCGGGCCATGTCTACGGGCGCGATTCGGGTGGCGACCCGCAGGAGATTCCACAGCTTACCTACGAGCAGTTCGCGTCCTTTCACCGGCGCTACTATCACCCCTCAAACAGCAGGCTGTATTTTTACGGAGACGATGACCCATCCGAGCGCCTTCGCGTAGCCGATTCCTATCTGAAGGATTTTGAACCTCTTGCCGTTGACTCTTCCATACCCCTGTGCCCGCACATGAAGCGGCCGCAGCGGATTGTTAAGCCGTATCCCTGCGGCGGCTCCGAGGAGGACCGAAAAAAGTCTCTGATCACCGTAAACTGGCTGCTTGGCGATATCCTTGACACCGACGCTCACATGGCCCTGGGCGTGCTGGAATTCATGCTGCTGGGCATGCCGGCCTCGCCGCTGCGAAAGGCGCTGCTTGAATCGGGGCTTGGCGATGCGCCGGCCGGCATCGGGCTTGAGGACGAGCTGCGGCAGATGTATTTTTCAACCGGCATGAAAGGCGTCGACGTTGAAAATGCTCCTGCGGTGGAAGCTCTTATTGAGAAAACCCTGACCGGCCTCAGAGACGACGGCTTCGATGAGCGCACGGTTGAGGCAGCCGTGAACACGCTTGAATTTCAGCTGCGCGAAAACAATACCGGCCGGATGCCGCGCGGCCTTATCCTGATGCTTCGTGCGCTTACCACCTGGCTGTATGACGGGGACCCGTTCAGAACGATCTGCTTCGAGGAGCCACTCGCCCGCCTGAAATCAAATATCAGCAGCCGGAAAAATTTTTTCCAGGAAATAATCGACCGGCATTTCCTCGGCAACCCGCACCGGGTTACCCTCGAGCTGCACCCTGACCCGGATATGCAGCACCGCGAAGCGCAGAAAGAAAAGCGGCGGATGGAAAGCATCAGAGCCTCTTTTTCTTCGGAGAAGATTCAGGATGTTATGCGGGCAGAGCACGAGTTAAAAAAAATTCAGCAGGCTCCGGATCCTCCCGAGGCGTTAGCTGCCATCCCCCGATTGAACCTTTCCGATCTGGACAGGGAAAATAAGCGGATTCCCTGTGAGCTTCTGGAAGCAAACGGGGCTCGTGTGCTGTATCATGATCTGTTCACCAGCGCTATTTGTTACGCAGATATCGGCCTGAATCTGCATCTGCTGCCTGAGAATTATCTGCCGTATGTGCCGATTCTCGGCCGCGCCCTGCTTGAAACAGGAACCGGCAAAGAGGATTTTGTATCGCTTTCTCAGCGCATAGGCCGCTACACGGGCGGCATCAGGTCGACGGTATTCACCTCATCGGTACACAACAGCACAGAAGCGGCGGCGTGGCTGTTTCTGCGCGCCAAGGCAATGGTCAACCGGACCGGGGAAATGTTTTCCATAATACATGATGTTTTCTCAGGCGCTCAGCTTGATAGCCGAGAGCGCCTGCGCCAGATAGTTCTGGAGGAGCGCGCGACCTATGAGCAGCGGCTTATCCCGTCCGGGCACGAAATCGTCGCAGGCAGGCTCCGGTCACATTTTGATGAAGCGGGCTGGGCGGACGAGCAGATGAGCGGCCTTTCCCAGCTGTTTTTTCTGCGGGAGCTGGCGGATAATTTTGATGCACGTTGGGAGTCGCTGCAGGCAGCACTTCAGGATATAATGCAGATACTGCTTGACCGGTCGTCAATGATTGTAAACATTACTACAGACCGCGAATCATGGGGCTCTGCCGGGCCGCATGTGCGCTCATTTATCGATTCGATTCCAGGCCGCAGCGCCGGCCCCGCTTCGTGGCGATTTGAAGCGGACAGCCGCCGGGAGGGGCTTGCGGTGCCTGCGATGGTTAACTATGTCGGCAAGGCGGCGGACCTGTACGGGCTCGGATATCGCTACAGCGGCGCCGTGCACGTTATAACTCATGTGCTCAGAATGTCATGGCTGTGGGAAAAAGTGCGCGTTGAGGGTGGAGCCTACGGAGCGTTCTGCCGGTTTGACAGAGCCTCGGGTGTGCTGCTGTTTGTCACCTACAGGGATCCCAATGTGCTGTATTCCATTGATATATTCGATCAGGCGGCACAGTATCTGCGCGCCCCTCACCTTACTGAAGACGAGCTGGTCAAAAGCATTATCGGGGTTGTTGGCGAGATGGACGCGTATATGCTGCCGGACACGAAGGGCTATGTTTCGCTGCAGCGGTACCTGATCGGCAACACCGATGAGCTTCGCCAGCATATGCGGGATCAGGTGCTTTGCACGTCGCTCAGCGATATCCGCGGCTTTTCCGACGTGCTCAGCGCGTTTGCCCGAAACGGCATAGTTGCCGTGCTGGGATCCGAAAGCGCTCTCAGCGAGGCAAACGCATTCCGCGGCGACGATTTTTTAACAATTGTGCCGGTTCAGTAGTCTCTGCAGCATTCGGGGATGGCCGAATGCTGTTGTTTTCCCTTGACCATTATTCGTGCATCAGGATAAGCAGCGTATACTCTGTCGATATGATCAGGGGCAATGAGACAATGCAAAGTCATGATATAAAAGGACTGGCAGGGAAGGGCCCGGCATAGGCCGGGAAGTAAGCATGCCTTTGCACACGCTGTCCTGTGAGGAGTTCTAAGGCAGCTTCTACCCTTAAAAAAATGTGTAAAGCACACTACTGGAGAGCAGGAGCGCATTATGGATTTGAGCGGCAAAACAATGCTGACTGATTTTTATCAGCTGACCATGACGGCGGCATATTATTACCAGGGTAAACATGACGAGGCGACCTTTGATCTTCACATCAGGCGGCTGCCCGAGCACTGGGGATATTTTATCGCAAACGGCGTAGAAGACGCCATTGATTATATAACGTCCATTTCGTTTACCGACGAAGACTGCTCGTATCTCAAGGGACAGGGCTTTTCGGATGACTTTGTGCAGTTTTTGAAAGCGTTCCGGTTTGAGGGGGATGTCTGGGCCGTCAGGGAGGGGACCCCGGTTTTTCCGGGCGAGCCGTTTATGCGGGTGACCGCTTCGCTGCCACAGGCACAGCTGATAGAGACGACCCTTTTGAATATCGTCAATTTTCAAACGATGATCGCATCGAAAACCAGCCGCATCGTGAATGCTGCAAACCCGTCGAGCGTGATCGATTTCGGGCTTCGACGCTCTCACGAGGAGTCAGCCGGCAATACCGGCGCGCGGGCGGCGTATATCGCCGGAGCTGCATCAACCAGCAATGTGAAAGCCGGTAAGCTGTACGGCATACCCGTTTCCGGCACTCATGCGCACAGCTTTGTGATGAGCTTTGAGGAGGAAATTGATGCGTTTCGCGCCTATGCTGCAACCTTTCCCGACAATGCCATTTTGCTGATCGATACCTATGACACGCTGCGGGGAGCGGAAAATGCTGAAGCGGTCGGAAAAGAGCTTGAGCTGAAAGGGTATGCGCTTAAAGCGGTTCGCCTTGATTCAGGAGACATTGCAGAATTGGCAAAAAAGGTTCGCAGCATTTTTGATGACCGCGGGCTGGGATATGTAAAAATTGTCGCAAGCGGAGATCTCAATGAATACCGTATTGACGATCTCAAGCATCAGCATGCCCCGATAGACCTCTACGGTGTCGGAACCGAGCTGATTACCGCAAAGCCCGTTGCGGCTATTTCCGGTGTGTACAAGCTTTCAGAAGGCGGTGGAGTGCCGAAGATAAAGCTCAGCGAGGGAAAGCAGACCCTGCCGGGCAAAAAGCAGATATACCGGAGAGCAGACAGCAACGCCACTTTTCAGGAGGACATTATTGCCCTGGAAGATGAGACGGCGCAGGGGCAGCCGCTTCTGGAGCAGGCTGTCCTGTCGGGAAAAAGATCGCGGCAGCGTCCTGTGCTTGACGCCGTGCGGCAGCATTGTCTTTCCTCAATATCGCAGCTGCCGCCCTACCTCAGGCAGACCCATGTGGAAAAGCATTATCCTGTCCGGCGATCTGATCAGCTGCAGCAGCTGATCAACAGCCTTACAAACCGGTATCGCTGACTAACCGCTGCTGAGCCGCGTCCTCCTGAAGAGGCGTACTGTTGCCGGCGGAAGCCAGTGGGCTGTATATTATCCAGGCGATGGCTCTAGCGAGTGCTGGTATCCGGGATACACGAGGCCGCTTTCCTTGCCGGTCTTTCCGGCGCGATTAAGAAAGCAGGGCTGAAGTGAAATACCGATCATAAGGGTGAGGAATAAAAAGAACACGATAATCTTCACCGCCTCCATCATTTTTTCCTCCATAATATGTTATCCGTTACCCTTGTCGGGATCATTGAATCCTCTATCTTTTTAACAAAGATAGCCGGGATAACCGTTACAGTAATAGGGTAAGATGCAAAAGTTAATCCGGTGCTCATCTATGGGTTAAAATTGCAGAAAGTCGCTAAAGCATACCGCAATATGTTGTGATTAACGAAAAAATAATTATCCTAAAGGAAGGCAATACAAGAATGACAGAGGTGTAGCCTGACCTGTTGTCAGTGTGCGGGGGAGGCTTTTTTTGACACGGATGCTTTACCGGTATGGCGTATCTGCTTTACCGCTTCTGAAAAAATAAAGTCCGGATCATCTGCGGGTGTGTGGCAGCGGCGGCATATTTGCTCAACAACACAGCTCTGGCACTCCTGCGAGAGGCTCACGATATAGTCCTGGCTCAGTGCGCTCGGGTTTTTCAGGTGGCGCTGTGCCGGGCCGTGGCAGGATTCGCACTGAACGCCGCGCATGCCTTTTGACGGGTAGCCGCCGGGATGTCCGACGCCGGTATTGTAACGGTATTTCTTTTTCTCAGGGGCTGCTTGTGCCTGGTCGGTGGTGTGGACTGTGGCGTGAACCGTTGTTTTCCAGTGCCGATACTGTTCCTCATGGCACTTTTTGCAGGCGTCGGCTCCGACATATCTGGAAGGGGTTTTGAAAATGTTTTTCTGCCCGGTCAGGTTTTGGCGAAGCTGCAGGCGCTCGGTGCGGCTCATGCTTTCGATGTCGGGAAGCGATGAGTGAACAATTTTCTGGAAGTCTTTTGAAAAAACAAACTGCAGAGATTCTTTTTCGGTATGGCAGCTAAGGCACCGTTTTTTCCAGTCGATGTTCCGGTGGTTATCCTTGTTTGTGCCGAACGCGGTACAGGACTCGTGCCCCGGGCCGTGGCATGCCTCGCACTGGACATGTTTCAGATGCTTTTGGAGGGATTTGTTGCTCAGAGAATACCCCCCCTGCATATCATAGCCAGTTACGTGACAGGCTATGCATGCCGGGTCGTTTTCTCTGCCTTTCCTTACAAGTGAAAGAAAAGCTCTGCTGTGCTGTGTTAACGACCACTGTATGTGCTGTTTTTCATGGCAGACAGCACAGTACTGCTCTCCGGAAAAGCCCGTTTCTGAAAGCAGAGGGGGGTTGGGCAGGCCGACGAGCTTTTTCAGCTCCATAACATACAGATTGCGCATATAGTCGCTGAAGCCCTTATGGAGCGCAACAACGCGCCCCTGCGTGTCGACAACATAGCTGACAGGAACAAGCCCGATAAATGAAGGGAAGCGGGAGACGATGCGGCGGCCTATGTCCGGAATTACCGGAAACGGGTAGTTTCTCTGATTAACCATCGAAACGGTTTCCTGCACCCCGGATATGCTTATCGCGACAAGCGAAAAGCGGTCCTGTAACTCGCTGTCTGTCATTAGATGCTGCAGAAATTCAAGCTCATGCTTGCAGTGGCCGCACCGGGCGGAAAACAGAACGATAACCGTTGGCTTTTTGCTGTATACGTCTGAAATGCGCAGCATTGAGCCGGTCAGTGTTTTTGCTTCGAAGTCGGGGAGCTTCGGGTATGACCCGAGCACCGGCTCATCCGGGGGGGTGTCGGGAAAGAGCAGATACCGTGCGGCATAGCTTCTCCAGGTCTGTCCCAGATTCCCGTGATAGGGAATATACACTGCCCAGGTTTGTGCTATTCTGTTTCCTGTATCATCAAAGATGTAAAGACCCAGGTCGCCGCGCATGCGCAGCTTTTGAGACAGGTTTTTGTCATGGCCGGGGTATACCGGGAACGATATTTTATTATTTGAGGTATACTGTCTGAGCTTTTGAGGTGAGTCGGTGTCAAGGCAGAGGCCTGCCGTCTCGAAGTTGTACTCCTTTCTGATATCGTGCAGCTCGTTCATAAGAGAGACTGCCTCGTCAACCCGGGGATCTTTAACGGAAAATACCAGCAGAAGAAGCTTTTTGCCTTTGAAGGAATCAAAATTAAAATGCACGGCTGCGGGGGGGGGTGACTCATCTGCTGCTTTTGACGCCGAGTTCGGAGTAAACAGAAATAAGCACAGGCCTGCAATTACAGCCCCGGTCATTACATACCAGATATATGTCGTGAGGGAATATTTTCCCATCATAATTGCGTCAATACAAGCGGTAAAAAGAACACCGTCAAATTCGGATACGCATGTGCGAAACCGGACATTTTTCTACTCTAGTAAATATGGGCGGGCGATGTCAATCTCTTTCAGAAATTACCGGCGAAGCGGTCGCTATAAAAAATTTTGAAATTACGAAGGCTGTATTGAGACAAGCCGGTTATTGACCGGCAACAGAGGCGCTGATATTCAAGGCTGCAGGGAATCCGGCGGCTGTCTTCCAGCCCCGTTTCGCTGCCGGTGTGTCTGAAGCCGGAAACTACACCGGCGTTTGTTTTAATATTTCCAAAACAGTATTTAGTATTTCCGGATTTGCCGGAACCTTGTAGCCTGTTGCCAGCGCTTTGTTCAGCCGTACATCCTTGATCGGCATGGCGTGCGGCTCGATTTCCTTTAGCCTTTTAAGCACGTCTGCGTAGGTGTGCGTTTCAGTAAGTATGTAGGTAGTGCCGTCAATGCTGTCTGCGCGGTCAACTTTCATAGCCAACTCTCAGGATGTTTATTATTAATATATATTCACTGGTGTTCAAAACAATGTAACGAAGCCGGTTCAGGCGGTGCTCTGCAATGCCCCCGCAACACCTTCAAGAGGTTATGGAACGGCATGTGCCGTTAAACGTCAGTACACACATGGTCCGTCGCAAAGAGCTGCCCGGGGCAATCCCTGCACCATGCCTGTCACATATTTTATTGAGCAGCAGGTCGTCCATGAAGTGAGGTTTCATATGGCGGAGGCTGCGCAGGGACCCGTCCGAACCGGCTTGTGCGCTATGCTTTAATTTATTTTGGACAGGTTTGATATATATTTATAAATAAATTATATTGTCAGCTTATTGTAAAAAATAATTAACATAGTTTCTGAATATAGGCAACCTAATTTTATAAAAAGGAGCCTGCACATCATTTTCTGCCGGAGAGAAAGCGCAAAGCGTATCATTCCAGCAGCATGCTGATTTCATCAGCCCAGGAGGCGATTTTTGTCCAGCTGCGGGAATCGTTGTCGTAATAGCCCGCAAGCTTCATGATAAACCATTCAAAGGCTGTGTAGTCGCTGAAATCAACTTTGCCGGCAAAGAGCCCGATATTTTCAAGCGGCACGATTTCCGGGTAGGCGTCAAGAACCGGCTGCACATAGACATCATATGTTTTTTGCCGGTTTTCCGGTGTGTCGCGGTCGTCCCGCAGAAGATTACAGGTAATAAAATAGGCAACCGGCAAGTCGGCCAGAATGCTGCCGTTCTGATCCAGGAACGACCGTGCCCCCTTGAGCCAGAACCCGTAATAAATCGGTGAGCCGAGCACCACGGCATTATAGGAATCCACATTGGTTGCATTGTCGACATGCACGATATCCACCCGGTGTCCGTGCCCGCAAAGCACGAGGCCTAATTTAAATGCAACGCCGCCTGTTGAAGCATATTTGCTGTCGTATGCGACCAGTATGTTCAAGCCTTCGGCATCAGGCTCTCCGCAGCTTGTATGAATAAACCGTGGTGAGTGATCGTTCTGATTGTCCTGTGAATATGCGGCAGGCGCCGCTGCCAGCAGCACACACACGGTTACCAATACGGCTGGCGCTGAGCCGCACAGCCCGTGTAGAGGAAAGCGCCCGTTAATTAACAGTGCTGCTGTGCGGTGCAGTTTCTTCCCCAAGGTATTCATAAAGCCCCCTTTTTCATCTTGACGTACAAAAAAGTATATTATAGACATTTATATAGCATGAGAAATTACATGGCAACCTTTTATTAATCACCCTTCAGGATGAGTTATGAAAAAAAATGTAATATCCATAGCAGCGCTTTTTTCAATTTTTTGTATCCTTGCCGGCTGCCGGACGGAACCGGCTGAATCGCAGCTCGACTTTTATGCCATGCGGGAATATGCGCTTGAAAAGATCCAGAGCGTGCAGGATGCCCGGGAGAGGGAGATCGGCAATACATTTGACAGCTATATTATTGAGTTTGATCCGCTGTTTGGCAGATTCCCCATCGATGCGCAAATTCAGGCGCACGTGTTTCCCTACGAAGCCTCTCACATAGCCAATGCCTGCATAAGCCAGTTCGAGGTGCCCCCCCAGTCGGGAAATTATTTTGATTTCACGTTTGCAATCCGCCCGACTGCTGACCTCCGGGCGCCGATCATCCACGGTGATGCCCTTAAGGGGCAGCCCGGGATGAGCGGCTCGTTCAGCATGGATCTGTATAATGTGAATCCCGGATCGGTGGATGTCGACACATTTCTGGGAGACCGGCTTTCAGACATTCAGGATGGGCTTTTGCTCGTTGAGCGGTACCAGCGCACGGGCGATGAGCGGGGCAAATGGATCCCGCATCTGCAGAAATATACAAGCAGCTACCGGGTTGAAATTGAGGAGCCCGAGGACGCTACCGAGCAGGAGATGGAAGCCTACGCGCAGGCAGCCTACCAGTGCTTCACCCTGTTTTTTGATGCCTACCTGGAAAGCCTTGCAGCGCTTGAGGCAGAGGATAATGAGACGCTTATCCAGGGCAACAAGCAGGGCGCCGATACATTTATCATGACGATCTGGGAAGAGGACATGATTATCACGCCCGCCCGCTATATGTTCGGGGACGATCTGGAAGATTACTTTTTAGACGCCTTCTGGCGGTTCAATTATTACGGTGAGGGGCTGTAAGCCATTACAGGTAACCGCCAGCGTCTTTTTTTGCAGGCCGTATTGCTGATCGAAATCACAGAGAGGTCTCGCGGCCTGCAGCTTTTTTGATCAATGCCCGCCACGTGGTTCATTATTGCCCCTGCTTTCGCTGTCGTGGTTTGCTAATTAAATTCCACCCCGGCCCTCCTTTAGAGAAAAGGAGGGGGATGCAGTGTTTCCCCTTGCAGCTAAAGAATAAAAGAAGCAGGTGTTTTCACGCTTTTTATGAAGAGGGGGGGCCAGGGGAGGTTTTTTACTTTTTGAAACCAGTGAGTATGTGAAAAAATTATCAAAACTTCCGCCTGCGCCGGGTTAGGGTAATCCGGACATCTTTTTTGAAGCGATAAAAAAAACACTGGATGGCCGGTATAAACCGTGCCATGACAACAGGAACACAAAACAGCCATCGCCCGGTCCGGGTGCCCCCGACCAATTATGCAGAAGGCGATTCAGTCTGTTGAACCTTTGCTGCCGGGACAAAATCCATGAGCGCCGGCATGTGATTTTATGGATTATATGCCTGTACCTCCGCAAACGTAATTTTTGCAGGGATAAAAAGCCCCGTGCCGCGGGCTGTTTCGCTGTTTTTGTCATCATACATAACTGATTCTGTATAGATTTTATTGCCGTCAACCGTTACCACTCTGCCGCTTGCCCGTATAGTGCCGCTGCTGACGGGTGAGCTGATGTCGGTTGTAAAGCTCATGGTGAGCATGGGGTGTTCGTCGTTTATGGAGCAGGCGGCAAAGGCAGCGCTGTCGTCCAGAAGCTTGAAATAAATCGATCCGTGTATTGTGCCCAGCACATGACAGTATTCGGGCTTAACCTTCATGGTAATGGTGGCCGTGCGCTCTTCAACCTCGATGGATGAGGGGTAGATTGCATTTATCGGGGACTGAAAATACATGTTCTCAAGCGCTCTGTGGTGTCTGGTTTTCATTGTCCGGCTCCGTATGTATACATGGCTGTTAATCGGCTCCCGTTACAGAAACCTCAGCAGAAAAAACAGCCGCTTATGGGTATATTTTATTATTATTGTCAAAAGCTTTACAGGAGCGCTGCCGCAGTTCATCGAAGTGCATGAACACAAAAAAGGCCTGCCAATGCAGACCTTTTTTGTTTTTTTCAGCCGCTGACCTAACGGTTATTCAACCTTGATGTTAACGGCTTTCGGCTTTTCCTCTTTCGGTGCAGGGACGCTTAGCTCCAGCACACCGTCATGATACCTGGCTTTGATGTCTTTTTCGGTTACTCCTTCAGGGACGCGGAATCTTCGCTCGAAGCTGCCGTAGGTCCGCTCATAGCGGCTATAGCCTTCCTGCTTATCCTCGTGTTCGGATTTGCGCTCGCCGCGCAGCGTCAGGCATCCGTCGTGCAGCTCAACGTGAATGTCATCTTTTTTCAGTCCGGGCAAATCGGCCTTGAGCCGATACTCTCCGTCTTTTTCTTCAATGTCAACTGCAGGCATCCACGTCTGATCGAGCGTTCGTGCAAAAGGATCTTTGTCAAAGAGTCTGTCAAAATCGTCACAAAACCGCGTTATTCCCTCGAAGGGTCTCCTGTTTCTCCACAATGTGATGGCCATTGCTGCCACCTCCTTTCACCTGATTGGTTCTTTATTCACTCAAAATATAAGCATCATCGGCCCGGAGTCAAGCAGAGTGGTGGACGTTCATATGTGCTTTTTTGGGGGGAGTAATTGACAGAGGGGCTTTGTCCCTTATCCTTAAAACAGAAGGACTGTGCTTTCATTTTATATCACTGGTCTCCAAAACAATATAAGGAAGCCGGTTCGGGCGGGGCTGTGCAATGCCCCCGCAACACTTTCAAGAGGTTATGGAACGGCAGGTGCCGCTAAACGTCAGTACACACACGGCCCGGCGGAAAGAGCTGCCCGGGGCAATCCGTGCACATGCCTGTCATATATTTTATTGAGCAGCAGCGGGCCGTCCATGAAGTGAGGTTTCATATGGCGGAGGCTTCGCAGAGACCCGCCCGAACCGGCTTTTGCTCTATGCTTTAATTTATTATGGACACGTTTGATTTTATATATATGTGAAGAAGGTTATTCTTGTTGCCGATAGGTATAAATATGGGGAGCTTTTTTCAGGTATGGGATTGGGCGATTGCCTCGTGGTGAGGAAGATAATGAAGTTCGCGGTTTTTGTTGTCTGCCTGGCGCTCTTGGCCGGCGCTTTTCTGGCTTTCGCCGCAAGCAGTATGGCGGCAGAGGCGGTGCTGCGCTGGGACGCGCCCGCTGATCCCGTATGCTGCTATCGGGTGTATTATGGAACCGCAAGCAGGCAATACCCGCTCATGGTCGACGGCATTACCTCCTGTACGCTGAGGCTCTCGGGGCTGGTGCCCGGCAGGACGTATTATTTCGCAGTAACCGCTTACAGCGAAGCCGGCAGCGAAAGCCCGTTTTCAAACGAAGTGTCCTGTATTATTCCGGAGGAAGGCTCCGGGGGGCTTGCCGAGGTAACAGCAGCCTCTGTTGTTTGTGCTGATTTTGATTATGACACACAGGACGGTCTCGTTGTTTTGTCGCTTGATAATGAGGTTTTTTATTCTCATGAAGAAGGCTGCTGGATGCCTGTTGGCGGAAACAGTTTCAGCAGCGTGGTGAGTGGCGATTTTAACGGGGACGGGCTCGATGAAGTTGCCGGCATAAACCTGAACGGCTATGCTCTCTATTCCGAAGATCTTACCGTATGGGATAAATTAGGGGATAATAAATTTTTTGCCCTGGTGAGCGGCGATTTTGACGGTAACGGGCGCGATGATCTGGCCGGCATAAATTATAACGGGTATATACTGCTCAGTACCGATTTGCACTCATGGACCAAAATCGGCTCCAATAAATTTAACGCCCTTGCTGTCGGTGATTTCGATACAGACGGCAGGGATGATCTTGCTGGAGTCAACCTGAATCACTATATTTTATATTCAACCGACTTAGTGCATTGGAATAAAATCGGTGTCAATAAATTTACCGGCCTGACCGCCATGGATTTTGACGGAGACGGCGTACGCGATGATATTGCCGCGGTAAATCTAAACGGGTATTGTATGTATACAGATGACCGCCGGTCATGGGACCGGATCGGCAGCAATAAATGCATCGAAATTGCCGGCGGTGATTTCGATGCTGACGGGGTCTATGACGATATAGCTGCTGTCAATGTGCATTTTTTTGTTCTGGTGAGCACCGACCTTGCCGCGTACCGCCGCATCGGCAACCAGCGGTTTTTCTGCATTACCGCAGGTGATTTTAACGGAGACGGGTTTGATGATGATCTTGCGGCTGCCTCGCTTGACGGATGCATTTATTACTCCACCGACCTTGCCGGGTGGTCCCGACTATTTCCTGGTATCCTGTAACCCTCTGCTGTATACCCTCCTAAACAAGAACCATACTATTTTGCTTCACGGGATAAACATGGAGAGCTTTTATAATATTCCGTGGTGCGCTGCACCCAGTGTCTTGTTTTGTGAGATTGTCTTGTTTTGCAAGACAATGTTTTCCAGCCAACCGTTGATGCAGCGCGCCTCCTTGTTCTAACTAGCTGAAATTTATTGCTTATTTTTTTTACCCGGATTGAGCGTTTCCGGCATCGCTTTTGTATATACACAGTACTGTTCTCACTGACTAATTTTTAGAAAAGCACAGCACGCGTACGATAAAGGCTCAGCAGAAATGGGGCTTATTGTTTTCAGCTCAGCAGAGCAATTCAACCGTGAATATCTTGAAACGGTGCTGAAGCACGTGTGTTCAGAAACGGTTCCGGTGGAGATATATTTTTCTATCGAAGAGCTTGGGCTGCGCCTGTGCCGTCCCGATTCGCAGTGCCCTATTTTGCTGCTTTTCCCCGAAACCAGGCTTTGTCTCCAGAAGCTCGTTGACATGCAAGAGTATTTTGAAAGCATGCGCACTGTGGTTATTCTGCCTGACAGCGAGCCTGCAACCATAGCCGTTGGACATCTTTTGCGGCCTCGCTTTATGACGGTCGCGCACCGCAGTACCGCACCTGATATCGCCCGGGTTGTCGAGAGATTAGTGCACAAGGCTTCGCCGCAGCCTGCAGGCTTTTGCAGCACAATGCGGTACGCAGAGCCTCGGAAGGGCGATGAAGTGTCGGGAAGGACTCTCCAAAAAGACAGGAGCACTGCCGAGTGAACGAAGCGTTAAAACACCGCAACACGGTTTCAGACGCATCAGAGTTTATTTCCCCGCTTGTTTCTCAGCGGGTGAGCGGAAGCCGAATCATACATATGCCTGATGATGTGTTCGGGAAGCTGAGCCGATACATCGAAAAGCAAAGCGGGATTCAAATGCCTGCAGCTAAAAAAACGATGCTTGAGGGCAGGCTCCGCAAAAGGCTCAAGGAGCTGGGGCTTCGCAGCTTTGAGGAGTATTGCGATTTTCTTTTCAGCCGCACCGGCACCGGTGAAATCGTGCATATGCTTGACGCGGTGACCACGAACAAAACGGAGTTTTTCCGCGAGGCCCTTCATTTTGAATATCTGTGCAAGACGATTTTACCTGAATTTATGCAACAGCAGGGCGGAGAGGTTTTTCACATATGGAGCGCTGGCTGCTCGACCGGGGAGGAGCCGTATACGCTCGCTATCGTGCTGAGCGAATTTGCTGAAAGAAACCCGTCTTTCAGATTTTCTGTTTTTGCAACCGACCTTTCAAGCACTGTTCTCGAAAAAGCCCGCCGGGCTATTTATACAGAAGATGAAATAACACATATACCCGTTATGCTGCAGAGAAAATATTTTGCCCGCAGCAGGGACCGGTCGAAAAAGCTGGTTCGCGTAACAGCGCGCGTGCGCGCCATGGTTGAATTTTGCCGCCTCAATTTCATGAGCGCTTCTTATGCAGTAAAGCAGCGCTTTCATGTGATTTTCTGCCGCAATGTGATGATATACTTTGATCGCAAAACAAAAAAAACAATACTTCACCGGCTATGCAGCACCCTGAAGCCGGGCGGTTACTTTATTCTGGGACACTCAGAGTCCATCACAACAATCACTACCCCCCTCGCGCAGGTCGCACCCACCGTCCACCGATTGACCCGCTAGGTTCCCCCCGGGTTCTATGCAGCAAGAATTAGCGTAAAGCATTATCGGTGCAGGGCGGGAACGCGGCCTGCGTTTTTTCTTTCATCAACGATGAGGGGAGAAGTCCAGCTTTTTGTTTTTAATTGACACAGAACCCCCGATATTATATTATCTTTGTTTTTTTTAACAATTAAAACATATCGTTATCTAATCGATGAAAACAGGCATTGCGGTTCTCGTTTCGGGTTCTGGAACAAATTTGCAGGCAATAATCGACAAGGCTGAACAGGGATATCTTCCGGCGACGGTTGCCTGTGTTATTTCCAATAAAGCCGATGCATACGGTTTGAAGCGGGCTGAAAAACACGGCATACCCGCTTATTTTGTCGACCCGAAGGGAAAATCGCGGCAGGAGCACGAGCAGGAAGTCTGCGCAATTCTCGAGAGACACCGTGTCGAGCTTGTGGTGCTTGCCGGGTACATGCGCCTTGTCAGCCCCTACTTGATTTCCAGGTACAAAAACAGAATAATAAATATTCATCCCGCACTTCTGCCAAGCTTTCCGGGGACAGACGGCTACGGTGATGCGTGGAATTACGGCGTTAAGGTAAGCGGGTGCACGGTGCATTTTGTTGATGAGGGGTGTGACACCGGCCCTGTTATTCTGCAGGGAGTCAATCCCGTTAAGCCGGATGATACGTTCGAGGCTTTTAAAGAGCGCGGCCTTAAGGTTGAGCACGAAGTGCTTCCCGAGGCCATAAAGCTGTACTGTGAAGGACGGCTGCAGCTTGACGGCCGAAAAGTGATTATCAAAAACCGGGCATGACAGACGACAATGTACCGCCTTAAAATCAGCGATTATTTTTCATCAGCGCATCAGCTTCGGGGGTATCGGGGAAAGTGCGAGGACCTTCATGGTCATAACTGGAAAGTGGATGTTGCTGTAGAGGGCCTGCAGCTCGATGAGGTTGGGCTTCTTGTCGACTTCAAGCATCTGAAGGATATGCTTCAATCGGTTCTGGACGAGCTCGACCACACCTTTCTCAATAAACTGGAGCCGTTTCGGGACCAAAACCCCAGCTCCGAGAATGTAGCGCGATACATATTCGGCAAAATGAGCACGCTGGTCCCCGACGGCATAACGGTGGCATCCGTAACCGTGTGGGAATCGGACAAAGCCTGCGCTGAATACTGTGAATAATTCGGCAGGCAGATATGTTTTTTATATACCACGCACAATGACCAACAAGAGGAGCGAGGCAGCTATGGGACAAGGACTGAACACTATTAAAGCAATGGTTTATCCGGGCCGGGTGGTCGCGATCGGAAAAAGCCCTGACAATGCCGCGGTTGTTATGTATGCCATAACCGGCAGAAGCCCGTCCAGCCAGGCGCGTATGCTCGAGCTGAACGAGGCGGAAAAAAAGATCGTGGTAAAGCCCACCGATGAAGAAACCCTCAAAAAGGGAAACCCGGACCTGCTGGTATACCCTGCGGTGCTGTGCGGCGACGGCATCGCCGTCAGCAACGGCAAGCAGACCGAAGACATACATAAAGCGCTGCGCAGGGATGCTGATCCGGTTGAGGTGCTGGTATCAAGCCTGAAGGCATGGGAGTATGAGCCGGATGAGCCTAACTACACGCCGCGCATCAGCGGCTGCGTAACCTCGGGTGCCGCATTAAACGTATTGAAGCGCGCTGAGGACGGATCGGTTATGCGCAATTTATTTGCCATTCCGATGATTGCGGGAAAGGGCAAGATGATCGCAACCTATACGGGCGTCAATGTGAACCCCCTTCCCTCGTTCAGCGGGGAGCCCCAGGATATAGACATGTCATGGAACAGCGCCGCTGAGGCCGTCGAGGCCCTGTACGATGCGCTCGGCCCGGAGCCCGGGGCGGATGACTTCAGGGTGGCGGCCGCAGCTGTTTACGTTTACGCCGGCGGCAGGATTTCGATGCAGGTGAAAAACAGGCACAGCCTGTAATCTGTGCCAGCCCGCCTGCACTTTTAAAGCCTCGGCCTGTGTGCCGGACTGTACGAAAGACAAAACCTACATGGAGGTGTAGTGACTATGGCAACAGATGTTTCCTCATTTAAAAATGTGTATAAAACAGCGATCGAGAGCAGCTTCCCTGAAGAAGCAACCCTTATGCTCGGCGATCAGAAGATAGCCCTCAAGGCAATCCCGACGCAGCTTCGCTACGGCACAAACCCGCATCAGCCCTTTGCTGCATACGCTCCTGCCGGGGGGGCTCCGCTGTCGATGGGCAACCTCGAGATGCTCAAAGGCGGCAAGGCGGGGCTTTCCCTGACGAACTTGCAGGACATGAGCCAGGCGCTGAATATTTTGAAGTTTTTTGACAGGCCGTCATGCGCGGTTATGAAGCACGTAAACCCCTGCGGGTTCAAGGTGCAGACCGAGGAGGAGCCCCTTGAGCAGATTTACCGGATTGCGCGCGATTGTGATGCGCGCAGCGCATTCGGCGGTGTTGTCGGGTTCAATGTAACCGTAGACGCACCAACGGCGGAAGCCATTATGGAAACGTTCATCGAGGCCGTGATCGCGCCCGATTTCGATGAGCAGGCCCTTGAAATACTCAGGCGCAACGAGGGAACAAAAAAGCGAAACAACGCTATTCGGCTGGCCAGGGTTTCAAACATGGACAGGATTCCCAAATATGTCGGCGACGATGTGGCGGGAAACTATAATGTCAGGAACCTGGTTGATGGAACCATTACCTTTGAGGTTCCGTATCTGACCAGGATAAAATCAGCTGCTGATTTTATAGTCGACCCCATGATCCCCAACAGCGATCCTGAAAAAAACGGCGGCAGGGATTTCGTTGTAGGCCGCGAGCCGACCGCCACAGAGCTTGATGATTGCCTGACGGCATGGTACGTGAACATTAATGTCCGTTCAAACGGTATTGTGTTTGTGAAAAACGGCGCCGCGATAGCCGTGGGCACCGGCGAGCAGGAGCGTATAGGTGCTGTTGAGCAGGCAATCGATAAAGCCCTCAAAAAGGGCCATACGCTTGAGGGATCCGTTATGTCATCAGATGCTTTTTTCCCGCAGCGGGACAGCATCGACACGGTTGCGCAGCAGGGTGTAACTGCGGTGGTGTGGCCGGCAGGCTCGCTCAACGATGCGGCGGTGATTCAGGCTGCAGCCGAGCACAACCTTGCCCTGATGGCTACGCTGGAGCGCTGTTTCCTGCATATTTGAACCCCCTCAGCGCCATGATTGTGCCTGTGCTGTGAAAAGTCACTGCACAGAATTCGATCACGGGCAGACCCGAACAGCAAAAAGCCCCTGCTCTGCTGATAGAGCAGGGGCTTTTTATAAGACAAAATTAGACTTGACATTTCACTTCAAGGTATTATTCTCGCAGTAGAGATCTCACCCCGCCGCAAAAAAAGGGTTTGCACGTATCATAACAGATGTAGTCCCGGTATCAGACCGGGTCATGAAGAAGGAAAAACAGCACTGCTTTCGCAATGCCGGGGGAAGCGTTTGCTGGCCATATTTTTTTTGCTTCATGAAATGGCTTTCGTATGCGCGAGCTGTTCAAATTATGTATAGTGCTTACTGTCATTTGCTGCTGTGCGGCTCTTTCTCTTGCCTATGTCTATCAGCTGACCAAAGACCCCATCGCCTATCAGAAGCGCCAGAAAAAAATACGCGCGATCAATGCCGTTTTTCCACGGTACGAGGACGCTGCCGGGCTCGATATCGTTCGCGTTCCCGTCTGCGATGAGAAGCTGCAGACGGACGGGGCCTGCAAAACGTTTTACCACATAAAAAACAACCGGGCCGTGCTTGGCATTGCGTTTGAAGTGTCGCGCGTTTCGGGCTACGGCGGCGATATCAACCTGATGCTCGGCGTGCTTCCCGGCGGGGAAATTAGCGGAATCAAAATTATCGAGCACCACGAAACCCCCGGGCTTGGCGCCAAAATAACCAACGAGAAATTTTATCAGCAGTTCAGCGGAAAAACGCTTGAGGGAACAGCCTGGAAGCTCTCGAAGAACGGCGGCGACATAGACCAGGTTTCAGGTGCAACGATATCCTCAACAGCGGTTTTAACAGCGGTGCGCGAGGGGCTGAAAATGTACAGCGAGCACAAGGAAGCCATTATGAAAGGGGATAATGCAACCGCCGGCGGCAGCAGGGAAAAAGCTGGCGGTTTTACCCGGGCCGGCATTATATAAAAGAAGCGGAGAGGGCGTGACTTTTTTTTCAGAATATACAAAAGGCATTATCAGGGACAACCCTATTTTCAGGCTGGTTCTCGGGCTGTGTCCCACTCTTGCGGTAACAACCACGGTTAAAAACGGAATAGGCATGGGCGTTGCTGCAACATTTGTCCTGCTGGGGTCAAATGTGTTTATTTCGCTTTTGCGAAAATTTATTCCCCCGCAAGTGCGGATTCCCTCATACATAGTTATTATTTCAACATTTGTGACCATAGTGGATCTGGTCATGGCCGCATATGCGCCGGAGCTGCACAGCGCGCTGGGAATTTTTATTCCGCTGATTGTGGTTAACTGTATTATTCTCGGGCGCGCCGAGGCCTTTGCCTCTAAAAATCCGGTGCGGCTCGCCGTTGCCGATGCCCTCGGGATGGGCACCGGCTTTACGCTGTCATTAATACTCATATCAAGCGTTCGTGAGCTTTTCGGCAGCGGTACGCTGCTCGGATACCCTGTTTTCGGCGCGGCATATAACCCTGCCGTTGTTATGATACTGCCGCCGGGTGCATTTTTAACCATGGGGGCGCTGATGGGCCTGTTCCAGTACCTTTCGCACAGGAGGTCATGACAGTGGAGCAGCTGCTGGTTTTGTTTTTCAGCATCGTGGTCATAAATAATTTTATTCTTTCCAAATTTCTCGGCCTGTGCCCGTTTTTCGGCGTGTCGCGTGAGCTCAAATCCGCTGCCAGCATGGGCGCTGCCGTTATATTCGTTATGACCATGGCATCGATGGTTACCTGGCTTATTAATAACTACGTGCTTGTTCCGCTGTCGGTACGGTTTCTGAGCACAGTGGTTTTTATCCTTGTTATTGCTACCCTGGTGCAGTTTGTTGAGCTTGTTATTGCACGGGTCAGCCCGGTGCTGCAGCGCGTGCTCGGCATATATCTGCCCCTGATTACCACAAACTGTGCAGTGCTGGGTGTCTGCATCCTGAATATTAAAGAAAAATACAGCTTTGTCGAAACGCTTGTGCACGGGTTCGGCGCCGGCGTCGGCTTTACGCTTGCCATCTGTATTATGGCAGGGATAAGAGAGCGCCTGAGCGTTACCCGTGTGCCCCCTGCCATGCAGGGGATGCCGATAAGCTTTATTGTGGGCTGCTTGATGGCGCTGTCATTTTTCGGGTTTCAGGGGTTTTTTGCGCATTGACCGGAATACAGATTGCAGCGGAAGGATTCCCGGCTTGTCAGGTGTAATGGCGGATTAGCGCCGTAAGCCGCTTTCTTTTGCACCTGAAGCTGCTCCTGCGCACGCCGGTGCTTCATGAAATAATTAAGGCAACAGCCGGTATTACATTACTCGGTGACCGGGTACTTTTAAGAGCCCGGATGGAGCGTATCTGCATGAACATTATTGCTGTTTCAGTCATTATACTGTGTGTCTGCGGGCTTTTCGCGGGAGCGGTTCTTGCTGTTGCCTCCCGCCTGCTTGCTGTTAAAACCGACCCGCGCGCAGAGAAAATCGAGCAGGTCCTGCCGGGGGCAAACTGCAGCGGGTGCGGGTACCCGTCCTGCTTTGCCTATGCCAAGGCAATGGTTGATAGTGATGCGGCGCCGGACCGCTGCGTGTTTGCCGGTGACAAGGCACAGGAAATCTGCAGAATTCTCGGAAAATCGGTCACCGCCCGCGCACCGGTGATTGCCGCGATCCGCTGTTACGGGGGGCATCAGACAGAGCGGCGCTTTATTTATACCGGTGTTGCTTCCTGCCGTGCGGCATCCCGGTTCGACGGCGGAGACAGCGTGTGCGAGTACAGCTGTCTCGGCTTTGGAGACTGTGTGCGGGCGTGCCCTGTGGGGGCCCTGTCGCAAAGGCAGGGTAGAGAGCCCCCTGCTGTGGATACGAATAAATGCGGGGGGTGCGGCAAATGTGTCAATGCATGCCCGAAAGAGCTGATTGTGCTTATTCCGCAACGAGCCCGGCCGCATGTAGCGTGTAATTCAAAAGATAAGGGCAAGGTCGTGCGCGAGAAATGCCCTGTGGGCTGTATCAGCTGCATGAAGTGTGTTAAGGTATGCCCGGCTGATGCGGTTGCCATGGAGGATAATGTGATAAAGATCGACTATGAGAAGTGCACCGCCTGCGGGGACTGCATTGAAGCCTGTCCCAGAAATATTATTGCGGATTTGATTCCCGATCGCGCTAAAGGAGCCGCTCAGGGGTGAATGCCATAATAGTGTACTGCTCGAAAACCGGCAACACTGAGAAGGTAGCCCGCGCTGTGCTGCGCGGGCTGGACGGGGCGGCGGATATTGTTAAGCTCGATCTGACCCCGCACGGGATTTTGAAAAAGCACCCGCCGGTGTTTACGTTTGACATGGCGCCGTACGATTTGATTTTTTTCGGGGGCTGGACAATGGTCATGCGGGTGCACCCGCATCTTGCCGCCTATATTCAGGCGTGCCGGAACCTTGAGGGCAAAATGGTCGCCGGCTTTATTACCGGCGGCGCTATCTTTTCGCGGGAGCATGTTCGCAGCGATTTTGAAAAGCTTATTGGCGAGCAGAATGCGCGCCTTGCCGGCTTTACCTATTTCAGCACGCTTCTGGGGCCGCTGCTTACCCGGAAAAAGCTCAGGGCGGCACAGGAGTTCGCAGCCCGAACCGCCCGGCAGCAAAGCGCATAATCAGAAAAAGGCAGCCTTTTTCGAAAGGCTGCGTGAGGCTGGCGGGCTAACATGTAATACGGAGTGAGATGTGGACGGATTCTGGCCAACCTTTCAGCGACGCTCACACAGGCCGCCTGTGTGGCACGATCCCCCTGCCGCGCCTGCGGCCCGGCGGCTTGATCCGCCCCGGGAGGTTGTTGTGCCGCTTCAGGATGCGCCGGACGATGCGTTTTCAATAGCGGTAAGCCAAGGGGACAGCGTTGTTCAGGGACAGGCCATCGGGTTTACCGGTACGCCGTCGTCGCACATCGGAATTCATGCCCCCATAGCGGGAACTGTCACCGCTGTTGGAGTCATGGCTCATCCCCTTCTGCAGGATGTTCAGTCGGTGGAGATAAGCGGGGACGGTTCCGGAAACACCGCTGAACAGCAGCCCTGCGCTGCCGGAAGCGAAGATGATGTGGCCGCTTTTTTAGCGGAAAAAGGAGTTCCGCTTGACTTCAGGGCCCTTGCAGATGCGCGCGTTATCTTTATTAACGCAACCGACTTTGAGCCGTCTATCACCTCTCAGTCGTGCTTGGTTCAGCAGGAGCAGCACAAAATCGCCGAAGGCATAGCGGCGCTGCTTCACATCGCTTCGGACGTACAGCAGATCCGTTTTATAACTACCGGGGACTCTCCAACAGAAGCCGCTCTGAGAGAAATAAGCAAAGAGATCAGGCAGTCTTCTGTTGTGCGCGTTCGCAGGCCGTATCCGGAAACGCTCGGAGCGCTGCTCAGCATGGAGGCCCGGTCGGGCTCAGGCGGTTCCGCAGCTCATAAATGCGTGCTGCTTGAGCCCGCGGAGCTTGTTGCGGCGGCGGATGCGTTTTACCGGGGGGCGCCCCTTACCGAGCAGCTGGTCACGGTTGCCGGATCGGCGGTTGCGCAGCCGGCTAATGTATGGCTCCGTATTGGAACGACCCTGCAGGCGGTCCTTGAGCATACCGGTGCAAACCTTCAGGCGCTCGGTCGCCTGGCCCTGGGCGGTCCGCTGACGGGAAGCTCACAGCACAGGCTCGATGTTCCGGTTATTAAAAAAAGCCGCGGAATTTTTGCGGCAATTGCGCTTCACTTCGAGCAGGAGCGCCAGTCAAAATTTTATAAGCGATGCCCGTGCGTGCGATGCGGAAAATGTGTTGATGTGTGCCCGGCGCAGATTCCGCCCGTTATCATATCAGAGCTGATCGAGCATGAGCGCTATGAGGAGGCCGGGCAGCGGGGCCTTTTTTCATGCCTTGAGTGCGGCCTGTGTTCATATGTATGCCCGTCCATGATTCCGCTTACCCAGATTCTGCTGTTCGGCAAGCAAATCAGCTCCGGCAGCCGGCAGCAGCTCGGGCTGCTGAAATACAAAACCCTGTATGCATGAAACGGCTTATGAAAAACCGCCTGATTGTATCATCTGCACCGTATCTTCAAAACGGCGAAACAGCCCACTGCCTTATGTTTGATGTGTACATTGCGCTGCTGCCGGCAGTTTGTGTATCAGTGTATGTGCACGGGTGGTATCCCCTGTGGATTATTTTTTTGAGCATGCTTACCGGAAAGCTCACGGAGCTTTTCCTCCAGATCGCAAAGGCGCGCTCATTTCGCTTCAGGCCGTTTTTTTATAACGTTATGACCTGTGAGGAAATAACCATCATGGACGGCAGCGCCGCTGTTACAGGGCTGCTGCTGGCCTTTACGCTTCCGCCCACCGTGCCGTTCTGGGTGCCGGTTGCGGGGACGGTGTTCGGAGTTCTGGTCGGAAAGCACGCATTCGGCGGAATCGGCAATAATATTTTCAATCCTGCGCTCGCCGGGCGCGCGTTTCTGCTGGCGGCGTGGCCGGGTATCATGACGACGTGGAGTCAGCCCGTGGCGTGGGGGGGCGCAGAAGCAGCCGATGCCGTGTCCGCTGCAACGCCGCTTGCAGCGTTAAAGCTTCAGGGGGAAGCCGCGCCGCTGATCGATGTGTTTCTCGGAAATGTCGGGGGCTGCATTGGAGAAACATCTGCACTTGCACTGCTTGTCGGTGCAGGGTATCTGCTGTATAAGCGAACCATAACCTGGCATATTCCTTTTTCCTATATCGGAACGGTGATGATTATTGCCGCACTGGCGGGCCAGAATCCTGTTTTTCATCTCTGTGCCGGCGGGCTGATACTGGGTGCCTTCTATATGGCAACCGATGTGGTAACCAGCCCGGTAACGCAGCGAGGCCGCATCATATTCGGGTTCGGTGCCGGGGTGATAACGATTGTGATCAGGCTCTATGGCGGATATCCCGAAGGCGTGTGTTACGCCATATTAATCATGAATGCGCTCAGCCCGCTGATCGACAAGTATACCGCAGGAAAGCACGCCGGAGAGACCGTTTCGGCTCCCCTGATTGATACCCTTGTAAAAAAATAAGGCGGCCGGCAGGCGCAGCCTTTGGTTGCGAACATGTTCCGGCGTGTTTTATGCACGCCTGGAAAGGCTTTTAGTCCTGCGCGGGCCTTATGAAAAGGCCTGTGCTGCATCCTGAATGATTTGTGCTGCTCTCGTGCATATCTGTTCGCAGGCTGCGGGAGATATCCGGAGGCGCTGGGCCGATGTCAGGGAGGATGCGGGGGCGTTATCGGTGAACAGGCTGTAGCCGATGTGCCGGGTCAGATGATTTGCAAGATTTACAACAAGAACCGGTGTTTCGGGCTTTTTTTCGATCTGCCCGTCCTCATGATATGCTGCTGCATGGACCGCATCGGCTTTAAATGTGCCCCGCTGCAGAATGACGCTGCCCATATAGGTGTGCACCTCCTGAATGCCGGTTAGGAGTTCGTTTTCGTCAGGCAGATCATCACCGGTATATATATCGCTGAGCGCCTTGACCAGCAGGGGCTTTCCGATGTCATGAACAAGCCCCAGCAGGAAATATCGCTCGCGGTCTTTAATTTCCAGACGTGCTGCAATCTCCTGAGAGCAAACGGCTGCCGCAAGCGAGTGAAGCCAGAGCCGTTGCATAATTGAGCGCAGCCGGGGAGCCTGGATGGTGTAAACGGATCTGTTTGCAATTGCGTGTACAATATTTCTGGTTTCTGTTACCCCGAGCCGCGTGACAGCGCTGTTTATAGTGGTTATTTTCCCGGTTCCTCTGAACGCTGCTGTGTTTACCACCGACAGCAGCTTAACAGAAAGAGTTGCATCCTGATTGAGCGCATCGACAAGATCCCGGGTTGAGAAGTCCGGGTCGCTAATGATCGCCTCCACTTTCTGCACAATTGCCGGCAGAGCGGGCAAAACGAGCCTGCCCTCTCTGAATTGCATAATGATTTCATGGATGGCATTGATAAGCGGTTTCATAGATATATCTACATCCGGCAACGATCACTGTAGACAGGTGTCATACTGTTCCTTGTGCGCTGCTGGCAAGCTGCGCTCCCAGATCTGCAACATAGCGCACCAGCCACAGCAGCTCCCACAGGCCGTTTTTAATAAAGGCAGTGCCGCCCGCAAAGCCGTTACAGACAAATCCGCCGATAAAGCCGATCATGACGATGTTTGCAAAAAAGCAGAAAATTATCGAAAAAGCCGGGCCGGCCTCGCGGATATCGGGCTGATGCAGCTTGAACTCCAGCAGTGTGGATATGATATGGTACCCTGCCGTAAACCCGAGAAGCGCGAACAGCACCCGGTGATAGTGCATGTCGATGAATGGAAATGCGGCAATGAGCAGCATGGACAGGCCCGGAAAAAAATACGGCGAAAGGGTTATGATAATGTTGCCGCCGTACAGGTCGACACGGCCCCCCTCTTCGGAGGCCATGATGCTTTTGGGACGCTTGAAAAACAGAAGGCCGAACAGGAGATGAGTCATTTCATGCTCAAACACATAAAAGAACCTGAGAAACCGGCCTGCAAGTATCCATGTGAGGATGCCTGCCAGAAACGCTCCGGCTGCGATCCTGCACCCCGGGCAGCTTATCAGCGCATATCGGGTCTGGCTGTACAGCACAATGCCGAATGCACAGATGCCGGGCAGCGAAATCCCGAAGAGAATGATTTTAACCGCAGTGTTCATCATACGTGTCCAGGATATCAGTATGAAATGGCACACAGCCGTACCTGAATAGAGCGCTCCTGTGAGATTACAATAAGCAGCGTGGCTCAGGTGCGGCCTAGAATATCCATGATCCGGATCAAGTCGTCGATCAGGTAATCCGGCTCCTGCTCCCGGAGCGTATGCTCCGCCTCAAAGCCTCCCGAAAATGCGATAGAAGTTGCACTGATTGCTTTAGCGCACAGTATATCATTTGATGTGTCGCCGACAATAATAATATTTTGCATAGCCGCTGCCGGGTTTTTTTCAAGAATAATAGAGCGCGCGCTTTCAGCCAGGTGAGTTCTTTCCTCTGATATATCGCCGAACACCCCCCAGGAGAAATAGTCCCAGAGGCCTCCGTGTTCGAGCTTCAGCCGAGCGCCCTCGCGGATGTTGCCTGTCAAAAGAGCGCATTCCACAGTCGTATCAGCGGTGCACCGGTTGAGCACCTCGACAGCGTGCGGATACAGGCGGTAGGAATCCGAATCGCGAAGCGCTCCGGACAGGTTGTGTACATAGGAGTCGATTACCCGGCGTGCAAGGACATCTGTATCAGCGGTGTCTGCCAGGGTGCGCCGTACCATATCCCGTATGATCTGTGCATCTGTTTTACCTGCAAAGGAATATCCGTCAAGGACCTCTGTGTTTTGCAGCACGTGACCTACAGCGCACTTCATGGCGCGCAGTCCGGCCCCGCCGGTGTTTATGAGGGTTCCGTCGATATCAAACAGTATATAGGTGCTTGGGCGGAGTGATTGTGTCATCGCTGAAATCTGTTTACTGCGTGCAGGTGTTCGGTAAATGTCCTGGAAAACTTATGCGTACCGTCATTGCGGGAAACAAAATACAGATAATCTGCGTCTGCAGGGTTCAGCACCGCCCGTATTGATGCCCGTCCCGGATTGCAGATAGGGCCCGGCGGAAGGCCGCTGATCCTGTACGTGTTATAGGGGGTCTTTTTTTCAAGGTGACGCTTTCTGAGCCGTCCCTCAAAAGCGGGGTCTATGCGCTGCAGGCCGTATATGACCGTTGGATCACACTCCATGCGCATACCTTTTTCAAGCCTGTTGAGGAATACCGCGGCTATGACAGAACGCTCGTCCGGGTGAGCAGTTTCTTTTTCAACCATTGAGGCCACAGTTATGATTTCTTTTCGGGAAAGGCCCTGTATATGTGCCATTGCTTTTTCGGCAGCGTAGACCTCCTTGAACCGGGCTACCATTTTTCTGAGAATGGCAGCAGGGGGAACCCCCTTGCTGAACCGGTATGTGTCGGGAAACAGGTACCCCTCCAGCGTTTCGCTGCTGCAAAAGTCCGGTGAAACGGCATCCGGGTCCGCGGCACGATCTGCAAACTGCTCGGCCCTGCCGAACCCGGCCTCTTCAAGAATGCGGGCAATGTCATATATAGTGCTGCCTTCGGGGATTGTAACGGGATGCGTAAGCACTTTTCCGTGGATCAGCTTTTCCAGAAGTGCGGCCGGCGTCGGCGGCTGACTGATCCGGTATTCCCCGGACTTGATTCGATGCCCGGCATTTTTTATTTTTGCCAGAATGGTAAAGCCCCGGGGGCTTGAAATAAGCTTTTCCCGGTTGAGAATGCCCACGGTTCGGCTCAGGGTGCTTCCGTCAGGAATAATAAAGGTTACCGGCAAAACAGCGCTGCTGCACGGGGTAATGCACCAGATGTAAAAAACAATGCCACCAAGCGCGGCCCCGGCCGGCAGCAGCAGAATCGCTGTGTATAAAACCCTTTTCATAGATCACCGGTGTTTGTCCTGTTCATGTGGTCGAGATAATTTTGAAGAATGATAGAGGCTGCGACTTTGTCAATGACGCCTTTCCGTTTTTTTCTGCTCATGTCGGCGTCAAGTAGAACGCGCTCAGCAGCAACGGTGCTCAGGCGCTCATCCCAGGTTTCCACGGGCGCCGGGACGTGCTGCTTCAGCTCATCGACAAAGGCAAGCACCTGCTCGGCGGATTTCCCAAGCGTGCCGTCCATGTTTTTCGGCATCCCGATGACTATTTTTTCAACGCGGTAATCTGCTATCGCTTTTTTTATTTCGCCGATGTCCCGGTTGGTGTCGGTTCGCCTTATTGTCCCGATTCCGTGCCCGATGATGCCGCTTTCATCGCTGACGGCAAGGCCGATCCGTTTAATGCCGAAGTCTATTCCAAGTATTCTCATTGTTATTGTACTATAGGTTTCGGTTTTCTGCCAACGCCGCCTGAGAGCAGTATTACGGCGGTCCTTACCCGGCGCGGAGGATGTGCCGTAACTGTATGCCCGAAAAATGGGCTTTCACTCTGACAATAAGACCCGGAATCCTGGCCGGGGCAGGTTGTTCCGGGTCTTATCAATGATGCATGTTAAGATTCATGCGATTATCGGATACGCCCTCTACCACTCCTCTTCGGGAAAATAGCCGAGGTAGTCGTCGTACAGGTCGGTGCGCCGGTCTGTATGAGGATTGTTGAATGCCGACCAGTGGCGGTAGCGTGCAAGCATCACATTGATTTCCGCCATAACGATTTCGGGTTTGTCGGGATCGCCCGGGCCGGCTACAAATCCGCCGCCCGGATCGGTGATGCAGCTGTTTCCGATAAACACAACGCCGCGCTCCTCGCCTGTCCGGTCAGCGCAGACGCTGTAAACGGAATTCATCAGCGACATCTGGCTTGCTGAGGTCGCAGCGGTCGGCTTCTCCTTTGTCTGAAGCGGATCAACGACGACCCAGTTTGTCGAGTCGCAGATAATATCGGCACCCTGCGCCGCCAGAATGCGCGATACTTCCGGGAACCACACATCATAGCATATGCGGCAGCCGATTTTGCCGAACGGGAGGCTGAAAACGGGGAATCCGAGATTGCCCGGCTCAAACCACATTTTTTCCTCGTTCCACAAATGCGTTTTTCGATACGTGCCGATATAGCCTTCGGGGCCGACAACTACAACGCTGTTATACAGATGATTGCCTTCCCGCTCGGTTATGCCGGCGCAGATGAAGGCATTATGCTTTTTGGCGGCCTTTATCCACTCTTCGGTCGTAGTTCCCTCCGGAACTTCTTCTGCCACATCAAAGGCTTCGGAGCGCGAGTTAAATACATAGCCGGTGTTGCACAGCTCGGGCAGGACCATCAGCTGCGCCCCGTTATTGCCGGCGTCATCTATCATCTTCAGCGTTTCCTGAATATTGCGCTCTTTGTTGCAGATATGAGGTTCCATCTGCAGTGCTGCGACTTTTACAAGGCTTTCCTGTCCGGCCTCCCTTTCACCGGGATACGGGGGCACGGGTATTGACTGATACTTGCTGGACATGGCATTCTCCTTTGTGATGAATTTATGTTCCGTTTTATATGTTCATCTCAGCGTTTGCTCTTAAGGCAGCAGTTACAAGAATATCATTCTATAGAACAATATTTACAGCTGTCAAGTTTTTTGGCAGAAAGGCGGCGTGGGGGTGAATGCAATCGGCAGGCGAAGCCCTGAAATCCAGAGGTTGTGCTGATCTCAGCGATACTCTCGGGGGGGGTTAATGAAAAAGCCGCTTTGTCTGTCGCGCTCTAAGGAGCATGTCGTCGCCTCTGTTGAACGGATCGCTGACAAAGCGCTTTTTGCATCTATCGCACAGCACAAAAGAAAGCTCTTCAAACACATCATTGTTTGCTGACTGGCTGTCAATCTGCTCGGCCGCATCATAGAGTTTCTGCAGGTGCTCGCAGGGATCGGCCGCCTCACACAGAACGTAGCAGTCGCAGTCAAGAACCACCTGCAGGTGCACCGAATACCTGGCGGTCCCCTCGGGAATATAGTCTCCGCAGCGGTCGCAGTAGTTGTCGGACATGAAAGCGTTCCTTTTACAGATTATAAATTTCTTTGCCGAGCATATGCACCCAGTTGCGCTGAAGCACGCTTTGAGCCTCGTCGATTTTATCGACGCCCAGAATAACGATCGCCTGATCGCTCATCCTGCCAAGGAACGGATACAGATACAGCACGTTGATGCTTGCCTCTTTAAGGGGTCGCACAACAGCATTGAGACCGCCGGGGTGATCAGGGGTTTCGACCGCAAGCACATCGGTCTCATACACTGAATACCCGTTTGCTTTCAGGATGTTGAGCGCTTTCTCGGGATCGTCGACCACAAAGCGCACCGTGCTGACCTCCGAGGTGTCGGCAACAGAAACCGCTCTTATGTTTACCCCGTCTTTTCCCAGCGTTTCGCTCAGGTCGGCGAGCATGCCGGGAATGTTTTTCAGGACCACAGAGAGCTGTTTAATTATCATTTTTTCTGATCCTCCACATGCGAAAACCCCGTTTTAAACGCCTTCTCATTTATTTTGAGCAGCTTTGCTTTTCCGGCGCCCAGAATGTCCGGAAGATTTTTTAATGCTTTATTAAAAGAAACAAGGTTGCTGATGGCAACGAACGCGCCGAGCATAATCATGTTGGCCACTTTGACATTGCCCAGCTGTGAGGCAAGCTCGGTAATGGGTATTCCGTAGGTTTCGATATCCCCTCTGACCGAGGCCGCGTCAACCAGAGAAGAATTGTACAGCATGCACCCCCCTGACTGCAGCAGGCTTTGGAACCGGAAAAAGGAGGGCTGGTTCAGCGCAACCACAAACTCGGGCTCAGATGCGATGGGCGAGGCGATTTCCTCATCTGAAATAGTGACCGTGCAGTTGGCTGTCCCGCCTCTGACCTCCGCCCCGTAGGAGGGAAGGTAGGTGACGTGTTTTCCCTCAAGCATAGCTGCGCGCGCCAGCATCTGCCCTGTAGAAAGGACTCCCTGGCCGCCGAAACCGGAAAATATTGTTTTTATCAGCATGTCACCTCTTTATACACTCCCGGAGGAAATTCTTTTGTCATCACGGTATCAATCCACTTACAGGAATCAATCGGGCTCATGCGCCAGTTGGTCGGGCATGGTGACAGTATTTCAACAAGGCTGAAGCCGGCGGCTTTCTGCTGATAGCTAAAAGCTTTCTGGATCGCTTTTTTTGTTTTTTTTATGTTCGCCGGCGACGTGACCGTTACGCGTTCAAGATAGGCTGTGCTGCCAAGCCCGGCAAGCATTTCGCAGACTTTGATAGGCGGACCCTCGGTCTTGGGGTTTCGGCCGGAGGGCGAGGTGGTGGTGACCTGGCCCGAAAGCGTGGTAGGCGCCATCTGGCCCCCCGTCATGCCGTACACGGCGTTGTTGACGAAAATGACTGTAATGTTCTCGCCCCGGTTTGCCGCATGCAGCGCTTCGGCGGTACCGATTGCCGCAAGATCACCGTCCCCCTGATATGAGAAAACGATATTTTTCGGCTGTACCCGCTTTATGCCGGTGGCCACTGCAGTTGCGCGGCCGTGCGGCGCTTCAGCCATGTCTATATCAAGATAATTATAGGCAAGCACAGCGCATCCTGCCGGGGGAACGCATATGGCCTTGTCTCTGAGCTTCATTTCATCCAGAAGCTCGGCGATAAGGCGGTGTATGGTGCTGTGCCCGCAGCCCGGACAGTAGTGCATAGACACTTTTCGCAGCGATGCCGGGCGGGAGTAGATTTTTTTCATTTTTTCCGCTTCCTTTTGGACTGATAGTAATGGCGCGCCATGCTGCGCGCCAGCTCGGCAGGCGTCGGAACGACGCCGCCCGGCCTGCCGTAGAAGTGAATGGTCCCCGCACCTTCGAGCGCAAGCCGAACGTCCTCCACCATCTGTCCCGCGCTCATTTCAAAAACAAAGAAATCCTTCAGTACGGCTGCGGCTTCTCTCACTGCCTTTGTCGGAAACGGCCAGATGGTTATGGGGCGTATCAGCCCTATTTTTATATTGGCGTCTTCGCGCCGGAGGCGGTTTATGGCGCCCTTGGCGATGCGGGCGGCGGTGCCGTAGGCTATAACCGCCATATGCGCATCTTCCATCATATACTCTTCCCATCGGGTTTCTTTCTGCTCAATGCGCTGATATTTCCTGAACAGCTTCCAGTTGTGGTCTTCCATGTCCTTGGTGTCAAGAATCAGCGATTTAACCACGCGCGCGGGCCGCCCCTTGGCGCCGTTAAGCACGTAGTCTTTTTCGGGGAGCTTTTTTTTCTTCCGCGCCGGAATGACAACCGGCTCCATAATCTGGCCGAGCATGCCGTCGCCGAGCACCATAGCCGGTATGCGGTAGGTGTCTGCAAGGTCAAACGCGAGAAAAGTCATGTCGGCGAGCTCCTGCACGGACGCCGGCGCCAGCACGATAATTCGATAATCACCGTGGCCGCCGCCGCGGGTTGCCTGAAAATAGTCTGACTGAGCGGGAGCGATATTGCCGAGCCCGGGGCCGCCGCGCACGATATTGACAACAACCGCCGGCAGTTCCGAGCCGGCAAGAAAGGAAATGCCCTCCTGCTTAAGGCTGATGCCGGGGCTGCTGGAGGAGGTCATGGCGCGGGCGCCCGCAACGCTGGCTCCAAGAACCATATTAATGGACGCAAGCTCGCTTTCAGCCTGAATGAACACGCCGCTCGGCACTTCCGCAAGCCGGCGTGACATGTATTCCGGAAGCTCGTTCTGGGGAGTGATCGGATAGCCGAAATAGCAGGTGCAGCCGGCCTGAATAGCGGCTTCGCCGATTGCGTGCGTTCCGTACATCAGCTGTTTATTCACGGTACACCTCTATAGCGGCTTCCGGGCAAACCACTGCGCAGGTAGCGCACCCGGTGCAGCTTTTTTCAGGGTCCGGCTCTGCAAAGGCATAGCCCTTTGCGTTTATCGTTTGTGATACGCGAATCACGCTTTTTGGGCAGAAGGCAATGCAGTAGCCGCACCCCTTGCACAGCGCCGCGTCTATGGTGATTTTGCCCTTCATGCGTTCTGTATTGAACAATCCTTTTCGTGAGTAAAAAAGTATTAAAGTTTACCCGCTTATGCGTGCCATGTCAAATGTTTTCAGGGCATTGGGGGAATAGGGCGAAGGGTGTGCAGAAGGGGGTGCGCCGTGCGCAGCGCCGGCGGGGGCGCTGTCAGGCGGAGCCGAGCTCTTCCTGTACGATGCGCTTGACCGTGCTGCCGTCGGCACGGCCGGCTACCTTTTTCATCATCAGGCCCATGACTTTGCCTGTATCTTTCGGGCCGGCTGCGCTGCATTCGGCCATAACGTCACGAGCCAGGTCGCGCAGCTCATCAGCTGAAAGCTGCCGGGGCAGATAGCGCATAATAATATCCATTTCCCCGCGCTCCTTTTGGGCAAGATCCTCTCTGCCGCCGCTGGCAAACTGATCGGCTGCTTCCTTTCGCTTCCTGATCATGCTTTGAAAAAGCTGAACCGCGGCAGCCTCATCGACCGGGATGCCTTTTTCCTTTTCCTTGTTCTGCAGCTCAGCAAGCATCATTCTCAGCGCTGAAAGCTCTGCGGTGTTTTTCTTTTTCAGCGCTGCTTGCATGTCCTGCACGATGCGCTGTTTCATGCGCTTTTTTCCTCTGCAGCTGTTTGTTTTTTCAGGCTTGCAAGATGGCGGGTCTGCCGCTTCATTCTTTTGATTTCTTTGCGAAGCTTTTTGACTTTTTTGAGCTCGCCTGCATCGAGCGCTTTGTTTTTTTCCTGCTTTGTCGTCTTGATTTGTTTTTTCACTTTTGAAATTTCGACGACATCCTTCTTTTTTTTCCCGACGGGCTCTCCGCGCGCTTTCAGAATTGCAACGATGAGGTCTTCTTTGTTCATGGCTGAAGCGCCCTGAATGTCGGGGTATTCCTGTGCCGTCTCGCGCAGTTTGGTTGCCGTTAGTTTTTCCAGCTCTTCTCTGCTCATAACGTTTCTCCTTGAGTGTATGTTTGGATGGATGTGGTCCGGAGCACGTATTGCGTTTATCAATTCATTAAACAGATTTTTAGGCAATAAGTCAAGAGGAAGCGGAAAGCCTGCACATCAAACGTGTCCAAAATAAATTATATCATTGAGCAAAAGCCGGTTCGGGCGGGTATCTGCGCGGCCGCCGCCATATAAAACCTCACTTCATGGACGGCCCGATGCTGCTACGTGTAACTACGTAACAGGCATTGTGCAGGGATTGACCCGGGCAGCCCTTCCGCCGGGCCTTGTGTGTGCTGAAGTTTAACGGCACATGCCGTTCCATAATCACTTCAGATGGTGCGGGGGCTTTGCAGAGCCCCTCTCGAACCGGTTTCGTTACATTATTTTGGACACTACTGCCTGCACATAAAACAAAAAAATACCTTTTTTCATCTCATGGCCCTTTACTATTGCCATGCGCGGTGTTATGAAAGTGGATAAGTAAAGGCATCAAAAAACAATAAACAATCATATCCGGGGGTATGCCATGCCGCGAATTCCCATTACGCGTAAGGACGAGCTTACACCGGCTCTTGGGCGCATGAAGCAGCTGAACCTCAAAGTGGCCATCCTTCATTCAGGCGGGCCCGCGCCGGGCGGGAACCGTGTTCTGGCCGGTGCGGCAAAGCAGTTTCTTGACAGGGGCATTCCCGTTATCGGATTTTACAACGGCTATGAGTACATTGAAGACCTGCCCCCCCAGGACATCAGGCCCGATAAGCACTATCTGGTGTTTGACCGCGAGGAGCTGTCGCGGGCTATCGACTCAAACGGGTTTGTGCTGAGAACCGCGCGCGCCAATCCCGGCAAGGATGTGAATTCTCCGGAAGATCTGAATGATCCGAAAAAAACAAAAAAATTGACCCGCATTCTTGATACGTTTGAGTACCTCAATGTTGGCGCCCTTATTTCCATCGGCGGTGATGATACCCTCAAAACCGCAAACTATCTGTACGAGCTTTCGCGCAAGCGAGCGCACGAAACCCCCGATCTCGTGTTTCAAAGCGCCATTGTGCATGTGCCCAAGACAATAGATAATGACTATTACGGTATCCCCTGGACCTTCGGCTACTTTACCGCTGCCGAGGCGGCCGGCCGGAATGTCCGGGGCCTCTACGATGACGCGAAAGCAACCAATTGCTATCATGTTGTTGAGCTTATGGGCCGCAAGGCCGGCTGGTATACAGCGGCGGCAAGCATTTATGCCCGGGGAACAAAGGCGATTATCCCGGAAGATTACGAGGGGCGCCCCTTCAGCTTGAAGGAGCTTGCCCGGGAGCTGGTCGAGGTGGTGATCAGGCGAGAGCAGAGCGGCAAAGGCTACGGGCTGTTTTGCATCGCCGAGGGCTTTGCCGACCTTATGCCCGGGGAGGAAAAAAGCAAAATGGAGCGTGACCGGTTTGGGAATCTGAAGCTTGTTGAAGCCAAGATAGGCGACCGGCTTGCCCGGGAGCTGGAGCTTGTGTATCGAGAAAAGACGCGAGGTAAAAAAAGCTTCAAGCCACAGGTTGTCGGGTATGAGACCCGGCAGAACCCGGCATCTTTATATGACGTGCTGCTTACCTCACAGCTCGGCGTGGGGTCTTTTCGCCTTATAGAGCAGAGCCGGTTCGGCGAAATGGTTACCGTGCGGGATGACCTTGAAATTGACGGCATTCCATTTGCAAAGCTGATCGACCAGGCAACCCTTAAGGTTCGCAACCGCAACATTGATACGAAGGGCGATTTTTACAATCTTCTGCGGTCGCTTGAGGAAAGCTTCTGAGCCGCGCATTTCTGTAGCAGATGTGTTGATTTTGCAACATGTTGCAATTATTATTGCATTAATGCAATACATACCGTGTTTTTCAGTTTGCCCCTTTGCCCCCTTTATTGCATAAGTACCTGAAAAAACTATATAATTTATTATTTATTTTGGTTGGCACATTTTTTGTAATATAAAAATGTGAAAGGATTCGTTATGAATATTGCAATACCGGTGTTTCATACGCGCGTTTCTCCCCGTTTTGACTGTTCCGCAAGCGCTCTCATCGTTAGTGCAGAGCCTGAAACGCAGCAGATACAGCAGCAGCGGGAGATCTTTTTTGCACCGGCCATGCATTTCAGCGAGCGTATTAAACAGTTCAGCGCATTGAGTATTGATGTTGTTATCTGCGGCGGTATTGCAAATGAGATGCTTGATATGCTGTATAGAAACGATATTGATGTTATTCCGTGGGTAACCGGTGAGGCCGGGGATGTATTGATTTTATTTCTGCAGGGCAGGCTGGTGCCGGGAGCTATGGTATGCCCCGGGCGACGTATGAAACGGTGGCGGCTGAGCAGCCAGCACCGCTGGCGCTGCGGAGGAGGCGGCAGAAGCAGAAGCGGACGGTAAGGCGCTGTGTTGACCGGTCCAGAAGCGGTAGTTATCTATTAAATGTAGCACAAAAGCTTTTTTTGAAAGGAGGTGACAGCAATGCCTGGATTTGATGGAACCGGACCAATGGGTATGGGTCCCCGGACAGGCGGGGGCAGGGGATTTTGTCCTCCCTATGCAGGGCCGTATTACGGCGGTTATGCACCGCAAAACTACGGGGCCTATGGGTACGGCCCGGTATACGGCCGCGGAAGAGGCGGTATACCCTGGGGCGGCGGCAGAGGCCGAGGGTTCGGCGGAGGCCGCGGCCGCGGTTTCGGCCGATGGGGGGCTCCCCCTGCCTATGGGTATCAGCCCTACGGCGCATACGGACAGTACACCCCGTATTACTGGTAATGCCGGCACTGAATAAGCCCGGCACATAATCCTGCGTGTTCATCGGCTCCCGTTCCGGAGCATTTGATTCGGGATGGGAGCCGTAACAGGGCACGCACAAGGAGGTGATTTTATATGCAGAACGGACAAGGACAGGGCGGCGGCAGAGGCCGAGGGTTCGGCGGTGCACGCCGGTGGGGACCGGGATACGGACCATATGTCCCCGGCTATTATGGAGAACAGGAACCCGGCTGGCAGCCTCCACCTGCTGATCAGAGCGGAGATGCAGCCGGACAGGCACAGCAGGGGTACGCTCCTCAGGATCCTTCCGGCGGCAGACCGTACTATGGCTATTCCCCGCCGCCATGGGAAGCAGGCCCTCCGCCGTGGTATGCGGGTCCCTGGCAGGCGGAACCGTTCCCCGGATATTACGGGCCCCGGCAGCCGTGGGGCAGCATGCCGCCATACGGAATGCCGCCCTATAGCCCCCCGCCTCCTCCGCCGGAGCAGGAGCTGGCATATCTTAAAGACCAGGAGGCATTTTTCCAGGAGCAGCTCGAGCAGATTCGTGGCAGGATCAGCGAGCTCAGCCGTCAGTGCGGAGAAAATGAGCAGGGATAAGCTGTGTGAGCATGCTGTCGGGAGGTATTGGTGAAACAGGATTGCGGGGCCGCCGCTTCCGGTGTGCTTCGGGATGATTTGCTGGTATGCTGCGATAGTAATTGACACGTTTTTTAGACGGACCGGCAGGTGTTTTGCAGGTTTGTCTGCAAAGAATGTTCATTCTCTATAGCTTTGCATGCGAATTATATGTATGATATAATCAAAAAATTTATACAAAGGCAGTGGAGGCGAATTACGTGGATCATATTTTCTTTTACGGAGGAAAAGATACAAATGAGTACTGACAATTGTGAGCGCGATGGAACGTGTCAAACCTGCAATGATGCATCGAAATGTTCGCAGGCGGAGAAAGAGGCGCACGACAAGGCCCTTATCGAAAAGCGCATGGGCAGCATTACCTATAAATTCATGGTGATAAGCGGCAAAGGCGGCGTGGGAAAAAGTTCCGTCGCGGTCAACCTGGCGGCAACGCTTGCCAATCAGGGATATCAGGTTGGGATTCTCGATGCCGATATCCATGGTCCCAATATCCCGAAAATGCTCGGGGTGGATGATCAGCGTCCGATGGCTACCGAAGACGGCATCGTGCCCATTGCCGTTACCGACAACCTCCGGGTTATGTCAATTGCATTTTTTCTCCAGCAGCGCGACGATGCCGTTATCTGGCGCGGGCCGCTGAAGCACGGTCTCATAAAGCAGTTTCTCGGTGAGGTTGTGTGGGGTACGCTTGATTATCTTATTATCGATCTGCCCCCCGGGACCGGTGACGAGGCCTTGAGCGTAGCGCACCTGCTGCAGAATGTGGATGGTGCCCTCGTGGTCGCCACGCCGCAGGAAGTTGCGCTGCTCGATTCGCGTAAAAGCATTACGTTCTGCCGGGAAATAAAAATACCGCTGGTCGGGGTTGTTGAGAACATGAGCGGGATGATATGTCCCCACTGTCAGCAAAAAATCGACCTGTTCAAAACCGGCGGCGGGAAAATAATAGCCGAAGAGATGAATATACCGTTTATCGGGGCCATTCCACTTGACCCGCAGCTGGTTATGAGCACCGATGAGGGAGAGGCGTATGTGCTGCGCAGCCCTGATTCTGCAGTGGCCGGGGCGTTCAATCAGGTGGCGGACATCTGGAAGCGGCATCTTGAAAACAAAAAAGCAGCGTCAAAATAGTATACGGAGGAAAAAGACCAGCAATGAAAAGAATAGCGTTTGCATGTGAAGACAACCAGGGCCTTCAGTCGGAAATGAGTATGCATTTTGGGCGGTGCTCCCACTACACGCTTGTCGATGTGGAGGGCGATGAGATGCAAAACGTCCGGGTTATTGAGAACCCCTATTTTAACAATCACGTTCCCGGGGTTGTACCCGGCTTTATTAACGAGCAGGGCGCTCACGTAATGATTGCCGGGGGCATGGGACCCCGGGCCATACAGCTGTTTCAGGAGCTTGGCATCGAGGTTGGTACCGGCGTTGCCGGAAAAGTTGAAAACGTGTTGCGGGCCTACCTGGAGGGCAAGGTGAAGGGTACTGCTCCCTGTAAACACGATCATTAAAGACCCACTGGAGGGAACATATGATTGCCGCCGTTTCCGCATCCGGAGCATCACTTGATGACCGGGTGCACAGCCAGTTCGGCCGCTGTGATTATTTTCTGGTTGTTGATACCGAATCGCTGGACATGCATCCCGTTATCAATACGTTTGCTTCTGCAGCCACAGGGGCCGGTACTGCGTGCGCGCAGATCATGTTTGACGAAAAGGTTCAGGGGGTTATCAGCGGACAGGTCGGGCCGAATGCGTATGAGGTGCTTGTTCAGGCAGGAATTGATATTTTTCTGTGCCCGCCGGGACTAACCGTGCGTGAGGCAATTGACAGGCTTAACCGCAGCGAGCTGCAAAAAATGGAATTACAGCGATTTTAATTTTAATTCTGATATAAAAATTTGGACCATATGAGAGGAGAGTGCACGATGAAGGTATGTATTTCATGTACCGGCAACAATCTGGACGCCCCGCTTGATCCGCGTTTCGGGCGGTGTCCTGTTTTTCTTTTTGTAGATACTGATTCCATGGAGTGCGAAGCGGTTCAAAATCCTGCTATGAGCGCAGGAGGCGGTGCCGGCACGCAGGCTGCACAGCTTGTCGCCGGCCGCGGCGCAGCCGCGGTTCTCACCGGCAATGCCGGACCAAACGCATTCAGCGCCCTTACTGCGGCAGGTATAAAAATATACGCGGGCCTGTCCGGAACGGCCCGTGAAGCCGTTGAGCAGTTTAAAAGCGGTGCTGCCCGGGAAATCACCGACGCTTCAGTGGACCGGCACTTCGGCATGGGCGGCGGTGGCGGCCGAGGCGGCGGTATGGGAGGAGGCAGAGGCGGCGGTATGGGAGGAGGCCGGGGCGGCGGTGGCGGGTTTTAGCGTTTATTTTTTTATATGCGTGAAACCGGTCCCGAAGCAGTTGTTGGTAAACCACAGGCGTTGCCGGGGCTGTTTTTTCCCAAATCGCGCAGCTTTTTTGGAGGATGAATGGTATGGCAATAAAGATCGATGCTGAAAAATGTACGGGATGCGGCACCTGTGCCGAGGTGTGCCCCGTAGAGGCGATTATCATTAATGAGAAAGCACATGTTGATGAGGACACCTGTGTGGATTGCGGCACCTGTGTGGATGAATGTCCGGCAGAAGCTATATCACTTGATTAATAAATGGTATATGTACGATTTGTTTTAGGAGGTAAACATGCCACGAGGTGATGGTACCGGCCCTGAAGGAAAGGGGCCAAGAACAGGACGCGGCAGAGGCAGTGCCGGCGGCGGGCAAGGCGGCGGCCGGCCCGGCGCAGGACCCTCGGGACAGTGCGTGTGCCCGCAGTGCGGAAAGCGGATGCCTCATCAGGCAGGCGTGCCCTGCGCTGAACAGGCCTGTCCCGCGTGCGGCGCACGAATGACAAGACAATAGCAATCAGGGGAATACATTATGAAAATTGCAGTAGCAAGCGGGAAAGGCGGTACCGGAAAAACCACGGTTGCGGTCAATCTAGCTGTTTCGCTTGAGGATGTTCAATATATCGATTGTGATGTTGAGGAGCCCAATGCAGCGGCTTTTCTTCACCCTGCCATTGACCGGAGGGTCCCGGTTTATATACCCGTTCCCGAGGTGGATCAGGAAAAGTGCACGTGCTGTAAAAAGTGTGCGGATCTGTGTGCCTTTAACGCCCTGGTTGTTCTGGGGGACAAAACGCTTGTTTTCCCCGAGCTGTGTCACGGGTGCGGCGGGTGTACATATATCTGCCCCGAAAACGCGATTACTGAAAAGGACCGGGAAATAGGTGTTGTGGAAATCGGCCGCGCAGGCGGCATTTCGTTCGTTCAGGGTATTTTGAATGTAGGAGAGCCGATGGCGCCGCCCATCATTGCGCGGGAGCGCGACAGGATCGATGAGACAAAAACCGTTATTCTGGATTCCCCTCCGGGCACATCATGCCCTGTTATTGAAACCGTTCGGAATGTTGATTTTTGTATTCTGGTAACAGAGCCTACCCCGTTCGGCCTGAATGATTTACGGCTTGCGGTGGAAACGGTACGCATGCTGCAGATACCGTTCGGAGTCGTGATTAACCAGTGGGGTATCGGCGACGATGCCGTGGATGACTACTGCGCCGATGAGCAGGTTCCTGTTTTGCTGCGCATTCCCTGGGACCGGCGTATCGCCGAAGCCTATTCGCGGGGGACAACGGCCGTGGAGGCTGTCCCTGAGCTTCGGGAGGAATTTTGCGGGCTGTTTTCGCGCATTAAAAGCATTGTTGAGGCAGAAGCGCCCGTGGGGATATAATTATTGATAACCTCGAAAAAGTGCCTTTTGGTGTCATTGCGAGCGAAGCGAAGCAATCTCTTCTCTGCTCAGTATTTGAAAAATCGAGATTGCTTCATCGTTTCACTCCTCGCAATGACCGTTTTTCCGAATTTTTACAGGGCTATCAATTATTGTCTCCTTCGGGGTTTAAAACCCTCGCCTTCCCCGCAGAGCGGGATCTTCGATAGGCGAAGAATGATTATTGACTTAATGATAGAAGTATTTTGGACACCAGTGATAATTGATAATAAAGCGGGAAACGCGCTGATTTTTTAAAATACAGGTTTTCAGGTACTGAAAACCTCAACATTACAAGGTGCGGGAGCGCAATACCAATGAAAGAATTGACCATTATAAGCGGAAAGGGCGGTACCGGAAAAACAACCATCACATCGGCGTTTGCCCATTTTGCCGACAGCGCCGTTGTTGCCGATGCCGATGTGGACGCAGCGGATCTCCATCTGATACTTGAACCCGAGGTCCGGTACCAGGAAGACTACAGCGGCGGCAGCGTTGCGGAGATCGATGCCGGGCGGTGCACGCAGTGCGGCGCCTGCATATCCATGTGCCGATACGATGCAATAAGCGATTTTGCCGTCGATCCAATAGCATGCGAGGGGTGCCGCGTATGCAGCTATGTGTGCCCCGAAGGAGCAGCGGTCATGCGCGATCGCATATCAGGCACCTGGTATATTTCGTCTACGCGGGAAGGCGATATGGTTCATGCAAAGCTTGGCATCGCCGAGGACAACTCCGGAAAGCTGGTCAGCATTGTGCGCCAGCGCGCCAAGTCGCTGGCCGAAGAAACAGGTAAAAATTTTATTATCGTAGATGGGCCTCCCGGAATCGGGTGTCCGGTGATCGCATCAATTACCGGGGTGGATCTGGTGCTTGTGGTGACCGAGCCTACCCTTTCGGGCATCCATGATATGGAGCGGGTGGTGGCAACAGCCCGTCACTTTAAAATACCACCCATTGTATGCATAAATAAATATGACATCAACGAGGAAAATACCGCCCGCATCGAGGAGCTCTGTGCTGAGCAGAATGTTGAAATAGCAGGCCGCATTCCGTATGATAAGAGTGTTACCGCGGCAATGATTCATCGCAAATCGGTTGCAGAATATGATTGCGGTGAGGTTTCCCGGGCGGTTAAACATATATGGCAAAAAGTCATGAGCTATCTGGATGCACAGGAGGTACAGCACCATGCCTGAGTTCAGTTCACCCTTTTCAGGGCTGAAGTATGACAGGAAAATCACCCATGAGGAGCTTGTCAGGGCAATACGCTACATGATTGCCGCCGAGTATGAAGCGGTGCAGCTGTACATGCAGCTTGCCGAGTCTACTGATCACGAGCTGGCCAAGGATGTCCTTCGGGATATAGCCGACGAAGAGCGTGTTCACGCCGGCGAGTTTCTGCGGCTGCTCAAAGAGCTGAGCCCTGATGAAGAAGCCATGTATGCAGAGGGAGCCGAGGAAGTGGAAGAGATGATTGAAAAATCCAGGACGAAAAAGTGAGGCTCCCCCGCCTATACGACGCGGGCGTCCCGGTAAGTAAGCGTGACTTCAGAACATGTCCCCGCTGCAGCGGGGGGCATGTGCCGGTAAAACAGAGAGCAGAGATTGTGCGGGAATAGCGCTTTCCTATGGAACAGGCAAAAGATTATTATTCTATTCTGCAGGTTGATAGAAAAGCCGACGGGGATATGCTGAAAAAAGCATATCGTGAGCGGGCATTTGAGTGCCATCCGGACAGAAATGACCGCCCGGGTGCTGAGGATGAATTCAAACGTATTAATGAAGCCTACGGCGTGCTTTCGGATCCGCACAAGCGCGCGTTTTATGATCTGCACGGAACGGCGCCGCGCGGCTCCGCACCTTCAGCTCATGAATCACCGTTTCGCCAGTGGTCCCCCATGGGCTATGGCGGCTGCAGGGGCGGTGGTATGGGCCGCGGAATGGGTATGGGTCGCGGGTGCGGCAGGCGGTGGCGCAGCATGCATACAGGCGGCTATACGCAGGCGCAGCGAATGTTTCAGGAAGGTGATGATGTTGTCTGCCGGATGTCTTTTTCAGCCGAGGAGCTGAAGCACGGCACCCATCGGACGGCATATATACGGGAAAGCGGCGGCGCGGTTAGACAGTGCGTATGCACCATTCCTGCAGGCACAGAGCGCGGCACCCGATTCACTGTGGCGTCCGGCGCAACGGATACCGGCGGCGATGTTATTCTGGAGATAGCCTGACCCGGACAAGGCGGAAGGGATCAGTTTTTTTGCGGTCAGCGATGACGTTGTCGTTATCGTGGCCGCAATCGTGTTTGCATCGCTGATCATTATTGGATCAATTAAGAAAACGATAATGATTGCGTTTAGCTCTGAATGTTTTGCCGCTGAATACAAAAAATTAACTTCTAAGAGCCTAAAGGGCCCGGGCAATGAAGGTTATGGGATTTGCCGGAACGTCGGCGGAGCAGATAGCTGAGCTTATTGAGCAGGCGGCCGGAGAGTGCGAGCGGCAGGGCCTGTCCTGCGCGGTGCTCACGGAGCAAGACCATCCATGCAGCGGTGAGTGCAGCCGGCCGCGCGGCGCGGCTTCTCCGGGCTGTTTTGCCGTGTCATACCCTGGAAAGAGATCTCTTGAAGATATTCTTTCCTTTTTCGAAACCGATATCGTGCTTGTTGCAGGGTTTGAAGAAAATGAAACATTTCCCCGCGTTCTCTGCACAGCCGGTCAAACAGTAGATTTCAATGAGGCGCTCGAGAAATGTGCGGTATGTACGTTCGGGCCCGGGCGTTGCGAGCCCCTTGCGCACGCCGCATCGATTCCTGAGCTGGTAAAGCATATAGCCGCTCTGGCGTTTAAGCTGCCCGCACTCGATTGCGGACACTGCGGGTGCACAAGCTGCGGCGCTTTCGCGCGCGAGGTTGTCAGGGGCTCACGGGCCCTGCAGGACTGCGTATCGCTTCAGCCGCCTGTCGCGGTGAGTGTTGGATCGTATGCGATGTCGATGAATCCGTTTATCTCGGACATTATTGAGAAAACCATTCGCGGAATGCTCTCATCACTGAAAGGATACCGCAGCGGCCCCGTAACCATTAAGCTTCCCTGATCATTTTTTACACTGCCATGGACCTGACACTTTCCCCGATCGGCATTCTACACACGCCATTTAAGCAGTGCGCGGGAGTGCCCATACAAAGCGTGTACTCCCGTGATAAAACCGGCTCCGCTGAAGTGTTTCCCGAATACCGTGATGGGCTGAAGGACCTGGACGGGTTTTCCCATATTTTTCTCATCTATTATTTTCATCAATCGCAGGGCTTCAAATTGCAGTGCCGCCCTTTTCTCGATACGGTTACCCGCGGCCTGTTTGCAACCCGCGCACCACGGCGCCCGAACCCGATCGGACTGTCCCTGGTTGAGCTTGTTGGGGTGCGCGATACGGTTGTGCAGTTTGCCGGGCCGGATATGGTTGACGGAACCCCCCTGCTTGATATAAAACCATATATTGACGGGTTTGATGTGCGTGCCGATGCTAAAATGGGCTGGTATGAGGAGGCGAAAAATAAATCACAGATTGTGGCCGATGGCCGGTTTGCCGATGAATAAACTGTTTTTTGGAGGAACAACCGATGCCGCTTTATGAATATAAATGTAGCGATTGCGGAAAAGTAAGCGAATTTCTTGTAGGCGTTAGCGATGCCGATGCCGGCAGGGAGTGCAGCAGCTGCGGGAGCACCAACCTTTCAAAGATGATATCCGCTTCGGCGGTACCCACACACCCGCTGCCGAAGGGGGGGAAGACCTGCTGCGGCCGCGATGAGCGGTGCGACAGCCCGCCCTGCGGGTCGGGCTGCTGCCCGGAGTGACGCGGCACAAAATCCTTTTGGACACCTATGACCAGGAGTATATGAATGAGCCAGACAGATGGAACGGATAATGTTGTTCAGCAGCACCAGGGGCCTGTACTGTATTACAATGACACCGTTATCGATCATTTTACCAATCCCCGCAATGTCGGCGAAATGTCGGAGGGATGTGCCGACGGCTACGCCCTTGTGGGCGATCCCTCCTGCGGCGATCAGATGAAGCTGTGGATACTGGTTGAGGACGGCAGGCTGTTCGACATAAAATTCAAGTCCTTCGGGTGCCCGGGGGCCATAGCCACAAGCAGCATGGCAACCGAGCTCGCTGTGGGCAAAAGTCTCGAGGAAGCTCTCGCCATGACCGATGATGATGTCGTTGAAGCCCTCGGGGGCATTCCTGAACACAAAAAGCACTGCTCGCTTCTCGGGGTGAATGCGCTGCATGAGGCGATCCGCGATTATCAGACGAAAACAAAGCGCTGAGCAGGTGCTGGAAAATGATTTATCTCGATCACAACGCAACGACCCCTGTTCACCCTGACGTGTTTCAGGCCATGGCCCCATATATGCAGGGCAGCTTTGGCAATCCCTCGAGCCTGTATCGCTCCGGCCGGGAAGCAAAAAAGGCTCTCGAGGAATCCCGCGCAGCGGTAGCAGCCTGGCTCGGCGCCGGGCCTGAAGAGATCGTCTTTACCTCCGGCGGCACCGAGGCCGATAACACTGCGATTCGGGGCGTGACAGGAGCGCTCACGTCAAAGGGCGACCATATCATAACATCTGCCATTGAGCACCATGCCGTGCTGTCAACCTGCCGGGCGCTTGAGCGCGACGGCGTGCGGGTTACCTATCTTCCGGTTGACCGAAGCGGCCGTGTTGATCCCGATGATGTCAGAAAGGCCGTTACGCCGCACACCGTTTTAATTACTGTCATGCATGTAAATAATGAAACCGGCGTTGTTCAGCCGGTGGAGGAAATCGGGCGGATAGCCGCACAGAGCGGGGTGCTGTTTCACAGCGACACGGTGCAGTCTGGCGGCAAGCTGCCGCTTTCTCCCGGTAAAACCGGTGCTGCACTGATGGCGTTTTCGGCACATAAAATGTATGGCCCCAAGGGAATCGGCGCGCTGTATGTTAAAAGCGGCACCCCCCTGAAGCCGCTCATTACAGGCGGCGGCCATGAGCGGGGCGTCCGCGCCGGAACAGAAAACGTCGCAGGGGCCGCCGGGTTTGCAAAGGCGGTTCAGCTGCTGGGCGATGAGGGCGTGTTTGACACCGGGCGTCTGCTGCGGCTCAGGGACCATTTTGAGAAGCGGCTTGAAGAAGCTGTTGACGGCATACACATTCATGGCCGGCAGGCTCCCCGCATCGCCAATACGTCAAGCGTTTCGTTTGCCGCTGTCGAAAGCGAATCGGTTTTGCTGTATCTCGACCTGAACGGCATATGCGCCTCTGCAGGCTCAGCCTGCTCAACGGGGTCGGCCGCGGCCTCACACGTGCTCACGGCAATGGGGGTCAGCCCTCAGGATGCGCAGGGGAGCATACGTTTTTCGCTGGGAGACGATAATACGCAGCAGGATATTGACGCCACCGTTGATGTGCTTGCAGAAACGGTAAAAAAGCTTCGCGCGGTATCGAGCGTACACATGAGCGCCTGATTTGCCGCAGGCTGGAAAGGATAATCAGTGACACACATAACGGTGTTGTGTGAAAATACCGCAGCCGCCTCGGCGGATATTCTTGGTGAGCACGGGTTTTCCGTGCTGATTGAAACGGAAGCAGCAGCTGTTTTATTTGATACCGGTCAGGGTTACACGATACTTCGCAATGCCGAATCGCTTGGCAAAGACCTTTCGCGCGTTTCGAAAATACTGTTAAGCCACGGACATTATGACCACACCGGCGGGCTGGCGCAGGTCCTGCAAAAGACCGGCTCTGTTGACGTGTATGCGCATCCCGCGGTGTTTACCGAGCGCTATGCGCGCTTGAAACACGGAGAAACAATTATCGAAAAATCAATCGGTATTGCCTGGTCCCGCGAGGAGCTTGAGGAGATGGGGGCCCGGTTCCATTTGAGCGCAGCGTTTTCATCAGTGCAGGACGGCATGTACCTGTGCGGGGAGGTGCCGAAGAAAACCGGATTTGAAAAAGAGGATTCGCGGCTGATTATAAAGCGCAGCGGAGCCGTCGAGCAGGACAAGCTGCCCGATGATCAGTGCCTTGTGCTGGAGGGGCCGGAAGGGCTGGTAGTAATACTGGGATGCGCCCATTCAGGAATGATCAACACGCTTCAGCATATTCAGCATAACCTTCCCGGCCGGACGCTCAGAATGGTGATCGGCGGAACGCACATGGGCTTTCTCGGCCGCAACCAGCTTGAAGAAACCATTGAAAATCTGGACCGGTTTAATATAGGGAAAATCGGCGTGTCGCACTGCACCGGGCTTCCTGCTGCTGCGCGCCTGAGCCTGGCATTCCCCGATACCTTCTTTTTTGCCAATGCCGGCACCCGGCTAACTGTCTAATCTTCCGGGAGAGGAGTATTTATGATAGATGAGCGTTTGAAAAAGGCAGTTCAGGAAAAAGCGATTAACCGAACGGTTCTGGATGTGCGAATCGGCCTCTGCTATACCGCCGTTAAGCTCGACAACGGCTCGGTCGGCGTTGGGCTGACGTTCAGGGAGTCCCTTTCGCAGAAGCAGTGCGCCTGCCGCGGCGAGCCGCTTGCCGGCAGAAGCGCTTCGGACCTTACCGGATACATATTATCGTCTGATTTTATTGAGCGGGCCGTCGGCATTGCTACTGCAAACGCCCTTCTCAACACCCCGGATGCAGACGTTGTCGGCGGCGATACGCTCGAGCGCATCAGGCCGGCTGCCGATGATACGGTCGGCATGGTGGGCTACTTCGGCCCGCTGGTCCCGCAGCTTACGGGGGCAGTGAAAGAGCTGAGGATTTTTGAGCGCAAGGAGGCGCGCGCGCCGGGCGTGCACCCTGCAGAAGAAGCTCCTGCGTTTCTGCGCTCCTGCTCTGTTGCAATCATTACGGGCACTACGCTCATTAACGGGACTATGGAGCCCCTTCTGGAAGCTGCGGCAGGATGCAGGACGGTCGCGGTTGTGGGAGCCAGCACCCCCATCGCTCCCGGGGTTTTTGCGGGCTATCCGGTTCACCTGCTTTCGGGAGTGGTGGTTGAGGATCCTGCGGCGGTGCTGCGCATTGTCAGCGAAGGCGGCGGCATGAAAATATTCAAAAAACATATCAGAAAAGTTAATGCGTATCTTTCCTGATTATGATTTCCCCATCCGACAGCGGCAGCCGCTTTACCTGTAATAATCTTTCCGACTGCCTTTCGCAGCGCGATAACTACGAGGCGATATTCAACAGCCTGAACGAGGGCGTTGCCATTGTAAATGCCGATCAGGTTATTACCATGTGCAATAAGCCCTTTTTCAGAATCACCGGGCTTCGCCGGCAGGACACGATAAACAAAAAGGCGGTTGATGTTTTCTGCCGGCATAAAACCTGCGGTATTAACCAGGCTATTATAAAAACATTCAAAACAGGGCGCCCCTGCCGCGACGAGCCCATGCAGATCATGCGCAGGGATAAAACCAAGCTGCCGGCCCTGATTTCAACATCGGTGCTCAGAAACAAAGCAGGCGATAAAACGGGGATCGTTGTTGTGTTCAGGGATCTGTCTGTTGAGCGTGAGCTTCAGAAGAGGCTTCATGAGCGCTATCAGTTTCACCGGATTATCGGTAAAAATGAGCAGATGCAGGATATGTATGAGCTTATTGAAGACGTTGCCGACACCGATGCCTACGTGCTTATCAGCGGTGAAAGCGGAACCGGCAAAGAGCTGGTTGCGCATGCGCTGCACTATCAGAGCCGCCGCTCTGACGGCCCGTTCATAAAGGTGAGCTGTGCCGCTTTGAGCGAGCCGCTTCTGGAAAGCGAGCTGTTCGGGCACGTGAAGGGCTCTTTTACCGGAGCTCATCAGGATAAGCCGGGCCGCTTTGAGCGCGCTCACAAGGGTACTATTTTTCTGGACGAGATCGGTGAGGTAGGTCCCGGCGTTCAGGTAAAGCTTTTGCGCGTGCTTCAGGAAAAAGAAATAGAGCGGGTTGGCGATACCCGCACAAGAAAGGTTGATGTGCGCGTCATAGCCGCAACGAACAAGAATTTGCGGCAGCTTGTTCGCGAGGGCTCATTCCGTGAGGATCTGTATTACCGGCTTAAGGTGGTGACAGTAGATCTGCCCCCGCTTAGAAGCCGCAAGGAAGATATACCGCTGCTTGTTGACCATTTTATAAAAAATTTCAATTCGCGCTATGGTAAAAATATACGCGGAATATCGCAGGAAGCGCTCAACATGATCATGTGCTACAGCTGGGAGGGCAATGTCCGCGAGCTCGAGCACGCCATCGAGCACGCATTTGTGAAAGCGCGCAGCGATATTCTGGTGCCGAAAAACTTTCCCTATGAAGTGCGGCAGTTTTTTTATGCGCATGAGCCTGCAGCGCCCGCAAAAAAAGCGGGAGAGGCTGCTTATGAAGAAGTTGTCCGGGCGCTCAAGGATGCCGGCTGGAACCAGTCAAAGGCCGCGCGCGCTTTGGGCCTTAACCGGACAACCGTATGGCGCATGATGAAGCGATATAATATTCAGGCGCCTCATCAAGTGAAATAAAAAAGCCGTTGTCATTTTACTGCCTGCTTGCTGCAACACATGTGCTGCACATGCTGCAACAGTAATTTGTAAAGTAAATTCAAATAAATGGTGCTGTGTTCGCTCAATATGTGTTGCAGTATTTGTGCTGCAACAGGCAACACCCGGGAGGACGAAACCAAAACAGATTGATTTTTCTTGGTTTTTTTGCTTTTGGTGGCTTGGCATGGCGGTTGCATTTATATCCCTGCAAAAATGCCGGATGTCGCTTATGAATTGCTCCTATCATCCTGAAAGAAGTGCGATTGCTGTGTGTATGAAATACGGTCGCGGCTATTGTGAAGAGTGCTGTATACGAACAGACCGGTGTGTATGCTCTGATCCCCACCTGTATTGTAAATACCGGCAGCAGTGTCTTGTGTGGGAATTGTCCCGCACGGCATACAGGCAGCCCCGACAACAATCGAATCAGCAAAGAGGCGCTCGCAATGGTACAGGAGTTACGCGCGGAAAATGAATCATTTACCGACAGGGTTCTTGATTCGGAAAAACCTGTCTTAGTTGATTTTTATGCCGGCTGGTGCAGACCCTGTCTGGCTATGGTGCCGGTGCTGGAGCGGCTGGAAGAAAAGCTGCAAGGCCGGTGCGATGTGGTAAAAATTGATATAGAGGATTATTTTGACCTTGCAGAGGAATTCAACATTACCAGCATACCTGCGCTGCTTTTGTTTAAAGGGGGAAAAAAAGTGAAGCACATAGTCGGTGCGCTGTCTTTGCAGGAGCTGGAAAACACCATTAATGATGTATTATGAACAGCGTGATACTTTTACCTTTGCTATTAAGCGCTGGTGTAACACAGTGACCGCCGTGTGGTTTCCTCCAGCCTCCTCCTGCACGGCGGTCGCTGTTTTTTCTTTGCGCATTTATATGCTGGGTCGGTATAAAACAAAAGGAGCTGTTACGTGCAGTGCTGTTCGTGCTGTGAAAAAATAACCCGGATTCTTTCGGCGCTGGCAGATGCTGAGGACACGCTCACCGGCAGCACCTGGCTGGTATCCCTGCGTGCGCCGAAAACAGCAGCATACCGACAGAAACTGATAGACCGGGGGAAGGCCCTTTTTTCTCCTGCACAGGCGGCGGTGAATGAAGCGGCAGCTGAAGCGTATGCTGCCGGGCTGATCCAAAAGCTTTCGGAGAGCATGCCGGAATATAAAAGCGAATTATTGACGCTCGCCGGCGGTTTGTCCGGCCGGCAGGCGGCAGCGGTGCTTACCGAGCTGTTGAGCAGCGGCGAAAACAGAGATGGCCATAAAGCCGGCGCCTTTTCTGTTTCGCCCGAGCTGTTGTCGTTTTTTGTGCTGCATTTTGCCAGGCCATTCAGAAGGGAAGCAGCATACTGTCTGGCTGCCGATCTTGATCTTTCGCGCTGGAATATGGGGCGGTGTCCAGTGTGCGGTCATGCGCCGGGCATGGGCATCATTGATGATCAAAGCGGTTCAAAAAAGCTGTGGTGCTGTGCATGTGAAACTCTTTGGAATTTTAAGCAGGGTTTCTGTCCGTTCTGTTTTAATGAAGATAATCGGATGCTGGGGTATTTCACGATGGACGATGATGTCTGTCGTGTTAATGTATGTGATGCGTGCGCCAGCTATTTAAAGACGATAAGAGCAGATGGATGGCATGAGACGGTGCAGGTTGAAAAAGAATACTTGCTAAGCGCACCCCTCGATGCTGCTGCACACTTACGCGGTTACGGGCCGCCGTCTTCGCTGAGCATTTTGTGCCGGCGTTGTGCTGCGATTCTGGAGCCGCAACGTGCTGAAGGCTGCATATAAATATATAAATTGATTCTTTTTGTATGATTATGAAAGTCTACGAAACGGTGAAAAAAATTTTTCGGTCAGCAGGAAACGTGTTTTCTGACGGAGCGCGCGGGGCGCTGAGCCGGCGCAGTTTTTTCCGGCTTGTCGGAATTGCCGGGGCATCCGCTGCCGCCGCGCCGAAGCAGGCGCACGCCTGGGAGTCGCGCGCGCCTGCTGATCCGTATGGATGCCTGGTGGATCTGGTCCGCTGCACCGGATGCCGCAAGTGCGAGGAAGCCTGCAGCGAGGCCAACAAGCTCCACCCGCAGGATGAGCCGTTTGACACACGCAGCTTTGCTTTCTCAACAAAGCGGCGGCCGGATGAAAAGGCCTACACTGTGGTCAACCGCTATTTTCTCCCGGAGCTCGTCGACGACACGGGGCAGCCGGTACCGGTTTTTGTAAAGGTGCAGTGCATGCACTGCCAGGACCCTGCCTGCGCTTCGGCATGCATTACCGGAGCTCTGACAAAGAAGGAAAACGGCACCGTTCACTATGATCTCACAAAATGTATCGGCTGCCGGTACTGCATGGCTGCCTGCCCCTTTGAGATTCCCGCCTATGATTATTGTGATCCGATTGCGCCGCAGGTGCGCAAGTGCACGTTCTGCTTTGACCGCATTTCCAAAAAAGGCGGTCTGCCCGCCTGTGCGGAAGTCTGTCCGGTAGAGGCCATTACCTTTGGGAAAAGAAATACGCTCCTTGACGTTGCAAAAAAACGTATCAGCGAAAACCCCGGCAGCTATGTGAGCAGGATATACGGCGAAAAGGAAGTCGGCGGCACCGGCTGGCTGTATGTTTCTCCGGTATCCTTTAAAAAGGTCGGGTTTCCGGAGGTGCCGGACCGCCCGCTGCCCAGGCTTCCTGAGACCATTCAGCATGCGCTGTTCAGCTATCTGTGGTCGCCCATTGTGCTTTTCGGCATATTAAGCGGGATTATGTTTGCATCGGGGAAAAAGCGTACTAAAAAGTCCGGGGAAAACGATGACTGAGCACACACATAAACCGTTGAGAAAAAAATTCTGGACGCCGGGCGTTATCCTGCTGGCAGCCCTGGCGGCGGCGGGAGCCGTTGCTGCCGTCGCGCGCTTTACGGGAGGGATCGGCTATGTTTCAAACCTGACCGATACGCGTCCCTGGGGCATATGGATCGGCATCGATGTTGTTTCAGGCGTTGCCCTTGCTGCGGGCGGGTTTACCACGGCTGCGCTTGTGCACATTTTCGGGCGGCACCGCTACGAGCCGCTTCTGCGGCCGGCGCTTCTCACCGCCATGCTGGGGTACACCTTTGTGGTTCTGGGGCTGCTTGTCGATATCGGCAGGTCCTGGGCCATATGGAAGCCCATGTTCAATTGGAACCCGGACTCCGTGCTGTTTGAGGTTGCAATGTGCGTGATGCTCTACCTGACCGTATTGTATATCGAATTTATCCCTGTTGTGGCAGAGCAGTACGCGGGCAGGGTCAGCCTGCCGCGGCCGCTTTCATGGCTTAATGCGCCGCTTTCATCTGTTCTGGCATGGGCTGATTCAATTGCCGGGAAGGTGATGTGGGTGTTTATTATCGCAGGGGTTGTGCTGTCGTGCATGCACCAGTCCAGCCTGGGGTCGCTTATGCTGCTGATGCCCACCAAGCTGCACCCCCTGTGGTACACCCCGATCCTGCCCCTGCTTTTTCTTGCCTCAGCCGTTGCTCTGGGATTTCCGATGGTTGTTTTTGAAAACGGCATTGTGAAAAACTCGTTGCACCTGGGTTCTGAAATGCGGCTTCTTGCTCCGCTGACGCGAATCACCACCTGGCTGCTCGGCATCTATCTTGCCCTGAAGCTGGGAGACATGCTTGTGCGCGGCACCTGGATATATCTTCTTGACGGAACCGTTAAAACCAATTCCTTTCTTGTGGAGATTGTTTTCGGCGGGGTTGTTCCCTGGCTCATGCTGCTGTCGGGCCGCATACGACGATCCGGCACGGGTCTTTTTACGGCGTCGGCTCTGATCATAGGGGGCGTTCTGCTGAACCGCATAAACGTGTTTCTTGTGGGGTTTACCCCGGCTATGAGTAAAGAAACCTATTTTCCCGCTGTGGGGGAAATGCTTATTACCATGGGCCTGATAGCAGCGCTCATGCTGATTTACCGCTTTCTTATCACCTATTTACCGGTTATCCCGGAGACCGAGGAGGAAGCAGCGTGATAAAAAAACTGTTATTGTTTGCCGCTTTGCTGTGGGGTGTGCCCCCTGTTCCCGGTGCAGCAGCGCCCTGGCAGGCGCCCGAACAGGCGAAAGCCGAAAAACGGGCGCATGAGAAGGTCGAATTTGTTGAGGAGTATAAAGAGGAAGTCAGCATTCTGAGGTCCGTGCGGCTTCATGAACAGGGGCTGTCCGTAAAGGACATCGAGCACTCCTACACGCTGCTTGACAGCCCCATTATTAAAGAGCGCGAGGATCATTACGGTCCCGTCCGGTTTACGCACGGGCAGCATGCAGCCTCAATCGGAGACTGCTCTGTGTGCCACCATGTTCGCCCGGAGGACAGCGACATGTCTGAAACCGTGCGGTGCTCAGCCTGTCACCGGGAAGCTTTCCACCCTGAGTATCCTGAGCGCATCGGGCTGAAAGCCGCATATCACCTGCAGTGCATGGGGTGCCATGAGCAGCAGAATGCGGGACCCGTCGGTTGCCGGGACTGCCATTTAAACAATGTCCCGGACCATGAGGAGCTGATCGAGCTGCCCGAAAGCCCCGAGCCGGGTCAGGTAACCAGGGAGTGCCTGCGATGTCACGAAGAGCAGGGGCAGGAGATGCTCGCCTCGGCCCACTGGCTGTGGAAGGGGCCGTCGCTTTACACTGCACAGCACATAAAGGAGATTCAGCGCGGCAAGGGGACTACCGCGCTGAACAACTACTGAATAAGCTTCATAAGCAACGAGGCTCGTTGCACAAGCTGTCACGCCGGATACGGATGGAAAGATGATTCGTTCGATTTTACGGACCAAACGAAAATCGACTGCCTTGTCTGTCATGATACCACCGGAACCTATAAAAAAGCTCCTACAAAAGCCGGGATGCCGGCAGCAGATGTCGATTTAAAACACGTGGCCGGGCATGTCGGCCATACGAGCAGGGCCACCTGCGGCGCCTGCCACTTTAAGGGCGGGGGCGGAGACGCCGTCAAGCACGCCGACCTGTCAACGCAGCTGGTAACGCCGTCGCGTGATTACGATATCCACATGGGCGGCTATGATTTTACCTGTGCGGAATGCCACCGCACGATCAATCACCGCATTGCCGGACGAAGCTCCTCCGTGCCTGTGGTTGAAGGTGTTGTGGACTGTCAGGATTGCCATACAGAGGCGCCTCATTATAAAAACGATCTGCTGAAGCAGCACCTGAATGAGCACTGCAAACACGTTGCGTGCAACACCTGTCACTCCCCGCTGTATGCAAAGCACAATCCGACCGTTACCTGGTGGGACTGGTCAAAAGCGGGCGACAAGCAGCGGGCCCCGCAGCAGGATCGCTACGGGATGCCCGATTATCACTGGAAAAAAGGCGAATTTGAACGCAAAGCATTTGCAAAGCCCCATTATGCCTGGCACAACGGATACATGGAGCGCATTTTTGTCGGGGACAGGGTTGACAAGGATGCGCAGGTGATTGAAATTACAACCCCGGTGGGATCTATAAGAGATCCCGGGTCAAAGATTGCGCCGTTTAAAGTAATGAAGGGCGTCCAGGCTGTCGATGCCGTGCACAGCTACTTCCTCATCCCGCATCTGTTTCCGCGCGATGAAGATGACAAAACGGCGTACTGGAAAAACCTGGACTGGCAGAAGGCGTTCAGCGCCGGAATGGATGCGGCCGGGCTGGAATACAGCGGCAGCTTTCAGTGGGTGCAGGCGTGGATGTACTGGCGGGTGGAGCATGAGGTGCTGCCTGCTTCCAAAGCGATCACCTGCGTGCAGTGCCACGCAAGCCTTCAGGATGAAAATGCCTGCTACCGGTGTCATCAGGATATCCGGGATGAGGATTTTGATACCATTGTAAACAAGAAAACCGATTTCAGCTATGTGCCGGATGAATATGCGGATAAAACGTTTCGGGAGCACGTATCCGATTATATCGATTTTAAAATGCTGGGGTACAAAGGCGATCCCATAGTGCACGGGGGGCGTTTTGAGAAGCTGCCCCGGCCGGAATCGGGAAAAGAGAAAGGCTTGCGGTGATTGCCGGCGGTGCTGCAGATATAAAGGGGAAATGATATTTGAATGGATCCCCAGCTTTTGCGGGGATGAGAATAATAGATGATGGAATGTGCGGCGGACACGCTGCGCTTAGTCCGCCCTACGGGGGTGGAAAGTGTAAATTGGTGTGGGCACGGATGTGTCCACCGGTTCTGAAGGGGACGGCACAGGTAGAATCATGGCGGACTGGATTTTTACACAGATAAAAAATCGAAACAAACCAATAGTAACCGGTATCGGTATCGCGTTCGAAATCGGTATCGGGCTTTTATAAACCGATCTGCAATATCGTGATATATCACAGGGTGCTGCGTGCAGCACAGCTGTTCTTTTTTGAGGGAACAAGTCCTTTCCCGCCCTTGTCCTGAGGCCCACCCCTTGTTTGACATCCCCACCCAATAGGCATATAATTTTCGGATTATTTGTGAACGTTTTATACGCAAAGCACCTGAATCGATATCGCTGCGTCGGAAGCGCGGTAATGTGATGAGAGGAGATCACTATGGCACAGAGCCGGTCACCAGCAGAACATAAACGCATTGTCATTATCGGGGGAAACGCCTGCGGCATGAAGGCGGCATCGCGGCTTCGGCGGCGAAATCCGGACGCCGATATCACCGTAGTTGAGCGCGGCAGCTACCTGTCATACGGAGCGTGCGGCTTTCCCTACTATATTGCGGGTATGGTGAAAGACTACAAAAAGCTGATCGATACCCCCGCAGGAGTCATCAGGGACAGCGCATTTTTTGAAAAGGTAAAAGGGGTGTGTGCGCTGACAAAGACAGAGGCGGTCGGCATCGATCGCACGGAAAAAAAAGTAATCGTGCGCTCAGCCGGTGACGGCGCAGAGCGCGAGCTGCCCTATGACGCGTGTGTTATTGCTACCGGCGGTTCTCCCGCTATGCCGGATATTGAAGGGTGCGGTGATCTCCAGGGCTGCTTTACAGTCTCGACCATGGACGATGCCGTCGGCATTCGCAGCTATCTTGATTCTGCAACAGTATCGAACGTCGTTATTTCAGGAGGCGGGTTTATCGGCATCGAAACGGCCGAAGGGTTCCTGGAGCGCGATCTTAACATCACGATTGTCAAAAAATCCACCGCTTTTCTGCCGGCTATGTTCGATGAAGAAATGTCTCTGCTGCTGATGAAGTACATGAAGGATAAAGGCATCTCCATTATAACCGGAGAGGATGTGGTGCGCGTTGAGGCAGACGGCAGGGGCAGGCTTGCCAAAGTGTTTACGGAAAGCGGCGCAGAGCTCGATTCTGAACTGCTCTTAATTACCAAGGGCCTGCAGCCCAATGTGCAGCTGGCACAGAATGCCGGGCTTGCAATCGGAGCAACGGGATGCATCAGCGTTAACGGGAGCATGCAGACAAGCGACCCCGCTGTCTATGCCGGCGGCGACTGTGTGGAAACGACGCATATGCTCAGCGGGGACAGCATGAACCTCGCGATGGGCTCCATTGCAAATATACACGGCCGCATTATTGCCGACTGTATCTCGGGCGATGACGAGCGGTTCCCGGGCGTGCTGGGTACCGGCATCTTTAAGCTGTTCGACTATACGGTGGCACGCACCGGCCTGACCGAGCGGGAGGCGCGCGAGCGAGGGCATGACGTGGTGTCGGCTATTGTCCCCGGAGGTGATAAGCCCCATTTCTTCCGCGGCGCAAAGCCCGTCACTGTAAAGCTGATTTCAGAGCGTTTGGATGGAAAGCTGCTGGGCGCCCAGATTGTCGGGCGCGGCGAAGTGGCGAAGCGGATTGATATAGCTGCAACAGCGCTGACGTTCGGGGCAACGGTCGATCAGGTCTCAAAGCTCAATCTTGCATACTCTCCCCCGTATTCGCCGGCCCTTGATAATATCATAACCGCAGCCAATGTAATGAAGAACAAGATTGCAGGCCTTGCCAGAGGGGTTTCACCGCTTGTGGTAAAACAGAAATTTGATAGAGATGAGGATTTTATATATCTTGATGTCAGAAGCCCGCAGGAGTTTGAGCACATGCGCATCGATCATCCGGCGGTAATGCTCGCCCCCCTCGGCACGCTTCGCAGTTCACCCCCGGACATTCCACGGGATAAGGAAATTATTATCAGCTGCATGTCAAGCCTTCGCGCCTATGAGGCACAGCGTATTCTTGAGTCGCAGGGGTTCTCGAGGGTAGCGTATATGGACGGCGGCCTTATGGCCTGGCCGTATGATCTACATCCTTAGAACACGGCATGTTATGCCCAGATCCTGTAATCGCGGGTCTGTTCGGTTAAAGAATTTTGACTATTCACAGCCGGGTGCATATCTCATTACTGTCTGTACGCATAGCAGGGAGTGCCTGTTCGGCCATATTGACAACAGCCATTCGATATTGAATGCGGCGGGACGTGAGACAAACGATTGCTGTAACAGCATGCCGGAACATTTCCCTAATGTGGTACTGGATGAATGGGTTTTTATGCCAAATCATATTCACGGGATTTTGATGCGGAAATTCCAGCTAAAATTAATTGACAACCATAAAAAAGCCCCGGTTCAATTGCTGTAATTCAAATTGCTTTTCCAGCTTGAAATATGATATAAGCGGTTATTCTGAACACAATAATCTCTCATGACCGGAAATCCGCAGGGGCGAAAAACGATTTGTCCCTCCAACCGTTTATTTGATGTAAGGGGGCGAGCGTATGTGTTGCAGGAAAAAGTTTTTCTGTCTCGTAAGCGTTTTAGTCTTGCTGCTGCCCGGCGGTGCGTCCGCCTCCGGCATAGGAGAGGCACTGAGCAGCCTTGATGCGCATATGAGTGAATTCAACCCCATAGGGCACTACCTCATCAACCCCATCAACCGCGCGATACCGCGCCTGCACCTTCAGGGATCCATCAGGCTCGATGCAAATGTCAATCTCCACCACGATGATCACTCTGTCGGCGCCGGCGGCATCAACAAGGACTGGCGCGCCCAGAAGATTGAGTGGCTGTTTGAGCTGGAGGGAAGCTATCGGCTGTCAAACAACTGGGAGCTGGTGGCGGTGGGCCATTTTCTCTATGACGCTGCCTATGACTGGCAGCACAGCCGGGGCTTGTATGCGGATGATTTCGACACCACTTCGCACTATTATCACCGCGGGGAGCAGATACTGCGGGAGCTGTATGTGAAAGGGTTCTGGGGCAATTTTGATATATACCTTGGTAAGCAGCAGGTTGTCTGGGGAAAAATGGAGGGACGCGTGCTGGATATCGTGAATCCTTTTGATATTCGCGAGTACCCGGCTGCTGAGTGGCAGGATGATTATGAATACCGGCGCATACCCCTGTGGATGGCAAACGTTACCTATAACTGGACAAACTGCTCGCTGCAGGTGCTGTGGATTCCCGATTTCGAGGAGAGCCACGGGCCGACACCGGGCACAGCCTATTTTCCGCCGTTTGTCAGCATTCCTGCGGCAGCCGAGTTCACCAACGCCGACAAGCCTTCTCATTCGTTCCGGGACCATGAGTGGGCGATCAGGTTCAATATGCAGAAAGGCAACTGGGAGTTCAGCCTGCTTTATTTTTATACCTGGAGCGATGATGCAACAAATTTCCGCAGGCGCTTTAAATTGACCTCGCCGCGGGACGGGCTTCTCAAGGTAGTGGTAGAGCCGAAGCATACCCGCCTGCATCAGTTCGGCGCAATGGCCGAAACAAGCTTCTACGCCCTTGGGCACCACTGGGTGGTCAGCAACGAGGTTGTCTACACCATGAACAAATACTACAGCGTTGGCGATGAGTCCCTGCTTCCCTGGAACCTTGAGGACGGTGTTGAAAAGCGCGACGAGATATTTTTCGGAAGCCGCTGGATGACCAGCTTTTTCGGCGGCGAGCTGAATGTTATTTTTCAGCCCCTGGTGAAATATATCGTCGGGTTCAACCACCACCACAACAGTCCCGGCACCGACCAGAAGCTGCTGTACGGTGCGCTTACCGTGCTGTCAAAATCATATGCCTTCACCGGAGACCGCCTGAACACCACCCTGTATCTGCTGGGGTTTCTGAACGGCCACCCCTCAAGCAGCGACGAGGGCATCAGGCATCTGTTTGAAGTGCGCTGGAAAGTATCCGATTATATCAGCACCATGCTGTATGTCGAGTGGTACAACGGGGATCATAACGGCATTTACGGCAGCTATGCAAAGTATGACAATCTTGGGTTTTATATAAAGTATGAATTTTAGCTTTTTTGCACAAACCGGTGCCGGTGTGACAATGCCCTGTGCCGTCAGCGTGAGGCAGTGCTTTCTGCGCCTTGTCTGTGTCTGCTGCTCTGCTGTGCTTGTGTGCTGCTCGTGCGCGGGAGATTCTCAGGAAGTATCCGCTCCGTCCGGCAGCGATACCGGCTCCTGGCAGTCATTCGACCTTCCCGGCTATCGAAGCACCTATGCGATGGCATTTTACAAAGACAACAGCGCCTGGACCGTCGGGCAGCGCGGTGATATTTTTTCCTACGAACGCGGTGCCTGGAAGAAGGTTGCCGCACCTGTCGAGCGGCAGCTATTCTCTCTTGCCGCGCCGTCAGCCGCAGAGCAGTTTGCGGTGGGCGCTGCCGGCACGGTGCTTCGCTGCTCTCAGGGCGTATGGGCGCCGGTGGAGCTTGACATCTTCTGGGATATCATGGATGTTTTTTTTCTTGATGAGCACACCGGATGGGCGGTCGGGGAGAACAGTATTATTCTCCACTACAGCGGCGACAGCTGGAAGCAGGAGTGGATCCTGCAGTCTGCGCCGCGGATCGGGTACCTGACCCGCGTGTTTTTTGTCAGCGAACAGAAAGGGTGGGCTGTCGGTAATAACGGTATCATACTTCACTTTAACGGAAGCGAATGGGTCGAGCAGAACTCGCCCACATCGGAAAACCTCTACGGGCTGTATTTTCCAGCCGCCGGTGAAGGATGGGCGGCCGGAGCGTTCGGCACTCTGCTGCACTATACTGATGGGCGGTGGCGGTCGGTTAAGGGGCCGGTTGAAAAACACCTGCTCGATATCCATTTCAGCAGCCCCGAGCGGGGCTGGATCGTCGGCGCCTCAGGAGTGATTATGTCTTTTGACAGCGGCCGGTGGCGCGAAATAGCCTCACCGTCGAGGCGGGCGCTGTATGCGGTGACAACCGATTCAGAGGGCACCCTGTGGGTTGCCGGAAAGGGCGGTAAAATATTTAAACGTAAAAAACAGTAGCAGTAACAAATAAGGGGAGCTGATATGCGATGCTATAGTGAACCACGCTTGTCCAACATATTGATACGCAGCTGCAGTGATGCTGTGCGGATTTCGAAAGCCAGCAGCAGAGCACAGCTGATTACGGCAGCTACCGCTGTGGTTCTGTTCACACTTGTGGTGTGCGGCATCTGCTCTGCAACGGATGTGGACAGGACCTGGAAGCCTGTCGGGGAGATGACCGAAAAGGAGCTGAAAAGCTGGCGGATCGATTCCCGCTGGTCCTGCGATACGCCGCGCCATAAAGAGTACAAGCACCTTCCTGCCGAGCGCTATCCGTTTGAGCCGCCGTTTACCGGCGAGGAGCTGTCCTACCTTGGGGAGGATATTATATTTCCCGGCAGGAGCTGCAAGGATGAGGCTGCCCATCTTGCCACGGTCAACAAGCGCGGACACATGCTGCAGGTGTCGTGGATGTTTAAGACCAAGTTCTATTATGACGGCTTTGCAGAAAAGCTCTACAAGCTGAAGCCCGGCGATGTTGAGTCCAAGCACTTGATTATTTATGATTTTCCCCCTGAGGAGCGGGGGCGGGGCATTCTGCTCCACGACATCAAAGATGCTCCCGGACACCCACGGGAGCAGGAGCGGTGGATATATTATAATTCGCTTCGGCGGGTGCGGCGCGTTCAGGGGGGCAAGGGCCAGGACAACCTGCTCGAGACCGATTTCACCTATGACGATGATTTTATGCGCGACACCTGGCAGCACAATCATAAATTAATCGGAATCGATGTGCTGCATGAAAACAACGGGCGAGGGAAGTTTATGGGCAAAGGAGGGCCCTATACCGCCGACGGGGGTGTGGAGTGCTATGTGGTGTACTCGACGCCGAACGCTCCGTGGTGCGAAAAAGAGGATTATTATTTATCTAAATGGGTCACCTGGTATGATCGGCACACGTTTGCCATTGTGCGGATCGAGCAGTGGGACAAAAAGGGCAATCTGTTCAAGATACACTGCAAGTGCTACGATAACTGGGACAAAATGGCTGACCAGCCCCGCGACAACCGCGACCGGCTGATCCGGACCGAGTGGTATGCCTGGGATCTTGATCTCGATCATGAAAGCTGGGCGCGCATCAACCCCCCGACCCGGTTTGACACCGACTGCCCGGAGCAGATGTTCACCGTCCGCTATATGCGCAATCAGCGGACCTGGCGCAACGACCTGAACGCGGTACCCCGGCTGAAAAGCCCCGACGAGCTTCCGCCGAAGCCGCCACTGTGGCCCGATAAGTTTCCGGAATATAGAAATGTGACCATACCGGCTGACCTCAAAGAAAAAATAGAAAAAGAAAAGCGCTCGCGATGGCTGTGGCAGTAGCGCTGCTGCGCTGCGGTGACGTTTTTTTCTGCAGTGAGCTGACACGTGTCCAAAATAAATTACAGCATTGAGCAAAAGCCGGTTCGGGCGGATCTCTGCGCAGCCGCCGCCGAATAAAACCTCACTTCATGGACGGCCCGATACTGCGAAGGGTAACTACGCAGCAGGCATTGTGCAGGGATTGTCCCGGCCAGCACTGTCCGCCGGGCCGTGTGCGTACTGAAATTTAACGGCACATGCCGCTGCATAACCTTTTGAAGTTGTTGCGGGGGCTTTGCAGAGATCCGCCCGAACCGGCTTCCTTAAATTCTTTTGAACCCCGGTGTGATGAGTTGATAGCTTATGGCTGACCGATTTGCCCGTTTTGTAATCCGCTTCAGAATACCCCTTCTGCTTCTTATTGTGCTGGTGTCCCTGCCCATGCTGTGGCTTACCCGTACAAGCCGGCTGAGCCACCGCGCCGGCCACATTCTGCCCTGGGGGCATCCCAACGTTGAGCTTCATATCAAAATGTCGAAAATTTTCGGCGGCAGCAACCTTGTTGCGGTTGTGCTCAGGACACAGCGGGAGGATATCTTCAATCCCGAAACCCTGGGCAAAATATACCGCATACAAAAGGACGTCGAGCTTATGGACGGTGTGGTGAAGTATAACATTTATTCCATCGCCTCCCGCAAGCTCAAATTTATTCAAACCACTACCGACGATGACGGTATTATGATGCTGAGCACCAGAACCTTCGAGGAAATGCTTGAGCGGATTCTCGAAGGGGACCGTGACATGCTCAACATCTACCGCAAAAATATCCTCAACGATGATGACATTTACGGAACGCTTGTATCGCGCGACTGCAGGGGTGCCGTGCTGCTGGCCAGCTTCAAATACGAAGAGCACTATCAGTATATATTCAACCATCTGCAGGAGCTCACCGGGCGTGAGGCCGATGACCTGACGTCGTTTCACCTTGTGGGCCGGCCCGTAATGCTGGGGTTCATACACCGGTATATGGCAAACATTCTCTGGATTTTTCTTGGTGCCCTTCTGATTATGGTTGCGCTTCTGTACAGCGATTTCAGGCGCAAGCGGGCCGTGTTTCTCCCGCTGACGGCAGGGCTGCTGGCGGTTGTCTGGGGTATGGGCATTTTAAACCTGATCGGCTTTGAAATGGATATACTGAGCATTACGGTCCCATTTCTGGTGCTTGCGCTTTCGCAGGGGCACTCCGTTCAGATCATGCAGCGCTACTATGAGGAGGCAGCCCTGCAGGGAGATGCGAAAAAAGCAAGCGAGCGGGTTGTCGCCACGCTGCTGCTGCCTGCAAGCACGTCGATTCTGACCGACAGCATCGGCTTTATTTCCCTTGCGCTGCTGCCGTTCCCGATCATACAGACAATGGCGATCGTTGCCGCCGCGGGAATACTCTCGATCTGGGTGACAAATTTTATCTTCATCCCGGTGGTGCTGTCTTTTCTTTCACTTCCCTCAGAGCAGGAGCTTGCACGGGAAAGCCGGTCCGGAGCGCTGCACCGGGCCCTGTCATGGGCGGCCGGCGCTACGGCGGGAGGGCCCTCACGGCTGGCAATTCTTGCAGGAGCAGCCGTGCTTTTTGTGCTGTGCGCCTCTGCCACAACAAACCTTCAGATCGGCGAGCAGCAGCCCGGCTCGCCCAATTTCTGGCAGGGCTCGGAATATAACCGGGCGGACCGCATTTTGAATGAGCATTTTTCAGGAACCAATCTGCTGTGGATTTATCTTGCGGGCATCGGGCAAAAAGATCTGCTGCGCCCCGATGTGCTTAGCTATTTCAACAATCTGCAGCGCTATCTCGAGGAGCGGCCTGAAATAAATTACACAATATCCTATGCGGATGCGCTTAAAAAAGTAAACAGCGCGCTGCACAATAATGACCCGAGATGGGAGGTGCTCCCTGAAAGCAAAATCGGCGCATGGGAGTGTCTTGAGCTGGTTATGGGAGAGCCGGAGGAGCGGCGTGACTGGTTTGAGCTCGACCTGCGCCAGGCAAACATACGGGCGTTTGTCAGCGATCATACGACTGAAACCATTCGAAGCGTGACAGACTACGCCCGCAGCTATATCAGCCGGAACCCGCCCCCGGAAATGACTGTTGAGCTTGCAGCCGGGCTGGTGGGTATTTACGAGGCGGCGCTTGAAGAGCTGAGCGCTTCGCAGATAAAAAATCTTTTGTTCATGTTCGCCGCGGTGTTTATGTGTACCGCGCTGGCGTACCGGTCTCTGGCGGCCGGCGTGCTCGTGCTGGTGCCGCTTTTGTTCGGCAATGTCATCATGTTTGCGGTCATGGCTCTTGCCGGCGTCGGGCTGTTTATTTACACGCTGCCGGTGTCGGCGCTCGGAATCGGCGTCGGCATAGATTACTCGCTGTATATGCTTGCACGGCTGCGGCAGGAGGCGGGCCGGCAGGATCTTCTGCCAGCATATCGCGCAACGTTCACCTCAGCCGGCCGTGCGGTCTTTTTTACCGCGCTCACGGTGACAGCCGGGGTTGTCACGCTGTGGATATCCGAGATGCGGTTCCAGGCGATCCTCGGGGTTATGCTCGGTGTGATCATGATGGCCAACATGGTGAGCAGCCTTCTGGTGCTGCCCTCCCTTCTGTCGCTTTTCAAGCCCCGGTTTCTATTTCACCACGATTGAATCCTTTTGTGTTTTGTTTGAAAAAACCATGCCTGTCCGAAATATCTGCAGGCAGTGACGATGATGCTGCAGAGCGTTTTGGATAGCTTTTAATGTATCCGGCGGCAGCACAGCCTGCCTCATAAAAACCTTCAAATTTATTTCATTTTTTTCAGTCAACACACTGCTTTTTTTCTGGTATAATAACTTTTCTGTAAAAATTGATGGTGTACATCCTTTATTGTAGATGTGTGCCGCGTGCTCACGTTACAAAGGCTCTGAAACGGTATTTTTGGTCAGTATATGGAGGTGTGACATGAAACGAAATCTGCCGTGGTATGCTTTGTGTGTACTGTTTGCCCTTACAGCTTCGGGGGAGGTCTCTGGTGCTGATACGAAGGCGGCATCCGATAAAAGCGGCCCCGAGGTTGTTATCCTAAAAACGTCCATGGGGGACATACACATTGAGCTGTATCCTGATAAGGCTCCGGTAACGGTAAAAAATTTTCTATCCTATGTTGACAGCGGATTTTATGACGGAACCGTATTTCACCGCGTTATCAAGGGATTCATGATTCAGGGGGGCGGTTTTACGCCTGGCATGAAAAAGAAGGAAACCTTGGGGCCCATAAAAAATGAGGCAAACAACGGCCTCAAAAATACGCGCGGCAGCATTGCCATGGCGCGCACCCGGGCTGTAAACAGCGCAACCTCTCAGTTTTTTATAAACCTTACGGACAACAGCTTTCTGGACCACGGTGAGCGTGATTTCGGATATGCGGTGTTCGGGCAGGTTGTCGATGGTATGGATGTGGTTGATGCTATTGCTGCTGTTGAAACCGGCACGAGCGACATGCACCGGGATGTTCCGGTAAAGCCGGTCGTTATACAAAATGCCCTGCGAAAAAATGAGGGCCAGGAGCAGGAAAAGAAAAAATAGTAGCGTGATTCAGCAGCTGTGTGAATAAAATCGATACATAAAAACCCCGGGTGCCATATGCGCCCGGGGTTTTTCTTGAATCAGCAAAATCCATGCTGCTTTTCTTGGCGGTGCACGGTGCTCAGCTGCATCCGCTGCATGTTCCGCATCCGTTCGGATCGGTGCCGCACTGCGTGTCCGGTGTGAGGCCTGTTTCATGGACTTCGATGTCGAATATCAGGGTCTTGCCTGCGAGCGGGTGGTTCAGGTCCAGCTTGACAGCCTCGTCGCTCAGTTCGCTGACGAGAGCTGGAATAGGGTTCCCCTGCTGATCGGCAAGCTGTACCGCCATGCCCTCTTTGAGCTCCATGTCATCGGGAACATTGTCCCAGGGCATGTCGATTTTGCGCTCTTCCATGACTTTGCCGTAGCCCTCTTCGGGGTTTACGGTAAACGTTTTCTTTTCACCCGGTGACATGCCGACAACGGCTTTGTCGAAGCCTTCGATAAGCTGCCCCTGACCGACGGTGAATTTAAGCGGCTGCCCATCCTGGGAGGAATCAAAAACTTCGCCGTTTTCGAACTTGCCGGTGTAGTGCACGCTTATGGTGTCACCTGCTTTTACTGCCTCAGACATAAAAACACTCCTTTTAAAAAGTTTTCAATTGTATTCCTGCACAGTCATACCGTTAGCTGATGGCACTGTTGGAGATTTGCCAATCAAAACACCATCGCATACAGCGGCCCGAAAACTCTCAGGCATGCACCGGAATATGAAATGAGGGATAACGGTGAATTGATTTTTGAGAAGTATGATCTGATACAGGTATACCCTGTTTACTTGTTTTGAGTATAAGCTATATAGGGCGGTAAGTCAACCCGGCGGGGCTTTTTTTGCTTTTTCCTTTCATGCTTGACAAAGGCAGATTTTATGGCTAAGGTAGACATATAAATATAGACATTATATCTTTTTAATGGCAGGAGGAGAAAAATGATACAGGCCAATATCTCGGAGTTGAAGAATCATTTGAGCTATTATCTCAAGCTGGTCAAAGGTGGTGAGCAAGTTGAAATTCTTGATAGAAAAACACCTTTGGCCAGAATTGTCCACATCTCGATTCCCCATGAAAATGCTGAAAAATCATCTGCATGGATGAGGGAAGCAAGGGAGCTGGGACTCGTTACGCCCCCTGTAAAAGCGCTTATCGATCACAAACTTTTCGAGAAGCATCTGCGCCCCGGGATTAAACAGCAAAAAGAATCCGGCGTTCTTCAGGCTCTGCTTGATGAAAGGCAGGGCGGGCGATGAAGTTCTGGGATGCGTCTGCTGTGGTGCCTCTGCTGCTGCCTGAACAACAAAGCGATTACTGCCTGCAAATTCTCAAGGGTGATCAGGAAGTCCTGCTTTGGTGTATGAGCAGGGTTGAGGTTGTGAGCGCCCTGACTCGGCGGCTTCGTGAACAGTCCCTGACCCCCGATCAATTTCAGGCCGCCAAAACGCGCTTTCGTCAGATCCTGGAAAGTTCCTACCAGATAACGGCTCTTGAGAGAGTCATGAACCGAGCGGTTCGGCTGCTGGAGGTCCACACGCTTCGTGCAGCTGATGCCTGTCAGTTGGCCTCCAGTCTCATCGCCACCCAGGAAGATCCTGATCGTTTGCCCATTATTTGTTTTGACGAGCATCTGACGGAAGCGGCCATGAAAGAAGGGTTCATCGTAAATCCTTAACAGCCGACCGGTTATCAGGAGATGTTTGTGAAATGAGCGCAAAACCCGGCGGCCTTCTAATTCAGCGGATCGCATAAAAAACAATATTAATATTTGGACACTACTGTATTTGGATAATGTTGCTATCCTAACGGCAGTTTCATGATGAAAGTTTTAGGAAAGGGACCTTATGTATAAAAATGCCCTGTTATTGTTATGTTCCGCTGCGGTGCTGTTTTCCTGTGAGCGCGAGCGCCGCGAATACACCGTGTACCGGGGTGAGCTGTTTCCCACGACAAAGGTGTTCAATAACAGAAAGGCGGAACAGATCATTTCAGTTGACGACAACGGCACTATCCGGTTTTCTGCAGACAGCTCGGCAGCTGCCGCCCTTTCCGAGCACGATGTTATTGTAGCCGGGGTAACGGACAAAACACCCCGGGGCCTGGTCTGTATGGTTGCCGGTATTGAAACGGGCGGCGACGAGATTGCGGTTCACACGCGCCCGTGCGGCATTGAATATGCCTTTGAAACGCTTCACGTTGAGGTGCAGCGGAAAGTGTCCCTTTCGGCGGTGGCAGAAAAGCTGGCTCGCCGCGGCACAAAACCGGGTGCGCGGGTATATGCATCCGGCCCCGGTACGATGGACAGCGGCGGAGACAGCTTTGATATCACGGTTGATTACTACCCGTTTAACGGCGACGGGGACACGTCGACCCCGGAAGATCAGGTGCATGTGCAGGGAAAGCTCGGCGGCTCCCTGTATTATTTTTTCGGCCTTGATGTCGACTGGGGCAGCATCGTCTCGTGGCCGCCGGACAGCCTTCCCGAGGTCAAAGCCGGCTTCGAGGTGCATGCGGGTATTGACACCCGGCTTGATGCCGAGGGTGTCGTTACCAACGCATTTCAAAAAACGGAAACCCTTGACACCATACCACTCGATCCTTTTAATGTCTGGATTCTCTGGTTTTTTCCCGAAATAGCCCTTAATGCACACGTCGAGGGCAGCTCGACGGGCACGTTCTCCCTGGGGCTCAAGGAGTCGGGCTCATTTGATGCCGGTGCGTCCTGCAGCTCCAAAACGGGTGGCTATCTTGAGCTTGAGCCGCCGCAGTTTAATTATGATCCGCCGGAGGTTTCGGTGCTTGACAGCGCCTCAGTAAGCGCACGCGTCGGACCGCGCCTGCACGTGCGGCTGTATACCGTTGCCGGCCCGTACGCAACGATATGGGCCTCTGCCGGCATCGATGCCGATCAGGACCGGAGCCCCTGCTGGGAGCTGAGCGGGGGGTTTGACGGTGATATCGGCATCGATATCGAGGTGGCCTCCGTGAATCTGGCTGACTGGAGCGAATCCTTCACAATAATCGATGAATCGCTGGCAAGCGGGGACTGTCAGGACGGTCCCGCGCCCGATCCGGATGCGGTGGCCGATGTTACGGACCCTTCATTTACCCCATGGTCTGTGCACTGCACCGATACGGTTTCCTCCTTTGAGCTTGCCGATTCGCACACCCGCATTATGCAGTCTGTTGACGGGCGGTACCTTTTTTCTGGAGACGGAATGCGGACCCTGGTGAAATATGACCGGGACGGCACGCAGATATGGGCCCGCCAGTATACCTGGGATGATGCGGTGATACCCGAGCCCCTGCGGATTACCGCCCTTGCCGACACGGGGGATGCGGAAATGATTGCCGCCGCATACGATCCGCCGATTGTGTTAAAGCTGAAGGCCTCGGGGGATGTGAGCTGGTCTAAACGATTAGCCGGTACAGCCGATCCCGGCGGCGGGTTCAGCGCGATTGCAGTCGACTCATCGGGAATGGTATACCTCGCGGGGCAGGTGCGTGAAACGGGCGCCGACACCACCGATGTCTGGATTGTGAAAACGGATAAAGACGGGGCCCTTGTCTGGTCGCGGCGATGGGGGGCTGCAGGGGTGCGGGAAGTGCCTTCTGATTTTGTTCTGCTTGAAAGCGATATTGTTCTGATCGGCAGGTTTTTCGATCCCGGCAGGGATCCGTCTACGCAGTCATTTGTTGTCCGCATGAACGCGCAGGGAGATGCGGTCTGGGCGCGCAGCGTAAGCGCGCCGGGTATGTATGATGATGTGCTGCTGAGAAGGGGACTTCTTTCACAAGACGGCGACATCATTGCCGGCGGGATGGTCAGAACGTCGCAGCCCCGGGAGCTGCTCATGAAGATAAAAACCGACGGCACGTTCGGCTGGGCATCTGCTGCGCGCGGTGCCTATCTGGGTCCTGATATGACGGGATTTGTGCAGCTCAGCGACGGGGGGTATCTGTCCTGCGGCACGTGGTGGACAGCGGGCATCGATGATATCTGGCTTGCGCGCCTTGACTCCATCGGGCGGGTGCTGTGGATGAAGCGCTACGACGACGGTTTTGATACCGCATGCCCGTCGCTGTACCTTACCGGTGAGGGAGGAGCCATGCTGGCAGCTTACAGCGGCGCCGGGAATGACTATCACAGCCTGTGGCTGATGCGGGTGCCGGTCAAAACCGGCGATATTGATTTCGGGCCGGCAAGCGGCGCCACGGCGACACAGGAGACCGCATCGGCTGTTACGGTCGATATCGGATTGGCGGATGCTTCAGCCGCAAGCCTGGCGGATGTGGATGCGGCGGTCGGCGCCGTTACGGTTACGACAAAAACCATTGCTCCGGACAGCACGGTGCTTGCGCCCTAAGGGAGTGTGTTTTTATGTTCGTTGCCGCACCGGGCGGAGCTTTTTCGAGCGCTCACAAAGATCGCCTGATTTTCGCATTATGACCGAGCCTGTCTGTTGAGAAGAAGCGGCCGGGCGCGGGCCGGATCGTCAGGCCAGTAGTGCTTCGGGTAGCGCCGGCGCAGGTCCCTCACCACCTCATGGTAGGATCCTTTCCAGAACGCGGCTAAATCGGCGGTGATCTGCGCCACCCGTCGGTTCGGGGCAAGCAGGCGCAGCAGTATTTGCTTTTTCCCTTCGAGGATGGCGGGTGTTCTTTTCACCCTGAAAAGATCCTGAATAAGACACTGCGACCAGGGCTCCGAATCTTTTTCATACCGGATGTGCACCGTTTTTCCGTTTTCAAGGCGAAGCGTTTCAGGGGTGTAGCAATTCAGCACATCCCGGCTCTCCCGGCTCAGCTGATCAAGGATATGCTCCTCGAGGCGTTTTTTTTCAAGGTCCTTAAGAGAGCGCTTCCCGTGGCAGACCGCCTCGCAGAAAAGATCCATCATTTCCCCTTCAAATACCGGGCAGCCGTGTTTGATGCCGTAATGATCAAGGAGGGCAACGCGGCAGTGATACGCCTCAAGGGCGCTGTCATCGGTAAACGGATAGGGCCAGTTGTTTTTTAGTAATGCAGCAAGGCGGTCCTCTTCTGTTTTATCGGGAATTGAGCCCCCAGCAGCCTGTTCGATGATGAGCTTCCCGTAATAGGTTTTTTTGTATATCTGTACGTCGCCTTTTTTGGTGTTGAGCGTCCGGTCGATCTCAGAGTGCATGAGACGGCCGGGGTCGGTTCGAAGCAGCGGCATGTCCACTTTGCTTCCTGAGCGCACGCGGATACCTTTCGCGGCATCTCCCCGGGGGTTTTCCAGCGCGTCTATGGCGATAAAATAATCCGGGGGCTCTGCGGCCAGCGCGCTGTCCTCTGCTATTGTTCCGCCGCGGCCCATACAGAAGTTGTAGAGCGGGCTGCGCCCCTTTCTTGCCTTTTTTGCCGTTCTTTTGACGGCAACTCTGTCGGGAAAGCCGCGCAGCAGGCACGCTGCAAGCCGTCGGTGGTCGGTTTGCCCTTCCGGCACTTTTCCGGAAATATTCAGCGCTCCCGCAAGGCTGCGGAAAAGACTGTGCACGCGCGCTTTCTTCCATGTGTCACCCCGGGCCCTCCTGTTGTGCCCCGGTGCTTTCATCACAGCAAGCTGGCGGCACACATCGCAGGGGATGTCATTTTGCGGAAAAAGGCTTTCGTCAGCGATGAACCCCTCGCTGATCATGCATGCTGCAAGCAGGGCGTCCGCGGGGCATCCCTGCTCGCGACCGGAAAGAGCGACGGCCCCGAGGCGGGGGTGCAGGGGCAGCGTCGCAAGCTGCCTGCCGGAATCGGTAAGCGACCCGTGACCGTCGACTGCTCCCAGCATTGTGAGCAGCTCATGAGCGGCGGCAAGCGTTTTTTCACCCGGCGCCTCAAACCAGGGGAGCATTTCCTCTGAGAGGCCCAGCGCCATAATATCAAGAAGAGAGTGGGTAAAATCGAGCCGCTCGATGTCAGGCGGCGTAAACGAATCCCGGGCAAGGAAATCCGCTTTTGAGTACAGGCGGTAGCACACCCCGCTTCGGGTCCGCCCTGCCCGGCCTGCGCGCTGTATTGCTGAGGCTCTGCTGATCCGCTTTGTTTCCAGAGTGGGCATGCCGCTCCAGGACGACATGCCGGCAATCTTTGCCAGGCCCATGTCGATCACACCGCCGGTATCGGGCAGCGTCAGCGAGGTTTCGGCAACATTGGTGGCCAGGACGATTTTGCGCTTGTTTGACGGGGTAAAGGCTTTTTTCTGGCGCGCCGGCGGAAGATCGGCGGCAAGGGGCACAATTTCCGCTTCCCCGGAAGCGCTTTGTGCTGTAAGAAGAGGAACCGCCTGCATGATCTGGCCGAGTCCGGTCAGAAACACGAGAATATTTCCCTGGCAGCGGCTGTCGCCGAGCAAGCGCGCTGCCGCATCCGCCAGGCGGTCCTGCCAGTCCTTGTGCTGTAAGCGAGCGTCTTTGTGCGGGGAAATATAGTCGATCGCGACCGGAAACACGCTGCCCCCTATGTCAATAACCGCCGGGGTTTCCAGGCAGCGCTCAAGCGCCCGGGTGTCAAGGGTTGCCGACATGATAAGCAGCTTCAGGTCGGGACGGGAGCGTGCCTGCAGTCGGCGCACCAGCGCAAGCGCCATATCCGTGTGGATGCTTCTCTCATGGAACTCGTCCAGCACGACTGCGCCAACGCCGCTCAGAATCTGATCCTGATGCAGCAGGCGTACAAAAAGGCCTTCAGTGATAAAGGTAAGGCGGGTGTGCTCTGAAACGCAGGAATCATGGCGTATGCGGTATCCCACTGTTTTGCCGCACGCTTCATCTAAAAACCATGCCGCCCGCTCCGCAGACAGGCGGGCCGCCAGGCGCCGTGGCTCAAGGACAAGAATCCGGCCGCGTACTGTATCCAGCAAATACGGCGGAATCCTGGTGGTTTTCCCGGTTCCCGGCTGTGCCTTTACCAGGCAGACAGAATGGGATGACAGCGCATCTGCTATTTCCGATATATGCGCATCGACCGGATAGCGGCCGTGTTGTTTCAGCTGCATTTTTTAAACGGCCTGTGTGGGGTTAATCACGACGGTTCCGGCACAGCTCATAATCGCTGTCGGTATCGATATCAAGATCTGCACGCTCTGCATCGATGGGGACTGTCCGGACGCTTTCAGGGAAGCGATCGATGATGCGCCTTCCCCCGCAATCGCCCCGCAAATCTTGCAGCTTGTCGCGAAACCGTGCGGGAAACAGGGTCGGCGTGCCCCGCCTGCCGGCATAGACAGGCACAATGATCTGTTCAGGGTGCATGTGGTGCTCATTGATGAGCCGGTTAATAATCGGCGCCTCCAGATAAGGCTGATCCCCGACCATAAAAAGATACGCGCCAGTCAGGGGATCGGCGCTGTCAATACCGACACGTATCGAGGCGCTTTGTCCCTCAGCTGCCTGCGTGTTGTATATGCATGATATGTCATATGCGGCGGCTTTTGCTGCCACCGCCTTGTTGTGAAAAACAAGCAGTACCGTATCGAGCTGCGAGTCAACCGCCGCCTGAATAACCCGCTCCACTATGGTGCCGCCGCCGAAGGGCAGCAGCAGCTTTTCGCGGGACATGCGCCGGGAAAAGCCCGAAGCCAGTATAATGCCGGTAATTAATGGCTGCATAATATTAATGTTTCAAGAGTTTTTACGGTTACCACTATATCTGGATGCCCTGAATAAATCGCGGCATGACAAAAAGGCGCTTCGGTCATTGTCGCAGGTTGTAGCCTGTGTTTGTTTTCCTCCCGGCAGGGCCGGGCTCTGCCCGGGAACAAAGCGCATTTCATGTTTTCACCGAAAGCGGCCTGTATGTCCCGGGATAATAGGGGCGGTCCTGCGGGGTGTCCATAATCCCTTTCAGCTTGCCGCGATCAAGATAATTAAGCACCATATGCATAAGCTCCGGGCCGCGGACAAAGCCGAGCGCACCGCCTGCTGCCCTCACCTCATCAAACGCGGTTATTGCATCCCGCCGGACCCATCGGCCGCATATCGTCAGCGGTACCGGCTCGCCGCAGTGGATCATGTTCCCGCAGCTTGGCGTTGAGTGATCGGCGGTTACGATGACCAGTATCCCCGGGTCGTTTATACTGTGTTTCAGCCCTTTTTTGATGCCGCGGTCCAGCGCCTCGATAACCCGCTTTTTCAGAAGCGGGTCTTTTTTGTGTGCCGCCTCGTCGGGCGCCTTTGTGTGAACGTGGATGAAATCATAGCCCTCGCGCAGATCATATGCCCGGCTCAGCCGCTCAGCGATATCGGCTTCGGGATCCTCTGTGTCCGCCGCTTTTGAAACATCAAAGCCAAGATAGGAGCACAGGCCGTGATAGATGGTGCCCGATGCTATAGAAAGGCCGCGCAATCCGAAGCGCACCTGCAGCGGCTCAATGCCCGGCAGCTGTCCTGCGCGCTGCGTGACAAGAAAATTGAGCGCCGGTTTGCCGCGCCGCCGGCGTGCAGTGTTTACCGGATGCTGCTCAAGCTGTTTGTAGACCCACAAAAGATAATCCTGCAGCACCTGTGCGGTTTTTAATGCTCGGCGGTCGTCAGCGTGTGTATGAAGCGGCTGAACAGCCGGTACGGCAAGGCCCTCAAGCATCAGGTTTGTGTCGGTGAGATGGGGGGACACGGATCCGCTCATCCGGACGATACCGAACAGTTTGTCGGTGGGAATAAAATCTATGCTGATTTCACGGGCATCATAGGACCGTATCGTTCCGGTAAGCTGCGCTGCCTCTGTATCTGAGACACGGTCTTTTTCCTTTACCACGATAAGCTTTTCGCCCTGTTCCTGAACGCCGGTAATATGCCCCAGCAGGGCAACATCGGAGGGCGCAAGATTGACCCCGGCCCCCAGAGCTTCAAGCGCCCCGCGTCCTGGAAACGCGCTCAGCTCATAGCCGAACAGCAGAAAGTGGGCGTGCTCGCTGGGCAGCGCCTCACCCTGCAGGGATGCGTGCAGCAGTCCGCTTGAGCCGCGGGCGGCAAGGCTGTCAAGAAACGGGGTGCGGGCTGCCTGCAGCGGGGTTTTGTTGCCCAGCTGTTCAAACGCGCGGTCGCCGATTCCGTCAAGAATAATGAGAATACATTTTTCAGGCACTGGTAAATCCATCTCGATAAGGAGTTTTGCTTATTGGGCCACATTCAGGGGCGCCCGGCATCTGTACGGTTTTTTTCCTTCCACAATGCTTGATTGCCTGAGCGCACGCCGGGTGATGACTCCTGGTATTGCTGTTTTTGACCCTTTATGTCATGGCCCGGTTTATCCGGGCCATCCAGTGTTTTTTATATTTTCTTTTCTTGAAAAAGGCATCCCGGCCTGCCTTTACAATTATAAAGGCAGGAGCATGATACATACCGCACCGACTAGGGCAGCAGACCCCGCAGTTGGGTGCCCGCCATTACCGTCGCTGGCGTTCTCGTACACGTTCTCCAAACTTCCTGACACCGGGCAATAACCGAAAGGCGGCTGTTCATGCCATAGTGCTATCACAACCGGTGCTGTGAAAAAAGCATTTTTTCACCTCTGTTTGGGGTGCCGTTGACAGGGTTTTTTTACGGGGATGCCATATAGAATACAGGCACGTCTGCGGGGGGCATATGTGGACACATTATTTCAAAATTTAATAAAAAATTACAGATCAAATCATATGCTGAATATTTAAGTTTTTCTAAAAAAATAAACTATATTTTTTCAAATAGTTAGTTTATATTTTAAACTACCGGTGTCCACAATAATGTAACGAAGCCGGTTCGGGCGGGGCTCCGCACAGCCTCCGCCATATGAAACCTCACTTCATGGACGGCCCGCTGCTGCTCAATAAAATATGTGACAGGCATTGTGCAGGGATTGCCCCGGGCAGCTCTTTCCGCCGGGCCGTGTGTGTACTGACGTGTAACGGCACATGCCGTTCCATAGCCTTTTCACTTGCTGCGGGGGCTTTGCAGAGACCCGCCCGAACCGGCTTTTGTTCAATGCTTTAATTTATTTTAGACAGGCTTGCTATTTTAACTAAATTTATTAACGCATAGTAGAAAGTAGGGGCATGCTATGGAAAAGCCATCATCAAGCAGTATCATACTGACATTATGTCCTGCTGTTGTATTCGCCGGATTGCTTCTGGTTTTATGTACGGCATGTGACCGGCAGCAGATAAGCGTTACCATCACCTCTCCCTCCGACGGATACACCTGCTCTTTCGGTGAACAGGTGATTTTCAGCGGCAATGCAACCATGGAAAGCGACAATAAGACCGCGCAGCTGCAATACTGCTGGACATCCAGCCGGGACGGAAGCCTGGGCAGCGGGCAGCAGATTACCTGTGACACGCTGTCGGAGGGCTCCCACCGCATCACCCTGACCGTCACCGCCGTTGATAACAGCACCGGCACGGACAGCATCTCCCTTACGGTGCAGCCCCGCACCGGCCTTTATATCAGAAGCAGCGACTATACCGGCTCCGACTTTGCCAGCGGGATTATATGGACCAGCCTGACCCTGCGAAGGGAGTGCGGTGAGTATGTGGCCGGGCTCGAGCATGACGACTTTGACGTGACCGAATCGATCGTGGCCAAAGCGGACGGCACGGTTCTGGCGCAGAACACAATCGACATGGACGCCTTTCTCGATGACACCAGCAGCGACACCGGATTCTGGGAGGCCTCCATCGGCGGTGAGCCCCTTGATATTGTCATCCTTTCCGACGGAACGGGTACCATGCAGGAGTACATTGAGTCGGTGCGCAGCGAGCTGCTGGCCATGGTCGAACGTATGACAACCAACCACGTTGATTTTCGTATTGCCACCGTGCAGTTTGACGGGTGCGAACTGTACTCCGATGAACGCTTTTACGGCCCCCAGGAACCCGAAATGATCCGGGAGGCAATCGAAAGCATCCCGGCTTCCCATGAAGCCTGGGATCCGACCTGGGCCTATGACGCGCTGCTCTACACCCCCTGGCTGGGATTCCGCAACAATGCGCGCCGGGTGTGCATCGTGATCAACGATGCCGTGCCCCAGACAGCCTATGCCAGCAACGGGCTGTCCGCTGCCACCCGTACGGCTGCGGAGCTGTTTCTGGAGGAAACCGGCACAGAGCTGTATTACTGCCAGCGCCCGTGCGCGCTGGAAGACGTCACCAACAACTTTTATATCGATGACAGGATCAATCCCTGGGCGACTGACCACGAAAGCGGTTTTCAGGCATTGACCGGGACAAATGGGCAGGCTTTGGCTACTGAGCTTGCCTGGCCGTTCAGCGCCGAAGAGCTTGAAGGACTGCTGGGCATCGATGCTGAGCAGACGGTGACGGACTCGCGCTATCTGCTGGTCTTCACCTCATCATTCGACCGCTGGGAGACGGTGGAGGATTCCGCGCTGATCTATAACCCGGATGACTATGAGCTCCGCATTACGGTTGTAGCCGATGATCCTGACAATCCCGGGGACCAGCTATCAGACGCATGGTCCTGCCCGATTGAAAAGGAAAAATACGATATTACAGTGCAGATTGCCGATGAAGAGGGCCGCCCGTTCGGCGAATCCCTGTGGTCAACCTTTTACTGCAAAATGGACGGGCGGCGGGTTCGGGCTGCCTGGCCGACCATCGGGCCGGAAGGTTTGCTTGAGCAGCGTAACATGCGGCCGGGGACCTACACGGTGGTCATTACCAGTGGAGGGGCGGGAAAATACCGCTATGAAAGCGTGCGGGCCATTCACCGCGAGACCATCACAGTGAGCGAAGATGCTGTATCCTTTGCCATGCAGGTGGAAACCGCTGACCGGGCTGCCGAGCTGTACAAGGCCCGGGGCCTTTTGAAGGACATCGGCAGCTGGCAGGGCCTGGGCGACCCTTTCCAGGACATGGTGGACGAGGCTGAGGCCTGGCTCGACGACATTGAAAGTGACGGCATTTCATGGAGCGACCTGGCAGTGATCAAGCGCTTCATGGTGGGCCTGTCAGGCTATGCCAATCTGATCCGCTTCTCAGAGGCTGAGGCGGCCGGTGCGATTGAAGATTTTGACAATATCGTGACCAACTTCAGAGATATCGTCGACGAGGTAAACAAGATCAATAATGACACGGCTTCTGCCTGGGAAACCGCCCTGACCGTACTGGTGGAAATCGCGGATGTGCTGTTCACGCACGGCGAGTTTACCGCCCTGAAGGAGTCCGTTAAACAAGGGCTTGATGAGCTCAGCAAATACATAACAAACGGTTTGACTCAGGAGCTGCGCAGCAAAATTATCGAGCAGTTTCCTCTCGGCGACTATACAGAGCTTTTAACGACCATGGTCAACTATCTGATCGATGCCCCCTTCGGCGGCTCGACCAGCGAGCCGGACTGGGATGCGGTGATATCGGCCGTGCAGGAGATTGCGCTCGGGGCCGCGATGGAGGCGGTCTGGGACGAGGCCCGGGACCGGGTGCTGGACAATGTTGTCGACCAGGCAGTTGACATTACCATCCTTGACGATGCTTTTACAAAAACCGTTAAAAAACTGATCAAGGATATCCTGGAAGCCTTCATGAGCGACGATGCCGGGAAGGGCATCGGGAACGCACTGGAGGAGTTTGCCGACGGGGTCGGGGAGTATGTCGCCACCATCGACAATGCCACAATCGTTGCAACGGTCGATGGAATTTTTGATGAGGCCCGGTCCAGTATGCAGGCGGCCGGGGTTCCGGTGGACGTGCGCGAATTTCTGGTCGGAATGGCCCGCGAGCTCACGCTGCTTGCCATCCCGTCGGAAGTCAACGGAACGGTGAATTATGACATATCGACCGACGCGGTTGTTAAGGTGTTGATCAAATACGGAGTCTACTATGTGATCCTGAAGGATTATTTTATAGACGAGATCCAGGGCGGCCTCGAACAGACACTGGCGGACGCACAAAGCTTTGTCCCGCTGGATGACTGGGATGACTGGCAGTCTGACATGATGCTTGATTTCAGGGCCTATCATGAGTATGTGGATGATGTGCAGCAGGGGGCCTGGGATGCCATCCGGGCGCAGGATCCCATCGAAGAGTGGGTCGAGCAGATGGAGGAGCTGAGCGGGCTTCTCGCCGATATCAGCGAGCCGCTGGACACAATCGCCAATGTCTTTGCCGATCTTAAGCCTGCAGCCAGAAACCTGCACCGGCTCTCGGTGATTCTGGATAACTTTCAGATACTGGGCAACGGCATCTCATTCGGCCTGAAAGTCGATAGCCTGGACAGCTTCGGCAACCAGGCGCCGGTTATGGCCGGTGCAATTTTTCCGGTTAATTGATGATGATTGTTTATCACTGGTGTCCACAATAATGTAACGAAGCCGGTTCGGGCGGGGCTCTGCACAGCCCCCGCAACACGTTCAAAAGGTT
>CAZUMW010000002.1:0-260708 GCA_964621615.1 uncultured Thermodesulfobacteriota bacterium
AAATTGAACATATGACCCTTGTAGGGGGTGTACGGTTTTATACCAACCCTAGCCTTAACCGGTTATTAACACATGTAGGGGAGGAAGCGCTATGAAAAAAGCAGTATGTATTATCGCGTGTATTTTTATGCTTGCGCCGGCAGCATTTGCCGAAACAAAATGCGACGTCTGGCTCGGCACCTGGGATGTTGTCAAAGAGGACGGCTCGACCTGCGTATGGGTGATCGATGAGATTGTGACGGGCACGTCCAGCAATATACCCTGTCAGGCCAAGGGAACGAGCACGCCGAGCGAAGGCGGGGAGTCCACACCGTTTCAGATTATTACCGTTTCGTTTGCGCCGGGTTTCTTTTACACCGAGTCAAAACAGCTCGGGGAGGGTCAGCAAAACCACGAGCTTGAGGTCAACGAAGCCGGGGATGCGTTTGTGAGCGGAACGCTCATAACCGATTATGATATTGTAAGCGGCACCAAGAGGGTAAGCGGCCCGCGCTGCGGCGGCGTGTCCCCGAAATTTGTCTCGGCTGGCGACAATCAGACCGAAATCACCATTGCCGGTACCGAAACCTCCTTTGACAATGACACCGTCGTTACCATCGGGTGTCCTGAAGTTACCCTGGTATCCTATCAGGTCGACAATGAAACAAAAATACGGGCCCTTATCGAAATCGCAGAAGATGCAGAGGATACAAGCTGCTCGGTGTCGGCAGCAACCGGCGATGAGCAGATCCTGTGCAGCCTGGAGGTGCGGGGCGCCGGCAATCCGGAGCTGGTCAGCTGGTCCTATGAAACCGGCGGGATTGTCTCCTCATCACCAATCGTTTCAGGTGAGCGGGTGTATTTCGGCAGCGGCGACGGCAATGTCTACTGCCTTGATGCCGCAGCCGGTACCAAGCTCTGGGAATATGCAGCCGGCAATGCCATACTGTCAAGCCCCGCGGTTTCCGGCGGCAAGGTGTACGTGGGCAGCAACGATAATAAGCTCTATTGCCTGAATGCGCTGGATGGAACCAAAATCTGGGAATTTGAAACGCAGGAGGCGGTACAGTCATCCCCGGCCGTCGTTGACGGGTATGTGTATGTGGGCGGCATGGATGACAACGTCTATTGCCTGAATGCCGAAACAGGAGAGCAGGTGTGGTCCTATACCACACAGGCTGACGTGTTTTCAACGCCTGCGGTGGTAGACGGCAAGGTCTATATCGGCGGGGTCGATTTTATACTTTACTGCCTTGACGCACAGACCGGTGAGCTGCAGTGGCAGTTTGAAACCGAAGGCGATATTCCGCCCTCGCCGGCAGTTGCTAACGGCCGCGTGTATTTCGGCAGCAAGGACAATTATTTTTATTGTGTGGATGCGGAAACCGGCCAGAAGCTCTGGGATTTCCAAACAGGAGACATCGTGTTCGACTCACCCGCAGTGTATGAGGGGTTTGTCTATTTCGGCAGCCTGGATAAAAAGGTGTACTGCCTGAACGCGCAGACCGGAGCCTTTGCCTGGCAGTTTGAGGCAAGCGGCCTTATTCAAAGCTCGCCGGCGGTCACCGATGACTATGTGTATGTTGGAAGCAGCGATAAAAATGTATACTGCCTTGATTCCAGCAGAGGGACAAGAATCTGGAATTACAAGACAAATGACACGGTCGTCAGCTCACCTGCAGTCGTTGACGGTAAGGTGTATGTCGGCAGCTACGACAAGACCTTCTACTGCCTGAATGCGCCCGATGATGAAGAGGAATCCTGGCCCATGTTCCGCTACAACCTCACCCGGACCGGGGCGGTTGTAGAAGAGCAGTGCCCGGTGGCGGCTGTTATGGGCGCTCAAAGCGAAGAAGTACAAACGCTTCGGCGCTTCCGCGATGAGGTGCTGGCGGGAAGCGTTATGGGTGATGCGCTCATTGATGCCTACACCCGCATAGGCCCCCGGCTGACCAAGGCCTGCAAAGAGCACCCCCGCTTTGCCGGTCTGTGCCGGTTTGCTGTCAATGCCGTAATGCCGCTGGTCGAGGCTGCGGTACCCCGATAAATTCACATACCGGTCAAACACGGGCACCCCGGCACTATCGTACCGGGGTGCCCGCCTCCTCCTTGTTTGTGTTCAAAAAAAGGGCGGCCCCTTCTTCTCAGCTGTCAATCCTGCCTAATAAATTCCCCACAGAGCCGATACCGGGCAAACAAACATCTGCGCTATAAAAGTCAAGCCGTACCGTGAGCCCCAGCAGGTTGATTTCCACCCCTTCCTGCTTTCCTGCCAGAATCCCGGCAAGACCAAAAAGTGAAACCTGATATCCTGATCCTGCAGGAGTCGGTGCGGTCAGCGCGCGGCCGAAAAAATCTTTACCGACAGCTGTTGCAGGCATCGTGACGGTAAGCCCGGGAACGGCCCGGGTAATGTATGCGGTAAAGGTGTTGCTGTTGGGTCCGGGCCAGAGGCGGTAGGTGTGCTTGTATGGGTAGCTTTCAACCGCCTCGTCGATTCCGGCAATTGCCCTTTCTGCTGCCGGGCCGCGCAGATCAAAAATCAGGCGCGGGGGCGAGCCCATCCAGTAGCGGTCCGGAATGCCGCAGGAGACTGACAGGGGTGAGCGGCCCTCCTCGGTAAAAAGCCATCCCTTTATCTGATATACCCGGTAGAGCGGGGCTTCGCGCTGTTTTGCGGCGATCCAGGTGTGCTCTGCAAACACTCCCCGTATGCCCCAGGCTCGTGCAGCGAATATTTGTACAACGGCGCCCGGATGCTCATCGGGTGCCGGCGAACGGCAGGCACGGCGCGTGTCATGAAAGGCGCGGTTTTTTGCCGCTGTGTCATTTATGTGCAGCGGGTGAACTAACAGCATAATAACCGGCCCTGTAAAAAAAAGGACCGCTATAGCTGCACCAGCCAGCAGAACAGGAATTTTTTTTAGCTGCCTCACGGCTCCCAGCCGGTTTCTTTAAGCACAAGGATCGCCGGGACCGGCAGCGGCAGAGACATGCCGGCACCGAAGCGCGCCCGGTAATTGATGATTCCCCAGAACACGATATCACCCGGATAGTTGACCAGCCGCTCGGGAACAACCCCGGCACCGAACCCGTATCGATCATAGTCGCGGTAGAAGGAATCATCGAGCAGATACACGCTGAAAAGATCTTCGCCGACAATATAATAGCACCTGCCGTCATAAAAACCGATGTGCTCGTCATCGGTCGCCCAGGAGATAATTTTCCACACCGTCCCGTTAAGACCGATGAGCTTCGCTGCGAAGCAGCAGTGCGGAGACAGCCCGGCGGCTGATATGGTAAAAAGAAGAAAAGTAAATATGATAAAAGTACGGCGTTTTATCATCATGTTTTTCTCCGGCAACATCATGCAAACGAATGTCTGCTCAGGGGAAGGCTTCGGATTCGCGTGCCGGATCGAGGCATAGAGCATATCATCAACAACGACATCGGTCGCGTAGACAGCGCTTCCTGAAAGGTGATCGGCAGCGTCAAGCCGCGGGCGAGAGGTGCCGACGATTGTGAAATCGGCAGGGTCTTTGAGCTGCGGCTTTTCCGGCATGGGAAGGGTGCCTGCTTCCGCGGCAAGCTCACCGTACCCCAGGGATCCCTTCTCCGGATGCGTCACATAGCCGTTTTCCGCCTGCAGGCTGTCAACGGAAACGCCCCATCGCTGAGCTGCAGCACTCAGGAGCATCTGTTTTGCCGCAGCACCTATCTCCCGGAGCGGCGTGTAGTGTGTCTGGGTGGACATGCTGCCCACCGTCATCGGAAACCAGGAGATATCATAGGGCTCCAGCTCAGGGCGCAGCTCGATGGAAATGGTGCTCCAGTCCGCTTCGAGCTCTTCTGCCACAATCTGGGCAAAGCCGGTTGCAATGCCCTGCCCCATTTCGGCCCGGGCACAGACGATTGTAATTTTACCGCTTTCGGAAATATTCAAAAACACCGTCACCTGCTGGCCGCTTACGGTCTGTTCCTCCGGAGATCCTTTTGCAAACAATGGCTCCAGGCGGTAGCCGAGCGTCAGGCCGGTCAGTCCCGCAAGCGATGTTTTTAAAAACGTTCGGCGGGTCATCGAAACCTTCATGTCTTGTCGCCCTCCCGCAGCACCCACAAGAGGAGCTTTTGCGGGTCTACATCTACGGTGCAGGTTTTTCCGTTTATGCGCAGTGAATATTGCATAAGATCACCCGTCCATATTAATAGTACGAATCCGGAATGTTTACGGTTTAAACCAGTACCATATATAATCTTTAAGCACAAGAATGAACAAAGTCGATATGAATAAAGCATTTGATTTTTTCCGGCAAAAAAATTACATTCTTATTCGTAGACGGCTCACCAGAGTACAAAAACTGCAGAAACGGTTAAATCACTGATCAAGATTCAAGGATTTGCCATGAATTGTGATTGGGCAATAGTGCTTAATCCCACTGAATTTGCCCGGTCAAATTCGGGAGATCAGGCAGCAATAGGGTACGTTGGTACATTATAAACAGGCGAGTGTCCATGAATGAAGCAAAACTGATTGAGAAGCTGAAAACAATCGAAGCCATTTTTGCCGAGTCCCCGTTTGAAGGTGAACGCATTGCCGCCGACCGTGCAAAGCAGCGGATTATGGAGCGGCTGAAACAGTGGGAGCAGGAAGACCCGCCGGTGGAGTTCAAGTTCTCTATGGGCGACATGTGGGCGCGCAAGGTGTTTATTGCATTGCTTCGACGATACGGAATTAAACCCTACCGGTATTCAGGCCAGCGGTATACAACGGTTATGGCAAAACTGTCCAAACGATTTGTCAATGAAACGCTCTGGCCCGAGTTTCAGGAAATCTCCGAAGTGCTGCAGGGATATCTTGCCGAGGTGACCGATCGGGTGGTCTCTCAGGTGTTCCATGCCGACAGCTCGGAAGCCGCAGTTGTGAAAAAGCCGGGGCAGCTGCCGCTTATACCGGATGGTGAACCTGCAGCGTCCCGGTCCCAAAACACAGAAGACCACTCTCCCGGGCCTGCCCCCGCAACCGGCTTAAACAAAGCAGCGGGCGCACAATCAGACCGTACCCGTTCAAAGAAAAAGAAAAAACGGAAAAAAGGAAAACGAAAATAAACAATGGGAACAATAGCGCATTTGCCTGTTGAGTCCATTAGCCATTTTTTCCCGTTGACCCGGCTTAAATTTTTTATAGTTTTAAAAACCACCCAGGCTTTTCATGGCACAACTGAATATTAAATCACTTCACCTTTCCCCTCCACCGACAGGTGATCCTTTTCATCGGGAAAACCAGAAAGTTTTTCAAATCGGCACCACAGAAATGTTTAATTTCTTTAAAGCAGTACGTAAATTACGGTCAAAGGTCAGCACGGATCCATCTTTTATGGTTTTAGCCAGCGATACAATAACAGCATCACCAAAATCGCTCATCGTTCCCGGCCACACATCTAAAACCGTTTCAAAATTCACTTCATGAAGAATTTCTATTCCCGGAGTAGCCAGAAAATCGGCCGCCATATCGGCGATTTTTTTTCTCTCGAACCCATAAATTTTATCCATAACATAGATAAATTCTGTGAGGACATTCTGCGGACAGAAAATGAGTGTCCGGAGATTTGCGGCGTTGTCAAAAACCCGTGCAACTTTTTCCTGCTGAGGTGGATTGCGGTCTGTTACGAAAGATATGAGTGCATTAGTATCTATGATCACCTTTTTCATTCGAATTTCTTGGCCCTTTTTTCCCTGGCAGCAGCAATGTCTTCGGATATATTGCCTCTTCCGGTCTTGAAACTGTTGCGATAGTCCAAAAATGGTTTTTTAACCGGTGTAACGATGACCCGCCCTTTATCGACTGTCCAATCAAGCGTGTCATGTATCGACAGCTTAAGGCTTTTGCGTATGGCCTTTGGGATAGTGGTTTGAAACTTCGAAGTAATTGCTGATTTCATATCGTAATCCTTTTGAAAGTTTTTCCTTACAAAAAAATTATATTGTAAGAAAAAAGAAAGTCAACCCGGAAACAACAATATCGTAAATCCCTCGCCCGCCCGCTATCTATTGCGCTAAATAAAAAACGCCTTGTTTAAAATTGTTTCACCACACCCTGTTTTCAGAATCGCTGTCCCGCATATGCCAGTGGCCGGTCAGCTCAAACCACAGGAGCAGCGGCCCGTATCCGTTTGCATCCCGGTAGCGCTCCTGTAAAAAACCTTTTATGCCGGCCTTGTCGACACCCCACAGGTCCCGGCATCGGCGCTGTACATAGGCATCGATAGTAAACCCGGCAGGCTTACCGTAGATCATCGCCAGGTAATTAAGGGATGCCGGCCCGAGGCCCGGCAGCTTTTTCAGCTCATCATAAAACTGAACCCCGCTCAGCGCTTTCCATCCGTCGGCAGAAAACAGACGGGGATTGTTTCGGGCGGTTTTTGCCAGCTTTAGAATGTACCCGGCCCGATAGCCGCACCCGGTTTTCTTCTGCAGGGTATGCTCTTTTTTGCGGTACACCTGTTCGGGACCGGGAAACACCCGGTGCCCGGCGGCATCCGAGCCGCACAGCTCGATAAAGGATTCGGTCATGGCGATGGTTCTGTCAAAAGTGGTGTTTGTTGCAAAAACAGCCTTGCAGCAGTCCTCAAACAACGTGCAGGAGCGAAGAAACCGCCCCAGCCCATTTCGCGGGATCCAGCGCCACGCCGGGTTCTTTTTTGTTTCCCGGTAAAAGGGTGCGGTATCAATGTCAAGAGACAGGCAGGTGTTCACTGCATAAAGGGCCGCCTGCCGGGATCCGGCTGCCGCCCGCCAGAAGCACCTGCCGTCCCGGCAGATAATTTCAGCGATTCCTTTTCCCTGCGGCACATTAAAGGGTATTTTCAGATAGGGCGGTGCGGTGTTGGCATAGACCGGCTTCAGCGCATACCATCCGTGAGACAGAATGACGGCTTTCAGCTCTTTGGGTTGTATGGGAAGGGGAGTTGTTCCGGCCATGCTTCATTAGGCAATAATTATTAATAATACTGTTTGATATAGCCGTAGGCCTTGTCGAAAAGGTCTTGATCCTTGACTTGGTATTTCACGTAGATCACCTTCCGAAGGGCCTTCTGCACCTCGCGTTCGCCGGCCTTTGTGTTTTGCCAGCCGGGGAAACGAACGAGCCTTACGATCTCGTCAATGTCGTTCACGATCCGCTCGACCACTACAGGTGTTTCAACATTTTTCACCTCGGCAAACAGCTCGGTCAGGGCGGCTTTTGCCTTTGACTGCTCATCAACTGGGTCGACCTGTTTTTCGGCCTGCACTACCTCTTTGGCAAGGGTGAGCAGCTCCTTCAAAAAATCAAGGCTGTGCAACAGCCCCTGCTCGTGCCGTTCTTTCAGTTTTTCGAGACGCTCGCCAAGGGCGACGAACAGCGGATTGTCCTTGTGTTTGCGCAACCGGGCGATCAGTTTTATTTCTATCTCTTTTGCCTTTTTGTCCGGCTCCCTGGCATCGAGCAACCCTTCGAGTACCTCAGCATCCATCACCAAGGTATCAAGATCGTCTCTTACGGTCTCCAGATGCACGTTTTCGTGCACGAGCTCGATGGTTTTGGCCCCCAGCGAGTGCCACAGCAGCTTGCCGTTGCCGCTGGGAGGCTTTACCGACTCATACACCTGCGTCAGCCATTTGTAGTCTTTTTCATAAAGCCCGAGACTGGGGTCAGGAGACAGCGCCTCCCACAGGCGGGAGAGCACCGAGAACTCTGCCGCAAACTTGTCGCGGGTCTCGTTATCCGGCAGGCAATCCTGGGCCGCAATCAGACCTTCGTAGCCGCCGACGGTCCGATCCACATCAGGGAAAAACGCGAGACATTTTGCTACCTGGCCGGGCAGCTCTTTTTTAAGATCATCGAGGTTAGTGATAACTTTCTGTACGGCCTTTTCGTCAAAGTCGAGTGCAGTTGCCACATCGTCGAAAATGCCCAGGTAATCGACGATCAGGCCATGCGTTTTGCCTGAATATACCCGATTGGTGCGACAGATTGCCTGCAACAGGTTGTGATCCTTCATCGGCTTGTCAAGATACATCGCCTGCAATATCGGTGCATCAAAGCCGGTCAGCAGCTTTGAGGTGACGATCAGAAACTTGAGCGGATCGTTCGGATCGCGGAACCGATCGAGCAGTTTCTCCTCATCGTCTTTCGAAAGTTTCCACTGGGCGTATTCGTCTGCCTTGCCGCCCTTGGTGTGCATAACAATGGTACTGGCCTCCGGGCCGATCAGTTCATCCATAGCCTGCTTGTACAAAACGCAGCATTCGCGATCGAAGGTCACCACCTGCGCTTTGAAACTATTCGGCTCAACTTTTTCCTGAAAGTGCGTAACAATATGACTGCAAATCGCGTTTACCCGCTCGGGCGCCTTGATCAGCACCGCCATCTTGGCTGCCCGCTTGGCAAGGTCGTCACGGTCCTCTTCGCTTAAGCTCTCGGTCATCTGGGCATAGGCTTCATCGATTGCATCCTTGTTTATGTGGAGTTTCACGTCCACGGCCTCAAAATGCAGCGGCAGTGTAGCCTTGTCGCGAATCGATTCCTGAAACGAATAGCGGCTCATGTAGCCCTGCTCATCCTCGTCCGCGCCGAATGCCCAGAACGTGTTGTGATCGCGTTTGTTGATGGGCGTGCCGGTCAGGCCGAACAGAAATGCGTTCGGCAGTGCCTCGCGCATCTTGCGTCCCAGATCGCCTTCCTGAGTACGGTGCGCCTCGTCCACCATAACGATGATGTTCGGGCGCTCGTTCAGACGACCATCCGCCTCTCCGAATTTGTGAATCGTGGTGATGATGATTTTGCGAGTATCGGCCTCCAGCAGACTTTGCAATTCTTGCCGGCTCGCGGCGCCGGTCATGTTCGGAATGTCGGCAGCGTTGAAAGTAGCCGTAATCTGGGTATCAAGATCAATACGATCCACCACTATCATCACCGTAGGGTTGCTGAGTCCAGGGTGCATTCGTAGCTTCTGTGCCGCAAACACCATCAAAAGCGATTTACCCGAGCCCTGGAAGTGCCAAATCAACCCTTTCCTGGGATAACCGTTCACCACCCGCGCTACCATCAGGTTAGCGGCCTCGTACTGCTGGTAACGGCAGATAATCTTGATGCGCCGGTGTTTTTTGTCGGTGGCAAACAGGCTAAAGTTCTGCAAAATATCCAGCACCACCTCCGGGCGCAGCATCGAGCGGATGGATCGCTGCACATCGGCAAGCGTGCCCTCAGACTTGTTGCCACCCTCATGCCACGGACCCCAAATGTCAATGGGCATGCGCACCGAACCATAGCGATAGCATTTGCCTTCGGTGGCAAAAGAGAGGACGTTGGGCACGAACATCTGCGGCACGCTCTGTTCATAGCCGTTGTGAATGTCGCTGGCCCCGTCAACCCAGGTCACCGCCGGGCGCACCGGCGTCTTGGCCTCGCCGATCACCAGCGGAATACCGTTCACCAGCAGTACGATATCAAAACGGCGACCGCCTTCCTTGACCGGATAAACCCACTGACTGGTGACGACGTAATCGTTTTTACTCAGGTCGTCGAATTCAATCAGCTTGACCGGTGTATGTTCACCCTTATCGCCAAACGGCATCGTTTTTTCGCCACGCAGCCACTCGGCAAACAACTCGTTTGCCCGCACCAGACCTTCGCTTTGTACCGACAGCGGGATGGTGCGCAGGCGATAGAGCACCTCGTCGGCACGGTCGGGCTGCGCCCCGATTTCCGGGTTCAGGCGAATGAGAGCATCGCGCACCATAGACTCAACCAGCACGTCGGAATGCTCGCGCGGCAGCTCCTCTGCAGGCACAAAACGCCAGTTCGCCGCCGTGGCATGCAGCGACACATGCGACCCCAGGTAATCCGCATGTTCCTCGGCAGCCACATTTTCAGGCACACTCAGCGTATCTATAACAAGCTGCTCAACGGTATTTTCTTCGTTGAAGTAGGTGTTCATTTGTTAACCTCTTTTTTCGCGCGAAGGTAAAACTGAAACATAAATACCCATATTATACTTTTAAGCCATAAAAATATAATATAATAATGTATGTTTTAATTTTCATCCCTGAAAATATCTATATAGCGTCGAAGGATAAAGATACGGTTTCTCTGAAAACCGGTTATTTCCTGCAATATGTTCATATCTACCAAGGAGGCAATAAGGCTGTTGGCAGGAACATAATTAATTTCAAGCAGTTCCATAGCTTTGTTAACTGTAATAGTCGGAGTTCCATATAAATAGTTGATAAGCTGACGTGCATTTTCTCCCCTTCGACCCAATTTGATCACTTCGGCTTCAAGTTCTTGCCGGAGGACCAGAATACGTTGAAAGGTTTTTTTACCGCTTTCGGCTGTCTCAATTATAGCTTGCAGAAAAAAACGTACCCAATGTCCGATGTCATTGGATTCACGAACACGTGTCAAAGCGTCATAATAGGAACCACGGTGTTTTTCAAAATGGGCTGAAAGATATAGAGACGGCTTGTAAAGCAGGCCGTGGCTCACTAGATACAGGGTGATAAGAAGGCGACCGATACGTCCATTTCCATCCAGAAAGGGGTGAATGGTTTCAAACTGATAATGGCTTAAAGCACAGCGGACCAAGTGTGGCACCTCAATGTTTTCTTCATGCCAAAAAGCTTCGAGATCGGTCAGCACGTCAGGCATATCCTCATGATGTGGGGGTATAAAGGCTGCGTCGGCAATACTTGAGCCGCCGATCCAGTTCTGGCTTCTTCTGAATTCACCCGGAGTTTTTCGTTCACCTCGTACCCCTGTCATCAGTATTTCATGAGTATGGCGAAGAAGTCGCAAAGAAAGGGGAAGCCGCTGCAATTCGTCGATAGCGGTATTCATAGCCTTGACATAGTTTTGAACTTCCCGCCAGTCATCACGACGTTCTGGCAAAATTGCCTCTTCTTCCAACACAGCCTCGTCCATTTCAGTTCTTGTCCCCTCGATTCTACTGGATGTGTTTGCCTCTTTTATGATGTGCATTCTAATAAAGAGATCAACATCAGGAACGATTAGTGTAAAAGCGTTTAGCTCTCCAAGGGATTTTGTGGCCTTCTCCAGCAAAACGTTGATACGCGGGTCTTCCCATGACCAGCCATGATTGATAAGTGTTGGCTGAAAGCTTTTATACTGATATTGCTGTTTATAGCTGCCGGAAATAAATTCTTCAAATTTCATTAAAAAACTCCATCCGTAATTTAATTTGAAGGTAACCCCGCAATAATAGTCAACGATTGCTCTCACAAACGAAAAAAGAAAGTTCTTTAAAAACCATGTTCGAAGTCACGCTGCCGCAGAGCGTGTCGAGAACCATCTGTTCGACCGTGTTTTCTTCGTTAAACATGGGCGGCTCCTCCGTGTATCAACTCATTCGAGAGCTGTTTTGTAAGAACTCGCAGCATGTTGATCTGGCTTGTAAGTTCGTCTATTCGCTGATCTACATTCGCGACCCTAAGAGCAATGGTTTCTTGAAGATCACGCGGGGGCAAAGGTACTGATAGTGATCGTATGTCCTGCTGCGAGATGTTCTTCATGGCCCCCCCGGTGCCAGTAGCACAACCCATTATTTGATTTCTTAGGGAGCGAGCTCGCAACGCTTCAAAAATGAAACGCCTGTTTGCTTTGCTCTCATCCAATACGAGCTGGAGGGTTTTGTCACACAGCATCAGATTGGGATAATTCGCAGGCGTGAGGCAAACCCTTCCAACAAGATCAGTTGTATTGCAGCGCGTTATCAGCAATGCACCTTGATTAACGCTATACTGGGGCAAGAAGTCTGTTGAGTTCATAAGGCGTTTGTTCTCTTCAGGCTCAAATCCGTTTGGCCCAACGGCACTGACCTTCAAAACGCCAAGTTCATGCTTTTCTGCTGGCGTGTTGACCCCAATAACACTCTTACCGGCAATAATGGATTTCAGGATGGTTCCAAATTTCTGCCAATGGTATGTTTCTGAACAGACTTCATGAATGCGCATCGAATCAAGTAGTTGTGTGGCTTTGTGGCGAGAAACTAGGTTTTTTTCCACCGCCTCATCCGCCGCCCACAGAATCTCGGCAATGCGTTTCTGTTCATCCAGAGGCGGCAGCGGAAAATCAAAGTTCCGTAAAGCCTTCCAGCTGGTTCGTGGCGACAGCGATCCGGCCGAGGTATCGAGCGCATGGTCGAAAAAAGCATCGCTCTGGCAGATAAATGGCAGAAGCTCCGGCAGCAGAACCTCTCTGTCCTTCGGCTCGAACGTCAGGATGTCCCCAGAGCAAATGCCCTCAAACTTGGCATAGGCAACCTTCCGCTGATAGGCCCGACGCTTACCGAAGAGCGTTTGACCAGGCACAAATTTTCTGGTAAACGAGGTGCCATCCGCAATGGAGTTCCAGCGCCGGATATGCAGATCCTCGGGGTCGATGTGTTCAAGTCCGACGATTCTTTCAACGCCATTGGCCGCGGGATCACGCTCCACAAGGTTGGCGTTTTTGACCACATCGCCGAACTTAACCCTCTTCCAGCCGGGCTTCAGTGATTGTGTACTCATCCAGCCGCACCCTTATTGAATCGGTCCTGAAATTCCCGGATGACTTCGATGACGGCATCAAAACCGGGCACTGCACCGTAAAACATTTCTCTCTGCATGGTTGTGTAGTCCGATTGCCAGTCAGGCATTTGCGTGTCGGTCGGCAGCAAACGCAGCTTTCCCGGAACCATTGTCGAATAATCGACCCACGTATAGCGAAAAAAGATCTCGCGGTGGGCAGCGATACGCAAGAACAGCTCCTGATCGGCGGCAGCCTCGTCGGCAATGCCGGCATTTATAAGGCGATAGAGATCATAATAGTGTCGGGCCATGTGCTGACGGCGGCGTTTTTTATCCTCGGGTCGAAACGTTTCCTCATGCAGCAGCATCGCCTTCTCCCAAAAGGTGCGCGTCGGCATCACTGCATTGACTTCGATCTCGTTCGTGGTGAAAAGGTCAGGAAAAACCTCGCTGATGCAGGGACTGATTACAGCAATGCTGTTTGGCTCGGTGTCAGAGCGTGCCCCCATCTCAATTTTTACCGATCGTCGCAGGTAGGCGGCGCCTTCAGAAAACGCGGTTGGATATTGAAACAAAAGGGTTTGATGATCAGGATCAGCAGGATCGGGGTCCAGTTGCCACATCTCTGTATGCGGCATTTCCTCTGCGATGGCAGTATGCAGGGCCGGCTGAATCTCACTGTTGACGCAGTTCCGGCAGGGCAGACGAAGTTCATCAAGGCGTCTTTTTGTCTGTTTTCTGCTGCCGGCCGCCTCGGGCGCGTTATCTCCACCGAACCCGAGCGAGTTGCGGTCGATAACGATGTCGATATCCTCTGAAAACCGTTCTATAAGCTTCCAGCATTTTGAGAGCGATGTTCCGCCCTTGAAGCTCAATCGATCACCCCAGCCCGGCAATCTGAAAAGTTTATCGAGCGTCCAGCAAACCCAGAAATCTTTCTCAACAGCTACGTCCGCGAGGTTGAGCTGGGCCCCGGTCTGCTCACATATCAGACGGCGTCGTTCGCTGCTCATGCCGGAGAATTCTTTCATGCTGAATCCCCCCTGCCGGCCAGGTCGCGAAATATTACCGCGATCCAGGCGGGAGCATATTTTATGTCTTTCAGCAATTGCCCCTTTTGCCGGGCATCGAGATGGCGGTTGAGGTGCGCGATTATATCTTCATCTACATTTTTTTGCCCGATATGCCGGAGCGCCTGTATCACCAGACCGCTGATCCTGCCGGCAGTGGCCATCGTGCGCGGGGTTGTTCGCTTTAAAATAATTTGACGCTTGCCGATCCGCACAGTGCGGGAAAGGCTGTCGGTTAAATACGCTATCCGCATCGGCACCTGGGTGGAAAGACCGAGCAGATTTGCGGCATAGGCTCCGGTCGGTTGCAGCCGGGCAGCATCACGACCGGCAAGGGCCGATGCGATACTGTCCGAGGACGGCTGTAGGGCGCCCAGCTGTTCATCGATTTTGGGATAATCATACAGCCCCCGCGCCAGTTGGCGTATCAGGCCTGCCTTTTTGTGCCGTTTCAGAGCGGACGCGATTGCATCACGGCTGCCGAGGTCCTTGAAATCGTTTGGAGTGAAGACCCAACCCCTTCCGTGGCCATAAATACGGCTAACTATCTTATTATCTATAGTTATTTTGTCTTTTTTCATAGTTTTCCTGACACAAAAATTGGTATATTTTTGTGTCAAATAATAACCCGTTTATGCCTTCTTGTCGACCCCTTCCAGCATATGCAGCAAACCATTCATAGACTTGCGCAATGCTATCGAGCTTTCCTGCCAGTTTGCAATGGCCTGTTTGAGGCTGACTGTTCCTGCCGCTTCGGCGCCATTGCTGTTGTCCGTACGAACGTAAAGCGGGATGCTGAGGTTGTTACCTTTCTGCCGGATCTCGTCACCCGTGGCCACGCGGGCAAAGCCTTCATCATCTCTGAAAGCCTGGTAGGCGGCAACGATGCGCTCGATGTGGCCGTCGGTGAGAAAGCTCTGCGCTCGCTCGCGGGTCACCTCATTCACCGCGTTGATGAAGAGCACCTTGTTTTTGCGATTCTTCGGCTTGTTCATGCGGCAGATGACGACGCAGGCTTCCATGGGCGAGTTGTAGAAGAGATTCGGCCCCAGACCGAGCACACACTCTACCACGTCGTGAGCAATCAGTTTTCCACGCATGGCGAGCTCTTCATTGCGAAAGAGAATGCCATGCGGAAACAGGATGGCACAGCGACCGGTTTTGGTTTTCATGCTCTTGATGATGTGCTGCCAGAAGGCGTAGTCAGCGCGGCCCTGAGGCGGAGTGCCGTAGATATTACGGCCCCACGGATCGGCGGCCCAGGCATCGCGGTCCCACTGCTTGATGGAGTATGGCGGATTTGCCAGGACCACGTCGAACTGCATGAGCCGGTCGCCCTCGACAAAAGCGGGGCTTGACAGGGTATCGCCCCGGACGATGCGAAAATCCTCGATGCCGTGCAGGAACAGGTTCATGCGGCCGATGGCCGAGGTGAGCAGGTTGCGTTCCTGACCGTAAAGGCGCAGGTTGCGCCACTCCTTGTTCTGTCGCTTCAGATGGGCGACAGCAGAGAGCAGCATGCCCGCCGAACCGCAGGTGGGGTCATATATCGACTCACCGGGTTTCGGTTGCAGCATTTCGGTCATCAGGTGGACGACGGTGCGGTTAGTGTAAAACTCCGCGGCGGTATGGCCGGAATCATCGGCAAACTTCTTGATCAGAAACTCATAGCCCACGCCCAGTTCATCTTCAGGACAGTTGGCAAGCGAAAGCGTCCGGGAACTGAAGTGCTCGATCAGCTCGCGCAGCATATGATCCGGCAGGCGATCCTTGTTGGTCCACTGGGCATCACCGAAAACACCGAACAGAGTATCCGGATTTGCTTTCTCGATCTCCCGCAGGGCATCCTGGATGGTCTTGCCCACATTCTTAACCCTGGTGCGGGTTGCTTTCCAGTGAGCGCTTTCCGGTATCTGAAAACGATGCTGCTCGGGCAGCGCGGCGTACTCCTGATCGCCGCCGGATTCCTCAAGCGCTTCGGACAGCTCCTCATCATATACGTCGCACAGGCGCTTGTAGAACAGCAGCGGGAATATGAACTGCTTGTAGTCCCCGGCATCAATATAGCCCCGTAGCAGGGTAGCAGCGCCCCAGAGGTAGGCCTCAAGGGTAGACTGTGAAATGTGTTGTGCCTTCATACCATCCATGCCTCCGTTGTGTATTCGGTGGATGGTTCCCGGATGTCCGCAGGGGCGACCGGGCGGCCTTCCCTTCCGAGGTGCATTTTATCCATCTCCCATTGCGCCGGGTTGTTGCAGATGTATTCCCGGATACGGTGCAATTCCGATTCGTTGCGGACTATGTGTTCCCAATAATTTCGTTGCCATAATTTTCCGGGAAATGGTGTCCACCCGTTTTGTTTCACGCCATCAACATATCGTTTGGTCGTCAATGTTTTGAACCGATGCACAACGTCTGGCAATGACAACCGCGCAGGGGCACCCCCCTGTGGGTGCCCAGAAACCGTAGGGGCACCCCCCTGTGGGTGCCCGGGGCCAGGGCAGGCACGGGGGCCTGCCCCTACGATGGTAATAATGCCGTGCAGGTGGTTGGGCATGACGGCGACATTGTCAATATCGATGCCGGAATAATACCGGGGTATTTCCTGCCAGACCGTTGCAATCATCTGCCCCGCCCTGTTTAAACGCATCTGCCCGGAAACGATATCGCCGAACAAACATTGCCTGTCCATGGTGCAGATGGTAACAAAACACGCCCCGGCCTGGGAATAATCGTATCCCTTCAGGCGAATAGAACGACGATGGTGGATATCTGGACTGTATGTCATGACAATAATCCATTCTGCTTCAGCAACCCTTTCAATCTATCTTCAGCCGCATATGCCGCCTGTAACGAATCTTTCAAGTTGGCGACGGCCTGGTCAATGGTGATGGTTTCCTCTTCAATGATAGGATCGACGTAACGCGGGATATTCAGATTGCAATCGTTCTCGCGGATTTCATCGAGCGTGACCACCCGGCAGATCCCCTCCACATCCTTGTAGCCCTCATACCAGCGGTGGATGTTGTCTACGTGCTCGGGTAGCAGCTCGTTCTGGGCGCGGCCGGTTTTGAATTCCTTCGACGCATCGATAAACAGCACCTTCTGGCGATGGGCTTTTGGCTTGCTGTCCCGAAAGACCAGCACACAAGGTGCCAGGCCGGTGCCATAGAAAATGTTCTGGCCAAGGCCGATCACCGCGTCGAGGATATCAATTTCCAGCAGTTTGCGGCGGATGGCGCCCTCTTTGGACATACGAAAGAGCACCCCGTGAGGCAGCACCACAGCCATGCGGCCTGTTTTACGGGCCATCGACTTGATCATATGCTGTACCCAGGCATAATCTCCTGATTTCGCCGGCGGCAGCCCGGCAAAATTGCGGCCATAGGGGTCATTGACCCAGACGTCATCACCCCACTTTTCAAGGGAGAACGGAGGATTCGCAATTACGCAGTCAAAATTGGCAAGACTGTCCCCGGCGTAAAAGGCTGGGGAGCGCAGCGTGTCGCCGCGTTCGATATGAAAGTCTTCCGCACTATGGAGAAACAGGTTCATGCGGGCGATAGACGAAGTGGTCAGGTTTTTTTCCTGCCCGAAGAGCTTGCCCAGCATGAGATTTTCGTCGTCGCCATGCTCTTTAACATAATGCAGGGTTTCGAGAAGCATACCGCCGGTTCCGCAGGCCGGATCGTAGACGGTTTCACCGGCTCTGGGTGCGAGAATGCGGACCATAAGTGTGACCACGGCGCGAGGGGTATAAAACTCGCCGGCTTTCTTGTTGGTGAGATCGGCAAACTTTTTTATCAAATATTCGTAGGCCTGACCAAGGATATCAGCTTTGCAATGTTGGTTTCCGAGATTGAGTGCTGAAAAGTGTTCGATCAGATCCTTCAGCAGTGCATCGGAGAGGCGATCCTTGTTGGTCCACTGAGCGTCGCCGAAGATGCCGTGCAGGGTGTCTGGATTGGCCTGTTCGATCGATCTCATGGCCTTCTGGAGCGCATTCCCGATGTTGGAGCTTTTCTCACGGATATTTTTCCAATGGCTGCCCTCCGGAATCTGGAACCAGTGATTTTCAGGGAACTGCGCGAATTCAACATCACCACCTGATTCATCCAGGGCAATCGAAAACTCTTCGTCGTACACGTCGGAGATTCGCTTGAAGAACAGAAGCGGAAAAATATATGTCTTGAAGTCTGCCGCATCGACAGGACCGCGCAGAATATTGGCAGCTTCCCAAAGCCAGGATTCAATTTGAGATAGGGAAAAGGTATCCAAGAATAAGGCAACGTCCTTCAGTAATACCATTATATTAAAGAGCAAATAAATCACATTTGCTCTTGGCTCATATTTAATTTGGGTTCAATGTTCTTTACCCGATTTTGAAGCTACCTGTCCACCTTGAGCCGTGTGCCGCTACCTCATACGAAAAAAACATGCCCGTTTTTTTTGTGCCCGTTCAATCAACTTTACCGTCAGAATCGTACTGTCCGACACGGTGCATGTTCGTGTTTTTTTCACCGGGGAGGTCTTGGTAGAATGAATTTTTAATAAAAAGGCATCTTTTTATAAAACAGTCATAATCCTATCAAAAGGCAAAATAATGTCAATTGTTTGTGGAAACATGCTTATTTTATAGCTTTGGATGGGTATATGGTGTGATAAAAGGAAGATGAACGGCAAAAAATAAACGTAATGATTTTTAAAATTTTCTGGTATTATCTTTTTAAACAGGATACCCGCCAAGCCTCTGGTTCTCCAGGCTCAAATGTGGCGGGTTTTTGTTTTTAAGGCATGCCTGTATTCTGAGAGTTTTAAGCAGCCTTGTCTCCCGGCGATACAATAAGATCTCTGGATTACACGAACGGAGCCGGGTAATGACTGCGGGGAACTTGTTCGGCGTTTTTATTAACTTTTTCTAATCAATCAAGAGAGAACGAAGCCCGCCCGGCGCTTATTCATCACCCGGATCGGCGGTTACTTCAACATTGGGGTCGAGGTATTTACCGGTGGTGTATATATACTCGAATGCGTCCGGGTCATTCAGGGCATGAGCGCGCAGAAACAATACGCTCCAGCGCGCTGCGGTCTCGATGGACACCGACTGATCGAGCGTCGGCGGGTTTGAATCCCCGCCGGGGCCCGGCGGGTTGTTTGTGTCGCACATGGCGTAATGGTTGGCGCCCTTAATAAACACCAGCGCCTTGGGCGGATCCTCTATCAGCGCGTATGAAGTTTTCGTAACGTCATACTGTGCATTTCCGTCGAGATCGCCGTTGATGAATGCCATGGGAATGCCGTCATTTGCCGTCTCGCGAATCGTGCGATCAAAGGGGTTGCCGCGCGGCCTGGTGTTTATACCGCACAGAGCGACGGCCTTCAGCTCATCCGGCCGCGAAAAGGTTTCGCCATCGTCACAGAACGGATACTGACACTGGCTTTGAATGGCACCGATCACACAGGCCGCACCGTAGGAATGTCCCAGCATGACAAGCGTCTCGGTGTCGATATAGCCGGCAATGGGGCACCCCGCGCTGATGTTTTCCTCAGCCATAAAGGAGAGAATATCTGTTATCTGCTGCATTTCCGAAAAATAGCCCGGATCGGGCGTGTAGAGCTCGAACGAGTAGGCGTTCATGTGATTGGGAACCACCACGATAAACCCGTACCGGGCCACCGTTTCTGCGTAGGTGGTGTAATACTGCTTATCAACCCGGCCGCCCTGCAGCAGAATCGCCAGCGGCAGCGGCTGCGTGCTGTTGTCATACCGGGCGGGATCGGGATAATAGATATCGGCCGGGTCCGAGGAATACTCATCGTCATCGCTGTCGTTGCGGGGTATGTCTGTCTCATATGAATTAACAGACGAGTACCGGGGTGCAGGCGTCTCCGGCATGGCGGTCATACGGTAGAGCATCCCTCCCTGTTCGGGCTCAAGGCCGTGCGGGCTGTCGATGCTGGCGCGGTTGATCGAAACATACAGATTTCCCTGGTACTGAGCGAAGGCATCAAACGCCACGGCCGCAGGGTCCCCGAACCCGTTTCGGGTGACAGGCTGCCAGGCCAGGCCGTCGCCGCTCTTCCACAGCTGCGCACCGGTAAGATGCTCCTGTGTGGCGCCCATTGAAGGGGTGTATGCCGAAACCAGGCCGGCGTACAGGTAGGATTCGGCGGCATAGAGATTGGCGGCGATATTCTGATAAAACAGGGGGTTGCCGCGGTTGCGCTTGCCGTCAAAGCCGTTGGGCATATCCGATGTTCCGCCGACACAGTGCGCCCAGGCACCATCTTCAGGGCTGCCGGTTTCAGTATACAGGACACGCGCGCCGGCAAGCGACTGAATGCCGACAAAAAGCCTGTTGTTGAATTCCGCCAGGCTCCAGGGCATGAAGTCGCCGTTGAACATGGAGCAGTCCATACCGCAGCCGAACCCGTTTTCATTGGAGCCCTCTTCATCGTCATCCACCCCGGCGTCGACAATCAGCTCCCAGCCGCTTTCTGTCAGCCGGGCCACGCGCGAGCAGCGCCCCTTGTTGCCCGAGGCGCCGGTCCCCCCGGCATACAGCACCGGCTCGCCGGAAACCGTTGAGACAATCAGGTCGGTAATGCTCGTGCTGACCGGCTTTTTGCCGGTTGGAAACAGCTCATTGTCATGAAAGTTGCCGAAGCTGTGTGACGGTTCGGTAACGGTCCAGGAATCCCCGTCTTCTGAATACCAGATTTGCCCGCCCCACTCGTAATTAAGCCCGGTGCTGATATACAGCGCACCGTCATACACCACCATTCCGGTAACCATCCGGTTCCAGTAATCGCCGAACCCGTTCTCGTCCGTTCCCGTGCCGATCTCGTAGGTGTCGCCGGCCTGGACCGCACCGATGTCGGTTTCGTGCGGCGGAAAGGGATTGCTCAAATGCTGGGCATCACAGATCGTATATTCGGTAAAGTCCTCATTGGCCGTGCAGTCGACCTCATTCTGCTGGACCGTGAGGCTGTCGGCCGTATTGCTGATAATATCAAAGCGCCTGAATCGGCCCGTGCCCGAGGTTATCTGCAGGACACCCCCGGCCCATTCATCCGGAGCCCAGCTCTTGGAATCATCGGTAAAAACCGCGGTCAGCTCCCCGTCCTCGGCGCCGCAACCCGAAATCAGCGTTACCGTACCCGATTCCTCCGTGTCCTTTTTGTCTGATATAACCGGCTCCCATACCGCACCGTCATACCGCCAGATTTCACATCCGGTTGAGCGGCGCACCCTGCCCTGTACGCCGGAGGAAAAACCGCAGTACAGCTTTCCGCCGAAAACTGCCATCTCACCCCACAGGCAGTTGATCCAGGGATTGCCGTAAATGCCGTTGGTTTGATTGTCCGGATACAGGACCTGCTCCCAGTCCGTTCCGTCTGTGCGCCAGATTTCGGCACCTTCGGATTCGTTGCGGGTCATGGCATAGAGCATGCCCTGATATTCGGCCATGGCAACAATCGAATAATTCTTCACGCTCCCGAACCCCGGCTCGATCGCTTCCTCCCAGGTCGAATTGTCTTCTACTGCCGGATACCGGTCACCATCGTTACAGGCAAGCAGGAAAGAAAAAAACAACAAAAAAAATAAAATACGATTCATAACATTCCATTGTGTTTTCTGCATCACAGCCCCCCTCCCAAAATTAATATTTTTTCTTAACGAAACGGTACTATATAGTACTACCATACCATGATGCGAACAAGCAAATTCACGGCAGCTTATCCGGGCAGGCTTTTGTTTCAAAGAGCTTGAGGATCGGACGGCAGACATATATACTGGTGACCGGAAAGACATCATGTGGAAGGGGCACAGGAAAATGCCACAGTATTTATTTGTATATGGAACGCTCTGCAAAGGGCTTTCCCGAAGTTCTGCGCTCCGGGAATCTTGCTATCTGGGCCCTGCTTTTTGCGCGGGGCGCCTTTGTGATCTCGGCAGCTTCCCGGCAATGGTCGCGGGTCATGGGCGCGTTGTCGGCGAGATATACAGAATCGAATCCGACAGTATTCTGAAACATCTGGACGCTGTCGAGGGATATGATGAAAACGATCCGCAGGGCTCATTATATCTGAGAAAAAAGATGAGCGCTCAGCTTTTATCTACCGGAGAGTATCTAGAATCGGCTGCCTACATGTTCAATCGAAGCACGGACAGGGCCCGTTCTGTAAAGCACGGTGATTACCGGCGATACCTTCTCGACCGGCAAGAGGGCCCGGCATACTATCTTGCCTTCGGCTCAAACCTGAATACCGAGCGGCTGAAGCAGCGCATCGGCGGCTGGCATGAAAGCATTCCCGGCGTGCTGCCGGGGTTTCGCCTGACGTATAACAAGTGCCCCGACAGGGGCCGGGGCGGGGCATATGCAAATGCCGTCGCCGGCCTGGCGGGGAGGGACTGTCCGTGCGTTGCCTATTTAATTGACAGGCCGTGCTTTGAACAGCTGGATAGATTCGAGGGGGTTCCGCATCACTATATTCGCACAGCGCTTCCCATGAACGCTGCAGGCGGCGGGCAGATTATGGGGTATGCCTACATTGCACACCCCTTGAAAATCGTGCCGGGAAGAGGTGCTTCTCCCCGGTACAGAGAGCATCTCCTGAAAGGATATAAAGAGCACGGCCTTGGTGATTTAAAAGAATATGAAACGCCTGCGCTTATCTGATACGACCCGCGCCGGGGCGTGCGCGGCGGCCCCTGTCAGCCCTTGCGGCGGTCGAGCATGTAATTGCTGTTTTCTTTTTTCTTAACATGCTTTTTTATCTGCGAGGCTGCTTCGCTTACCTCGCCGTAGTGCTTGAGGTTTTTGGAGGCATCGTTTACCACTATCGCGATCGATATGGTCATGAGCGGGAAACGCTGCTTTTTTCCCTGCCGGTCTTTGGACAGTATGGAGCCCCGCTTGCGGTCATCGTCGTCATACAGGTTCGGGATAATCGAGTCGAACCGCGCAATAATTTTGCCGCACACGTCGTCAACGTGTTCGGCTGGCACGATAAACACGAAGTCGTCTCCCCCGACATGCCCCACAAAGGTATCCTCACGGTGGTAGTCGCGGATGACGTTTGACAGGATGCGCGCAGTCATGCGCAGAGCCTCGTCCCCCCGCGCAAAACCGTACTTGTCGTTAAATGCCTTGAAGTTGTCTATATCCACATAGCATATTGCCGCGCGCTGCTCCAGATCGAGCTTCTGCTGTATTTCCCGCATGATGGAGGTGTTGCCGGGAAGGCGCGTGAGGGGGTTGGGGTCGAGCGTGCGCGAGTACCGGCTCAGGCACAGGCCGATGCGGTTTAAAAGCTCTTCGTGCTTGAAGGAGGTTGCGATAAAATCCTCAACCGGGTAGCTGTCCCAGGAGATTACTTTTTTGCTCCACTCGGGAGGGGTCAGCAGCAGCGCGGGGATGTGCGAAAACAGCGTATCCTTTTTAAAGTTTCGCAAAAGGCGCAGCGCGCTGCCCTTTATCAGCGGCTCGTGCATGATGATGAGCGCGGGGGGCACCTCATAGACTTTGCCCAGCCCCTCGGACAGGGTGCGGCTGGTGGTGATGGTGTAATCTTGTTCGACCAGTATTTTTGTGATTTTCCAGTTCAGGCTGTCGTCCTGGCAGATAAGCGAAATGTCCCGGGCGGCAAGCGGCATTACTGCTCCCCGTCCATGAGCGTTTCAGCTTCCATGCTTTCGAATTCATCGCCTATTTCGGCGATGATGGATTCCATGTCCTTCATGGAAAAGCCGAGGCGGTCAAATGCTTTTTTGTTCAGCGGGGGCAGCCACGGGTCGCCGCCGGAGCCGAACCCCATGGCGCGGGTAAGAAAATTTGCCAGGTGCACAACGGCGGTGGGGGTTTTTGCCTTCTGCGCCCGAAGGGGCTGGTGATGGCAGGCAACCGGCTCGATGAGCCGGTCGGGCAGGTTCCAGGATTCGGCGAGCCAGCCGCCGATATCCTCATGGGTAAACTCGAGCACCTGTTTTTCCGCTTCATAAAAGATGACTTTTTTGCTGCTGATTGTCTCCTTGATGTCCTCGTAGCTGTCGCTGAGCTGAATGCTCACCACGACTTTACCGATGTCGTGCAGAAGCCCTGCGACGGAGGCTTCCTCCGGGTCGCAGTCCTTAATGCGCTTTGCGATGGTGCGTGAGGCAACCGCGCAGCCGAGCGAATGCTCCCACAGTCCGATAATGCCCTTCTCCATCATTTCAAAAACAGAAACGCTTATGATGAGGCTTTTTACCACGTCGAACCCGAGCAGTACAATCGCGTTTGATATGGATGAGATACGACCGGGAAACCCGTAAAAGGATGAGTTAACCAGGCGCAGCACACGCCCGGAAAGCGCCTGATCTGTGGAGATGACCTTGCCCAGCTGGGTGGCCGAGGTGTCGTCGTTTTCAGCCATTTTGCTGACTTTTTGCGCAACCGCCGGCAGCGTGGGCAGGCTTTTTATTGATTTGATCTTGCGGCGGATTTTTTCCTTTTCCATATCCATACGGGCATCACCTTTGTGCGTAGCGGCTGGTTACAGATCTTCATCTTCCCTGCGCCGCTTCAGGTCCTGTATGATGAGGTCCTTGACCTGGGAGCACAGGCGGTCCGAGGACACCGTGCTGAAGCGCTCCTCTATTTCCTCACACAGCTGCTCCACCGATTTCTCGTCCCCGCCGGTTTCAAGCGGGCGGCCCTTAACCACAATTTTCTGTATATCAAGATCGTGAAGCTTCTCAATCAGAGCATCGTTCAGCTCGGTGCCTTCTCCCATGAGCACCACGCCGGTATCGCGTGCGACCGGCTTGGCAAGCACCATGCCGGGCTGAGCTTTTGCAAGCGGTATTTTCTGCATGGAGCGTCCTTACTGCTGCAGGTGAATGTTGACAAGTATGCTTCGCGCAGGTCCCGACCCGGCCGGGAATTCTCTCAGTATATGCGCGCAATGCATTTGAAGCTTTTTGTGAAACCGCCCTGGTTTGCTTTTTGCGACCGTGTCAATCCTCGTTAATACAGTGCTGCCGCGAACGCGTGTGCGATCCCGCTTTCTGTATGGGTGACGGTACAGGCGGTATCTAAAAAATAGCAGACATTGACGTCTAAATAAAGGAAAAAACTAATTATTGATTGCGGATTCGATTAGTGTTAAAAAGGTGTAATTATTTACTGTAAAGCAAACTCGAAACAAGGAGCATTATTATGGCACGTATTGATTTCGGCGGCGTTACGGAAGACATTATAACCCGCAAAGAGTTCCCGATGTCAAAAGCGAAACGGATTCTGAAAAATGAAACAATCGCGGTCATCGGCTACGGCGTCCAGGGACCCGCACAGGCGCTGAATATGAAAGACAACGGGTTCAATGTGATCATCGGCCAGTCGAAAAAATTTAAAAAGGACTGGGACCGTGCGGTAAAAGACGGCTGGAAACCGGGCAAGACGCTGTTCGATATCGAAGAGGCTGCACAAAAGGGAACCATCATTCAGATGCTGGTGTCAGATGCCGGACAGAAGGCCATATGGCCCGCAATAAAGAGATGCCTGAATCCCGGTGACTGCCTGTATTTCTCACACGGGTTCTCTATTGTATACAAGGAACAGACAAAAGTGATACCCCCTGAAGATGTGGACGTTGTCCTGGTAGCCCCGAAGGGCTCCGGCACATCGGTACGGAGGAACTTTCTTTCCGGTGCGGGGATCAACTCCAGCTTTGCCGTTGAGCAGGACGCAACCGGAAGGGCACGGGACCGCTCCCTCGCGCTTGGCATCGCCGTGGGGTCGGGGTATCTGTTCCCGACCACGTTTGAGCATGAGGTGTTCAGCGACCTGACCGGCGAGCGCGGGGTGCTGATGGGGGCGCTGGCCGGCGTTATGGAAGCCCAGTACGACGTGCTGCGCAAAAACGGGCACAGCCCAAGCGAAGCATTTAATGAAACCGTTGAAGAGCTGACCCAGAGCCTCATACGGCTGGTTGATGAAAACGGTATGGACTGGATGTACTCGAACTGCTCGGCGACCGCACAGCGCGGGGCTCTTGACTGGAAGCCGAAATTCAAAAAAGCGGTTGCCCCGGTGTTTAAAGAGCTGTATCAGCGCGTGAAATCCGGCGCAGAAACCCGCCGCGTGCTCACTGCATGCGGCAAGGCAGACTACAGCGAACAGCTGGCAAAAGAGCTTGACAGGATCGGTAATTCTGAAATGTGGCAGGCCGGCAAGACCACCCGCTCGCTGCGCCCCAAGGCCACGGCGAAAAAGATTACCAAAGCCACAAAAGGCGTTGCCGGAAGAAAATCACGCTGACGGCGTGAATGAAAAAACGCTTTTAAAAAAGCCCGGTACCGGATATGGTATCGGGCTTTTTTTGGGGGGATTTTTATAAAAAGTCTTTTTTGTCAAAGGAGAACTGGTTTTGGCTTTATCCTTGTTTAAAGTTAGCAGTTAGCTCCTGCCTTAATAACGGGAGGCTGGGTGGAATTTAACGCCCGTAGTGGTGCACAGAGGGGTGTACGTGCTCGATCACAGACGGCGTGAATACCTGCTCTGCCGTGAGGTCGCAATCGATATAGCCCATCTGTTTTAACACCGGAACAAAATCCATCGCGGAGGTGATATATTCGGCAGGCAGCGATGCGCAGTAGCGGGGGGAGACTCCGAACACCTCGACTATGAAATCCTCTTCTACAACCTTGACGGCACTGGCAACAATGCCTGCAGCTTTTTGCGGATGGAGCCGTATGAGATTGCAGGCGTTTTCGTGAAGGTGCAGAAACTGCTCTACAGCGGCCGGCTGCTCTTTAAGCAGCTTTCTGGTAACCACAATGCCATAGCTGGGGTTAAACGGCCAGAGCGCGCGGGGAGGCACAGCAACCTGCATCCCGTACCACCGCCGGGCGAGCACGGCAAGCGGCGGGGTGCCTGCCGCCGCGCTGATTTCACCCGCTGAAAGCGCCTCGGGCATGAGGTCGGCCCAGGGGTAGTTTATCACATCGACCCGACCGGGGGCATGCTGCTGTATGAGAAAGCGGGCTATGACGTCGTGGATCGACCCCCGTGAGGGAGCGCCGACAGATTCCCCGTCACAGGAAGCCAGAAACGCTGCTGCGCTGCCCGCTGCCGGCGCGCCGGCGCGGATTCCGGGGGCAATCATCACGGTGCCCTCAGCGTGACCGCCGGCAATGCAGGTGAGCGGCAGCCCGCGCGCAATGCCTATCATTGCCGGAGGCAGGCCGATATAGCCAAGATCAACTCTTTGGGCGGCAAAGGCCTCTACCATTGCAGGGCCGGTGCCGAACAGATGCCACTGCGGGGCGATCCCCATCTCGCGCTCGATCCACTGCTCTGTCCTGATAATGTGTGACGTGTGATACATTGTAGACAGATAGCCGATACGAAGCTGCTGTATCATTGAATGCTCCTGTTAAAAACACTATTCCGCGCCGTCTCCGAGCTCCTTTTTCAGGTCGGCAATGAATTTTTTCGCCAGCGCGGTGTCAATGAGCGGCGATGGGTTTTTCAGGGATTGCTCAAAATGGTGCAGCGCTTTTTCTTTTTCGCCCTGGTGGGCCAGAATTGTTGCCAGATTATAGTGTGCCAGCGAATAGCGCGGATCACATTTGATGGTTTTTTCATACTCGGCTCTGGCGCTCTTGGCGTCGCCCCTGCGCAGGTATATTGTTCCCAGATTAAAGCGCGCCCCGGCGAGCTTCGGGTTGATTGACAGCGCTGTTTTCAGCAGCTGTTCGGCAACGACGTCTTTTTTCTTTCTCAGCTGCAGCTGACCGAGCATGCTGTATGATTTTGCAAGCTTGGGGTTAAGGGACAGTGCCGTTTGAAGGGCGGTTTCAGCAGCTTTGTACTTGTGCATGTAATAATAGACGGCACCAATATTATGATATATCTCCCCGTTTTCGGGCTCCCCCTTGAGGGCAATGCGGTACTGCTCCAGCGCCTTTTCATACCGGTTGCTTTCCTGATAAATCGTGCCCAGCAGCATGTGGGCATCCACGGGGCCTGAGCCGGTTTGCACGGCGGGCAGTATGGTTTGTTCGGCTTTTTTAAAATCGCCCCGCTGCATATACAGGTGTGTCAGGAGCCGGCGCGCCTCATAAAGACCCGGGTTTGCGGCGATTGCATCGCTGTACTGCTGTATCGCCTCCTCAGCCTTTCCCCTGCTTCTGTACAGGTTTGCCAGGTTGTAATACGGCTCGGCATACGAGGGATCCAGCTCTATTGCTTTTTTATAGTGCTCAATCGCTTTGTCATGCTGCTTCAGGGAAAAGTAAATAATACCGAGATTGTTATGCCCTTTTGCCGAATCAGGCTTTATTGTGAGAAATTTTTCAAAATATTTTTTTGCCTCCTCGTATTTGTTCAGCTTTAAATAACAGTATCCTGTATTGAGCAAAGCGTTGATGTTGTTGGGGTGAATGCGGAATGATTTTTTGTACTGCTCAAGGGCTTTTCCATATTTGCCCATCATGACATAATTTCTGGCAAGAAGCGGCGTAATGTTGAAGTTCCATTTGTCAAATTTTTGAGCTTTTTTAAGAAATGCGTTCGCCTGTTTTATCTTTCCCTTGTCGCCGAGCCGCAGCGCCTGAACAAAATATGCATCGGACTGAACGATCCGGTAGAAGAAAAAAACCGAAAGGCTCATATACACGGCCACTGCTGCGGCAAGGCAGAGGCGCAGGGGCACATATACCCCGGGGCGCTCGATGGTAGCTGCTCTGTCAGCTCCCGGAACCGTTGACCGGTACAAAAAGCTCATCAGTGCGAAGTAGATAAACAGGTACAGGGGAGGAAGCGCACGCTCGAGCGGAAAGGTTACCATGGCAATCAGCACAAAGCAGACCACCCCCATGCAGATGAAAAGCGCCTTGAGCTTTGTATCGGGGGTGCCGTGCTTATATGTGCGGGCGAACATGAAGAAAAAGACAATAAAAAGCGCCGCGTAGGTGCAGAAGCCGGAAAACCCTGTTTCGGCGAGTATTTGCAGGTGATCATTATGCACTCTGTTGAGCTGCTTTCCTTCGCTGAAGCTCCAGTCAACCTCCACGGCCTGGTGATACGGCGGATACATGATTCTGAAATTGCCCAGCCCGACCCCGAACAGAAAATTGTCCTTTACCATTTCAAGCGTATTCAGCCACCAGATGGTGCGCAGCTTCGCCGTCCCGCCCTTTCCGGGCATGCTTCCCTGCGGGAGCGCCCACAGCAGCGCCCCGGCGAGCATGAGCGCTATGCCGAAAGACAGAAACGCTTTTTTGCCGATGCGCTGATCTATGCGCGCGGATATGCGGGGAATAAGATATGCAAGCACCAGCAGCGCTCCCGCCGCAGCTATCCACAGCGAGCCCAGCAGGGTTTTCATCAGAACGAAGAAAAAGTAGGCGAAGTTCAGCATTGAGCCGCCGATGGATACAATCCGCTCGGTAACTGTTTCATCAATCTGCAGAAGCTGTTTCACCGGCGGAAAGAAAAAGATCGCAGCGACGGCAGCAGCAGCAATGCAGAAGCCCCAGAACGCAAAGCTTTTTATTGATTTTCTGCTTTGGCCTGCAAAGGGGGGCAGCAGGAAAAATATTGCCGCAGTGGCCAGGATCACGATCCCGGCTATTACCCATGCGGTTCTGGTCTGCGTGTAGAGCAAAAAAATAATTGAAAAGACCAGGCTGACGATGCCGGTTGTTTTCATCCAGGCCCTGGGGGCCAGAAACACGGTGCCGATAATCAGCGGGAAAATGAGCGCAAGATACTGGGACGCCATGTTTCTGTTGGAAAAGGTGCTTCCCGGCCCCACCAGCTGGGGAACCCAGGTAATCCCGAACAGCTTTTGTGCGATACCGACTGCTGAGATCAGAAGGGCTGCAAGCACCGTAATGAGCCATAGGTCCATGAGCTGCCGGTGGGAGTGCAGCGTGTTGAGCAAAAAGAAGTAAAAAAAGGCGGCGCACGCCCACTGCAGAAGAAAAAAGACGCCCTGATACGGGTTGTACGCATAGCCGGCAGACACAAGGCACAGCACATAAAAAAGGATTATCGGAGGGTTAAGGGGACATTTTTTCCAGGTGGCGGTGCCGCCCTTTCTGAAATACAGCAGCGCTGCTATCGACAGCAGTGATACACCCCACTGCAGAAAGGCCATTTTGGGGTTGTTGTCGTATTCACCGCCGATTCTGAAAAAAACAAGCGGCGCTACCCCAAGCAGATAAAGCGGCGCATACTCGAAAAAGCGGTCACACCACGATTGCGGCGACGGCTCTGCAGCTGCACCGGCAGCCGGAGCAGGGTGTGTTTGATTTTTTTGTTTTCTGGATTTCTTTTTCATGAATAGCTAATCCTTGTCAGCTGAAACCAGCGGTGCATACAGATTGTGTGTTTTTTCAACCATGGCCTGAACCGAAAAAAAATCCTTCCAGCGCCGGAAGCCTGCCAGACCGTAGCGCTCGCGCATATCGCTGTCAGCGGCAAGCGTTATGATCGCGTCCGCGAGCTCCGCGGCATGACGGGGAGCCACCAGGATGCCCGAGGACCCGCATTCAACGAGCTCGGGTATTGCGCTTACCCGTGTGGCAATGACCGGCTTTTTCATGGTCATTGCCTCGAGAATCGCAAGCCCGAACCCCTCCCACAGCGAGGGGTGGATAAATACATCGGCTGCGTTGAGTATGTCGGCGACATCTGCTCTGAAGCCCGCAAAGCAGACAGCCGACTCCAGCTGCCTGTCTGTAACCTGCTTGTGCAGCTGCGCCCTGCACCCCCCATCTCCAACAATGAGCAGCTTTATATCGGAGCTATTGTGGCAGGCTTTCTCCATGGCGTCAATGAGATATCGGTGCCCCTTTTGTTCCACCAGGCGGGCTATGATACAGAAAACAATGTCCTTATCGCCAAAGCCGAACTCGCGGCGAACCGCCTCTCGCGGGCGCGAGCTCTCAAGGGGAGCGCACCCGTAGTGAATCGTGCAGGCTTTTGAGGGCGGCACGTGTTCCACCTTCTGCACAAAGCGGCAGATCCAATCGGAAATGGCTATGATTCTTTCGGTTTTTCGATTTAAGGCGATATGCAGGGCGCGCAGCAGCGGGCGGTACCGAAAGGAGTCATCATTGTGTTTGGTTGACACTATGTGCCGAACTCCTGCGCACCATGCAGCTGTAATGCCGTACACATCGCCGTGTATGAGATGCGAATGGACTATGGCGGGTTTTGTTTTTTTAAAAAAAGTGTATATGTAAAAAAAACAGGCCGGATCGAAATCAAAAGATATGGTCAGGTTATGCACTTCCACCCCGCGGCGCTCAAGCAGCCTGATGTAATCGATCATCGGCTTTTTTTTCTCGGTGAGCAAAAGGCAGATAACGCGGCAGGTTTTATTCAGCTCAGGCAGCAGGGTTAGAAGGTGGTTTTCCGTGCCGTGGATTCCCGTTGCTTTTACTACATGAACAATGGTCGTTGACATAATTAATTAGTGTTAATGTACGTAACAGTGCCTGTCCACAAGCCGGATGTGTCGCCGTTGCTGAAAAGAAACTGGAACAAAAACAGGTAAGTATTTATAATAACATAATGAAACATGTTTTCAAAAATAATATAAAAAATACTTATCTCAACATTCTTTCTTTCGATATTAAATAAGCAGGCACGATGCGGAAGCCAATAATACGCACAATATCGAAATTTTAGCTTGCAGCCGCGGAGAAATTATCATATATTAATATATAAATTGAAATTATTACGAAACGGACATGCGCATGGTGCGTATACGGATGTGGATTACAGCTCTGTGCTGTGCCGGGCTTTTGACCGGAGCAGTGGGGGGAAGCGCCTTTTGCGGCGAGCTTTTCTCCGACCCTGAGGCTGAACAAGCCCCATCAGAGGCTGGGTCTTTTTATCACCGCACGCTTTCAGGTAAATATAACTTGCTTGAGGATGATTTTTCAGATGTGCCCCACCGCACATCACGATATGATTATATAAAAGAGTCCATAGAGGAAAACCGCCTGTTCAGCAGGCCCGATGGACCTGAATTCGCCCTGTTAAATGTACAGTTTGACAGCGGCAGACTGTATGTCAATGATTTTCAGACATTTTCCGGTTCCGCAAAGCAGAAAAGAGCCTTTGTGCAAAAAGCAGCCGGGCACCGCTTTTTTTACCGCCTGAAGTCCCGCAGCAACAAAACAGTCCTTGAGCAGCCGTTCGAGATACCGCTGAATCTGCACTATGATTTTATCAATCCGAACACCGGTACGCTTGCCGGAGGCATGCTCAAACGTGAGGAGGGTGACTTTGTTCTTAAAATACCGCTGAAGAACAAAGACGCCCAAAAAATTATATTTTACCGGGACAGAGCACCCCGGGTGTTTGATAAGAGCAGGCGGGCCGGAACCGAGCCGTTTGCCGGCGCGGAAAAGGCCCCGGACGTTATTGGTGAAGTGCAGTTTTAATAAGCGGCCGACAGCGAGATCCCCGGATGGAAACATGTGTATAGTGAACACAACAGCCCGGTTAGTTTTTTGTGTGTTTCTGGCGCTGGTCTGCTGCAGCACCGCAGCCGCCCAGCACTTCGCCAGGCAAAAGGTTCTGGACAGCGGCGATGACAGCACCCGGTTTGTATGGGTGATTCTTGCAGAGGGATACACGGCGTCTGAAAAGGCATCGTTTACCCGTGATGTTAATAATCTTCTGGATACATTTTTTTCGTGTTCCCCTTTTAAAGAATATAAAAAGGCCATAAATATCTATACCCTTTTTGCCCCTTCCGCAGAGCCTGGAGCGGATCACCCCTCCCAGGGCATATATCCGGATACTGTCTTTGACGCAACCTATGAAACATACGGTATTACCAGACTTCTTACCGTGAATGAATCCCGGGCGTTTACCGCTGCGTCACAGGTGCCCCATTTTGATATCGTGTTTGTGCTGGTAAATGATGAGCAATACGGGGGCAGCGGCGGCTCGGTCATTGTGGTTTCCACTCATGCCTCCGCGAGCGAAATCGCGCTGCATGAAGCGGGACATGTCATCGGCGGCCTGGCCGATGAATATGAAACCCCGTACCCCGGATTCCCCTCGGGAGACTCAGAGCCGAATGTAACCTTTCAGACAGAGCACAACAGCATTCCATGGGCTGCATGGATCAATGACGGCACGTTTATCCCCACCCCGGATGATGACCGGGATGCCATCGGTCTTTTTGAGGGAGCACGATACCTGCCGGAGGATATATACCGGCCGACGTTCACCAGCAAAATGAGAAGCCTGAACCAGCCCTTTTATGCGGTGAACACCGAGGCCCTTCTGCTGAATATTTATTCATATGTTGATCCGATAGCTTCCCGGGAGCCCGCTGCACAGCAGGTAACCCTGAGGCCGGGCGAGGCCGTACAGCTGTCTGTAGAGCCGGTGATAGAAAACAGATATGATGTTTTATGGGAAAAGGACAGCGAGCTTTTGATAAGCGAAACAGCGCCGTCTCTGATTCTGTACCCCGCTGAGCTCACACAGGGGTCGCACCGTATCAGTGTCTGGCTCAACGACGGCACCGAGCTGGTGCGCACCGATCCGGAAGGAGTGCTCACCTCAAAGAAAACATGGACCGTGGTAAAGGATTTTTGTTCAGGCAGCCTTTCAGGCAGCCTTGTGGATTCCGTAACCGGCCGTCCCATCGCCGGCGCAGCGGTGACTGTATTAGATACGGGCCTCACCGTCGACACCGACGGTGAGGGCGGGTTCTCCTTCACCGGGCTTGTCTGCGGAGACTGCACGGTTACCGTCGATGCTCAGGGTTTTGCGCTTGCGGAAAAACAGGCAGAAATTACAGACGGAACCGGTATCAGCCTTGACTTCCGAATGGAGCCGGCACAGGGGGCGTGCTACATAACAGGCTCCATAAGCGGTGCCGGAAATGAAAATGCGACCCTTCGCCTCTCGGGCAATCTGTCGTACTCCGCAAAGACCGAGCCTGATGGATCGTTTGCCCTGGGGCCGCTGGAGCCGGGAGAATATACCATAACTCCCCAGCAGCCCGGCTACCGGTTTTTCCCCGAATCCCACAGGGTTACGCTTGAGCATGACAGCTCAAGCGATATTTATTTTACCGGGAAAAAGCAGGGCTTCTTCTCACTTATATCCGGTTTTATCAGCGGAGAGCTCAGGAAGGGCATTATTGTCACCGCCTCCGGCAACGGAATAACAAAAACAGCCGTAACGACTTCCGGCGGGAGGTTTGTTTTTAATAATCTGCCCCCGGGCACCTACAGAATAAAGGCCCTCCACCCTGAGGCCGATATAGAGCCCGCGGAGATGACCGTTGAGCTGAGCCGCACCGAAAGAAAAGGCCTTCGCTTTTTTTCACGCACTCGAAAGCGCCCCCGCCTTCCGTTTCAAAGCAGATAGTTACTTAACCATCACACCGGAAATAACCATCTTTTCCCGGCGGGGCTTCAGTCGCCTGCTGCTGTGCCCGTTTTTTGACACGGGGTGAAGAAGCGGAGCCTGTATCCCGTGAAGCTGTTTCGGGTACGTGCGATATAATCTATACGGATGATTTTTTGCAGTACAGTTAAAGATTAGCAATGCCTGGACCGAATAAAAAAGCATAGGTATTTAATTAATATGTACTGTTTAACCTGTTATCTGGTGCTCCTGCAGGTGGCATAAATGTATTTTTATAATCTGGAACATATAAAAAATTATTTTGATATACGCACAGAAGAACCGGATGAGGTTCGCAGGGAGCTCAAAAAGCGGTTAAAAAATGCACACCCGGACCGGCGGCACGCAGACAGCGATGGCGGCGGGGCTCGCAGCGAAGAAGTGCTGCGGCTTCTGGAAGCGCTCCGGTTTGTTGATGACAGGAAAAAAAATGCAGGGCTTGTTCCGGTCGAAACGGTGTCGTCTCTGGTCAAAGAAATAAAAGAACTCGCAGTAACCGATAACCGCAAAAAAGAGCTCGAGCAGTATCTCAGCGAGCTGGTGGAGCATAAAATTGCACAAACACATTCTTCCGGGCTGGTGTTTCGCATCGCCCTTACCGCTTTGGCGGGATTTTTGACAATCGTATGGGTCTTTCCGTCAATCGCCGGCGATAACCCGGTGCTCAGAAAGCTGATTGATGTTGAAAGCGCGGTATTTAATATCGTCTGGCTTGCTCTTTTAGCATATACCGGCGCAACATGGCTTATGTTCAGGCTGTGGCATGATCGCCGGGCAGCTGCGCTTAAGGACCTGAAACTTGAAACCACGCAGCACAGGGTGTTTGAACGGTTTTTGCAGGAGATGTCGGAATACAGCCCCCGGGATGCAGGGCTGACGTTTTATAAAGACCAGCTGGAGGATTATATTCAGGGCGATATCGATGCTGTTCCGCTCGCCGCCTCTTTTATGTGGGGGCGACCCCGCGGTATAGATCCTGAGCTTGCACAAAAAGCAGCGGATCTGATCGTGATGAAGGCCGAGCAGAAAGGATTAATAAAAAAGATGCCGGCGCAATCCCTCAGGGAGCGCTACGCGGTGCTGGTGCCTGTCCGGTGAGCTGAGACCGGAACGCTTCAGTACCCAGAGACAGCACAAATGAAAGCTGTGAGGATATCTGTATGGAAGACGAACTGTTTAAGGAATTTCTGGAAGAATCACAGGCGCTGCTCAATGATCTCAAAGAGCTGGGCCAGTCGCTCAAAAATGTCGGGGTGCCCAGTGAGGATGAGGCAAAAAAGCTGAATGAGTTTGCGCAGAAGCTGAACCGCCTGGTCGGAGGCACCGCAGCAATGGGCTTTGGAATGTTTTCTCCGCTGTCTCGCAAAACATCCTTGCTTGCATCCCGGTGTGCACACGTGCGCGAGATTACCATACGAACGATCATTCAGAACCTCAATATTGTGGTGTCTGTTTTTTCCATGTACTTCATCGACATAGATTCTCTTCAGGAGCTTGAAGTTCGCCTGCCGGATTTGGAAAAACGAATCGATATCTGCATGACATCTCTCGGCATGGAAAGCCCGGACATTAAAAGCCAGGATGAAATAGATGATATAATGTCTCAATTCAGGTGATCGGCGATTGCTATACCGCCATCACCACAAATGCCCTCACGGCAGACGGGAAAGTCTGCCGTGAAGTCAAAATCAGGCAATGATTATTAAACAAATAAAGGTGGCAGCGGTGATTGAAATAAAAAGAGCCGGGTTATACAAAAACCCTTCGGGTAAGTAGCACTCGCACGCAGCAGCGGATACCCCCACAGGGCGCTCACGGGTAAATAATCAGCGTCTTGTCGACAAGGCCGGTCAGCTTCCGGCAAAACTCTTTTCCGCCCTCCTTTGTCCAGCCCCTGCACGTTATTTCCACCGACACTCTTTTGTCATAGCAGCCGAACTCATAAAGATGAATTTTTGCCATTTCAAAGGCCTGAACGCCCGAAAGCGTTATAAAGTAGCCCTGGCAGCCCATGCGCTTTATGGTCTGATAGCGTTGAATTTTCATTGTCGATATTTTTTGTATATGCAGAATGCGGTCAAACATCTGGTCTTCGGCAGCCCATTCTTCAGCGCTTTTGCGCGCCTGTATGGTAAGCTGTGTTGACAGCGGATAGGATAGCGTCACTGAAGATCCCTGCCCGGATGAATTGCTCTGAGACCGGTACCCGGGCGGTATATTAACGGAAAAAAAGCCCAGGGGCCCCTCATAAAACACCGGCTCTGCAGGAGGGGGCGGCTTTTTCTCTTTCGGCGTCTGATCTTTTTCGGCAGATGTACGTGGCTGCGTTCGCTTTGCCGATTGTTCGGGTCCTGATTTCTGAACCGGCGTGCCGGCAATGCTTTGCCGGCCGGGCGACGGCTGTGGATCTCTCATGAGAAACGCCGCGGTGATAAGCGCTCCTGCGATTACTGCCGCGGCTGCTCCCAGCAGGGCGCGACGTGACAACGGAAGATGCGCGCCGGACTTTTTTCGTGCACCGGCAGTGGAGCGCATAACGGTGGGGAGCGCCTCGGGAAACATGTCGGAATCGTCTTCTTTTTCAGGCGAGCGGATATCCGCCGAACCGGGGGGCACAGGCTCTGGCGGCGGCTCATCTGCAAACATGTCGTCGCCGACAATGGTAATGGTGTTGTGCTCCTCAGGGGCTTCTTTTTTTTCTGGGTCGTAATCATCGTCATGCTTTTCGGCTTTCGCGTCGCTTTCCGCCACAGGCGGCTCGGGGCAGCTTTCCAGTGTTAAAGAAGGCTGGTTTTCAGATCCGGGTCCCGTTTTTCGTTCGGGGCCGGCCATATCCTGCCCGCTGCCTGCTTCCGCTTTTAAGGGGCTGGCGGGCTCGGCCGGCGCTGAAGGCGCCCGGCCAACGCCGGCGCCGCTTTTTTTATATACATGGTCCTGCTCTGTTTTTTCGATGAGGCCTGCTGAAAACAGGGAGTAAAGGATTTTGAAGACCGTAAAATCGTCATATCCGCTGTCATTGATGATGTTTTGTATTGAGCGCCTTTCGTTGACCAGCGAGAGTATAGCGCGCTCATTGACGGTCAGATCGACATATCCTCTTTGATGTATATGCTCAGCGGTCTTAAGGACTTCCGTCTTTCCGGGAAGATTATTTTTCAGGACTGCCAGCTCGTCCACCCGGCGGGACGCTTCAAGAATAAGGTCCAGGGTGTCTATTTCGGCAACAGCCCTTTCATCGAGATCTATGTGCTTATCAGTATATTCAAAGCTGCCCTCATTCCACAAAAAAATACCGTATAAAACCAGCTCTATCTGCAAATGCACGATGCGCTTGAGCGTTTCTTCTGAAACCGCCCCCTGCTCAAGCAGCACCTGCCCGATTCGCTTGTTTTCCTGACGGCTGCGCTCGAGGCAGCGGCTGAGCTCCTGCTCGTCGATAACCCCTTCGCTGCGCAAAAGATTTCCAAGCCGCCCTGTGTCCTCTATCGCAGAGGCATACACAATATCGCCCTGCCGCAGAAAAACCTCAACCTGGCGATCATCATGCCGAAGATGCAAAACGCCCGTTTTCTGATCGTTGCACAACAGCTGCAGCAGGCTTGCGAAATGGAATGTTTTAAGATTTCCCTGAATAGCCATAACAATGGGGGAAAGCCGGGTTTGTTTCAGTTAATTCATTTTGACAATAACGCACACTTAATTTATAATTTTTTATTTACAAAAACAAGTTGAATCAGGGTCATTTTTGCGCAACATACGCAATTTCAGCATAATAGCACATATCGATCACGGTAAGTCAACACTGGCCGACCGCCTTATACAGCACGTCGGCCTTATTGATGAGCGCCGCTTTCATGACCAGATGCTCGATACCATGGATATCGAGCAGGAGCGCGGCATAACCATAAAAAGCCAGACGATAAGCCTGCCCTACCGGCACTCGGACGGAAACACCTATATACTGAACCTCATTGATACCCCCGGGCATGTGGATTTTTCATATGAGGTCTCCCGGGCGCTGGTTTCGTGTGAAGGTGTTCTTTTGATCGTTGATGCCGCGCAGGGCGTAGAGGCGCAGACGGTTGCCAACCTGTATGCCGCGCTGGAGCACAACCTTGAAATCATTCCCGTTATAAATAAAATCGATCTTCCCTCTGCAGATATTGAACACGTGAAAGAGGAAATTGAAATAGAGCTCGGACTTGACTCGGACGAAGTTCTGCTGTGTTCAGCAAAAGAGGACATCGGCATAGACTCGGTTTTTGCGGCAGTCATTGAGCGGGTCCCGCCCCCCCGCGGCAGCATCGACAAGCCCCTTTCCGCGTTGATATTCGATGCTCAGTACAACCCCTACCGCGGATCGGTTGTCAGCTGCCGTATTTTCGACGGCAGCGTACGCCCGGGAGATGATATTACCCTTATGTCAAACGGTGCCGTCTACCGGGTAGAAGAGCTCGGCGTGTTCAAGGTCGGCTTTGACCCACGGCCGCGGCTGTCTGCGGGAGAGGTCGGATACATTACCGCAGGCATTAAAACGCTCAGCGACACCCGGATCGGCGACACCATCACGCTGAGCAATAACCCGGCCTCCGCCCCGCTGCCCGGGTTTAAGGAACCCAAGTCAATGGTGTTCTCCTCGGTGTACCCCATTGCCGCAGATGACTATCTGTCACTGGCTGACGCCCTGGAAAAATATCAGCTCAATGACGCAGCGTTTGTTTTTCAGAAGGATTCCTCGGCAGCGCTGGGGCAGGGCTTCCGCTGCGGCTTTCTCGGGCTGCTTCATCTTGAAATTGTTCAGGAGCGCCTTGAGCGGGAGTTCGATCAGGCGCTTATTATGACCTCCCCCAGCGTGCGCTACAAATTTTACCTGAAAGACAATCAGGAAATCATTGTCGATAATCCGCAGTATTACCCCGACCCGACCTCGGTGGCAAAAGCCGAGGAGCCCTATGTCCGCATCGGAATTATTATCCCCGACCGGTATATGGGCGCTGTTATGAAGCTCGCAACCGAGCGCCGGGGGGTAAACGCGCGGTTTCAATACCCTTCAGCGGGAAGAGTCGAGATAACCTTTGATATGCCGCTTGCTGAAATCGTTTATGATTTTTACGACAAGCTGAAAACGGTCACGCAGGGGTACGGCTCGTTTGATTATGAATTCATCGACTGGCGGGAAAGCGATCTGGTAAAGGTCGATATTCTGGTAAATCATGAAAAGGTCGATGCGCTGTCCTTTATCACCTACCGTGAAAACGCGCGCCCGCGGGCTCTGCATATCTGTGACCGGCTGAAGGAGGAAATTCCCCGCCAGATGTTTAAAATAATTATTCAGGGGTCGATCGGGGGTACCATTATCGCCCGCAGTACGGTTAATCCCTATCGAAAAGACGTAACGGCAAAATGTTACGGGGGCGATATCACCAGAAAAAGAAAGCTCCTGGAAAAGCAGAAAAAGGGAAAGGAAAAAATGAAGGTCGTCGGATCGGTGCAGATTCCGCAGAAGGCTTTTGTGTCGGTCCTGAAATCAGATACGGATTAACCTTTCAGGATACAAACATATGCCGGCCAGGGAAAACACGGCACATCCCGGATTATATATTCATGTCCCGTTTTGCAGGGCAAAGTGTCCCTATTGTGATTTTTATTCGACGGACAAAACCGGGCTTATCGACTCATGGCTGACAGCTCTTGAGCGTGAAGCGGCGCTGTATGCCCGGCTTGGTATGCAGTTTGACACAGTGTATGTCGGCGGCGGATCGCCGAGCATTCTCAGCCGCCGCCGGCTTGACCGTCTGGTGAAATGCCTCCGTTCCGGTTTTCATGTTTTACCTGATGCAGAGTGGACCGTGGAAATGAACCCCCGGGATGTAACGGATGAGGCGGTGGCTGACCTGTATGCCTTGGGGTTCAACCGCATAAGCCTCGGGGTGCAGTCTTTTGCAGATGAAGAGCTTACGCTTCTTGGCAGGCGCCACTCGGCTGCCCGGGCGCTCTGGGCTGCTGAAGCTGTACAGCGCTCACCGATATCGCAGCTCAGCCTGGATCTCATATACGGGCTGCCCGGGCAGTCGGCGGGCCGGTGGGCAAAAACGCTTCAAAAAGCTGTTTCTTTAAAGCCGGCCCATCTGTCATGCTATCAGCTTACGGTCAAAGAACGCACACCTTTTTTCTATTCCCTGCAGCGGGGTGATTTTGAGATGCCTGACGACACGAGGCAGGAGCAGCTGTTCCGGATCACCTCCCGGCTGCTTGAACAGCGCGGATTTATTCATTATGAAATATCAAATTTTGCACGGGCGCCGAACTGCATTTCCCGGCACAACAGTAAATACTGGTCCCACATCCCCTATCTCGGACTTGGGCCGGCCTCGCACTCGTTTGTCAATAGCAGCCGGTGGTATAACAGCAGCTCGGTTACCGCATATATCAGGGCGCTGAGCGCAGGGCGCCCCCCGGTTGTCTACCGGGAGCGCGTAACCCCGGAGAAGCGCCGCTGCGAGCAGCTTCTGCTTGCCTTCAGGACGCGCGCCGGTATTGATAAAGATGTTTTTCAGGCTGCTGAATCAACAAAAAAAATGCTGGGCACGCTTGCTGAGCAGGGTTTTGTCTCTGTGTCCGGAAGCCGGGTTGTTCCTACGGTCAGAGGGTATTTATACGCTGACAGCCTGGCCGGCCTGCTGGCATGATGCGGGCCGGGCTTTTATGCGGACAGCGAATGGCCTGCCGGGTTTTACAATTTTTGTTGTGCAGCGTTCGCATGTGCGACCAAGGAAAGCAGATATCATGACCGACGCACAGCGGTGTGCAAAAAGAGCCCTGGACATTGTTTTTTCGGGCGCTGCGTTAACAGCAGCCCTGCCGCTGCTGCTTGGCGCTTCTGCCGCCGTTCTTGCGGCAATGGGCAGACCTGTTTTTTTCAGGCAGCAGCGGCCCGGATATAAGGGAAAGCCTTTTATGCTGGTAAAATTCAGAACCATGCGCCCGGTAAAGCCCGGCGAAAGCGATGCAGCCACAGACAGGCAGCGGCTTACCCGCACGGGGAGAATGTTGCGCGCGGCAAGCATCGATGAGCTGCCCACGCTGTTTAATGTGCTTAAAGGCGACATGAGCCTGGTCGGCCCCCGCCCGCTTTTGATGCGGTATCTTGACCGCTACACGCCTGAGCAGGCCCGGCGCCATGAGGTGAAGCCAGGCGTGACCGGGCTGGCACAGATACAGGGCCGCAATGCGCTCAGCTGGGAGGAGAAATTCAGCTGGGATGTATGGTATGTCGATAATCAGAGCCTGCGGCTTGACATTAAAATACTTATGAAGACCATTGTCCTGGTTTTGCGCCGCCGGGGCATAAGCCACAGCGGCGAAGCAACCATGCCGGAATTTCTCGGCTCGGGACAAAAGCACGGAGCGGACAATACACACGATGAGGGTAACAAGCGATGATTAGCTTTTCGATGGTGGTGACGGTACTGGGCGGGCTCAGCCTGTTTCTCTACGGTATGAAGACGATGAGCGAGGGCCTGCAGAAGGTGGCGGGAAACAAGCTCAGAAAAGCGTTAAAAACCCTTACAAACAACCGGTTCTCGGGGGTCTTTACCGGGTTTTTTATAACCGCTGCCATTCAGTCCTCGAGCGCAACAACGGTCATGCTGGTGAGCTTTGTCAACGCCGGCCTCATGAATCTTACCGAGTCTCTCGGGGTTATTCTGGGGGCCAATATCGGCACGACCGTAACGGGGTGGCTGGTGGCAATACTCGGGTTCAAGGTCAAAATATCGCTTTTCGCTCTGCCGGCAATTACTCTCGGTTTTTTCAGCAGGTTCATTGGCAAACAGCGGCTGACCGACTGGGGTGAAGTGCTGCTTGGGTTCGGCATTCTTTTCTTCGGGCTCACGCTTATGAAGGATGCCCTGGGCGACCTGAAGCACTCACATGAGGTCGTTGAGCTTATGAGCACATACCGGGCGTCGTCGCTCTTGTCCACCATTATGGTGATTGCAGCGGGGTCTGCGGTTACCATGATCATACAGTCTTCGAGCGCAACCATGGCGCTGACCATGACCCTGGCAAGCCAGAACCTGATCGACTATCCAACGTGTGCGGCGCTGGTTTTAGGGGAAAATATCGGGACCACTATTACCGCAAACATCGCCGCTATCGGCACCTCGGCTGTTGCCAAGCAGGCTGCGCGCGCGCACCTTATTTTTAACGTAATGGGCGTAGTCTGGGTGCTGATAGTGTTTGAGGGGTTTCTTAATTTTGTCGACTTTGTCGTGCCCGGGAGTATACTGACCGCATCCCCTGAACAGGCTGGGCGCATGATACCCGATCACCTGGCCGCCTTTCACACGATGTTTAATATTATAAACACCCTTCTGTTTCTGCCTCTTTTGAAAATATTGGCCCGCGGTGCACGGCTTCTCGTGCGGGCACCGGAACAAAAAGAGCCCACGCGGCTTCGCTATTTATACTGGGGGCTTATAAACACGCCGCCGCTTGCTATCGAGGAGAGCAAGCGTGAGCTTGCGCGCATGGCGGATATGGTGCTCGGCATGCTCGATTCGGTAATGGAGCTGTTTAACAAAGAGCGGAAATCACCTGATGATTATGAGAAATATGCAAAAAAAATCGGCGACATGGAAATTGTGGTTGACGGTCTTGAGCGGGAAATCACCGAGTTTCTGGTAAGCGTCATCCGCAATACAACCTCAAAGGACCTGAGCGAGGAAATATCTGAAATACTCAATGCGGTCAGCAACCTGGAGCGCATCGGCGATCACTGCGAAATTCTTTTAAAGCAGATCAGGCGAATCGAGGAAAACGAGCTTTCATTTACCGAAAACGCAACCCGCGACATCAACAAAATTGCAAAGCGGGTCCGCGATCAGCTTGAGCTGATAAATGACAACATTACACAGCGAAAGACAGCTATCATGAGCGCTGCCAATAATGTTGAGGGTGAAATCAATGCAATGCGCCATGAAATGAAAAAGGGGCATATCGACCGGCTTAACCGGGGTGTCTGTGATGTAAATCAGGGCCTGATTTTCATTGATATGCTCAACAGCTTTGAAAAAATCGGCGACCACGCCTACAACATTGCACAGTCAATCTCGGGAGTGCGGTAAGAAATTCCTGCTGGTGGGGCCTGCCCCGTATCGAGAGGATGTTCAGGCATAGCTGTCACAGGCTGAACACGCGGTGTGTTCTTTGGTGTAGAGAATATCGGATATGTAGTGCAGCTCAATCCCTTCCGGCTGCACCGCATCTATAAATTCCCCCACAGCGTCAACTGTTTCCCGCCTGGGGTGGCCGATGCCTATTGCGTGTCCGAAAAGCTGCGCATGTTTTTTGAGCTTTTTCAGCTGAGAGCAAATATAGGTTTTATCATGAACATTGTCTATAAATATGTTCCGGTACGCGGCTTTCATATGGAGCTGGCGTGCGGTGTCAAAGCCCAATGAATTGCTGGTGGTAAAGCTGTCGATGAAAAACATGCGGTTTTGTTTGAACACATCCAGCGTTTGCTGCATTTTTTCGCGGCTTTCGGTAAATCGTGACCCCATATGATTGTTTACCCCGGCTGCAAACGGTATGCTGTCAATATTCTGCTTAAGTATATGCCTGCAGATTTCAGGGCTGTGCTTGAGGTATATGGCGCCGGGACCGGGATTGATTTCGGCGTTGCGCGGCTCCATGGGCTGGTGCAGCATTACCTCATGGCCCTCGCAGTGTATGACGTCCGCAAGCTTTTGTGAGTATATTAGATGCGGCAGGATTGAAAAGGTTATGGGAACGCTGAGCCGTAAAAAGGCCTCGACCCGCTGGGTGTTATATCCCACATCATCGATAATAAGTGCGATTTTAGGATTTTGATGCGGCGGTGAGACCGGCTTTTGCCCCGCGGTTTTGCGGGATGCGGCGAGCATCGTGTGCGGCGCTGCGAGCGCACATGCCCCTGCCAGTGCTGCGTTAATAATGAATTCCCGCCGGGAAAAGCCCGTTTTTTTACCCATATGCTTTATGCATGTATAAAAGAACCAGAGATGAATATAATCTATTTATTGGCATATTATAATAAAGCAATTGTTTTTATGCAAACAATTTAAGCTGTGTTTGTTTCTTTTTTTTGCGGGCTTGGGGCTTTTTCATTGTTTTATGAATAACGCACCCGGATGCAAGATCATCTAAAAAAGAAGATGGGCGGCAGTATGCGGTTTTCCCGAAAATGATTCGCTGCTGTGCATGAACGATATAGAGCAATTCGCGGGCCCGTGTCATTGCCACATAAAAAAGCCGTCTCTCTTCTTCTATATCGACAGCCTGGCGGGATTCTTGATCAGGATTATAGGGGAAAAGGCCCTCCTCGGCACCGGCAATAAAAACAACCGGAAATTCAAGCCCTTTTGATCCGTGCGCGGTCATCAGCCGAACGGCTTCAGCCTGGTACCCCCCCGGCTCCTCATCCCGCAGCAGCGCGGTTAAAAACAAAGGGGCGGCGGCCTGTGCGCACAAAAGATGCGAAAAAGGCGCTGCCGCTGTGCTGAGCTCAAGGACATCGTCCGGCAGCTCGCAGCCGGCGAAGCCGTAAAAGCGCTCTGCTGTTTCTTTAATAAACGCATTCAGCGGCAGGCGATCGGCTGCTGTGATGCATGCTTCCAGCACCTGTGCTGCATGAGCAAGACCGTGTTTGCCGCTGCCCGGTACCAGCGTGTATAATTCCGGATCGGCAAGGGCTTCCCGCAGACAGATGCCGCGCCGTGCGGCTTCGGCTGAAGCGGTTTCAACGGCTGACGGCCCGGGCCCTCCGGGAAGGCTTTTAAAGAATGCTGCAACCGCACCGGTGCTGTCCGGAGAGCCGACTGCCTGCAGGCAGTCGACAAGGGGCTGCGCGGCCGGTTTTTCAAAAAAGCGCTTTTGGGCTGCGCAGGCCACGGGAATTCCCCGTGCAGCAAGCGCTTTGTGAATGTGTGCTGCCTGGTGGTGCAGCCGGTACAGTACCGCGATATCCCCGAAACCGACAGGCATGTCTTCGTTGTGTTCCCCCATTGTTTCAAGGCGGGTGCCGCCGACCAGGCGCTCTATCTCGTCAGCTATGAACAGCGCCTCTTCCCGCTCTGAAAAGGTTTTCTGGATGAGCACTTTCGGGCCCGGGCTGCGCGCTGCTTTCAGCTGATTGTTGCGCCGGTTTTTGTTCCGGCTGATAACGGCGCGGGCTGCAGAAAGTATCGTTTCTGTTGACCGGTAATTGTGCTCCAGAAAAATAACGGCGGCGTCCGGAAAATCATTTTCAAAGTTTAAGAACATGTCGATGCTTGCGCCTCTGAACCCGTATATGGCCTGATCGGCATCCCCGACCGCACACAGCTTTGTGTCGGGTCGGCACAGACGTGTAATCAGGGTGTATTGTGCGGGATTGATATCCTGAAACTCATCAACGAGAATGTGCCGGTATTGCGAGCGGTATTTCTCTGCAATGGAATCCGCACAGGTAAGCAGCTCTATTGTTTTCAAAATAAGGTCGTCAAAATCGAGCAGCCCGAGCGCGCTGAGCTCTTTTTGGTATGCACGGCACAGGGGGCTCCGGCTCTCAGGCGAAGCATATGTGCTTTTTTCGAGGGTTATCGCGCTTTCACAGCGCTTCCGGGGCGATGCGCTGTCGGGAAAAAACCGCTGTGACAGGGTGTGTATGATACCGGAGCGCTCGTCCGGCGACAGGAGGCCGAAGCCGTTTTGGATACCGACAGCCGCCCCGTCTGTTTTGAGTATTTCATAGCACAGCGCGTGGACGGTGCCGATATGCATGGCGGAAAAATTATCTGTGCCGTCGCAGAGGGCTGCAGCGCGCGTTCGCATTTCCTGCGCTGCTTTGGCGGTGAAGGTTACCGCAAGAATTTGCCGGGCACCGATGCCGCCTTCAGTCACAAGATAGGCAAGCCGGCGGACAAGCGTTCCGGTTTTGCCGGTGCCCGCTCCGGCAACAATTAATACGGTACCATCGATTGCGGTTGCTGCGCGCTTTTGTGCGTTGTTCAGGCCTGCAAAAATAGTGTTCATTGAAAAAGCCGAAAGCCGTTTGTAACTGTGCGGGCCTGATTGTACCACTGTGCGGCAGGGTTCTCAATAAAAGAAATCCTGCGATGTGCATCCGTGTGTTATATCGCATCGAACCCGATTTGATCGATGCTAACCGGATTGCACAGGTTTTCCTCTTTATCTGCCGCTCGTCCGCAATTGGCGCAGATGTACTGCGGATTTCTTGTGAGGTCTTTTATTTGTTCGAGCTGGCGCTGTTCGGCAAGTGCACAGATATGCTGTGCATGGTCTCCGCAGCATTTTTTTTCATCCATGGGTATCTCCTCTGTATGGTGAATTATTAACGGGCACAGTGATTTTGCACTGTTTTTTATGTTTAGCAGTTGACTTTCTTTATGATTATAATTATAGAAACAACAGATTTTTTGATTAAGCTTTATTTTGTATATTTATAGTATATAAATTTCAAATTACAATATTAATCCTTTTTAAGAGGCACGGCCATGAATCAAAAATGTACCGGGGATCACTCAGACCATATTTGTCATCTTGCAGAAGAGAATCAGTTCTCAGCAATAAAGACAAAAGTTACACGGCCAGAATATCTCTGCGTGAATTGCGGCCGCGTTGCTGATGCGAAAAGCAGTCTCTGTAATCCTGTCGCGTTTGAAAATATTCGCGAGCTGCTCGAACAGGTGCGGTAGCGTTTGTGTTCCGCCCGCAGTCCAGCAGGCCTGATCTCATATTGGAGTAACCATTTCTATGCCGGTATCAGAATATTTCGCGGTCTTACTTTTCTCTGCCGCCATCCCCGTTGTGTGCAGCTTGTATCCCCCGCTTCGATTTTACCGGCACCCGAAAGCCCTTCTGTATACCATCGGCTGTATTGTGGTGCTGTTCGGCGCGTGGGACTGTTTTGCCACGTATCGCGGACACTGGACATTTGCCCCGCGCGGCATCTGTGGCCTCTATTTAGCCAACCTGCCCATTGAGGAGGTGCTTTTTTTTGCGGTGATACCGTACTGCTGCATTTTTACCTGGGAGGTTGTGCTGTTTATCAGCAAAAGGATGTCATGAAAGAATACACCCTGCTTTCTGTTTTTTCGGTACTGGCAACGCTGCTGGCAGACCGCCTGACCGGCGTCCGAATTCTCAAAAGAAGAACGTATTATATCTTTATGGCTATAATTGCCGGCTTTTTTTTACTGGTAAACGGATATCTGACGGGCAGAGGGCTCGTGCTGTATTCGGAGCGGTTTTGCCTCGGGGTGCGGGTCGGCTCCATTCCCGTTGAGGACATGCTGTTCGGTTTCAGCATGGTCACCATGACGATTATGCTGTGGGAATATTTTAAATCCCGGGAAAGCGGCGGGAACTCAGGCGGCTAACGCTTAAATATCTGATCGACAAATGTCTCGAGGTCGGTTTTATAGTCCGGATGCATAGAGAAGTCGCGGCACAGCCCGCCGGCTTCTTCAAGAAGGCTGTCTATTTCCTGTTCTGCACAGGTCAGCGCCCGGGAGGATTTGCAGATGTCATGGACGCTGCGGGCCTCCTCGCGCGAAAGATGCGATTTTGAAAGCCATATCTTAAGGGCTTTTTTTTCGGCAGCACCGCACTGGTGGTATGCGTGCCACAATACCAGCGTGCGCTTAGCCTCCCTGATATCATCGCACGATTCCGGGGCCTCGCTGTCGCCCCAGTTTATAAGCTCATCAAGGTCGTCTTTTATTTGAAACGCCCGGCCCAGCAGCAGCCCGTAGTACGAAAGCCGGCGGATATCGTCTTCTCCGTTTTGAGCAAGAATTGCGCCGGTTACCAGCGGAGCGGCAAACGTGTAATAGGCGCTTTTATAATCGTAGGTGGCGAAAATATCCTCCTTTGATACGCTGTCGATATCCCGGAAGCCATTCAGCAGCTCCTTGAACTCGCCCGCGCCGGTGTAGACCGCTGTTTCGACAAATTTCTGCAGTGCCCGGTGCTTGCGGACCATGTCCTCGTCAATTGCCAGAAAGGCTTCGATAGCAAGCGCAAAAAGCACATCCCCCAGAATAATTGCCAGGTCAACGCCGCTGCCTTCAGCGCCGCCCGTGTGTTTTTGTATATATTCATCAAAGGCGATGTGCATGGCAGGCGCTCCGCGGCGGGAGCGTGATTTGTCGATTATATCATCGTGAACAAGCATAAAATCATGAAGCAGCTCAAAGGCCGCTGCGGTTGTATAGTAATTTCTGGCCGGGGTGCTGCTGAAGCCCAGATAGCTGAGCACAAAGAGCACCGGGCGCAGGCGCTTTCCTGACCGCTGCACAAATTCCTGTATAAAGCGGCTCAGTATCGGCGAGACCTCCCTCAGGCGGTGCGTGCCGGTAAGGGTCCGGGTGACCTGTGAAAGCTCCTGCTCGATATGTGTTTTTATTGTATCGATCATTGTCAGGCGGCTGTCTGTTTGTAAGAGCATGTCGTCTTGATTGTAAACGCATTGCATATTCCTGAAAGCAGGATATGCAGCGCCGGGGGCTTTACTTTTTTTTCAAATACAACAAGCGGGTTTTTCCTGATGGTCCGCCCCGTCCATTTATATTTATCGGATGCGGTTTTTATTGGTACCAGGTATCGTTTTGGTATGTAGCTGAACCCTTTTTCAGCCTCCGTCTGCCACTGCTCATAGAGCTGCAGCTGACTGTGTATGAAGCGGGTGAAACGCTCGGGATGCTTTCGCGCACAGGGCTCTGACAGCTCGGAAAGGCCGGTTCCCGCCAGGGGGAGATAACGTCTGCCCAGCGAAAAATCCTCGTCGATGTCGCGTATGAAATTGATATACTGCATGGATCTGCCCAGAAGCCGCGCATAGTGCAGAGAATCGGCGTGAAGGCCCATAATTGTTGCCATCATCAGGCCGATGACCTCAGCGGAGCCGTACATGTATTCGCAGGTTTCCTCGATGGTGTCGTAGCTCTGCTTTTTTAAATCCATTTCCATGGCCCGCAAAAACGCATCCACCCATGCGGGGTCAAAGCATTTCCGGTTCATGAGCTCCACAAAGCACCCGATGATAACATCGCTGCTGACAGCGCCCCCGGCGCGAGCCTCGTAATAGGACGCCCTGAACCGGTAGAAGGCTTCGGGCTGCTGCGGAACCGCATCGACAAAGTCATCGGCTGTTCTGACAAACGCATAAAGCGCACTCACATCGCTTCGAACGGCCGGGGGAAAAAACACGCTGCTGTAGAAATAGGTGGTGCTCCCCCGCTTAAAGGTTTTGAAAAGCGCTTTGTTCATGCGTGCTCCCGTGCAATGGTATCGCTTACAATTTGGGAGGCGATCAGCACCATGGGCAGGCCGATGCCGGGGTGTGTGTAGTGCCCGGTGAAAAAAAGATTTTTTACTTTTTTGCTGCGGTGCGCGGGGCGGAAACAGGCGGTCTGCCGCAGCGTGTGCGCCAGCCCCATGGCCGTTCCCCGGTACAGGTTAAACGTTTCCTTAAAATCCCGCACCGAAAACAGCGTTTGTGTTTCTATGCTGTCGCGGATCGGCTGGCTGATGGTCTGTTCGAGATGGCACAGAATTCTGTCGAAAAATGATGTGCGGATCTCTTCGCTGTCCTCGAGCCCCGGGGCAATCGGTACGAGTATAAACAAAGACTCGCCCCCGGCGGGAGCGCATTCCGGGTCTGTTTTCGTCGGACAAGCCACATAATAGGAGGCGTTGTCAGGCCAGGCCGGCTTTTCAAAGATAGATGCGAAGTGGTTCTCCCAGTCGGGGGCAAGATACAGATTATGATGCGCAAGACCGCCGAGCTTTTTATTTATGCCAAGATAGGCAATGAACGCTGACGGGCCCATCACTCTTTTTTCCCAGTACCGGCCGGTATAGCTTCGCCACTGCGGCTCAAGCAGGGCCGTTTCCGTGTGATGGTAATCGGCGCCGGAAACCGCGATCTCGGCGCCGAAGAATCCGCTTTCTGTTTCTATGCCGGAAATGCTTCCGTTTGAAACTGCAATCCTTTGGACGGGATGGTTGTAATGAATCGTCACCCCGTGCTCCCGGCACAGCTGCTCAAGAGCCCGGGTGAGGCTGTATATTCCCCCGCGGGGATAATAGACCCCAAGCTTCATATCGACATGGGACATTATTGTGTACAGGGCGGGACTTTTGAACGGGCTGCAGCCCAGGAAAACAATATTATACTCCAGCAGCTTTCTGGCCTCCGGGCTGGTAAAATACCTGCGGATAAAGGAGTCAAGCTTTTGAAATATATGCAGCTTTGTGCCTTCAAGGAGCACTTTTTTGCTGAAAAAGTCAAACAGCGTCCGGTACTCGCGGTACAGAAAATCTTTGAGCGCAATGGTGTATTTGTATTCGGCCTGCTGAAGATAGCGCTTGATCTTTGCCGCCCCGTCCTGCTCCAGCTGCTCAAACACCTCGTACGTATGCTCAAGACTGTCTGTGATATCTACGCAGTGTTCGGGGCTGAAAAAGACCCGGTAATACGGGCTCAGCCTGATGAGGTCGAAATAATCGCTTGTGGTTTTGTCAAATATGCCGAAAAAACGATCAAATACTTCCGGCATGAGATACCAGCTCGGCCCGCGATCAAAGCGGAAACCGCTGTCCTCGTACATGCCGGCTACCCCGCCGGGGCCCGCGCCTTTTTCAAAAACAGTAACGGGAAATCCCCTGCGGGCCAGCAGTGCGGCAGCAGACAGCCCGCTGAGTCCCGCACCGATAACCGCAACAGTTTTTTTATATGGCGCAGACATAATTATGTGTGTAACATGCCCCCTAAGCACAATTGCTTTAGTAGTATTAATTCCGAGAGTACAGAAGTCAATATCTTTTTATAAAATATTTTAATTTTTTATCATTAAGAACAGCCGGATTTCATTGTGAGGGTGGGAAACAGCGGCGCGGGTATTTCTTATTTGACAAGGCCAAAGCAGTAGTGTATTAAAAATTTCAACAGGTGATTTAAGGAGAGTCATGGCCATGAAAAAAAACATCGAAATTGCGGGCTTTGTAGTGCTTTCAGCGTGTGTGCTGCTGTTCTGCAGCACGGTGTACGCCTCGGATGCAGCTCCGGATATCGTGCTCGGTGATACGGTTGACATGATAGTGCTGACGCCCGGTCACTCGCGCTCTATTTATTTTGAGCTCAATAATACGGTTTCCCGCGATCCCGCCGCACTTCATTCGGTGCTGATAATGACCATCGGCACAGGTACCTTGACTGTCGGCATAGCAAATCATTCTGCAATCAGCGGTGATACGGAGTTAATTTACGGCACTACCGGAATAATCGGAACAACCCCGATTGCCGATTATTCATACAGCGCTGCGCCGATAAGCAAAGCGGTGCCGGTAGGAAATATTGGAGTGGGCGTGCTGGTGACCGGAATTTTTTTCAGCAGCGGCTCCCCGGATTTTCCTATAACAATGTATATGCTTTTTTCGCTTAATTAAATGCGCATAATTTTTTACCGGAATGCCCCGCTTTGCAGGCGGGGGCATCACTGCCCGGCAGACGGACGCCTGCTTTCCGGCAACATGAGGGCAGCGCAATAATCGAGACCGGCTGCTGCAGCGGCAAATCTTTGTGAGCTGCCCGCCAGAAGTCAATCTATGAAAACAGATACATTTTTTCCCCCGCAGGCGCTTGTGCTGCTGACCGTTATAGTGAGCGCTTTTTCGTTGAGCGCAGCGGCGCAGCTGCTGTTCAGCTCTTCCTGCCGAGCGGATCATGTGCCCGGCCAGCTGCTGGTTGCTTTTGCACCTGATCTGGACAACGGCAGCAGAATGGATATTCTGCACCGGAACGGCGCATCACCGGTTGCGCGGATTTTTTCAGGACGGTGGCACCTTGTTGCTGTTGCGCCGCGCGCGGTTTTCGGGGCCGCCTCGCTTTTGCGCAGGCATCCCGGCGTCCTCCACGCAGAGCCGAATTACCGGGTTCGGCTGTCAGGGACTCCCGATGATCCGCTTTACCCCCGCCAGTGGCATTTTGATATGATCAATCTGTCCCGGGCCTGGGATGTAAGCACCGGCAAACAGGTGACCGTTGCCGTTGTGGATACGGGTGTCAATCCGGAGGGGGAAGACGGCTTCGGTGGGCGGCTGCGCGATGGCTACAACGCACTTTTAAAAAGGCGGGGCGGATGGCAGGATAATCATTCACACGGGACACATGTTGCCGGCACCATAGCGCAGGAGACAGACAACGGTATCGGGGTTGCAGGCATTGCCTACGATGCGGAGATCATTCCGGTTAAGGCGCTTAATGCGCTGGGAATAGGCTCCATTGCCACCATTGCGGAAGGCATTAAATGGGCGGTGGATAACGGCGCTGACATTATTAATTTAAGCCTCGGCGGATCCCGCCGCTCCTGGTTTCTTCAGGAGGCGTCGACATATGCCTATGAGCGCGGCGTCACCGTGATAGCCGCTTCCGGGAACGAATCAACAAGCCAGCTATGCACCTCGGTGTCCTATCCTGCTGCGTGTGAGCACGTGCTGGCTGTCGGGTCGGTCAATTACGGCGCTTTCCGCTCGTATTATTCAAATTGCGGACCCGGGCTTGATCTGGTTGCGCCCGGCGGTGACACGGCCACTGATTTTGATAATGACGGCTATCCGGACGGCGTGTGGCAGGAAACGTTTATTCCTGAGCTTGTGCTGGACAGCTGGTTTTTTTCCTGGGAATATGACTGGGGCTACTTTGCCTTTGAGGGCACATCCATGGCCTGTCCGCATGTCGCCGGTGTTGCTGCGCTGGTTAAATCGGCCCACCCCGAATGGGGTCCGGATGAGATCGCTGCTGCGCTGGTCAGCACAGCGATTGATCTTGGACCTGCAGGACGTGACGATGATTATGGATACGGATTGCTTGATGCCTATGCTGCAGTAACCTACATGCCGTAACCCCCAGAGGCTGTACAAAAAGAGCTTTAAAAAGCCCGGAAAAACTGTTCCCGGGTTTTTTTATTTGCATATTGATTATAATATAATAGAATTGAAATATTCAGCCACACAAAACAAAACAGCAAAAAAACCGCGAGTTATGCTTGATGCCGAAAACTATAAAGACATAGCAGCCTTTCTTGAAAAAAACCCGGGCGTTCTGGCGCTGCTGAAAGATCCGGAAAAGCGGGAAGCGCTGTCTTTTCTGTGCAAAGAGGATCTGACGCGGATAGACTATCTTATTAAAAACCCCTGGATTGATCTTGAAAAAATTGTCAGCATCGCTGACGGCATCATGAACATTTCCCCGGATATCCCGCCGGATGAGCTCTTAAACAGGCTGTGCCGGGACACGGCCATGCTGACCGACGCAAAAAGCGCGACCTGCCGTACATATGATCCCATGAAAAACAGCATGGTCGCAAGCGGGGCCTACAACTGGAATGTGCCCCGCACAAAAGAAATTACCGGAGAGGACTCGGTTGCTCACCGTGTTATGAAGACAAAGACGCATTACTGCGTGCCCGATATCCGGTTTGAGCCCATGTATAAGGAAAAAGACAAAATTCTTTCCATGGGCCTCCACGCCATGCTTGCCATCCCTATTGAGCTTAACGATTTTGAGGGTGCAGAGAAGCGCTCTGTGCTCATCGGAACGCTTCAGCTGTATTTTGATGAGGAAAACAAGCAGTTCTATCCCGATCAGATAAAGCTGATCAAAAGCATCGTCAGCAGATTCAGCTATGTTATGGCACAGAAGCGCAAATATGCTCTTCAGCAGCGCTCGGCAATAATTCAGGAAAGCCGCAAAGCCCTTATTGCCATTCTGAAGCGCACTCAGTCGCTTGATCAGGTGCTGAATTTTCTGGTGGCAAAAATCGCCCAGACAATAAATGTCCACAGGTGCTCGCTTTTTTCCATAGAGCGTGAGCCGGCCGGAGACCCTTTTGCCGTGCTTATTGCCGGGTATCCGCTTGCCCCGTTTGCTCACAAATACGGAATCACCCTGTCCTTTGAGCAGCACCCTGCCTTCAGGCAGGTGTGCGAGACTGGAAAGGCGCTGCTGATTGAAGAGGCCCAGAGCGATCCGCGCATGAAAGCGTCCTATGAGCTGTATCTGCAGAAAAAAATTGAAAATGTCTACTTTGTGCCCATTAAAGATGAACAAGATCTGGTAACCAATGTGCTTGTGCTTGACGGTGATGAAACGCGGCCGCTCGAAAACGACGACCTCTTGTTTTGTAATGCCCTTATTCAGGATATAGAGCTGTGCATACAGGCATCCATCCGCTCCCAGGAGCGACATGATTTTTTTAACCAGATGCTTTCTTTCGGCGCCATTGCAAAGCTGTACACCAAAAAGGTTGAAAGTGCAAAAGCGGAGCCGAAGGAGCTCTCAATGCTCCAGCGCAAGCTAACCAGAAGCATGCATGCCGTCAATGATATTATTACCGACCGGGTTCCGTTTGCACAAAAGGAGCGCTTCAATCTGAATGAAGTTGTTCGCGAGCGGTTTGAAGCATACTTTTTCCCGCCAGGCGTTGTCGTAGAGCACAATATCGATGAAACATCGATAGACATCTTTGCCGACAGAAGAAAGGTCGGCCGGATTGTAGGAAACCTTCTTGACAATGCCCACAAAAAGCTTGAGGAGCTGCAGGAGGGCTCGCTTGTGCTTCGCGTGTCCGCCGAGAGCGGGTTCGGCGTGATTGAGGTCGGCAATAATGGAAGCATACCCGGTGAGGTTCAGGAAACTATTTTTCAGGAAAGCAAGCTTCCCACAGCCCAAAACAGCCCCCAGGGGCGGCTGGGGCTTTCGATTGTCAAGCTCTTCACGCTTATGCACAACGGCACCGTTACGTTTGAAAGCAGCCCCGAATATAACTGGACCATGTTCAAGGTAATGCTTCCTCTGGGCGAAGAAACGTAAAAAAGCCCTGCCGCGGAGCCGGAGCGTAAAACAGCTAAAAAGGAATGCAGCAGGAATAAGCATATCCCTGCCCTGCGGGTGGGGTTCACACTATCTGTTTACTGAAAAGGGGGATATATGGCTACCCGCACAATGCAGCTCAAAGAAGCAGGTCAAAGCCTCTGGCTGGACAATGTTCAGCGCGGGGAGCTTCAGGACGGAACCATTAAAGGCATGATCGAGGCCGATGGCGTCTGCGGCGTTACATCAAACCCCACGATTTTTATGAATGCCGTGACAAAAAGCCGGGATTATGATGGTCAGATACTGGATATGCTTAAACAAAGCAAAAGCCCTGAGGAGATTTATTATGCCATAACGGTCGATGATATACGGCAGGCGGGCGAGCTGTTTTTACGCGTCTTTGAACAAACCGGCGGGCAAGACGGGTTTGTTTCGATAGAGGTCAATCCGCACTATGCCCATGCGGTAGATGAAACCATTGCCGAAGCGCGCAGAATTGTTGCAGATATCGGACTTCCCAATATTATGGTGAAAGTTCCGGCAACAGAAGCCGGCGTCACCGCTACAGAGCAGCTCATCGCCGAGGGCGTCAATGTAAATGTCACGCTGCTGTTTTCTCCTCAGCGCTACGAGCAGATCGCCCGCGCCTACATACGGGGCCTTGAGCGCCGCGCTGAAAACGGTGATGACCTTTCCCGGCAGCGCTCTGTCGCGAGCTTTTTTATCAGCAGGATTGACACCAAAGTTGACGGGCGTATCGACCGCAGCGGGTCTGACAGCCTTGCGCCTCTCAGAGGCAGGGCCGCTCTCAGCGTCGGGGGGGTTACCTATATGCGCTTTCAAAGTATTTTTGACGAAAAGCCCTTTGCGGAGCTTCAGCGCCAGGGGGCCCGGCTTCAGCGCCTGCTGTGGGCCAGCACAGGAACAAAAGATCCTGCATACAGCGATGTAAAATATGTCGAGGGTCTGATAGCCTCCGATACGATCAACACCCTTCCCCCGAAAACAATTGACGCGTTCAGGGATCACGGTGATGCGTCCAACTCTATAGAGCAGGGCCTGGGCGAAGCCCCTGCCGTTCTCCGGCAGCTTGAAGGCGATGGGATATCTATGGAAAGCATTTATAATGAGCTTGAGCAGGAGGGCGTGCAGGCGTTTATAGATTCCTATGACAGCCTTCTTGAGGCTATTAAAAACAAAGCAGGCGCTCTTGCCGCACAGGCAGAGGGATAAGCCTTTTTGAAAAAATTACCAAAAGAAGAAATCGGGATATGCGGTGGGGGCTGAGGATGGGCGCAGCAGCACAGCGGTCAGGTGCTTCTTTTCTGCATGTCGATGTCCTCGCTGTAGGTAACAACCCGATTTTTGCCCCGGGACTTGCCGGTGTAGAGCGCGACATCCGCAGTGCGGATAAGCTCAACCTTTGTTGAAATCCGCTCCTCCAGGGATGAAACGCCTATAGTAACGCTCATGGTTTCAAGCGGATAGCCGTCGTGCGAGGTGAATGTGTGCTGATTTATTTCCTCTTTCATTCTTTCTGCCACGATCAGGGCTTCCTGCTGCGTGGTTTCAGGCAGTATTACCAGAAATTCCTCTCCGCCATAGCGGGCTACAAAGTCCGCCCCCCTGGTGTTTTTTTTGATCAGCGCCGCCGTCTGGCGCAACACCGCATCTCCGGCAAGATGTCCAAACGTATCGTTGCATTTTTTAAAGTCATCGATATCGATCATCAGAACAGTCATGGGGCGGTTGTAGCGAAGCGCGCGCTCCAGCTCGCTTTGCAGCGTGTCGCACACTGAACGGTAGTTTGCCAGCTTGGTCAGCTCGTCATAGTGGGAAAGCTTTTTATAAAATTCGCGCTCCTGAGCCATCTTTAAAAGCCGCTTTGTTTCAAGCGCCTTGTTGATCGTGATACGCACATGATCAAAGTTGAACGGCTTGGTGATGAAATCAAACGCGCCGGCCTTCATAGATTCAACTGCGTGCTCAATAGTGGCAAAGGCGGTGATAACAATAATAGGGGTGTTTATGCCCATTGACTTAATCTGCCGGGTAAGGGTAATGCCGTCCATGTGGGGCATGACCAGGTCTGATATGATAATATCATAGGAGGATTCCCGAAGAATGCTGATAGCCTTTTCACCGGATTCGGTCGAGTCTACCCGGTATCCATCCTCGGAAAGCAGCTCAGCGAGCGTGGAGCGGGTTGCCTCCTCATCATCGACAATGAGAATATATACTTCTGAGGGATCCATACCCGTTTTCTCTTCAGCCAGTGTGTTGTTTAATCGTTTCTGCTATGGTGTTGCAGAATGACTGTGTCTGATTCTTGTCAGGCCCTTCTACCATCACCCGGCAGATTTGTTGAGTGCCTGAATAGCGCACAAGCACCCGCCCCTTTTCCCCGAGCTCCTGCTCGCACTGCGCAATAGCATCCCGAACGGCGGGTATTGCAGTCAGATCGGGCTTTTTAGAAACCTCGAGATTGAGCAGCACTTGCGGATAGACGGAAATACGCGACGCCAGCTCCGACAGCGGCTTTTGCTCCTTGAGCATGGAGGCGATAAGCTGAAGTCCGGTAAGAATGCCGTCGCCCGCGGTGTGGTGATTGAGAAAAATAATATGCCCCGAGTCCTCACCGCCGAGGATCGCCTCGCGGCGCTGCATTTCCTCAAGCACATACCGGTCACCGACCTGTGTTATGACATGATGTATTCCCGATTCTTTTAAAAATGTGCACAGCCCCTTGTTGGACATAACCGTTGTGACGACGATATTGTTTTTGAGCCTGTTTTCCTTTTGCAGCGTGCGTGCGCAAATGCCGATCAGCCGGTCGCCGGTAACGGCGCTGCCTTTTTCGTCAACCCCGATCAGCCGGTCGCCGTCGCCGTCAAAGGCCATTCCCAGCTGTGCGCCTGTGCGACGGACCGTTTCGGCGAGATCGTCTATATACTGCGAGCCGCAGGCGTCGTTAATGTTAAGGCCGTCCGGGGCTGCGTTGATGGTGTGCACTTCCGCGCCGAGCTCCCAGAATACATGCGGTGCAACTTTGTATGTGGCCCCGTGTGCGCAGTCCAGAACAATTTTCATGCCCTCCATTGACAGGTCGCGCGGAAAGGTGTTTTTCAGAAAAACGATATAGCGCCCCTCGGCGTCATCGATGCGGTATGCTTTTCCGAGCTTTCCGGCTTCAGGGATCTGTTTTTCAAGAAGATTGTTTAATATAATGTCCTCGATTTCCTGCTCGGTTTCATCGGGCAGCTTAAAGCCCTGTCCGGAAAAAATTTTTATACCGTTGTCCTGGTACGGGTTGTGGGACGCGGAAATGACGATGGCTGCATCGGCTCTCTGACTTTGTGCCATGAACGCCACGCCCGGTGTTGAGAGCGGCCCGATAAGATATGCGTCACCGCCCATGGCGCATATTCCGGAGGCTATGGCCTGCTCAAGCATATAGCAGGATATGCGGGTGTCTTTGCCGATAATAATTTTTGCTTTATGAGAGTTGCGCTTAAACAGATAGGCGACCGCACGCCCCACGTTCAGGGCGACTTCGGGGGTCATCGGGTAGGTGTTTGCAATACCCCGAATTCCATCGGTGCCGAATAATTTTCGTGTCATTGATTCGGGTTACGTCTTGCTAAGTTTCCAGTAATGATATAACGTTGTAAAAAAATTAATACGCGTGTTTGTAAAATTGTGTGTAAGTGTATATATTTTTTTGTGCGTTGTCAACCAGATTGGGAGGATTCGCAGCGCTGTGTATGTTTTGATGGTAACCGGCATTTTCCCGCCTGATATCGGCGGCCCGGCAAGCTATGTTCCGGCTGTGTCGGGCGGGCTTGCCGCACGGGGTCACCGGGTTGCCGTGCTGACGCTTTCAGAAAGCACAAAGCAAGACAATGACGCGGGATTTGCTTTTCGGGTGATACGCCTGCCGCGCCGGCTTTTCCTGCCGTTGCGTATGGCGGTGTCGGTTGCGGCCATCCTGTGGCATGGGAGAGGCGCCGATGCGCTGTATGTTCACGGGCTGGCCCTTGAGAGCGTTGTTGCGAATGTGTTTCTCGGAAAGCCCATGATACAGAAAATAGTCGGCGACCGGGCCTGGGAGCGCGCCCGCGAAAACGGCGAGGTGCAGGATGATATTGAAACGTTTCAGAAAAAGCGCTACAGCCTGAAAACCGAGTGCATAAAAAAGCTCCGCTGCTTCTGGACCGGCCGGTCCCGCGCGATAATTGCGCCCAGCAGGTATTTGAAAAAAATTATTCAGGCGTGGGGCATACCGCAAGAGCGGATCGCGGTCATATACAATGCTGTTAAGCCGCCCCCCGCGGGGAGGGTGGCGCTGTCGTGCATGCAGCGGCGGACTCCGGCAGAGCATATTGCTGTATCGGTTGGGCGGATGGTTCCCTGGAAGGGGTTTGAGGGCCTTATCGATGCCGCTGCATCCCTTCCTCAGGTCCGCCTGGTGCTGATAGGGGACGGGCCCGAGCGCGGCCGCCTGGAGCGGCGGGTGCGTGAGCGGCAGGTACAGGAGCGGGTGTGCTTTGCCGGCACGCTTTCGCGGGCGGAGGTTTTTGCCTGCCTGTGCGAAGCGGATGTGTTTGTGCTCAACTCAACCTACGAGGGCCTGCCCCACATCGTACTGGAGGCAATGGCAGCCGGGGCGCCGGTGGTGGCAGCCGATGCAGGCGGCACCGGCGAGCTTGTCGCCCACGGCAGCAGCGGGGTGCTTGTGCCGCCCGGCAATACGAATCAGCTGGCCGAAGCAATCCGGTCGGTTATGTGTGACCGGGAATATGCCCGCCGCCTCAGCGCCGGCGCCCGCGAGCAGCTGCGCCGCTTTACCTGGGAAACCCTGGTGGAGCAGACTGAAAACCTTATTCTTCAAACGGTTCGAAAGCCGGCATGACGCCCGACGCAGACAAAAGCAGTAAGGAAGAAAGCCGCCGCCTGAAGGTGCTTTTTCTCAGCACCACCAGGTTCGGCTCCCCTCCGGACAGAACGCTTGTTAAAAAATGGCAGGGCCTGGAGCGGCATTTAAATGCAACCGTTATCGGGTTTCTCGAGCCGGGCGCTGAAAGGTATGACCGGATGCCGGGGGGCGGGGCCCGCCTTGTTCTGCTTCCCTCACGCCTGCCCCGCCTTGTGCGGTATGGGCTGCATTTTTGCGTAAGCTTTGCTTTTACCGCCTGCGCCTGCCTGACCCGCTCATACAGCGCTGTTGTTGCACAAAGCCCCTATGAGGCGGTTGCGCCCGCGCTGGCTCTTTTGCCGTTCCGGCGCATGCGGAAACGGCCAAAACTCATTGTTGAGATTCACAATGACTGGAAAGAGGGCATCATGCATTATCACCCGACGCGGCATGCCCGGATAGAAAAAGCGGCCCGCAACGCTGTGGGATCGTTCAGCCTGTCGGCTGCCGATGCGTATCGCGCAATTTCCGAATACAGCCGCAGGCTCCTGCCTGAAAACGGCAGGCCGGTTTCTGTGTTTCCCACGTACACCGATCTTGAAAGCTTCAGGCAGCCGGAAGAGCGGGCCGTTGCGGATATGCGGCAGCGCTACGGTGAGGGCTATTTTTTTTATGCGGGCATGCTCATTCATCTTAAAGGAGTGCACCATCTTATTGATGCGTTTGCACTTCTTGCGCAGGACTGCCCGCAGGCGCGGCTTGTTATCGCCGGAAAGGGCCCCGCTGAGCATACGCTAAAAGACCGGGCCGCGCGGGCCTGCCGCGAGGGCCGCATCATATTTGCCGGACACGTTGAGCAGCGCGTGCTTGCCGCCTGCATTAAAAACTCGCTGTGCTTTGTGCTGCCCTCGCTGACAGAAGGCCTTGGCCGCGTTGCCATTGAAGCGCATCTGCTTGAGCGGCCGGTTATCGCATCACGGGTGGGCGGCGTGCCGGAAATTGTCATGGACGGGGAGACCGGCCTGCTTGTTGATCCGGGTGACACGGAGGCGCTTCGAAACGCCATGAAGGAGCTGCTCCGCGATCCCGAGCGGGCAATGGCCATGGGCAGAGCCGGCCGCGAGCGGGTTGAGAAGACGTTTACCTATGAGCGCTATTTTGAATCCTATTATGAGCTGGTGCGAGCTGCGCTCGGCTGAAAGCTGCGGCGGAAGCGGCCCGCGCGCCGTCGGTGGAAGCAGGGCGCTATCAGCTTGTTTTGCCGCGTGCGTTTTTTTTATGTGCGCAGCCTGTGCGGGTGACCAGGTGCCGCAGGAGCACGTTTTGCTGGTGCGGCTCACGCAAAGCCCCCCAACCCTTGACCCGGCGCGCATAGTCGACCTTGACGGCGCTCGAATCGCCGCGAAGCTGTTTAACGGGCTTGTTGCCTTTGGCGAAACGCTGGAGCCCGTTCCCGACATCGCCGCCTCCTGGGCGGTTTCCGCTGACGGGCGGACCTATACGTTTACGCTTAAGCCGGGCGTGCGCTTTTTCAACGGGCGCCCGGTAAGCGCGGGCGACTTTGTCTACTCATTCAGGCGGGTGCTTTCCCCGGAAACCCGGTCTCCGCGCACGTGGGTGCTGTCCCGAATCCGGGGCGCCCGGGAATTCATGGAGGGGAAGGCCGGTACCGTAACGGGCATGCGCGCTCCCGATAACATGACCCTGGTGCTGCATCTTAAGGAGCCGTTTGCCCCGTTTATAAATTTTCTGGGCCTTACCACCGCCTATGTTGTCCCCCGGGAAGAGGTTGACAAATGGGGCGCTGATTACGGGTTCCACGCAAGCGGGACGGGGCCGTTTGCCCTGCAGGAGTGGCGTCACAATCAGCACATCCTTGTGCGGCGGAACGATTTTTATTTTGGCGAAAAGCCCCGCCTTTCCGGGATCCGCTACGATGTTATTCCGGAGGATTTCACCGCGCTCGTTTCCTTTGAAAAGTCAGATATTGATCTGCTGCCCGAAATAATGCCCGCAGCCTATGACCGCTATCGGAGCGACCCCCGGTGGGCGCCGCATATCAGCAGCGCACCCGCTCTTAACACATATTATCTGGGGCTTAATTGTCAGAAACCGCCCTTTACGGATGTCAGGGTACGCCGTGCCCTCAACTATGCCATTGACCGCAAAACAATACTTGAGACCGTCATGCAGAGCCGCGGAACGCTTGCCCGCGGCCCGCTGCCTCCCGGGCTCAGACAGGGGCCCGCCCCGCAGGGATATGCGTACGATCCCGTGGCGGCCCGGGACCTTCTTGCGCAGGCAGGGTATCCGGACGGGTTTGAGATGTCTATTTATCAGGCGGCCGATCTTGAAAATCTGTATATAAGTCAGACAATTCAGCAATACCTGAAAAAAGTCGGTATTACGGCACGCATTGTACAGCTTGAGTGGAGCGGCTTTCTCGAGGCGGTCTCGCGCGGCGAAGCACAGGCGTTCTGGCTGTCATGGTGGGCTGACTATCCGGATGCGGAAAACTTTCTGTTTCCTTTGTTCCACTCCCGCAACTGGGGGCCCGGAGGAAACAGGAGCAGGTTTAAAAATGATAAGATAGACCGGCGTATTGAGCAGGCGGTCACCATTGGGGACCCGCAAAAAAGGGCGGAGGCCTATGCCGACATAGAGCGGCGTATCGTAGACCAGGCTCCCTGGGTGTTCTTCTGGCACAAATCGGTATGCAGCCTGCACCGGCCCCGTGTTCGCGGCTTTTCGCCGCAGCCGCTTGCGGTAATGGAAAAGGGCGTCGATATCGCTGTGCGGTAAGCCGGGCATGCTATGGTAATGTTTGAAGAACCATTACCGCACAGGACATTCCTGCCTGCACTCTCATCTGCGAACGCCGGTCAGCCGCTGCGCAATCGACGCGTTTCCACACGCGCCCTTTCCTTTCTTCCTTGACATAAACGGCGATTAATGGTAATAAAAAAGTATTGTTTTTTTCATAAATTCGAGTATTTTTTAACCATTAAAATACCCCCGGCCGATCAATACCGACGCCCCGCCTTTATGACAAACAGCTTTAAGATATCATTAATCATTTATTCATGAGGGAACACATGGCACGAGATCTATCGACGGCAGTCAAGAATATTTGTACAGAGTGCGATCATGACCGGACCCGATTGATGGATATTGTCCGGTCTGTGCAGGAAGAGTTTTGCTGTGTTTCTGACGAGGCAATTGACATGATCGCCAGCCGGCTTTCCATCCCGCGCGTGGAAATTGAAAGCCTTGTCAGCTTCTATGCATTTTTATCCAAGGAGCCGAAAGGAAGAGTGGTTATTCGGCTGTGCGATGACATCATCGACAAAATGAGCGGCTATGATATCGTGGCAAAAACCCTGCAGGACGAGCTCGGCATCGGTATGGGAGAGACTACGCCGGACGGGGCTGTCTCTCTGGAGACAACCCCCTGCATCGGAATGTGCGATCAGGCTCCTGCAGCACTTGTCAATGACGTTGTTGTTACCGAGCTTTCATCGGATAAGGCCCGGAACATGGTAAAGGTTCTCCGGGACGCAGGCGATCCCCGCAAGCTTATTTCCCGCTTTGGTGACGGCAACAACGCCCATGAGCTTGTTCAGTCGATGGTGGACAACAATATCCGCAAAAAAGGCGCGGTTATTTTTGCCGAGGATGCCCAGCCCGAGGCGGGCCTTAAGCGGGCTCTGGCAATGACGCCTGCAGAGGTGATAAGGGAAATAAAGACCGCACGCCTTCGGGGGCGCGGGGGCGCGGGATTCCCGACAGGCATGAAGTGGGAGTTTACCCGTAACGCCGATGGCGATACAAAATATATTATATGCAATGCCGACGAGGGAGAGCCCGGCACATTCAAAGACCGGGTGCTGTTGACCGAGTGCGCTGACCGCCTCTTTGAGGGCATGACAATTGCCGGGTATGCAATCGGGGCTGAAAGCGGCATTTTGTATCTGCGCGGAGAGTATGCGTATTTGTATAATTTCCTGAACAGCGTTCTTGAGGCGCGGCGGCAGGCAGGACTGCTGGGCGGCTCCGTGCTCGGCAAGAAGGAGTTCACGTTTGACATACGCATCCAGATGGGTGCGGGCGCCTATGTTTGCGGAGAGGAGACAGCCCTGATCAGCTCCTGCGAAGGCCTGCGGGGCGATCCTAAAAACCGCCCGCCGTTTCCCGCCCAGAAAGGATATCGGGGGTGCCCGACCTGTGTCAACAATGTTGAGACACTGTGCTGTGTGGGGCGCATACTGGAGAAAGGGGCTGCCTGGTTTGATGAAACGGGATCCAGGGGCAGCACCGGAACCAAGCTGCTGAGCATTTCAGGCGACTGCCAGAGCCCCGGTGTGTATGAGCTGCCGTTCGGCGTTACCGTTACGGACATGCTCAAGCAGGCCGGCGCTTCGGACGCAGCGGCCGTGCAGATTGGCGGGCCGTCCGGCCAGATGATCTGCAGGGATGCCTTTGCGCGCACCATTTGTTACGACGATCTTGCGACCGGCGGATCGGTTATGGTGTTCGGGCCGCAACGCAACATCCTTGAGGTGGTTGATTACTTTATGGACTTTTTTGTTGAAGAGAGCTGCGGCTACTGCACGCCCTGCAGAGTGGGAAATGTTATTTTAAAGCAGCTGCTTGAGCGCGTGATGGCCGGCAAGGCCGAGCCGTCGGATCTTGACCGTATGCAGGAGCTTGCCGAAACCGTCAAAGCCACGAGCCGCTGCGGGTTGGGGCAGACCTCACCCAACCCCATACTGACAACGCTTGCCAATTTCCGGTCAACCTATGAGTCTCTTGTGCGCGAGGGGAAAGACGGGCTGCAGGCATCTTTTGATATTCAGGCGGTGCTCCAGGATGCGCAGAATATTACCGGCCGTAAATCGGAATACTTTTCATAACAGAAAAAGGATATATCATGAGCGATACACTGACCTTTACCATTGACGGCGTAGAAGTAAGCGCCCGCAAAGGGCAGACCATTATGGACGCAGCCGATGATGCGGGAATATATATTCCCCGCCTGTGCGCCTGCAACGACCTGTCGCCGCACGGCAGCTGCAGGGTTTGTACCGTGTTTGTCAACGGCCGGCCTCAGGCGGCATGCACGCAGCCGGCGGCTGAAGGCATGATCGTTGAAAATGATACGGAAAAGCTGACAAAGATACGAAAGCAGATTCTTGAGCTTTTGTTTGTCGAAGGCAATCATTTCTGCATGTTCTGTGAAAAAAGCGGCAGCTGTGAGCTTCAGGCGCTGGCATACCGCTATGGGATAACCGCGCCGACGCTGCCGTATCAGTTTCCCTCCCGAGAGGTCGATGCCTCCCACCCGGATATTTTTATCGACCGCAACCGCTGCATTCTGTGCGGCAGGTGCGTCCGTGCGTCCCGGGACCTTGACGGCAAAAACGTGTTTGAATTTATCGGGCGCGGCCCCGACAAACGGGTTGCCGTGAACGCCTCCGCACGGCTCGCCGATACCAATATCGACATAGCCGACAAGGCTGTCGATATGTGTCCGGTGGGAGCGATTCTGCGGAAGCGCCAGGGCTATACAACGCCGGTCGGCCAGCGGCGGTTTGATCACACGCCGATAGGGTCTGATATTGAACGCAAAGCCACAACCAAATAAGCATACGCAAGGAGCCTGTTAATGGAAAAGCCAAAAATTGCAACTACATCGCTGGCAGGCTGTTTCGGCTGTCACATGTCCCTGCTTGATATCGACGACCGGATATTGAATTTAATCGAGCTTGTCGACTTCGATAAGTCGCCAATTGACGATATAAAGGAATTTACCGGCCGGTGCCTGGTCGGGCTTGTTGAGGGCGGCTGCTCAAACGATGAAAACGTGCGGGTTCTGCAGGCGTTTAGAAAGCACTGTGATATCCTTATTTCTGTGGGCGACTGTGCCACCATGGGCGGCCTCCCGGCTATGAGAAACACCATTCCCCTGAAGGAGTGCCTTGAGGAGGCATTCATAAACGGTCCCACGGTATATAACCCCGGCAAGGTTATTCCCTGCGACCGGGAAATACCGCTTTTGCTCGACAAGGTATACCCCTGCCACGAAGTGGTAAAGATCGATTACCACCTGCCCGGCTGCCCGCCGCCGGCGGATACCCTCTGGGAAACGCTTGTCGCTCTTTTGAACAACAAGCCGATTGATTTGCCCTATGAGCTGATCAAATATGATTGATCTTTATTTTTATGAGGAGACGATATTATGGCAACTGCTTCCGACGGTTTGAAGCGGGTCATCATTGAACCGGTTACCCGTATAGAGGGGCACGGCAAGGTGTCTCTGCTGCTCGATGATAACAATCAGGTCAAACAGGCCAGGATGCATATTGTGGAATTCCGGGGCTTTGAGCGCTTTGTGCAGGGCCGCCCCTTCTGGGAAGCGCCGGTTCTTGTGCAGCGGCTGTGCGGCATTTGCCCGGTCAGCCACCACCTGGCCGGCGCAAAAGCAATGGACCAGATTGTCGGCGCTGACACCCTGACGCCCACAGCGGAAAAGATGCGCCGCCTTATGCACTACGGTCAGTTTTTTCAGTCGCACGCGCTGCATTTCTTTCATCTTGTTTCCCCGGATCTGCTGTTCGGGTTTGACGCAGACCCGGCCGTGCGCAACGTGATCGGGGTTGCCAAGAAGTATCCGGACCTTGCGGTTCAGGGTGTGATGATGCGCAAGTTCGGACAGGAAATCATCAAGGCGACCGCAGGAAAAAAGATTCACGGCACCGGAGCGATTCCCGGGGGCATTAACAAAAACCTGTCTATTGAAGAGAGGGATTTCTTTCTGAAAGACATCGAACAGATGCTTGAGTGGTCGCGCGGCGCCTTGAAAGTCGCCAAAGATTATACCGTCGAGCATCTTGAGGAGCTCAAGGATTTCGGCTCGTTTGACTCAAGCCACATGAGCCTCGTTCGCGATGACGGTGCCATGGATATTTACCACGGCAGGCTTCGGGTAATCGGTGCTGAGGGTGATACTATCATCGATGATATCGATTACAACAATTATCTTGACTATGTCGCTGAAGAGGTCCGGGACTGGTCCTACATGAAGTTTCCCTTTATCAAATCCCTCGGCCCGGAAAAAGGGTGGTACCGCGTGGGCCCGCTGTCGCGAGTGAACGCCTGCGATTTTATCGACACTCCTGAAGCGGAAGCCGCCCGCAAAGAATTCATGGCGGTGACCGACGGCAAGCCCAATAACATAACCATGGCCTACCACTGGGCCCGTATGATCGAAACCCTGCACGCTGCTGAAAAAATGCGCGATCTGCTGCACGATCCTGATCTGCAGGGCGACGATCTGGTGGTTACCGGACAGCGGCGTGAGGAGGGCGTCGGCCTTCTGGAGGCGCCGCGCGGAACGCTGTTTCACCATTACCGGGTAAACGAGAACGATCAGGTGACGATGGCAAATCTTATCGTTGCAACGACAAACAACAACGAGCCCATGAATCAGGCGGTTAAGAAAATAGCCGAAGATTATATTTCCGGAAAAGAAATTACCGAAGGCCTGCTCAACAGAATCGAAGTGGGCATCCGCGCATACGATCCCTGCCTCTCGTGCGCGACTCACGCCATGGGCCAGATGCCACTTTCGGTAGAACTGTTTGATCACAACGGGTGCCTGCTTGACAGAAAAGTCAAAAGCTGAAAGCCCCCGCACGCGGGTGCTGCTGATCGGCTACGGCAACCCCGCACGTGAGGATGACGGGCTCGGCCCGGCAGCTGTCGAAGCGATGCGGGAATATTCGGATGCGGATGTAACGATAGATGCCGATTATCAGCTGACGGTGGAGGACTCCGAAGCTGTTTCTCAGCATGATGTTGTGATATTTGTGGATGCTGCGATAGATGGCAGCGGGCCGTTTTATTTTAAACGGGTTCAGCCGTTGCGCCAGGAAAGCTTCAGCTCGCACAGCGTCAGCCCGGAGGCAGTTCTCGGGCTGGCCCAAGACCTGTTTCAGGCCGGTGCTGCAGCATATAAGCTCGGCATACGCGGGTACTCTTTTGAGATGTTCTGTGAGCGCATTACCGACGGGGCCTGCGCCAATATGCAGGAGGCGGTGCGGTTTCTCGAGCGCCTTATCCGTACCAGGGACTTTTCTCAAGCGGCGTGTCCGCCGGAATGAAACCACTAAGACAAGAGGTGCAGTCACATGAAAGACGGAAAACATGTTATTTTGTGTATCGATGATGACCAGGATGTGCTTGATTCGCTGCGCGTCGTTCTTGAAGGCAATGATTATGTGATGGTGGAGGCACGCAGTGCGGAAGAGGGGCTCAAGGTATACAAACAAAACAGCCCGGACTTTATTCTGGTTGACCTCATGATGGAGGAGGTCGACGCAGGGCGCAGCCTGGTTAAGGAATTGCGCCTTCTTGACAATAAAGCGCCGGTATATATGCTTTCATCTGTGGGTGATTCGCTGTCCTCAAACGTTGACTATTCCGAGCTGGGCCTGAACGGGGTGTTTCAGAAGCCTATAGACTTTACCACGCTGCTGTCCACGCTTAAGGCCAAGCTTGGCTGAACCGGCAGCAGGGCCGCTGAAGCCGCATGTCTCTGTTGTTTCATAGCTCGGCAATGCCGTACAGGCACAGCGCCAGGTTCAGGGACCAGATAACAGCGATAGCGATTATCAGCCGGTGAAAAAGCCGGGTCCGGCCGCTCAAGCGCACAAACAGGGCGCTTAAAAAGATTACCCAGGTTGACACTCCCAGAAAAATTCCGCAGACGATTGAAGCGCTGAAGTCAATGCCGATGACAAGTGATTTAAAGCCGGTATGCGGAAGCACGGTTGCAAAAAAGTCAATAATCACTCCGGCGGTCATCAGCCAGAGGGCTGTACGCATATATCGTCCGGACATATGCAGTATCGTGCCGGCAATGAAAAGGCCAAGTGCAAAAAAATAAACACCATTCTGGAGCAGAAACATTAAAGCTGCTTTCCTTCCGGGTGGTTTCAGCTGTTTATGTTATAGCCGGTGTCAGTAGTGCCCAAAATAATGTACGAAGCCGGTTCGGGCGGGGCTCTGCAAAGCCCCCGCAACAAATTCAATTTTTAGAATTTTTACACAGTTTTGTTATTTTTTACCTTATGATCTGAGGGCCAGTGTACGATGTCATATATATGAAGGCAACCGTTTTTTATTATTTACTTTTCGTTGTGTTCAGGTAAAATATTCCCCTCATTTAACCGGAAAGTATAAAAAAACTACCAGACAATATAATGTACAGGTGATTTCCATGCGGCCGATTGTGAAACTTACAGCATGTTTTTTAGTGCTTCTGACAATTTTTCTGTCAGGGTGTGCTTACACTATATCGAGTACAAGCAAAGAACCCACCCCGAAAACCGCCTCACCTGAACCGCCGGCACCTGTCCCTGAGGCGGCTGTTTCGCAGGCGCGTTTTGAGGCGATTCCATCGCAGCCAGACGGTGATGCTCCGCAGCAAAGCCAGCGGCTCATTGATTCCGCACTTGAATTTTATCAGGCGTCCAATGACTTCTGGGAGCAGGGTGAGCTTGAAAACGCCATAGAGGCGCTCGATAAGGCATACTCCCTGATTCTTGATGTGTCAGCAGAGGATGAGCAGACCATCCTTCAGCAAAAGGAGGATCTGCGGGTTACCATCGCCAAGCGCATTATGGAAGTATACGCCTCCCGGGCAAAAGTCGCCAACGGCCACCAGCATGCCATCCCGCTGATTATGAATGAGCATGTCCAGAAGGCGCTGAAATCGTTTCAGAACAGGGAGCGCTCTTTTTTTATAGAATCCTATGTCCGGTCAGGGCGTTACCGACCCTATATTGTACAGCAGCTTAAGGCTGAAGGCATGCCCGAGGAGCTTTCATGGCTGCCGCTTATTGAAAGCGGATACAAGCTGCGCGCCTATTCGCGCGCGCGCGCGCTGGGCATGTGGCAGTTTATCGCTTCCACCGGATATAAGTTCGGGCTTGAGCGCACCGCCTGGATCGATGAGCGTATGGATCCCGAGAAATCAACCGCTGCCGCCATTGCCTACCTTAAGGAGCTTCACGGTATTTTCGGCGACTGGACAACAGCGCTTGCCGCCTATAATTGCGGCGAGGGCAATGTGCTCAAAGTTATCAGGCGTCAGAAAATAAGCTACCTTGATAATTTCTGGGATCTGTACAAAAAGCTGCCCTATGAAACCGCGTCCTATGTGCCGCGGTTCCTTGCGGTGCTGCATATTGTGAAAGATCCGGAAGCGTACGGGTTTGACCTTCCGGAACCTGCCTCCCCGGTTGAAACCGAGATGGTTGAGATAAACAAGCACGTTCACCTGAGAGCAGTAGCCAAAAACATTAACATTCCCTATGACGAGCTTCGGGATTTAAATCCGGAGCTGAGAAAAAATATAACCCCCAAGGAAGTCTACCGCATCCGGGTGCCGGCGGGCACGTCGCCGGTGCTTATGGCAAAAATAGACGACATGCCGGTGTATGTGCCGCCGTATGTTGTGCACCGGGTCAGAAAGGGCGAGTCGCTTTCCCTGATCGCCGAGCGCTACAGGACCTCAGTGCGAAACATCATGGCCGCAAACGGCCTTCGCAGCCGCCATTTCATCCGTGCCGGCTGGAAGCTGAAGATCCCCACAAGCAGCATCATTCCATACAGAAGCTCCTACACCAGAACCTCTGCCGGATTGATTAAATATGTTGTCAACCGCGGCGACTCGCTCTGGGAGATCGCCCGGCGGTTTAACACGACCATCAGCGCTATTAAAGCGGCAAACCACCTGCGGTCCTCCCGCCTCAGGATCGGTCAGGTGCTGCTCATACCAAAACAGACCCACCATATCTATTCCTCGACAAAAGCCTACACCGTGAAGCAGGGCGATTCACCCTATCTTATCGCCCGGCGCTACAACATGAATCTCGGCGATTTTCTGCGGCTCAACAACCTGTCGACCGACTGCAGAATTTTTCCGGGACAGAACCTGCTGGTGAAGGCGAATTAGCCCCCGCCTGCCCGGTTAAGCACAGCAAGTCCTTTTAGCAAGCAATAATATTGTCAGAAAAAAGATCAGGGTGTATGCTGCTGCCTGTGAGAATACGCTTATTTTGTATTTTTCTCATGGGGATCCGGCGATTATTTCAATTTGAATCGACAATACCAAATTGAGGTGTGTTACGATAATGTTGAATTGTGGGGCTTTTTGTATTACACCTACGAATATGATGTTTTGCCGGTGCAAGACTGTTACGTATTTATCGCAAAGATGGTATTCCCAAGCCTAATACCACCACATATAACGAAAAAATTTTACAAGAGGCCCACATGAATGAATTACGAAAATATGACAAAAGAACAGCTCATAGATGAACTTTCGGCTTTGCGCCAGGGAAACACAGCATCCGAGAAATCAGAACGGGAGTTTCTCGATGCAGTACTCTATACCATTGAAGATGGTATAGTTGCCTGTAACTCTGACGGGATCTTAACCCTGTTTAATCGGGCAACAAGAGAATTTCATGGTCTTCCCAAAAAACAAATACCCGCCGAAGAGTGGGCACATTATTATGCTTTATACCTCCCTGATGGCAAAACGCAAATGAAGAAAGAACAGGTTCCTCTGTTCCGTGCATTACAGGGTGAGTACGTTAAAAATTGCGAGATGGTGATTGCGCCGCGGCAAGGCAAGAAACGCTCATTGTTGGCCAGCGGCCAGCCGTTGTTTGACTCAAAAGGAATAAAAATCGGTGCAGTTGTCTCTATGCACGACATTACTGACCGTAAATTTAGTGAAAATAAGCTAAAAGAATATAGTAACAAACTTGAACATTTAGTCGAGGAACGCACATGGAAGCTAAAAAAAATTAACGAGGACCTTAAGAAGGAGATTACCGAACGCAAGTTTGCCGAAGACAAGCTGCGTCAAAATAAGATATTAATTGACATGACGAGCAAGATGGCAAAGGTTGGCGGCTGGGAATTCGATGTAATAACTCAACGAGTTACATGGACAGACGAGACGTATCGCATACACGAAAAACAGCAATGTGCGGAATATGTTGATCTGGAAGAGGCACTTAATTCTTTTCATCCTGATGATCAACCGATATTGAAAAAAGCCTTTGAAGAAGCTATCAATCAGGGCAAGCCGTACGACCTGGAACTTCGGCTCATTACAGCCAGGGGCAACAAGAAATGGACACATACGGTTTGCAAACCTGTAATTATCGATGGCAAAGTTGTCAAACTGCATGGGAGTTTTCAAGACATTACCGAGCGCAGGCAGGCGGAGGAAGCGCTGCGGGAGAGCGAAGAGAGGTTCAGGTCTCTTGTAGATAATATCCCCGGCACAACCTACCGCTGCGCATTGGACGAACATTGGACAATGCACTATATGAGCGATCAAATTGAGCAGATAAGCGGGTATCCTGCAAGCGATTTCATCGGGAATGCGGTTCGCACGTACGAAAGCGTTATTCATCGAGAAGATAACGGGTATGTTGCCAGAAGTGTTTGCGAAGGGGTTAATGCCGGAAGAGCATGGGAAATCGAATACCGGATCTGCCATAGGGACGGCGGCGTACGCTGGGTCTATGAAAAGGGCCGGGGCGTCACCGGCAATGATGGAGTAGTTGCTTTTCTCGACGGTTTTATCCTCGAAATCACCGAACGAAAGCAGACAACTGAAGCGTTGATACAATCAGAAATGATGAACCGCGCACTGCTTGAGGGTTCGCCGGTGTGCAATAAGATCATTGATTTGAATTCCAAGCTCCAATTCATGAGTGCCGCAGGTGTGGCGCGTCTCAAGGTTCCCGACGTCAACGAATACTACGGGCAGCCCTATCCTTTTGATTTTTTCTGCGAAGAATCGCGAATTGCCATAGCCGAGAAATTGAAAACAGCTTTTGCCGGTGAAACCGCTGAAATTGAATGCGCTACTCACGACACAGAAGGTAATGAACTGTGGTTTTTACATACGTTCGTACCCGTTTTTGACAATGATGGTCAGGTCACATTTGTCATCGGCTCATCGGTAGATACCACCGAGCGGAGAGTGGCTGAAAAAAACCTTCTGCAGGCCCAGAAAATGGAAACAGTCGGCACCCTTGCAGGCGGTGTTGCCCATGAGTTCAACAATATCATCGGTGGCATGATGGGCTATGCGGAAGTGGCAAAAGACATTATTTCTAAAGACAACCAGGCACGTGACATTCTTGACAGAATACTGAACCTGGGCAGCAGGGCAAGTGATATTGTCAGACAGATGCTTGCCTTCAGCCGTGAAAAGCAAAGCAGCAAAACACCGCACCAGATACACCTGTCACTAAAAGAACAGATAAAAATGCTCCGGAATATTATTCCTGCCACAATTGAGATCAAAGCCAATATAGATAAGAATGCCGGCATGGTTATAGCCGATGCCACGCAAATGCAGCAAGTCGGCGTGAACCTGTGTACCAACGCTGTGCATGCCATGGAGGAAAAGGGAGGTGTTCTTGAGATAAACCTTTGCTCTGTCTATCTTGATGGAGAAGCGGCACAGGCATTTCAGGATATTACTCCCGGCAACTATGCAAAACTCACTGTCTCTGATACCGGCCCCGGAATTGCCCCTGAGATTATTGATCGTATTTTCGATCCGTTTTTCACTACCAAGGAAGTCAACAAGGGAACCGGACTGGGACTTTCCGTTGTACACGGAATAATAAAGGACCATGGGGGGACAATTTCAGTTGAAAGCGAGGTTGGCAAGGGAACCACATTTACCGTATTATTGCCAACAGCAGAATCAAAACAAGCTGAAGAACATGAAGAGAAACCGGTTGACATACCAAAGGGAAAAGAAAGTATTCTGATTGTCGATGATGAGGAGTCGATTGTATCTACGATGAAGGTTATGCTTGAACGGCTCGGATATCGGGTAACAGCATTGACCAGCAGTGTTAAGGCCCTTCAAACGTTTAGAGAATCACCCCGTGACTTTGATCTCATTATCACCGATCTTACCATGCCTGTATTTACCGGTGATAAACTTGCTTCTGAAATACTTGCCATGTGTTCCCACATGCCCGTTATTCTCATGACAGGCTATAACGATATGGTTGATAGTGAAAAGATAAAATTAAGCGGTATCAAAGCATTCATGCCAAAGCCATGTAAAAAAATTGACTTGGCAAGCACTGTCAGATGTGTTCTTGATAGGCCGTAATTTCCCAACTCAGATATTTCCTGCTAACCTTTAAAATCCCGCCGTCTCAAAACTCCGGCTGCATCAAAGCCGCCGTTAACTTTATGTTGCCGGTAAGCACGCTTTTGATGGTTTCCGCAATGTCTTTCAGCAATACCGGCTTCATAAGAAAGGCCTGTATGCACATATCCCGTGCTTTGTTTTCAGTAACCATTTCGCTGAATCCCGTACAAAGAATAATCGGGATATCCTGCCGTATTCGCTTCATTTCCTGTGCAAGCTCAACACCTGTCATATTGGGCATGGTCTGGTCGGTAATGATTAAATCGAACGAGTGTGGCCTGTTGCGAAACACCTCCAGCGCCTCAACACTGCTGGTTCGGGGAGTTACTGAGTATCCCAGGTGCTCAAGCATTTTTTGCATTATTTTGACTATATTTTCTTCGTCGTCAACCACCAGAATGTTCTCTGTGCCGCCGGTTATTTGACTGTGTCCGGTCTCCGGTGCCGTCTCCTGGTGCGTGTTTATAACCGGGAAATATATGGAAAAAGAAGCACCATTTCCCGGCTCGCTGTAGGCGTGGACGGTTCCCCCATAGCTTTTCACAATACCATGGACAACGGACAGCCCGAGGCCGGTGCCTTTGCCCGGCTCTTTTGTGGTAAAAAAGGGATCAAAAATTTTTTCGAGCATGGCCTTCTCCATTCCGCAGCCGGTGTCGCTTACACCAAGTTTTACATACGTACCGGGCGTAAGTCCCTGTGAGCGGAAGGCTTCAGAGTCGATTTCACAGTTCTCGACGCGAACCTCAAGCACACCAGCCTGTTCCCCTATGGCATGTTTCGCGTTTGTGCACAAGTTCATTATAATCTGGTGTATTTGCGTGGGGTCAGCCATAATAACATCGTTTGCAGCTTTAAACTGCTGCCGGATCTCAATTACCGAGGGAAACGTAGAGCGTATAAATTTTACCGTTTCTTTAATGATGGAAGTGATACTTATGGGTTTAACCCCCTGTTCTGTCTGTCTGCTGAAAGCAAGTATTTGGCGTACCAGGTTTTTTGCTCGCTCACCGGCGGTCATAACCTCTGTAAGATTTTCGTGCAGCGGGGTGCCGGCAGCGGCATGATCAAAAGAAATCTCGGTATACCCTAAAATAACACCGAGTATGTTGTTGAAATCGTGGGCAATGCCACCTGCAAGCGTGCCGATTGCCTCCATTTTTTGTGCTTGGCGAAGCTCCCGCTGAAGCTTGAGCTCATTGGTTATATTCCTGCAGACCGCCACGTAATTTGTGACTGCCCCGGTTTCTTCGTTACGGACCGGTGAAATCGTTACCTGCAGCTCGCATGAGGTGCCGTCTTTTTTCCTGTTGGTGATTTGCTCTTTCCATACGCTGCCGTCCTTGATCCGGTTCCACATATCAGCGTAAGACTCCCGCTCGTGGACGGGATATTGCGGCTTGAAGGGGTTGAGGCCGACCGCCTCATCCGCTGTGTAGCCGAATACTTTTTCAGCAGCAGGATTTATATACTCAACAGTGCCGTCAGAGGCCATAATAAAAATGGCTTCATCCGTCTGCTCAACCACCGAGCTTAATTGTATCCGCTCCTGCTCCAGGCGCTTGCGGTCGGTAATATCCTGACACAGAGAGATGATGCTGATAACACTGCCGGCTTCGTCCGTAAGTGGGGTGTTGAACCATTCGCATTCTATAATCGAGCCGTCTTTTGTAAGGTTTCTGTTGTTGCTGTATGTAAACTGCTTTTTGTGAACAAGCTCATGCCACTTTTTGCTGACAAAAGGGCGGTCACTTTCCAGAATAAGTTCAATGCCGTTTTTGCCCAAGGCCTCGCTGCGGCTGTAGGCAAATATTTTTTCAGCACCGGGGTTCCATTCCGTTACCGTAAAATCAAGGCCCCATTCTATTACCCCAAGAGGAGTCTGCCGGATGTACAAAGAGAGGCGCTGCTCAGAGGCTCTCAGTTTGTGAAGGGCTGTTTCGAGCTCTTTGGTGCGCTCATATACCTTATGCTCCAGTTGCTGCGTGTATTCATGTTCAATTTTTTTTGCCTTTTTAAGCCCTGCCACCATGCCGTTGAATGAACTTGCAAGAACACCGGTTTCGTCATTTCTATGTATATCAACTGCGGTATCAAGATCGCCTTCCTTTACCCTGGTTGCCGCCCGGGACAGTAATTTTACTGGCTTTACGAAATTTTTGACTAACAAGGCGATCAGCATGCACGAAACCAGCAGAAAAAGGCAGGTAGCCGCGGTAAAGCGATGGCCCATTGCCTGCATGGTTGAGGACAGCTTTGACTGTGACTCATGAATTGATTCAAAAACCACAGATTCAGGTATCACGAGGCAGCACCGCCACCCTGTTGACGGCATGGCATGTGAAGATATGATATAAGGAATCTTGTCTAGGACAAGACTGCTGACCTGAAACCGCCTGCCCAGAATAGCCCTTGCTGTGCTGCGCACCTGCAGATTTGATGAGTCAAGAAGGCTGTTCACCATTCGTACGCCGTCAATATTTTCCTCAGCGCTCGGTGTGTCGAGCCCCAGCACGTTTTTGTGTTTATTTTTCATGGCGATAATCACCCCGATGTCATCAAGCAGAAACGGCACCATATGCTGCGAATGTGCGTGTGCATCCGCCTGCGTGAAAATATCGCTTCGTATCTTATCGAGTGAAATATCGACACAGGCGACTCCAGCGAAATCGACTCGGCTCTCATAGATTGGTGTGCTGGCGGTAATGACAAGCCCCTGGCCCATGTCATTTCGGTATATGTTCGTCCAGATGGTTTTTCGTTCAGGGTTCATGGCAGGCCCGGCAAGAGCGTGAAAACTTCTGTTTGTTATATCGTATTCGTCCGCCGGCGGCATCCGGTCGATACAGTGAAGGTTTGGTGCATACCGCCTGATGCCCGGTTTGGTCACAATATAGCACGCGGCAATTTCAGGGTTTTTTTTCTGGATGCTGTCGAGCAGGGGATCGATCGGGGAAAGTGCGGCGAGGCATTGCCTGGTATAAACGGAAAGGTGAGCCGAGCCCCAGTAATGCACCATAGTCAGCGCGTCAGGGCCGTTTGTATACATTCCGGTGGGTTCATGAAGGCGCAGCCCGCTGGTGTTGGTTGCCCCGGGGGCGATATTCATACGATGCTCGGCCTGACCTGCCAGCAGGGCGGAAAACGTCGCCGCTTTCTGGAATATCGTTTCATACCGGTGTGCTTTTTCATGGGTCAGTTTTTCAAGAAACGCATAGGTGTTTTTTTTAATGCTTTCTTCATTGGCCCGGTTTGAAAATCTGCCGAATTCGGAAAGCAGATGTGAGGCAAGAAAGCGCATCGATAGCATGGACATAAAAAAGATAAGTGTAAAGCTCAGGAAAAGCTTGGTTCCGATACGCAGCCGCGGCTTGGGAAAATACATGTCGGTACCTTTTCTGAAATGTATCAACTTTGCATAAACAAATAATAATTATGTAGTCACGGATTTTACATCACACTGCTGCGCTGCTGGCAGACCGCGGAAACGCCACGGGTTCCGCTTGTGTCTCTCTTTTTCCGCACGGGCCTGGATGCGGCTTCCGGTACTGACGTGTTTGGATTATACGTGTGCGGTATGCCCATACATCGTAGACAGAAGCTGCTTTTATGTACAACAGCAGCTTTTCTGCCTGCTTTCTGTGTATACGCGGCCGGCGACAATCGATGCGGTGTGATCTGTTACCTGTTTGCGGGCCTCATTATTCCTCGGGGCTGCTGCGGGAAAATATTTTTTTGGTGTTCGCGTGGTTTCTTTATGCCCACGTACAATAGTCCCCAGAGTGTGCACAACGTCGGTGAGCCGATTCGCATGTTCAGCAACGAGGCTGCTTGTGTGCGCAGACTTTTGTGCCTGGTAAGTGGTTTCGGCGGTTATTGACTGCATTTGTTCAATTGAAGCTTTTATGCTGTTTACTCCATCCGACTGGTCTTTGCTCGCATAGCTGACCTGATCGCTGTGTGTGGTGATCGTGTGTATGTTGCCGGAAATCTGCTGGAATACCGTTGCCGAGTTTTCTATGACGCACACTCCGTTATCAGCCTGCTGGCGTGATTCTTCGATAAGCTTTTCGCTATTGCACGCTGCTTCGGCACACTGTTCAGAAAGGGTGGTAAATTCACGCGCTACGGTTGCAAAGGCATTTCCCGCCTCACCGGCCCGGGCGGCCTCAATGGTGGCGTTCAGGGCGAGTATTTTAGTGTCTCTTTCGGGGATGGTTAAAACCCCTCGCCTTCAGGCGAAGAAAAGTTCCCCCGAAGTCTCCAAAGGAGACAAGGGTTATTGATTTTGAAGGCCTCATTTTGGTTCAATGAGACCAGGTTTTTTAATCAACACGGGCAAAAGTCGAATTCATTCGACGCCCGTGTCAAACCCCTCGACTTATAGTCGAGGGTAGTTTAGTGTGAAATGCAATGCTGTTAATATTCTGCACAACGGTCGCCGTTTCATCCGCCGATAGCTTTATGCTGTTTATGGCCATCATCATTTTTTCCATTTCGCTGTTGCCGCGACCCGCTGCATGCCATGCCTGCTGCGCCAATGTTGACATCTCGTCACAACTTTGTGCATTTTCACGTGCGGCTTCAGCTATTTCCTCCAAAGAGATGCTTACCGTCTGCAAGCGTTCGGTCTGCTCCTGCGCTGCGCCGGCAAGCTGGGTGCTTCGGTTGTCCATATCCTGTGACAGCACCAATAAATCGTGCGAATCGCTTGTCAGGCTGCTGTTGACTTTCTGCAGAATGCTGGTCGAATACAACGTCAGCAAAATGCCGAATACCAAAGAAGCGGCAGAACCCAGAACGCAGCCGACTGTGGAATTTATTTTTGCCCAGTGAGCGCTCTGCATGGATGATGCCACCGCCCCGTCAGCCTGTTTGTTATTATAGTCGATAATTTTGTTTACAAGTGCTAGCACGCCCTGCTGTTTTTCGAAGCACCGTACTTTCGCCTGCGTGTTCATGGCGTTATAGAGGCTTTCTGTTTTTGTTGCCATGGCGCGAAGCTGTTCAAACATGACGAACATTTTTTCTGCTGCCGGCACCATATCCTGAAAATATGAAAGCGTGGCATCCTGTATGCGCCCCAGCGTTACCTGTTTGTGAATCGTGTGCACTGCCTCATAAAATTTTTTATGAAGCGGCACGATATCATTAACCAGCGTCTGCAGCTTTTTATTTTTGGAAGAAAAGGTGTCAACCCACCTGCCGAAGCTCGACTGAACGGCGCTCCCGGGGTCTTCAAGCCCGCTGTTTGTTTGTATGTAATACCAGACTTCGCTTTTGAGTTTGTAGAGGTCTCCGCGAAACTGCTCGATGTTTTTTTTGAGCACTACGGGGTTGGCAATATCCATTGTGTCGAGCTTGCATGAAAGCTCGAGAAAACGGCTGTTCTCCCGCTCCCACTGGTCAAGCGCGTTTGTCAGGTCAGCGAAAAGATTCTTTCCCTCAGTGGTAACCAGCAGCGGCTTATAATCACTGAGCGTTTTTTGATAGCGTTTCCTGAGGTGTTTGATCTGCGTATATTGTTCAGAGCGCTCACCGGGGCTGACATCAGGATCAAGCAGAACAAACTGCGCAATACGCATCTCCTGAACGATGTCATTTATCTTCATGGTGTAATATACACCGGGAAGCCGAACACGCCCGACCTCATATAGATGAGATTTGAGCTTGCCCGCCACTATCCATCCAACTGACCCCGCAAGCAGTGTGATTGCAGCAACCAGAAAAAAGCTGGTGAACAGCTTTGTCTGCAACCGCGTATTTTTTACATAGCCATAGACATTCAGTATTTTTTTGACCATCACAGAGCCCTTTTGCTATATATGTCCGGCAATACAATGATGGCCCGCCCCACCGGTTAATGCTTCCTTCAAGGATGATAATTATGTAATGTTTATTATTCATTAATGCTATGTTATTATTTTAAAAAAATAATTGACAGAGGATCGCGTATCAGCTATAGATATAGCTAAATAGCTATTTGTTTAAGGGTATATTTATGCGTGAGTTAATGGTTGTTTTAAAGGCAGTATCAGACAAAAACCGTATGCGCATTCTGAAGATGCTTGAGAAAAAAAAGATGTGTGTGTGCGAGCTGTCTGCGGTGCTGAACATTAAGCAGCCCAGTGTGTCAAAGCACTTGACTATTTTAAAAAACGCAGGGCTTATCCTGGATGAAAGAAACGGGCAGTGGATTGATTATGCTCTGTGTACAGAAAAATTCAACCGCTATGCACCGGTTATGCAGGATATGATCAAAACCTGGCTCAACAACGACGCTGTTGTTAAAGCGGACCTGCAAAAGACAAAAACTCTGTGCAGAGAAGAGCTGTGCAGACGGGAATAAATTTTTTTGGCTTTATCTATAGCTGCATGACTATATAGGCTATTGGCTATTGATAATATTTCATAAAAGGAGGATACAGATGACACATTCAGGGAACGAAAATAATCGCAAAATGACGAGTGTTTTCGAGCGTTATCTTACTCTCTGGGTGGGGCTTTGTATTGTGGGAGGCATTATGCTCGGCAGGACAGCGCCCGGCGTGGCTCAAACGCTTGACAGCATGGCAATTTATGTGAAGGGTGCGCCGGTGATATCAATTCCTATAGCGGTGTGCCTTTTTTTCATGATGTATCCCATTATGGTTAAAATAGATTTTACCCGGGTTGTAAAAGCCGGCAAAAGCGCAAAGCCGGTATTTTTAACCCTTTTCATAAACTGGTGTATTAAACCGTTTACGATGTACGGCATTGCCCTGCTGTTCCTCGGTGTTCTCTTTCGGGGCTTTATCGGACCGGAAGCGGTTGATTTCGTCAAGATGCCGTTCGGGCTCGATCTACCTGTGGGGGCGATGCACGGCGCCGGCACTGTAGTGCTCCATGAGGGGATAAAGATGCTGGAGATTCCCCTGTGGCGAAGCTATTTTGCCGGATGCATTCTGCTCGGCATTGCTCCCTGTACCGCCATGGTGCTGGTGTGGAGCTACCTTGCCCGTGGTAACGACGGGTTGACGCTGGTCATGGTTGCCATCAATTCGCTTACCATGCTGCTGCTGTACGGAGTGCTGGGCGGATTTCTGCTCGGAGTGGGGAGGCTGCCGGTTCCCTGGCAGGCGCTGCTTTTGTCTGTGGGTGTGTATGTGGCACTGCCGCTTGTAGCCGGTTATTTTTCACGGAAAATAATAATCGGAGCAAAAGGGCAGCAGTGGTTTGAGGAAACATTTCTGCATGTTCTCACCCCCATTACCATTGTTGCCCTGCTGACCACGCTCGTTCTGCTGTTCAGTTTCAAAGGCGACGTGATTGTCGCCAATCCGCTGACGATACTCTGGATTGCCGTTCCCCTTTTTATCCAGACGGTGCTCATTTTCGGTCTCGGGTACTGGCTGGCAAAACTGCTTAACCTGACCTATGAGAATGCCGCCCCCTCTGCAATAATCGGTGCGTCAAATCATTTTGAAGTGGCAATAGCAACATCGGTCATGCTGTTCGGGCTGTCATCGGGGGCAGCGCTTGCGACCGTTGTGGGGGTGCTGATTGAAGTTCCGGTGATGCTGATGCTGGTGGGGATCTGTAAGCGCACCCGCACCGCCTTCAGGCCGGCTCCGGAGCTGGCAGCACCCCGCTAATTACTGAAGCGCTCTATGCGTCTACAAAACGAGAGGATTTTTGTAGTTATGAATAAAGAAGAAAAAGCAATAACCCGCAGGCAGTGTATCTGCGCGGGAGCGGCAGCAATCACCGCAGCGACAGGAGCGGCCGGATGCAGCATGGTGCCGAAGCCTGCACAACCATCATCAATCCAACCGCCATGGCCCTACCCGGCGTTTGACGTTGAGCAGGTGCGCCGTCAGGCATATGCATATAAATATGAAAAAGCCTGCATGTATGGGGTTATCAAAGCCATAGCAGTGTCAGCAGCCGGGAGCTATCCCAATCCGTGGAGCACGCTGCCCTGTGAGGCTTTTCATTATGGCAGGGGAGGTGCTTACGGCTGGGGGACCCTGTGCGGTGCCCTCAACGGGGGATTGTTTGTTCTGACGCTTGCCCTCGGCAATTGTCCGAAAGCTGCTGATGACCTGATTCGATGGTACACGCAAACGCCGCTGCCCTCACGCAAGAGTGAATCGTTCTGCCGCGTTCACAATCAGCCCCGCTCTGTCGCCGGGTCACCCCTGTGCCATCAATCTGTTGCAAACTGGATAGCTGCGTCAGGCAATGGGGTTCATACTCCTGAGCGAATCGACCGGTGTGCAAAGATTTCCGGAGACACGGCAGCCCGTGTAGCCGAAATACTTAACAGTGTCCGGGAGGGGACCTATAAACCCGAAGGCGTGTTTCCCTATGCGGTGACAGACTGCCGGGGGTGTCATTTCGGTTCAGAAACGGTTAGAGATGATTCTATATCAAAAATGCAGTGCCTTGATTGTCATGATGATCACCGGGAGTAATGTTGAGAGCAGCAAATCATCCTTACACTATCGCTGAAAGGAAAACAGTATATGAAAAAAAAGATCCTGTTTCTCTGTACCGGCAATTCCTGCCGCAGTCAAATGGCTGAAGGCTGGGCGCGGCACCTGTTGGGTGACCGGCTTGATGCGTATTCCGCCGGTATTGAAACACATGGATTGAATTCTCATGCTGTTCAGGTAATGGCTGAAGCCGGGGTGGACATTTCACATCATCGGTCAAAACATATAGATGAGCTAAAAAATATTAATTTTGATTATGTGGTTACCGTGTGCGATCATGCGCGTGAATCATGTCCCTTTTTTCCGGGCAAAGCCAAAGCGGCCCATGCAGGTTTTGACGATCCTCCGAAAATGGCGGCTGCATGTTCCACACAAGAGAAAAAGCTTGATTGTTACCGTGCGGTGAGAGATCAAATCAGAGACTTCGTGAAAACCATTCCTGAATCACTGGAAACGTGATTTCTGAGAAAGAAACAGTTGTTTATACAATGCTGTGCTCCCCTAACGTAAAATCGATATGGTTCGTTGTCAGCGAAGGGGTTATCGTTTTTGTAATCGAGAAGACTTCGATCAGAGAACGTAAAAAGCGATAACGACAACGATAACGATTAAATAATTATCGTGGATAAACTCGAAATTCCCGCTGCCTTAAAAAGGTAAGATTTCTGCAGTCTATGTGAACCTGTAGCAAATGTGATGCTCCCCGCCTACAAAGCGGGGCTTTCTCGGCACGTTCCGGTAAACATGAATCAATAAGGACAATTCGCACAGTAAATACTTGTCAGAATAGCTCTGGGGGGATTGACTCCCTTGCTCTGTTGACTCTGCATCCATGTGTGTTTATCAGAAGAAGAAACACATGATGCCACCACCCGGGAATTGTTCATTATGAAAAAAGCGATTGCGTTTATAGGTGTCTTTGCGGCTTTGGCAGTGTGTGCGTATTGGTGGAGTATGCAAGACACTCCGGAACAGCCGGCAGGGATGGCATTTCATAAACAGACAAGGCTGACCATCGGTTCAGTACTGCAATCCCTGATCGTTGCACAACGAGGTGAATCTGTGGAAAAAAAAACACATGCAGGAGAAACCGTTTCGCTGCCGCAGCCTGATTTCAGCGGCATCACCGTCGAAAAAGCCCTGCGCATGCGGCGCTCGGTGCGCTCATATTCAAACCAGCCACTGTCGATGGGTGAGCTTTCCCAGCTTTTCTTTGCCGCCCAGGGCATAACCGGCAAAGAGCAGGGAATCACCCTGCGCGCCGCACCCTCAGCGGGTGCGCTGTATCCGTGTGAGCTCTATGCCGCTGTGTTCCGGGTCGACGGGCTCGATCCGGGTTTGTACCGGTATGTGCCGGAAGGGCACTCACTTGTGCTGGTAAACGGCGAAGTGAAAGAAAGCGCCCTTACCGCGGCAGCACTTGGTCAGGAGATGGTCGGTGATGCAGCGGTTACCTTTATCATAACCGGGGTGTTTCAGCGCTGCACGGGCAAATACGGACAGCGGGGATACCGGTATGTGTACATGGAGGCGGGACATACCAGCCAGAACCTGTATCTGCAGGCAGCCTCCCTGGGGCTGGGCTCTGTTTGTGTGGGGGCGTTTTTTGATGAAAACCTCAATCAGCTGCTGGGCGTCGACGGTGAGCGTGAGGCAGCCCTGTATCTGCATGCGGTCGGGGCACAATGAGCTCCTCTTTTGCCGTAGCGCGGTTTGTGATTTCTGTTCTGCTGCTGGCGTGCATCGCTGTCGCCGGCCTCACCGGCTATCTGCAGGTGCGGCTTGATCTGCACCGGTTTGTGCTGCACCGGTATTTTGCCTATGCCGGTCTGCTTCTGACCGCAGTGCACTGCATGATAAACGGAAGCAGGATCGCGGGATATCTCAGGCTGCTGAGAAAAAAAGTTCAAAGCGAAAAGCAGCCCTGAATACCCAAAAAGCCCGGTCACCGTTCTTCAAAGGCCTCGAGCGCTTTCATGACCTCGACAACGGCCGACATTCCGGGGCCGCCCTGCATGTTCACCGCGACCGATGCCGCTTCAAGGATTTCATCCGAAGTGGCGCCGTGTCCGAGCGCGGCTTTGGTGTGCGCGCAGATACAGGATGAGCACCGCAGCCCCACAGCGATTCCCAGCGCAATAAGCTCTTTTTCTTTGGCCTTAAGGGCGCCGTCCTGCATAACGTTGCCGGTAAGTGTCATAAAGCTCTGTGCGATGGCCGAATGCTTTTGTGCAAATTTAGCCATATACTCGAAAAATTCATCCAGCTGTTCCTGCGGTCCGGATGTGCTCATGTCTCGTTCTCCTGTTGTGTTTTTATTAAGTAATAAAACCGCCATTGGCAATAATTTAAAGATCATGCAATAATGTGTCAACAAAAATGCCGCTCTAAAAGAACACATCTCTACAAAAGGTGTACGCCGTGATGCCTGATTCTCCAGAGCCGGTCATATCGGTCGGCCTTGCAGAAGATGCACAATTGCTGGAAATAGTCATTTCCGATGGATACCGGATTAAGGGGCGGGAGATTCCCCCGGGGCATTACCGTGCCTATCCTGAAGGGAACAGGATAACGCTGCAGCATGAGACAGGGGGCGAAGTTGCCGGGGCTGAAGAAATTGAGTGTGCACCCGAACAGATTGAACAGAATACCTTCACCCTGCTCAATGTCGCGATCGGCCGCTCCTTTCACTGGGAGCGCCTGAGAAATCAGACATTTCACGGCAGTCTGCGGCTGTGCCTGTTCGGTTCCGGCGGGATAACCGCAATAAACAGTCTGCCGCTTGAAATGTATCTGCAGTCGGTGGTGTGCTCTGAAATGGGTGCCGGCTGCCCTGTAGAATTTCTGAAAGCACACTGTGTCGTTTCCCGAAGCTGGCTGCTTGCTCAGCTTGAAAACAAAAAGAACACCCTGAATGGCAAAGAACAGTCTGCTGCCTGCTGGACAGATGTCTGCGCACATCGGCACTACGATGTCTGTGCGGACGATCACTGTCAGCGGTACCACGGCATCGATCAGATAAACAATGCGGTCAAAAAAGCTCTTCAGGATACCCGCGGCGAGGTGCTTATGCATGAGGGGGCGGTATGTGATGCGCGCTTTTCAAAATGCTGCGGCGGGATCACCGAGCGGTTTTCAACCGCCTGGCAGGATAGTGACCCGCCGTATCTGCAGCCGGTAGTGGATGGTTCCGATCGTGCTTCCGGACAAATCGGTCCGGTTGCATCCGAATCCGATGTGCGGCATTTTATCCGCTCTTTGCCGCCGGTGTATTGTAATGTGCACGATGAATCATTGTTAAGCGCGGTGCTTCCCGATTTTGACCAGGAAACAACGGCCTTTTTCCGGTGGACGGTGCATCTTTCCCGTGAGCGGCTGCACAATCTGCTGAAGCAAAAGACCGGCATAGATTTCGGACCGGTACGCACGCTTGAGCCGATTGCCCGGGGCCCGTCCGGACGGCTGTTCAGGCTCAGGGTGTGCGGTGATAAAACCTGCCGGGAATTCGGCAAGGAGCTTGAGATACGCCGCATCCTGTCTGATGCTCATCTGTACAGCTCCTGTTTTGTGGCTACCCCGGACCCTGATGGATTTGTGCTTGAGGGAGCCGGCTGGGGCCACGGGGTGGGCATGTGCCAGATCGGTGCGGCGGTTATGGCACGGCAGGGAATACCATACACCGGTATTGTTTCTCATTACTTCAGAGGCGCAGCCCGTGAAAAACTGTATGCATAATAAACTCCCGATAGTCGGCGTTATGGGATCAGCCTCTGACCCCTGCCCGGAAAAAGCAGCACCCTTAGGCACTATGCTTGCCCGGCTGGGCGTGCATCTGCTGACCGGCGGGGGCGGGGGCGTTATGGCTGCGGTGAGCAGAGCATTTTCTGAAACCTCTGGCAGAAAGGGGATGGTTATCGGCATTGTGCCCGGCAGTGTGAGCGACACCGGCTATGTACCGTTTGCCGGCTATCCGAACCCGTGGGTTGAGATTCCCGTTTTTACGCATCTTCCGCTCAGCGGCGCACAGGGAACAGAGCCGCTGTCGCGCAATCACATCAATGTCCTAAGCTCGCGTGTGATCGTGGCTCTGCCCGGCTCTCACGGCACCGCAAGCGAGGTTCAGCTGGCCCTTGCCTACGGCCGGCCGATTGCGGCGTTTCTTGACCACAGAGATCACATACCGGGACTGCCCGGCAGTGTGCCTGTTGAAAATACGATTGACGGAATACAGGCGTTTGTTTCAGCGCATATATGATTTCACAAAAAAAGGGGGGATGACATGGAGAACAATATTACCGACTGGGACCGAAAATTGGCACAGGTGTGCATTCATTGTCCCGTGTGCTCTTACGCACGCCGGAAGCAGAAAGGCATTGCTTTTTCATTGGTGAAGTTTTTTGAGGGGAAGCTGTGCCCGTTCTGCGCCGCCTATGAGAGGGTTTACGGGAAAAAAGCCCACGAGCCGAACCCGGATCGGTAAAACAGCAGCTTAAAAAATCAGGTTCGCTTCAGGCGAGAATGTCGTCGCTTTTCACCACGTGCACCATTGCTGTCAGCAGAGTATCGAGATCATCATCGCCGATCACGTAAGGCGGCATAATATAGACGAGCCTCCCGAAGGGTCTGATCCAGACGCCATGATCGACGAACCGCTGCTGAATGCGCGCCATGTTAACCGGACGGGTTAACTCAATTACCCCGATCCCGCCAAGCGCGCGAACATCGGCAACATGACCGCAGTCGCGGCAAGATGTGAGGCGCTCAGTCATCGTGCGCTCTATGTGTGCGATCCGCATCTGCCATGGGCCTTCCTTGAGCAGGCGTATGCTTGCCGCCGCAATTTTGCAGGCAAGGGGATTTGCCATAAAGGTGGGGCCGTGCATAAAGACGCCGGGGTCTCCGGATGAGATAACCGATGCCACCTGTGCTGTGGTCATCGCTGCGGCAAGCGTCATATAGCCGCCGGTGAGCGCTTTGCCGACGCACATGATATCCGGTGTGACTGCCGCATGCTCGCAGGCGAACATCCTGCCGGTCCGGCCGAATCCGGTAGCTATTTCATCGTGAATCAGCAGCACCTTGTGTTCATCGCACAGGCGGCGCACCCTGGCAAGATATTCAGGGGCGTAAAAATACATGCCGCCCGCTCCCTGCACGATGGGCTCGAGGATGACGGCGGCGAGGCCGCCGGCGTGCTCCTCGATAAGGTTCTTAAACGATTTCAGATCGCGCTCATCCCAGGCCGTGCCGTAGCGGCATCGGGGCTGATCGGCAAAAAAGTATTCCGGCAGCACCTCCTGAAACAGCGTGTGCATGCCGTTCACAGGATCAGTGACCGCCATGGCGTGAAAGGTATCGCCGTGATACCCTGAGCGAATGGTTAAAAACCTGGTTTTGTCCGGCGCCCCGGCAGCGTGCCAGTACTGGATGGCCATCTTCATTGCCACTTCGACTGAAACAGACCCGGAATCGCAGAAAAATATTTTTTCGATTGCATCCGGTGTTATTCCGTGCAGCAAAGAGCCGAGCTCGACAGCAGGCTCATGGGTGAGGCCGCCGAACATAACATGTGACATCCGGTCAAGCTGCTCGCGGGCGGCTGCGTTCAGCTGCGGGACATTATACCCGTGTATCGCGGACCACCAGGATGACATGCCGTCAATCAGCTCACGGCCGTCGCGCAGTTTGATCCGCACCCCCGCAGCCTCCGCAACAGGATAGACCGGCAGCGGGCGGGTCATCGACGTGTAGGGATGCCACAAGTGTTCGCGGTCGAACAAAAGCAGGGGGTCTTCGGGGGAATGTGCCATCGGTATATGTTATGTCGCTGTCGAAACCGTTTTCGTACTCTTTTATATTACGTGCTCAGGCAGAGTCTGTCAACGGGCAAAGCCGGAACAACCTTTTCATTGACACAGTGCCAAGCATTTTTTACAGTGAAAGGATGACTTGTGAGCATGTCACAAAACAACCATTTGCTGCGATGCAGCGTATCAGACCGCAGGCCGCATTTCTCCGTATAGCGTGCGCTTTGGATCTGAATATTTTCCAGCGGACTCCGAAAGCACAGGTGTTCCGACAAACTCATAAAGCCCTGAAACGGTAATACACATCGATACATTCATATTTGAGGAATATACCACATGTCCGGTTGCCCGCACGAGGTCCTTACGCTTGTGCCCAAAGACAGCAATAAGCTTCGCTGCCGACGGTGTCATCTTACGCTTTCGCCTGACGAGCTTGTGAACGGCTGCTGCCCCGAATGCCATGAGGTGCGCGGGGAAAAGCACAGCGATTTTGAAAAAGTAGAAGAGGCAGATGATGCACCCACCCGGTACCGCTGCGACCGGTGCGGCATGGTGATAGAGTGCTGAAAGAAATCGCAGGAACAGCGTCAGGAGCATTATGAGCGAATCGGTCCCTTCCCGATGGAACTGCCTTAAAGCCAACACGGCTCTTCGGCGTGAGCGCGTTGCCCGGCAGCTTCGCCCGGAAGGAAAGCGTATTTCTCAACAGGATATTGTGCAGCTTCTTGAGCTGGTTATTGAACCCCATGACCGGGTCTGTATTGAGGGCAACAATCAGAAGCAGGCCCAGGTGCTTGCGCGGTCGCTCTGCAACGTCAGCGTGAAAAAAATACACGGATTGCACATGGTGCAGTCGGCGGTGTCCCTTGATACCCACCTCGACGTTTTTGAAAAAAAGATAGCCAGGAAGCTTGACTGCGCATATGCAGGCCCGCAGCGCAACCGCCTTGCAGCGATGGTTTTAAGCGGAGCGGTTGAGCTTGGCGCAATTCATACCTATCTTGAACTGTATGCCCGCTATTTCGTTGACCTGACGCCGCGCGTTGCCTTGATCGCTGCTGAAAAAGCTGACATCGGCGGCAATCTCTACACCGGACCAAATACCGAGGAAACCCCGCTGATCGTGGAGGCGACAAAAGCCAGGCAGGGTATCGTTATCGTACAGGTGAATGAGCTGGTGGAGCGGGTTCCCCGGATTGATATTCCGGGCGACTGGATTGATTACATTGTCAAAGCAGATGAGCCCTGCCGCTGCACCCCGCTGTTTACCCGCGACCCGGCCCGGATAACGGAATGCAGTATTTTAATGGCTATGATGGCTATTAAGGGGATTTACGGGCCGCTTGAAATACAGTCGCTGAATCACGGCATCGGCTACGACACTGCGGCCATAGAGCTGCTGCTGCCCACCTACGCTGTAGAGCTCGGGCTCTCCGGCAGGATATGCACCCACTGGCTGCTTAATCCCCACCCCACGCTTATACCCGCGATCGAGTCCGGTATGGTAAGGTCGGTGTACTGCTTCGGCTCAGAGCCCGGCATGGAACGATATATCGCTGCGCGGCCAGATGTTTTTTTTACCGGACCGGACGGCACGCTGCGCTCAAACAGAGCATATGCCCAGCTGGCGGGATTCTATGGAGCCGATATGTTTATCGGATCGACGCTCGAGATCGATCAGCACGGAAACAGCTCGACCGCAACCGGGGACAGCATCGTCGGATTCGGCGGTGCGCCGAACCTGGGGGCAAATGCAGCCGGCCGGCGGCACACGACCGGTGCCTGGAGCGAAGTGGGAATGAACTGCCCGATGCTCCGGAACCTGAACGGGGCGGTGCCCGCAGGCAAGCGGATAGTTGTTCAGATTGTGCCCACAAGCAGAAACGGCACGCACACGTTTGTTGAGCGGCTGAGCGCGTGGGACCTGGCGGAAAAAACCGGGCTGGACCTGCCGCCCGTAATGATATACGGCAGCGAAATTACCCACCTTGTTACCGAAGCGGGGCTGGCGCACCTGTACCGCTGCGAGACCCTTGAGCGGCGAAGAGCCTGTATTGCGGCGATTTCGGGTGATTCGCCACTTAAATCATTTGTTAACGCAGCAGCAGTGAACAATCTGCGGAGGCAGGGGCTGGTTCAATATCCGGAAGACCTCGGCATAGACCCTGAAGAAGCAACACGCGACCTTCTTGCGGCCCGCTCCCTGCAGGAGCTGGCAGAGATATCGGGAGGGCTGTATGTCCCGCCGGGATCAGGCGGATGATACAGTTTTTGTATGGCTCACCGCTGCAGCGTGTCCCGATGCGTTCGGGGCGTTTATGACAATAAGGAAAGAGTCCCTTCGGCTTTGTCGACGGGTATGATTACACAACTTTCGTGCCCGGCTATTACCCGAATGCACCGCTTAAATATTCGCGGGTCATGCGCCTGACCGGACCTTTAAAAGGCGCACGCCGATCAAGGCGAACGGCCCGTGAGGTCTCAAAGAACACCTCGTCGTTACAATATATAATCTCCCCGCCAGCTTTTATCATTTTCACCGCAGAAATCCGCCCTTCAGAGTGCGCTTTGTTCCAGTACACGATATTCATATCCACACCGTAAAGGGAAAGATAAAAAAACATGCTGTTCGGCTGTGAGGCAAGGGCTGCATGCACGATTTGCGGCAAACCGGCATCGACATAGTGAACTTCGATTTCGGAGCCGATATACCGCGACAACAGGCCGATAGGATAAACGCTCTCCGCCCGGTCGGGAACGGGTGCGGCTTTCTGCTGTTGAGAACCGTCTTTTTTCATTGCTTCGTCCTCCAGGAATTATTCCTGTGAGCATGTATGTTGGGTGCAAAAGCAAAAAAGCCAGGTTTATTTATGTGATTCCGGTATAGGCACTTATTCATCATTATCTGTATCCTCAATTTCCTGAACATCACCCTCCGGGCGCTGTGAGGAGATTTTTATGTCCTCGCCTTCTGCTGCAAGCTGCTGATTGTACCAGCTTATAGACAGAGAAAATTTCTCTTTATCTTTTTTCCGCTTTGCTTTGGCCTCAACGAAAACCCTGTCCTGGGGGTTCAGCGCAAGGTACTCGGAGCCCTGCTGAATATACACCTCCCCTTTTTCAAGGCTTGTGCAGAGATCTTTGAGATAGGATATTGCTTCGCTGAGCCCCAATGACTTTTTAATGCCGATTTCTTTTTTGTCCATGTCTGTTTCCTCCTTGTGTTTAGAGTTTTTATAATTAGCGGCCTGACAAATTTCCCCGGTGTTCATGCCCCTATGCAAGAGACAGCAGCACGTCAATTACCTTCTGATCGTCCGCAAGCGGTCTGCTGGCATCGGTAATAAGGGGGGTGTCGATAATCTGCACCCCCAGTTTTTTTATTTTTTGCAGTTGCATCGGCTGAGGATACAGGCCGCTGCGGGAATCGATGAGCACAAATTGAAGCAGTTTTTTCACCGGAGCCGCTGTTCCGCATGAGTGTTTTAGATAGGAGACAAGGGTGTGCACGCAGTCATACAAAGACATGCCGAACTGCTCCGGATCCGGCGACGGATTCGGTATAAACACTTTGGGGCATTCTGTCTCGCTTATCGCCTGCCCGATACCTCCGGGCAGAAGGGTGGCGATCAAACTGGTATAAAAGCTGCCGAACGGATAGCAGATAAGATCCGCGCTTTTAATCAGGTCCTGAATTTTGCGCTTAATGGAAACGGCGGCATGTTTTTTTGACCGAAGGCTTTTGGTGAGAAAAACAGACGCTACCCGGGACTGCAGCTTTGCAAAGGCAGGACCGGTGAGTAAATGCTGGCCGATAACGGTTTTGCCGGAGTCAAGCTGAGCGCCAAGGTGATATGACAGCCCGGTGACCGGCCGGACGATGCCGCGGGCTTCAACCAGCTTGGAAAACATATAGATGACCGGCTCGATATGGCGCCGGTTGTTCAGATACCCGGCTGCAATTAAAATATTGCCGATATTGGCTCCGCGCAGATCAAAACCGTGGGGCATTGTGTCGAGAAAGCTGTGGATGTGATTACGGATAATCCGACGCATCGGATTGGGGATACCGGTTACCAGGCTGTCCCTGCCGGTTGCCATGCTGAGCAGCTTTGAGCGCAGCTTTTCGCTGCTTTCTGCCGCAGGCAGGCGGTACGCAAACAGCGAATATACTTCCGGATTTCCGTGCACTGTCTGGTCGGCAAGCGCGTTCAGCCGGTTTCTTATATCGCCGACCGCAAGCATGTTAAATGCTTTGCGTATGACAGCGGAGCTGCCCCCGGAATCAAACGGGCAAATAATATGTATTGAGTTATGGGTATACTCGGTGAGGCGCCGCGACAGCGAGCGCAGGGATGAGCCTCCGCTGAAAAACAGAATGCGCGGGCCGAGGTCCGGAACTCTTTTGAACCGATCGATTCTTACGGCATCCGGAATACTAACCGTCCTGGTAACTGATGCCCGGTTCATGCAGTTATCCTGTCACGCATGTGTTTGATATTTTCGCACACTTTACACGCCTGACTGAAATCGGCTCCGCCCTCTATAACATATACAGGACACGGGGAAAGGTGTTTAATGTATACATCCTCGGATACAGCGGCTCCGCTGTCGGCAGCACCTGTTTGATAGAAGATACCGGGGGATTTGATGAAAATTCGCAGCAGCTCGCGCTGCTCTGCGGGGCGTATGGCGTGGCAGCTGAAGCCTGCCGCAGCGCGGTGCCAGTTGAGAATCACCAGCGCATGAAGAGGAGAAAAAAGTTCAAACGAACCGCTGCCGAAAATGGACTCTATGTCAACGTCGTATTTATGCTCAAGGGTCCAGAGCTCTTCAGCGCAGAGCCGCAAAAAGCGGTCGCGCTCCTGTGCGGGGATGACAGAGGACAGACAGGGATTGTACAGCGCGGTGCCGGGATTTATGCGAGGAAGCTTTGCAACCCCTGCCATGGAAAGCCCCGCTTTCGTCCTGCGTATCAGCAGGCGGTCGTTCGAGACAAATACGGCTCCGCGCTGCATAAGGTGCAGCGCAAGCGTTGATTTTCCTGCTCCTGATATGCCGGCAACGGCGATTCCACAACCGTCAAGCGACACGGCGGCAGCATGGCCAAGAAGCCAGCCTCTGTCGAGTTTCCATTGAATAAACCGGTTGTTTATAAAATTGACGACCTGATTCAGGTTCTCCCGGCACGGGCCGATTGCTGCATGCAGGCCGCTGCCAAAAAAGAACAGCATGCCCGTCAGCCGCTTTCTGACAAGCCGCCCGTCCGTAAACTCAACAAACTCCTCTTTTATTTTTGACTTTCCCGGATCGGGCTGCTTGACGGTAAACGTGTATGGAAGCGCCGGCGAGGGGCCATCGATAATGAGGACATGCATGACGGGCGTGCCAATGTCTGTCAGAAAGCAGCTGAAATAGGACCGGAGGGCCCCTGCAACGCCGGGCGCGTTGGTCCTGACTGAAATGATACAGTCGCCAAGGCTCAGCAAAAGCGAGTGGGGACACGCCGTGTTGCCGGCAAGACGATCAAAAGCCTTTTTCAGCGTTGTAGACTGTTTATCCATGGTTTAATTTTCTGATAACATATTCTGTGTAGAGGCGAGCAGCATCAATTTTGTTTGCTTCAAAAAGTCCGCGAAAGCCGCCGAATGCAGAAACCTCAAACACAAGGGGGCCCTCTGGCGCTTCCGCTATGTCAACGCAGGTAAAATCAAGGCCGAAAAGCGATTGCGCGCTGTGGGCAAGATCGATTAACCGGGGCTTGGGGGTAAAGGGCTCATAGGTGCCGCCGTAATGAGTAGTCGTATTCCATGTGTGTTCGGGAGCGACACGGGCGTATGTTCCCACATACTCACCACCAAGAAAAACAATGCCGAGGTCTCTGCCCGGAATGCTCACTTTTTTCTGTATATACATTACGGTGTTTTCAGCTTTAAAGTGCTCTAGGCTGTTTTGGGCGTCCGGTCCATGCTCAACAACAGCCATGCCGCGGGCTTTTGAGGTGAACAGCGGTTTGAGCACAGCGGTGCCGAAACGCTTGACAGCCTCAGCGGCAACGGAAACCCGTTCGGTAATGACGGTTTCAGGAATGGGTATGCCCCCTTTTTGCAGCTTCAGGGTGCAGGAAAGCCGGTCCAGAGCAGACCGTATACGGGCGGGCGGGGAAAACATGCGTATGCCGGCCTGGTGCAGAAAATCAAGCATATCAAGCCTGCTGAGCATGTGGTGAGAATACATGCCGCCCAGCTTTTTTATGATTATGCCGTCCAGATCCGACAGGTCGGTATTGTTATAATACGCGCGGTTCCGGCTGACATCCAGCATAATATCCTCAACCGATATGAGCAGGCGAAAGCCGGTATGCTCAGATATAATATCAGCAATGTGCTCGGAGGACCATTTTCCGGGAATCCCGATAACGCCTATTTTCTTATGTGAAGCATCCGTTTTTTTCATAAGCCGTGTGTGCGGGGGCGGTTTCAGGTTAATAGGTAAGCACATCCCGGGGGAACACAAAGGTATCCCAGGTGTGTTGCGGGTGCTCGTTTATCCGCTCAAGCAGGTAAATTGAGCGCAGAAACATTGTTTGTGCGAATTTTTTGTTCAGCTCAAATCGGGTAGATGTTATGAGGGAGCGCGCTACCGCTATCGCCAGCCGTGCGTCAAAGGTATGGTCGCCGTGGAGCCGGGCAAATCGGCGCGCAAATACATAGAATGCGTTTATGATGGCGGTTATCCGTTTTCTGAGCCCGGGATCAAAGCCGGGCTGGCGGAAGTTTGAAACCAGAAACACGGCGGTATCCTGTACATAGTCAGAGCGCTCAGACCGGTTCAGATCGATAAAGTGAATTCTGCCGCTGCTGCTGTTATAAATTATGTTGTCGATATTAAAATCGCCATGAATGAACACAGAAAAAGGAGCGGAAAGCCTGCGGTCTATCTGCTGCGTCTGCTGTATTCTCTGATCAAGGGACAGCACGCTCAGGCCGCCGATTTGACGCTCAGGGATTTTAAATGACGGGTGTATGGAGAAAACGTCCTGCAGACGAGACGCCAGCTGTTTGCTGTAGTGTGCGTTAACGGCCGTATTTTCTTTGGTTGCATTCCATACACGGAGAAGCGTATGCTGGATATGGTGAAACGCCTCTGTAAAAAGCTCATCAGGGGCATGAACCATGATGTGCTGGAAGGTTGTACTGCCCAGATATTCGATAAGCAGAGATGAGTGTCGCCCGTCTTTCTGGAAGGCTAGCACTTTAGGGGGAAGGCCGGGAACGATCTGCTCCCATTGTTCAATATTTTGCAGCTCCCGCTCGAGCTTTCTGTTGCTTCCTTTTTTGAAGATCACTTTTTGTGCAGACCCGGAGGGGTTTTTTTCATGTATGTGGCCGACCCGGCAGCCCGACTGTGTTCCCCAGATCGATTCAAAGTGAACGTTGTCGATGCAGGTGTTCATTTCCGAAGACGCCAGCGTCCCTTCAAGCGCTTTGTACTGATGTACTTTGAGCTTCTGGCCCATGGCGGCAAAAATAATCGCCTCTCCGATGTTGAGCAGCGCATCGCCGATACGCTCAAGATAGCTGAAGATAAACAGCAGGGTAATTCTGTTTTCTACATTCTTACCCCCTCGAATATCTCCGATAATACGCTGAAAGACATCGGTATACCGCTCGTCGAGCTGCTGCTCACACCGGCAGATTTCCATAGCCATGGTGATGTTTCTTTTTTCCAGGGCTTTGCCGATGAGACGCAGGGGGGCGATTACCTCTTTGAATGAACTTTTGACCGGATATTCATGAAGCAGTCCTGTGTCGGAGAGGTAGGCCATCTGATCGACAATGTTAACTGTATAGTCGCCGATACGCTCAAGATTTGCCCCGATAATATTGATAGCCCGCACATGATTAATAGTCTGTTTTGACGTATCGCCTGCAGGGCTGTGTGTGACTCCGCTGAAGCAGTGGTCCTCAATTCTGCTTTTCAGGTTGTCGATATAATCATCGCGGTTGCATATACGATCCACAAGCGATTCGTCCAGCTGCAGAAGGAATGTCAGCGTGTCCTCAAGCTGTTTGGTTACTTCAACGATAATGAAGGTCAGATCATTGTTAATTGTGTCCAGCAAAACGATGCACCTCCGTGGCGCGCGTATGCCTGCTGCTGCCGGCAAACAGGCCGCCCGGAACACAGGGTCTGATGCAGGAATCTGTAACGCGCGCAGCACAGCTGATCCCCACGGGACCTTACTCAGCGGCCGGGTCGGGACCGATTACCAGATCTTCTACTGCTCCTGTCTCCTCCAGCCCGTTTTTCCAGGACAATTCGATCTTCAGCTTGACGCGATCCCTTTTTTTCTTTGCTTTAAGCGTGAATTTGAGCATGCCGGCGGGGGTGACCGCGAACGCATCCCGATCTGAGCGAAGCTCCAGATGTTTTTTCGAAAATCCCTCGCACAGCGCCTGCAGATATGAGCAGATTGACTGGCAGTCCTGCACCGACTCAAATTTGAACTCTTCCGCCGGTAAGGTCATAATTCCTCCCTCTTTGTCGTGCCCGTGCTATGAAAGCCTGCCGGTATACTCCTTAATGACGCTTTGTATGGTGGTTTGGGCCATGATGAGGCTCTTGCGTATTGTCAGGTTGTTCCAGGCCGGCTGATAGCCTGCCTCCCGCGCCGCTTTTTCCGGGTCCTGAACTTCCGGGTCCTTGACCTTTTCTCCCATATGGGTGTCATCGCCCATGAAGATTAAAATCGGGCGCGCACCGGCGCTGAGCGTTTTGTTGTGCCGGTTTACAACGGTGATAAGAAATTCAGTGTATTGCTGGGACTGCGGGTTCCACACCTCATAGCCGTCCACATCGTAATCGGCAAGCAGTATCGGCCAGAACTGCTCCGGGTGCGGAATCACGATACCCCCGCCGTGGAGGCGCGTTTCTTCGATAATTTCCTCGGCCCGATAGAAATGACTGAGTGGAAAATGTGATTTCATAATATTTTTAGCCGCTTTTATAAGTATCTGCGCATGGTTTATGAGCGCCCTGTCATGATCGCTTCTAAGCTCATCGAAAAAGTCTCGCAGCATTTTGTTTTTAATCACCTGGGGCGGGGTTTCGGATTCGTGCTTTTCAAACAATGTAAAAAATTTTCTGGTCGCCGCGCGCACAAAGCGTATAAGGCTTTCAGTGGCTCCTGTTTCGGCAGCCGCCTGCTGAAGCCTGCTTTCAAGCACCGGATCGATAATGGTCGCTATCAGTTCCTGCAGCTGTTTTGAGCGGTAGGTAAACGTGTGACCGAGCATTTCTTTGAGAACGTGGGCATTTTTAATACCCCTGTTTCTAAAGTGAAGCAGCAGCTGGACTTTCCGGTTAAAGCCGGAGGCGTAGCAGTCAACCTCGACGCCCGAAAATTCATTCCAGGACATAAGTATGTTATGCTGAGTGGGAATGATGAGCTCGGTCTCCCGGTTGGGAAACATGGCCTTTATCCGTTTTTCAATCAGCGAAAGCGGGATGTGCTCGGGATGAAAATGCGTTGCCAGCACAGCGCGCTGTTTGGGGAAAAGGCGGTGCGGGGTGGTGATGATTTCCTGCTGCCGCGGTGTAAGGTCGGTGTTGATAATATTTTTATAGGACTTCTCATCACGCTCTGACAGTTCAGCAGAGTATATTTCTGTATTTTCAGCGTTTTTTTTTCGGGTGGACTGAGCCCGGGATTCCATTTCGTTCTCCCTGCTGTCGGCGAGAAGGATTTTTACGCCCAAAAACAGCATAAAAACATAGCATAAAAATGTTAATATGCAGTTAAATTTCAGTTAATTTGATACCGTCTGGAGAGAGGAACAAAAGCCGCCCTTGAGAAAACAGAACGCCGGGCGATGGCGAGCGCTAGTCTCTAAAAACGTTTCATTTGCCGGTTGCAGTAGTCATACAGCACGCAGCTGCCGAGATCTGCGGCATCTGCCATGAACAGCTTTGCCCTGCCGCGGCGGGCCATTTTTTTCATGAAGCCGATGCTGTCGCGCTCGCGGGCAAGCAGAAAAATACTCAGCGATATCCGGCTTTGCACGAGCTGCTCCGCAGCATGAAGTGATCGCTGCAGCGTGCACTGGTGCGGCGGGAATTGAAAAAACACCGAGCCGCGCTCCCGGTGCGCGGTCGGCTCTCCGTCGGTTATAAGACATATGCGGCGGCGGTATCCGCTGAAGCGGAAAAGACGGCGGCGGGCGGCTGACAGCGCCTCCTCGATATTGGTATAGGGGTTTGATTCATCCCACATCAGAAACGGCAGCTCATCGAGAGGCACAGGCGTAACTGATGTTGAAAAGCCGAAGACATCGATGCGGTCCTGCGGAAAGCGGCTGCGTATAAGGCCTGAAAGCGCAAGGCTTACCTTTTTTGCCGCACGGTAGCGGTTTTCAAAGCGCATCGATTTGCTCAGATCGAGCAGTATTACTGTCGCGCAGCGCATGACCGGCTCGCGCTCATACACCTCGAAATCCCCTTCCCGGACCCTTACCGGCAGCTGCGCGCCGGTTCTTTTGAGCGTATTCATGAGCGATCGTGCAGGGTCGATGCTCTGTGTGTCGCCGAACCGGTACGCCCGGGTGCCTCTTGTCAGGTACGGCTCTGCAGCGGGCGGGCTTCTGTGTGCCGGGGGCGGTGTGTGGCGGGCGGGGTCAGCCATCTCGCGCAGCATGTTCCAGGCCGTGCGGTGGAGCCCCCGCGGGGCGAGCTTCAGGCCTGCACCGGTTTTTATTGCAAAGCCCTGTTCAATGAGATTGTCCGGAAGCCGCTTTATGTGTTCCCAGTGCTGCCGGTCCTCAGAACTCAGGGCCGCTTCGATGTCGCTGCTGTCAATGCACTCCAGATCGTAGCCCCACCGCGCGCGGTGAAGCTGTTTTTCCACGGAATAGGTGAGAAGCACCTTTTCGGCCAGGCGCATCAGGGATTCGTGCGGGATAGCTGATTTGTCGGAAGGGCGAAGTATGCGCGCTATGGCGGCGGCGGCCTTTTTGGTGCCGGGCGAGCCTTTGCTCAGGGTTCCCCCGGAGCGATCCATTACCGGAAGGGCTTCCAGAATGTGCTGGATGTGCCGTGCCCCATCCTTGTCAGGAGCGGCCTCGCTGATCAGCTCGCAGCGGCGGCTGTGTGTTTTTTCAAAAAGCTGTTTTATCCCCTCAAAGGTCACCGACCCGTCTGCAGAGGCACTCCCCTCGCGCTGCATATGCAAAACTGCGTCATCGAGGCTTTCGTGGGAAACGAGCTCACCTGCTAGCGCATCGAGGTCAGGCCCGCTTCGGATTTGCAGCCGGGTTGGGTCGGGCCGTGAAAAATATCGCCATGCTTTCATGAGCCTGCGCCGTAACGGGAGCTGTGCGGCAGGGTTTGTTTTGTGATTTTGCCCTGCAGAGCCAGTGATTCAAGAATGAACTCGGAAGCGGACGCCGCTTCGGACGGCGACGGTGTGTGAGCAAACAGAGTGCGTATCACCTCCTTCAGCTCAGGAAACCGGTCCAGCATGCCGGTGTATGCCGAAGCGGGCATCAGTTCTGATACCTCCCATGCATAAGAGCCCGCCGTGAAGGATTTCAGAAATTGATCGCAGGCGCCGCGCTCTATTGTGTTCCGGAACACCCGCTGCACGGCTTCATCTATCAGCGCGGCGGTTTTTGTCTCCTCCTCCTGGTCGTCGGCAAAGCTCCATTCTATTTTTCCCTTCATGCAGGAGCTCAGGTGCAGTATGTCGGTGATGCGGGGCACCAGTTCGCTTTCGCCAAGCCGAAGCGCCCTGCGAAACGCATTGCTGACAATGGTTTCCATGTTGTGGATGCTCATGCGCACGCTGATTCCTGCATATTGGTTGATGTCGGATTTATTTCTGGCCGAGCGGGATATTTCAGCAATGATAGCCTCGATAAACGGGGGCACGGCACACATGTATCCGTCATGGGAAAAGGGGGTCATTTCCTGTCTGACGATCCTGATTTCATCACCGGCCTCCAGCGGGTAGTGCGTTCGCACCTGCGCGCCGAAGCGGTCTTTCAGCGGGGTGATAATCCGACCCCGGCTGGTATAGTCTTCGGGATTTGCCGTGGCGACAATGAATACGTCAAGGGGCAGCGAAACTTTATGGCCGCGAATCTGGACATCGCGTTCCTCAAGCAGGTTAAACATGCCGACCTGTATTTTTTCATGCAGGTCGGGAAGTTCATTTATTGAAAAAATACCCCGGTTCGTTCTGGGGATGAGGCCGTAGTGAATGGCGGCCTCATCGGAAAGATACCGCCCCTCTGCAATTTTTACGGGGTCGATGTCTCCGATCAGATCCGCTATGGTAACATCGGGTGTTGCCAGCTTTTCCCCGTAGCGGCGGGAACGGTGAATCCACTCAATGGGCGTTTGTCCTTCACGGCGGCTGATTGTGGAGCGGCACGGGCTGCATATCGGTGAAAGCGGATCATCATTTACTTCACAGCCCGCAACCGCAGGAATATATTCATCCAGCAGGCTGACCAGGCTGCGGATAATCCGGGTTTTTGCCTGTCCCCGCTCACCCAGCAGAATGATGTCGTGCCCGGCGAGAAGAGCGTTTTCAAGGTCCGGAATAACTGTGTCGCCATAGCCGATAATGCCTGAAAAAATTGGCTCGTTTTTTTTGATTTTTTCTATCAGATTTGACCGGATTTCCTGTTTTACCGAGCGGGGTGTCCAGCCGCTCTCTTTAAGGGCTGACAGTGTGTCGGGTTTGCTCATAAGCGGTTTTTCCTGATATGCGATGTTTTGTTAACCGTGCGCATGGCGTGATACAAGCGACGTACATATGTGCTGTGCCTGTATCAGCAGCCCGGGAGTCAGCTCCCAGGGGGGGAGGTTCTGCATGTCGGCCGTCATCAGCTGCTCATCAAACGGTAAAAAGCCGAGGGCCGGGATGCCGCCGGACTGCTGTTCAATAAATTCCCGGTCCGCCTCACTTCTGATTTTATTGCCGACAAGGCATACGCGGCTCAGCTTGATGTCTGCAGCAAGCTCCCTGATTTTAAGGGCGGTGTCTATGCTGCGGCGGCCCGGCTCGACCACCACAATCAGCGAGTCGACCGCCTGTGCCGTTGCCCGCCCCAGATGCTCTATGCCCGCTTCCATATCCAGGATGACAGCCTCTTTCCGGTACAGCAGCAGATGCTGGACCAGACTTTTGAGCATTGCGCTTTCGGGGCAGATGCACCCCCCCCCGCCCTTTTTGACGGTTCCCATGCGAAGAAGCCGGATACCGTCCTTTTCTCTCCAGAGCTTTTCGGGCAGATCGTCGACTTTTGGGTTGAGCTTGAAAAAGGATCCGCTTGCTCCCGGCTTTGCACCGGTTCGCTCCTCGATAAGATCCTGCATTTCAACAAGAGGTGTTATGTCGCCGTGACCGGGCACGGCCAGGGCGGATCCAAGATTTGCGTCAGGGTCGGCATCCACTGCAATGACGCTGTAGCCCTCCTGGCTGAATGCCTTGCATAAAAGAGCGGCAAGGGTGGTTTTCCCGACACCGCCTTTTCCGGTCACGGCTATTTTTATTGAATCGGTCACGGTTCGTGCCTCCTTTGAGCATACAGATGCGGTATTAAAAATAAACATTGTGCCTCGGCGCTGCTGCGGCCTGTGCCGGCGGTTCGGCCGCTAACCTGATTGTAAGCAAACACGGGCTAAAATGCAATATGCATTCGGCTGAAGGGGCCCGGGGTGGGACAGAGATGATGAAATTCCAGCGGCACAGCGGCTGGGCTGTTGCGGTGGAGCGCGCTTCTCATTGACACGTGCCCGCAGATACTTTATACTGCGCAGTACAAGCTGACCCAACGCGACGCTCGCCTGCATATACATGCGGGGTTATCCCGGTAAAACCTGTGCGAAAGTGCTTTTGTACAGCTTAAACCTGTCCGTAAGGCGATTTCCATGTTCATTTTTAGGTTAAAAAAAGCTTTTGTGATCGGGTGTACTCTCGGACTGATTATCCCGGGATGCACGCGGTTTATGCCGACGATTATGGTCAAGGGGTCGGAAATACGGGCAGTCCGTCCGCTGGATAATGAAACGCTTATGACCGAAGACGAGGCCCTGAAATATATAATTCAGCAGCTCAACGCCACAAAACACGGGCTCTGCCTGCAGCATACCGCGTCGCGCGTAAAAAAAATCTTTCCGTTTGACAGCCTTTCTGTAACGATGATTGAGAAGCAGGATAAAAAAGTGTACGGGCTGATCAGCGGCAGGGTAACCCCCGGCATAGTGGCGTCAAGCGCGTGCAGCACGTCGGCCTCCTATGCAAACATGTACTACTTTCCCCTCGAGAAAGCAGAAAAGATCTGGCACGCCCTTGTTGCTCTTGGTGCCGAACCCTGCTCTGTTTTGCCGCAGTAAATCTTCGCCCATGAGACAGCCTCAGCCCATGGCTTGAGGTTGCCGTGCCTGCCGCAGGCAGCCAATTAAACATATGCGCTAAGTACAGCCTCTGTTAATCGAAGCTCAAGCAGACGCTCCCCTACTCTCGAAGAAGTACTTTGAGCATCAAATCCCCCCGTGTTCCGTCAGGCAGGCGCCTCCCAAGGCCCTGGAGGCGCAGGATCGTGCCTGATGCGGTGCCGGGCGGTACGGTTACCCTGTAGAGCCGGCGCTGAAATCCTCGGGGTATGTTGACCACCTTTTTTGTTCCGGTAAAGGATTCAAACGGCGTAATAGTAATGGCGCCGTACATATCGGGATCATCAGCCCGGCTTACCGGCCTGATGACCTGAAGCCGGTCGGATTTCCGCTTTTCGGTGAACCGTCTGACCTTGCCGGTCAGCCCCATATCCGGGATGATGCCGATCCCTTTCAGGAGCACGATTCCGCACACAAAGCCGCCGATGTGCGCCCACCAGGCAATTCCTGTGGCGGACGAGGCGGTGCCGGCCGCATTGACAAACTGCAGCAGAAACCACACCCCAAGAAACAAAAATGCGGGAACCTCGATAAAATACGGAATAAAAAATATGGGAATAAAAGTAAGTATTTTTGCGTGGGGAAACAGCATGAAATAGGCCCCCATAACCCCGGCAATTGCCCCGCTTGCCCCGATTATAGGTGCGTTAGCGCTCATGTTGAGCAGAAGATGGAATGCCCCCGAGGCAACCCCGCACAGCAGGTAAAATATCAGATAGCGAAGAGGGCCGAGGCGGTCTTCGATATTGTCACCGAAAATATACAGCATCCACATGTTAAGCAAAAGATGCATGACGCCGCCGTGGAGAAACATAAATGATAGAAAAGAAAAAACCTGAAAAAAAAGGGGGATCTGTGAAGCGATGTCGCCGGCAAAGTAGCGTGCGGGCACCAGTCCGTAGAGATAAAAAAAGCGGCTGATATCGGGCCCCTTTGACAGCTCTATCAGGAAAACCCCCACGTTGGCGGCTATAATGCCCGTGTTGACGACCGGATAGTTTTTGCGAGGGGTGGTGTCCCTGAGCGGTATCATGGCTTGTGGTGTATGTTTGAGCTGCTGCCGAAGATTTCAGAGGGCGAGCCAGTTACGCTGCGTCGTCCGGCGGAATAATGGAGCTCTGCTTATGGTTATACTGTGCCGGAAGCCGGTTATGGGTGCCTGCAAACAGTGCGGTCTGAAGATACGTGGTGCTATTCACCCATGCTGTTGAGATCTTCGACACGCCGGCGCGCCTGTTCTTCTATCTTTCTGGCTTTTTCTACAGGCTTTTGAATATAATCGACTCCTTTTTGTGCGGCGCGCTTCCGCATTTTTTCAATGGCACCCTCTTCATTTTGTGCTGTTTCGTTTTGCGGGCCCTCTTTTTGAGACACGTCCCCTGAGGGACCGCAGCTATACAGAAGCACTGCAGAAGCAAGAATTAAAAAAAACACATACGCTGTTTTTTTCATGGCGCCCCTCATGAATCAGAAGTTAAAAAAAAACCGGTCCTTAAGGCCGATAAAGGGTATCCCTCACCGTGGAAAACATACCCATAATATAAGAAAACATACCGGATAATCAACCACTAAAAAGTCATCTGCCACAGTACTGCCAGTGCCGGCTCTCAAAACAATCTATTGAATAATTGCACTTTTTTCAGGTAAGATTGATGCATGTATTACTGTACGTCGTTATAACAGAACAACCGTTCGGAGGCGCTGCTCATGTTTACCGAAAAACAGCTTCAAAAATATGCTGAAGTTCTCTTCTGGGGCCTGCAAAAAGCAAGAACCGACAGATTCAAAAAAGGCGATATCATACTGATACGCTACGATGCAGCTGCGCGCCGGCTCGCTGAAATACTTCAGGGCGTGTTAATTGAGCGGCGCATGCATGTTGTTATGCGCGCGCTTTCAAGCCCGGGCATGGAGCGCACCTTTTTTGAAAAAGCCAACAGGCCGCAGCTTGAATTTGAGCCGCCGGGAGAGCGGAAGCTGATGCAAAGCCTCAACGGAAGCATTTTTTTGAGCGCGCCCGAATCGCTCACCCATCTGCAGGGGATTGATTCCTCAAAAATAGCCCGGGCAGCTATTGCCCGCAAGCCGCTCAGGGACATCATTTTCAAACGCGAGGACCGCGGGCTGTTCGGCTGGACCCTGTGCTCACTGACCACCGATGCGCTGGCACAGCATGCCGGCCTTACACCGAAGCAGTACAGCGGACAAATCATCAAAGCCTGTTATCTGAGCAAACCCGACCCGGTGGGGGTCTGGGAGGATATTTACAAGCAGGCCCGGGAAATAAAAAAGTGGCTCACGCGCATGGATGCCCACACCTACCACGTGGAATCAGAAAGCGTGGATTTAACTGTCAGACGCGGGGACCGGCGGCGCTGGATCGGTATTTCAGGCCACAATATCCCGAGCTTTGAGCTGTTTATCTCGCCCGACTGGCGCGGGACGGAGGGCGTGTACTTTGCCGATTTTCCCTCATACCGCAACGGCAATTACATTAAGGGCATACGGCTTGAGTTCAAGCGGGGCCGGGTGAAAAAGATCGATGCGGAAACAGGGCGCGATTTTGTCAAAAATCAGCTGTCAATGGATGAAGGGGCGGCACGGCTTGGCGAGTTTTCACTGACCGATACCCGCTTTTCCAAAATCGACCGGTTTATGGCCGATGTTCTGTTTGATGAAAATTTCGGCGGACGCTACGGAAATTGCCACGTGGCATGCGGTGCATCGTATTCGGATACCTATGACGGCGATCCATTGCGCTTGACCAAAAAGCGCAAGGAGGCTCTCGGGTTCAACGATTCGGCACTTCACTGGGACATGGTCAATACCGACAACAAAACCGTTACCGCACACCTTCGCGGCGGCAAAAAGGCCGTTATTTATGAGAAAGGGCGGTTTAAGATTTAGCTATGAAGCCAGCTAACAAGGATGCCGGCGGTATAAAACTTGTCCTGTTTGACTATGGCGGGGTGCTTGCCGAGGAGGGGTTCCGCAACGGCCTCAAAGCCATTGCGAACAAACACGGCCAGAATCCGGAGCGGTTTTTTGCCGAAGCACAGGATCTTATTGCCCGCTGCGGATATCTGACCGGGCAATCATCCGAAGCCGTGTTCTGGGACGAGCTTAGAAAAAGCTGGAATATTGATGATTCCGACGAGGAGATGCGCGCAGAGCTTTTTTCGCGCTTTATTTTGCGGGGCTGGATGATAGAGCTGGTGAGCGCGCTGCGCCGCATGAGCCTTCTCACCGCAGTCCTGAGCGATCAGACAAACTGGCTGGATGAGCTTGATAAGCGCGACGGGTTTTTCGGCAGGTTTGACCGGGTGTTTAACAGCTACCATCTGCACAAAACCAAGCATGACCCGTCAGTCTTTGCCGATGTAACACGAGCGATGGGCGTCCTTCCGGAGCACACCCTTTTTATTGACGACAGCCCGGGCAACGCCGAGCGTGCGCGATCCCGGGGGCTGCATGTCATTATGTATCAGGGCCGCGCGCAGCTTGAGTGTGAACTGGGAGTCTATATCTCCGGTATACGGGAGTGTAAGATCTGAGCTCTTTTGATGGTGCGCCTTTCACGGCGCGATGATTTCGCCGACCCCGTATTCGATAAAACGCGTTTTTCACTCACCGCCCGTTCAGCACCTTCCCCGCCGGTAAAGCCAGGGTCGTAAAGGGTGCCAAATCCCATCAGGCGAAGCTTTTGTACCAGTATGCCCGGATCTGCATCGGTAGCACATGCTCATTGCCGCAGGAGGGTGGATTTTTTATTGGCATCAGCGCGCAGGATTCCAGGCTGCCGGGAACGACTGTTCCTGAAAGTGATCCCCCAGAATTAATTTGTATACTATGCCGCAAACAGATACAATCCATTTATTATGATACACATGAAACATGGTCAGAAACGGGAGCTTATCGGCTTCATACGCACCGTGCTTGGCTGCGGATGCCCTGATGAAGTCCTTTCAGACCTGAAGCTTTCAGAGCCTCTTGACGCATTCAGCGATATGCCCGTTGATTTTCTGGTGAATGCCGGGGGTCGCCTTCTTGTCGCGCTGTGCATATGCCACAGACAGACGGCGCTGGAGCAGCAGCTCAGCCGGTGTTTTGAAACAGGCAGGCGTATGAGGGACGAGGAAGGGTTTAACCGGTTCCGCTTTGTTGCGGCGGTAAACGACCCGGAACGTTCTGCCCCGTCTCTGCAGGACCGTTTCGACAGCCTGCAGGGCTCTGATGACAGGCTGCACCTTCATATAGTCGATCCCTCAGCGCTGCCGGGCTTTTTCGCTGAGTTGCAGCGATCACACCTTTCATAATATTATCATAATATGGTGTCCGGCCACACCGCATCTGATCGCGTGAATATGTTCATATTACGCATTGTTGGGGGGGGAGGAAAAGCCCAGATGATCAGGCGGAAAAATCACGTATGTCCTGTTGAGCGTGCAGGAAGCCTTGACGGCAGGCTTCGGCAATGGATACACAGGCCCGAAAAAATACTGAGGCCGTATGTAAAAGAAGGAATGACCACGCTTGATCTCGGCTGCGGGCCGGGCTTCTTTACTGTTGCCATGGCACATATGGTTGGTGCACAGGGACGCGTTATTGCAGCGGACCTGCAGAAGGGAATGCTTGATAGGCTCAAAAATAAGGTATCCGCAACGGCGCTGGAGCACCGTGTTGTTTTCCACCTGTGCGAGCGGGAAACAATAGGCGTATCGGAGAGCGTGGATTTTACCCTGGCGTTTTATGTGGTTCATGAAATTCCCGACCAGTCGGCTTTTTTTGGAGAATTAGCATCTATAATGCAGCCGGGCGGATATGCCCTTGTTGTTGAGCCCCCGCTTCATGTGTCCGGGTCGGCTTTTGATGAAATGATCCGGATCGCTGGTGGTGCCGGATTTTCATCGTCAGAGGGTCCGAAAATATTTTTTGGCAAAAGCGTTATCTTGAAAAATTTGTAGCACATGCAGGTCTTTCGTGCGTCCGCTCGGCAATCGAAAGCCTCCGCAGAGCGTGAACAGGTGACCGAACACTGTGAATATATTTATCCTTGACCGCGACATTAAAACCTGCGCGCGGTATCATGCGGATCAGCATGTAATTAAGATGATACTCGAAAGCGCACAAATGCTCTGCACGGTTATTAACGAAAGCGGCGGGTCAGCTCCCTACCGTTCAACCCACTGGAACCATCCCTGCACGCTCTGGGCGGCTGCGTCACTGTCAAACTGGCAGTGGCTCAGGAGCCTGGCTGTGGCGCTGAACGATGAATATCGCTATCGGTTCCAGGCTGCTTCAGATCATGAATCAGCACGTGTGGTGCGCGCGCTTACCCTTCCCGCTATAACGGACAAAGGGATTACTGAGTTCGTCCAGGCTATGCCTGAAAAATACCGGGTGCCGGGCGATGCGGTGCAAGCCTATCGCCGCTTCTATATCGGTGAAAAAGCCCGGTTTGCAAAATGGTCCCGGCGCAGGCCGCCGAAATGGTTTGCGAACAGTGCGTGGGCTCATGTAAAAAATGATAGCTGACCGCTTCGCTTTTGTGCCGAAGCGCCGCGCCGCACGGAAGCGGAAGGCTTTATTTTTGTCCTGTGCGCACAGCGCTCGGGAAACCGCAAACAAAAAAGCAAAACAGTGGTTAGCAGCACATAGGGGTAGCGTCAAAAACAGGTGCTTTTTTTGAGAGACTTACCGAATCACCCTGGCCTGTGTGCGCGCAAGCGTTTCAAGCAGTGTCGCCCCTGCTGAGCCGGCATCGGTATTGCGGTACACTGCCTGCAGCCGCTGTGCATTTTCGAGAATGGTTCGGTCGGTGAGGGCTGTTGTGAGCGCTGCCCGGAGGCGGTCGGCTGTGAGCCGCCGGTAGGGAACCCTTACGGAAACGCCCGCAGCAACGCATCTGCTTGCAGTTTCGTACAGATCCTGCGTAACGGGAACAACCACTGACGGCAGCCCGTGTCTGATTGTGTCCTGGGCTATGCCCTGCCCGCCGTGATGGATAACCGCCGCTGCGCGGGGAAGGATTCTGGCGTGCGGAACAAACTGCTCCACGCGCAAGTTGTCTGGAACGCTTCCCAGCGCGGCAGTGTCTATATTTCTTCCCACGGCCATGACCACCTGATAGGGCTCATTTTTCAGGGCGTCCCGAACGACCGTGAAATAGGAAAGCGAACGGAATATCTGCACGGTTCCCAAGGTAGCGTATATGAGCGGCCTGTCCTCCGGCAGTGTATCGATCCAGTCAAATGCCGCCTCATCGGTCAGGCTTTTGCCCCAGGACGCGGGGCCTACCAGGTGTGCTTGAGCCGGCCAGTCGGAGCGCTTGTATTCGAATCCCTCACAGGTGAAAACGAGAATCAGATACGGGGAAAGGGGCCCGTACAGCACACAGCGCCTGGATGGGGCCAGGTTTAAGGATGCGCGCACCCGGTTAAAGTCTGCATCGAAAGCGCGAAGAAACAAATCCTGACCGGCGCGTATGATACCGTAACAGAAGCGTGCCAGCGGGCTATTAGAGGGCGGCAGCCCCCATGTAGTGAACGGCGGCGCGTCGCGGGTTGGGATAAAGCCGGGTATCGGGCAGGAGGTTGCCCACAGCAGGCCGCAGGCTTCAGCAACAAACGCTCCGGCATAGGTTATCGAGTCGGTAACAACGGCGTCAGGGACAAAGCGCTCAACAGCATTTCTCAGATCACCAACCGTTTCCCCGGCGTGCTCAGCGAGCACCTTGATGCCGTAGTAATTGCCCCGCATCCCTTTGTGGCGGAGCATTTTATTTGTCAGGCTGCTCATGCGGGAATGCCAGCCGGGAGGGCCGGCGGAAAAAAATTCAAGGCCGGCCGATTCGATGCTGTAGCGGAAATCAGACCCGGTAGCAACAACAACATGATGGCCGCGGCCCGCAAGCTCCACCGCCGAAGGCAGCATCGGATTTATATGCCCCAGCTGAGGCACAACGGAAAAAAGAAATCGCGCCACAGGAAATTCTCCGGGTCAGACTTTTATGAGTATCGCTTCTGCATCAACGCCGCCGAAAAGCCCCATGAAGGTGCGCTCCCTTTTTGTAATCCGGAAATCAGTCAGCCGGAGGCCGCTGCTTTCGCCCAGCGCCCGTACCCTGTTTAAAAATGTTTCATTGCCCAGAAGCCATATCGGTCCGTCACAGGGGTGATTTACTATCCTGTTGGGTGCCTTGTGCTCTTTTGCTCCGACAATGTCGAAAATAACAAAAGCGCCGCCCGGCTTGAGAACTCTGGACACCTCACCAAAAAGACGTCCGTGATCAAGCAAATGATGAAAAGCGTCAGCAACGACAACCTTGTCAAAAGTCCGGTCTCGAAAGCACAGCCGGTACGCTGTGCCGGCGACGCCGTTTTTTATTCGTCCCTTTTTCCTGCCGAATGCAACAAAGCGCGGATTAATATCCAGGCTGACTGTGCGGAGGCCCGCCTTGTCGTTAAATAGCCGTGAGCAGCGGCCGGTGCCGCACCCGAGCTCAAGAACCAGCCCGTCCCCGGCCGAAATACTGACTTTGCGGAAGCGTTTGAGCAGGATATCGGGAAAATGCCCTATAAAATCAAGAAGTTCATAAGCCCGCGCGTAGCGGTAATTTATGCGTGCGTAAAGTGAAGGTTTCACCGTTGCGGGACTCTCAGCTTGATGGTGGAAACCGTTTCTTTATATGATATCTCAGTGGGAGTGTCAACAAATGAACAGGACCGCCGGGGATGTTTGTGCTGTTCGAGAAGTAAAAAGTATTTCAAAATACAAATTATTTTGATAACATAATATCCCATAAGTTATGTTTTTCCGGTATTACCTTTAGGCGGTATTTGAAGGAGAAACGGTGAATCAAAGCAGTCGCTGTCTGCAATGCGTTATGCCGGAGGTCACTGGGCATGTTGATTTTGACGAAGGCGGTGTGTGCAGTATGTGCCGCCGCCTGGCAGAAAACACACACCGGAGCCCAGACCCGGAGCCCGGCGGCATTGAGGCGCTTCGTGAGGCAGTGGCGTGTATCAAGCGGGATTATCCCTGCAGCGGCGATTATGACTGTATCGCTGCCGTTTCCGGCGGCAAAGACAGCACCATGGCCCTGCATATTGTAAAAAAGCAGCTGCGCCTGAGCCCTCTGGCCGTGTTTGTGGACAACGGCTTCTGCAGCGACACCATGTACCGGAATGTTATCAGCGCAACCGACATACTTGACGTTGACCTGATTATAATCAAGCCCCGCCTCATAAAAGCCCTGTTCAAATATCTGCTGCCATTGAAAAAGCCTATATATTACTGTAGGGTCTGTAATGCCCTGATTGACAGATACCTGCGCGAAACCGCAGCCCGCCATGGTGTGACCCTTTTGGTTGGCGGCTATACAAAGGGACAGGATTTTCTTAAAGGCAGGGAGCTGTTCTGGATATACAGGACTTCTGATGAGCAGCTGTGCGAGGCTACTGCGGGCCTTGCCGATTTCAGAGAGGTTCATGAAATGTTTCAGAGCCTGTCGCTTTATTTTCATAAGACGTTTAATGACGTATGTCTGGTTTCACCCTTTCAGTATGTGGATTATAATGAGCGTGAGATTCTCGAAACTATTTCGCGCGATCTTAACTTTCAGCTGCCGTCAGACAGCTGGCCGGCCGGATCGACAAACTGCCTGTTCAATGTTGTGTCACAATTTTTGGCCGTAAGCTTTTTCGGCTACTCTCAGCATGAGGTGGAAATCAGCATGCTGGTCCGTAACGGAGAGATGACCAGGCAGCGGGCGCTTGAAATTGTCAACACCCCCATGCCTCAGGAACACATAAACATGGTGCTGGGAAGGCTCGGCCTTGTCAGTCATCAAATACTGTAGAACAAGCGTGTCCAGAGTAAATTAAAGCAATTGAGCAAAAGCCGGTCCGGGCGGGCCTCTGGGCAGCCTCCGCCACATGAAGCCTCACTTCATGAACGGCACTATGCTGCCCAATGAAATATGTTACAGGCATTGTGCAGGGATTGCCCCGGGCAGCGCCTTCCGCCGGGCCGTGTGTGTGATGAATAGTAACGGCACGTACCGCTGCATAACCTCTTGAAGCTGGTGCGGGGGCATTGCAGAGCCCCGCCCGAAACGGCTTCGTTAGATTATTGTGGACACCAGTGACTGTAGAATAACAAGAGGCTAAAATGTCCGGACAAAAAAAGTTCAGCTGCGTTCTGTTTGGAACCACAAGTCTTCTTATCCGCTGCGGCGATCTTATCAAACACCGCGGCCACACGATTACGGGAGTTGTTTCGTCCGACCCGGCGGTGTGCTCGTGGGCTGAAAAAAATTCGATTGCCTGCATTGCTCCCGGGGAAGATCCGGCCGGTTTTCTTGCCCGGGACCCTTTTGACGTGCTGTTCAGCATTATCAACCCGGCAATTCTGCAGCCGCCGATTCTGGACTTGCCTCGTAAGTATGCGATCAACTATCACGACGCCTTGCTGCCCCGGTATGCAGGCATGCATGCCACTTCCTGGGCACTCCTGAACCGGGAGCCGCAGCACGGCGTAACCTGGCACATTATGGAGCCGGGCGTCGACACGGGCGCTGTTTTGAAGCAGCGCTGCGTAACGGTAGGTGAGCGCGATACCGCCTTCAGCCTCAACCTTAAATGCTTTGAGGCTGCGATAAGCTCATTTTCAGAACTGCTGGAAGAGCTTGCAGCCGGCCGGGAAAAGCCCGTAGTACAGAAGAAGGATGAACGGTCCTACTTCGGCAAATATCGGCGCCCCGAGGCAGGGTGCGTGCTTTCATGGCGCCGAGGCCATGCAGAGATTGACGCCCTTGTCAGGGCGCTGGATTTCGGTTACGTGGAAAATCCTGTCGGGGTTCCTAAAATAGCAGTTGAAAACAGCTTTGTTATTGTTTCTAAATCACACATAGCAGGATCATCATCAGGCGCTGCACCCGGCACAATTGTAGCCTGTGATGATCGATCGGTGCAGGTGGCCACGGCCGGGCGCGATCTTGTTCTTGATCGTTTGCACGAACTCGATGGATCCCCGCTTCCCCTTCATGATTTTATGACCAGGTACCGGCTCAGCACAGGGGCCCGTCTTCCGGGACTTACCCCTGATACAGAGCACAGGCTTACAGCACTCTACAGTGATACCTGCAGGCATGAGGCCTACTGGGCCGAACAGCTGCTGCATGCGAGCCCGGTTTCGCTGACAGCAGATCGTTTGCTTTCGCCCTCCTGCCCGCAGCACCGGCTTGCCAGCGTTCTGCTGCGGGTGCCGAAACCGTTTATTCGTCTGAGCGAATCGGCCGGCGGCCCTGATCGCTGTCGGCAGCTGATTGCAGCATTTGCCGCATACATATCACGAGTCACCGAAGCTGATGATTTTGCCCTGGGATATATGCATGAGCAGCTGAGCGGCAGAATAGACGGTTTGGAAGCTTTTTTTGCATCGTGTGTGCCCCTTGTGCTGAAAGCCGGGCAGCAGGCATCCTTTGTAAATAGGATGGAACAAACGGCCGCAAGTGTTGCTGAGGCCGAGCGCCGCATTACCTATCCCAATGACCTGTTTGCCCGCTATCCTTGGCTGGAGCAGGCGGAGCCGGCTGTGCGGCGGGCCGCATTCCCGATCGCGGTGAGCAGGGTTCGCAGCCTCGATGACTATACAGCACCGCCGAACAGCCAGTGCGCGCTGGTTGTTTCCGACGATGTACGCGCCTGCCGGCTGGTGTTTGACACAAGCGTATTCAGCCGGGATTTTATGTACCGCATGCGGGAGCATCTTTGCTCTTTTATGCAGGCTGTCGGGGATAATCCCGACAGGCCAGTTGAAACACTTCCTCTTCTGACACCCGGCGAGCGCCAGAAAATAATAAACGAGTGGAACAGCACTGCAGCGGATTATGACCGGGGCGCCTGCATACACAGGCTTTTTGAAACACAGGCCTCTCGAAGCCCCCGCAATATCGCAACCGTGTTTGGCGGCACGGCGTTAACCTATGAGGAGCTTAACAAAAAAGCAAACCAGATTGCCTGGCACCTGCACAAAAAGGGGGTCGGACCCGGTGCGCTTGTCGGCATCAGCCTTGACCGGTCTCATGAAATGATTATCGGTTTGCTGGCGATACTGAAAGCAGGGGGCGCCTATGTCCCGCTCGAGCCCTCATTTCCCCGTGAGCGGCTGCTGTCAATCGTGCGCAGTGCCGGAATCAGGAACATTCTCACGCAGAAAAAACACGCCGGTCTCTTTGCCGGGGCCGATGCCGTGCTGATTGAAACAGATCGTGAAGCAGAAACAATTGCACAGGAGAATACCGGGGAGGGCCCCTCGTGTGCAGCAGCGCCTGATACCACCGCCTATGTTATTTTCACCTCAGGCAGCACAGGTAAGCCGAAGGGCGCTGTTGTCGCACACCGGCCCGTTATAAACCTTATCCAGTGGGCACACAGAACCTTTTCGTTTTCTGAAAGAGATTCCGTTCTGTTTGTCACAGCGCTCAGCTTTGACCTGTCTGTTTTTGATGTATTCGGCCTGCTTGCCTGCGGCGGAACCATACACATTGTGAGCGACGAGCGCCGTAGAGATGTCAACTATCTTGTCGATATGATGCTGGAGGGGCGGATAACATTCTGGGATTCAGCGCCGGCAGCTCTTGATATGCTTGTTCCTGCTTTGCGGTCCAGGCAGCAGCTTTCAGATCCGGCTCTCAGGCTGGTTTTTCTAAGCGGGGACTGGATTCCTCTGTCATTACCCGATACGATAAGGCGGCATTTCCCCCGGGCAGAGGTAGTTGCGCTGGGCGGCGCGACAGAAGCAACGGTGTGGTCGAACTTTTTTCGCTTCGATGCAGTGGACCCGGCCTGGAAGAGCATTCCCTACGGGCGCCCTATTCAGAACGCGCGCTATTATATCCTGGACCGGCGCCTTAACCCGTGTCCTGTCGGCGTTGCAGGAGATTTGTACATAGGCGGCGAGTGTCTGAGCAGCGGCTACCTCAACGAGCCGGAGCTGACAGCACAGAGCTTCCTGCATGATCCCTTCGCCGATCTGCCGGATGCACGAATGTACCGGACCGGAGACAGAGCCCGGTTTTATCCCGACGGCACAATAGAGTTTCTGGGAAGAAAAGACTTTCAGGTAAAAATCCGCGGCTATCGCATTGAGCTCGGCGAAGTGGAGTATGCGCTGAAAAGCCACCGTGGTGTGGCCGATGCCGTTGCTGCTGTCAGGAAAGACAGCGCGGGGGATCAAAAACTTGTTGCGTATGTCGTACCCCGCAGGGAAGCGCTTACAACGGCAAAGGGCCTGAAGGCACATGTGGGGGACTTTTTGCCTGATTATATGATACCCAACAGCATTGGATTCGTCGATGCGCTCCCGCTCACTGCAAACGGTAAAATCGATCGCAATGCACTCCCCTGGCCGGTACCCGCCCCGGCAGGCAGGACTGCCGGCTCCGCTCAGTCCGGACCGCACAGTGAAAACGCCAAGCGTGAAGCGGTGCTTTCCGTCATCAGGCAGGTGCTGCAGACAGAGGATATCGGACCTGACGATGATATGTTTGATTTCGGGGTCACCTCGTTGAATCTGATACAGATAGCAGAGATGCTCAAGGAGCGGTTCGGCGCCGCAGTCAGCGCGGAGACATTTCTGGATGCCCCGACGGCAGCGGGTATTGCCGCCCGGCTGGGAAACGGAAAGGCAGACGATGCGCCCCGGCCCTGTTGCGAGAAGCCCGGGGAGATTCGTGGCAGGGAGCCGGAGTTAGCGGTGAGCGCAAAAGCCGGCACAGGAACCCAGGAAGTACTTTCCGTGATCAAGCAGGTGCTGCAGACAGAGGATATCGGACCTGACGATGATATGTTTGATTTCGGGGTCACCTCGTTGAATCTGATACAGATAGCAGAGATGCTCAAGGAGCGGTTCGGCGCCGCAGTCAGCGCGGAGACATTTCTGGATTCCCCGACGGCAGGGGGTATTGCCGCCCGGCTGCAGCCTGCGGCGCCTGTAGCAGTTTCTTCGCCCGTTGCGCGGCATACCGCTGCGGCCGCTCCCGCCTCAATCCCGCTTGAGCACACCCTGCTGGATCGAAATGCATATGTTCTCAGGGCAAGCAACCGCACTTTTTCTCCGGGAGGCCTTTCCCGAAAGAGCGTGGGGCGGCTCCTCTACCTTCTCCACCAGAAGGAAATCAACGGGGAGAAAAAATATCTATACCCTTCGGCCGGAGGGCTTAATGCAGTGCAGACATATCTGTATGCACACAAGGGCCGCATAGAGGGTATCCCTCACGGAATTTACTATTATCACCCTGTCGAGCATGCGCTGTACCGGATAACCGGCGATCCGGACATATCCCCCGCTATACATTTCCCCTTAAACCGGGATAGCTTCGATGCGGCTGCGTTTTCTGTTTATTTCATCGCGCAGCTTGATGCAATAGAGCCTGTCTATACGGTCATGAGCAGAGAGCTGGTTACTCTTGATGCAGGATATATGACCCAGCTGCTGCAAAGCAGGCAGGAGGACATAGGGGTTAGACTTTGTCCGGTGAGCGGGGTTGACTTTGAGAGCATACGGCACTTTTTCCGGCTGAGCCCGGCACATATGTTTGTCCAGTGCCTCCTTGGCGGCCCTGCCGACTCATCCGCTCACCGCGCACAAGCACAAGATATAAAAACATATATAAAGACTACTGGGAGAAAGATACACGCTCACTTTCGCGAAGCCGACGGAGACCGGACATATCTGGACACCGACAGGATTGTTCAGTTTGAGCGCCTGAACGCCCTTTCCGAGGAGGAGCATGTATTGCTGCACCGCCGCCGGCTTCACCTGAGGACATTTACCAACGGCGCCCTTGGGCTAAAGCTTCCCCAGGGCCGTATAGATGATGCAGAGTATATACTGCGGTCCACGCAGCGCAGCTACGAAAGCCGAACGGTGCCTTTTGTCTCCTTCAGCAGGTTCATGAAACTGCTTGGGCAGGAATCAATTGACGGCAAAGCCAGGCGCCTGTATCCTTCTATCAGCGGAACATATGCAGTGCACGCATATGTTTTTGTTAAGGAAAACGGTGTCGAGAATGTCGCCTCGGGCATATACCGCTATGAACCCGTTGAGCATTCGCTGCAGGCTGTCACGACTGGGCCTGCCTGCGACATTAAGGCGGCCCACTTTCCCGGAAACCGGTCCTACTATAATCAGTCCAGATTTTCTCTTTTTCTCATTGCCGACCTGGAAAAGCTGCGGCCGAGCTTCGGCGAGGAGGCGCTCCACCTTGTAACGCTTGAAGCGGGGTGCATAGGGCAGCTGCTTCTGGACAGGCAGGCTGAATTTGATATGGGTGTTTGCTCCATCGGGGGCATGCGCTTTGATAAGATCAGAGACGCCTTCAAGCTGAGCCGGGGGCAGATGCTCGTTCACAGCTTTGTGTGCGGTCCGGTCAGCCGGCTGCTTGCGGTCCCTGCCCACCGGAGGCTTATACCCCCGGCAGCGCCTCTTAAACACGGCATGCTGTCGCACTGGCTCAGGGGGCTTCGCTTGTGATCCGTTACAGCCTGCCGTCGGGATTTTCCGCAATATGCTTCAGGCTTTGCCCGAACCGGTATGAGTGCAGGCCATAGACAAGGCGGTGGTCGGTTGTGGCGAACAACGAAAGCGCCGCCCTGGCTGTTACTGCGTCTTTGTCAACGGCCGGCTGCACGGCAGGGCCGCTTAAATGAAATTTGTTTCCCATATTGATAGCCGGCAGGATATCCTTGCGCATTACAAAGTTAGCGGGTGTGGAATAGACGTGGCTTGAAAGCGTTATATTGGAAATCAGCCCGCGCTCAAACGCCAGGGTAAAGGCGACCCGCTGTCCGACAAGCCGATACAGGCCCCACCTGTAGGATATATTAGTTAAAAAGGTCAGCACGGGGCTTTGCCGGGCTGAAAGGTGTCGGCTTTTCGTGCTTTCAATGCCCGAAAACAGCTCCTGCTGAATGAGCTCCAGCGGTTTTGTGTGCGGGTTTTCCAGCATGACGTATGTTGCGATATCGGTACCCGGCACCAGTACGGTATTTGCAATGTGTATTTCTTCAAGCTGATATGCGCTGCTTCCGAAAACGATCTGGTTGAATTCCGGGTTTTCCGCTATGGCAAGCGCCAGCAGCTTATTTGCAACCGGCGAAAAGGTGATCCTTCTGCCGGTACGGGAGCTGTATTCGCGCACGAACCGGCTCAGGTTCCCGGCTGCGATAGTATATTCAACGGAAGCGAACGGATCACAGGATTTTCTAAGCAGGCTGAGCATCTCAACTTTGTGCTGCCCGATGTGTTCGGCTTTCAGCCGATGCATTTTCAGTTTTTTTTCAGGCCTTTGAAAAAAAGTATGCATGCCTCACTCCGGGGATAATAATAACTTTTCTCTAGCATAAATAATGGTTTTTTAGATTTCTTCGAACCTGCCGTCACTGAGCGCGCAGGCGGGTACGGTTCTGTCCACATTTCGCATAAGCTCCACCGTCGGGGGATGGCAGGTAAAAAGCAAAATCTGCAGGGAGCGGGAAAGCTCAACAATGGTTTCCGCAGCTGCGCGGGCCCGGTGCGGATCAAAATTTACCAATATATCGTCGAAAACCAGCGGGAGGGCCTCAGAGCGGCTGACAAATTCCTTCGCAAAACCGAACCGCAGCGACAGGTACAGCTGCTCCGCCGTTCCCCGGCTGAGCTGATCGATCTCACGGGTGGAGCCGTCGGGAGCAATAACAACAATCTGATCCCGGCCGGCAGGCGCGCGGATTTCCGTGTAGCTTCCCCTGGTAAAAGAGGTGAAATAGCGCTCGGCCTCTTTCAGGACTGCCGGCCGGCGCTCGCGCTCGTATTTTTCCCGGGCCCTGTCAATAAGGTGCTCTGCGATTTTCAGGACCGCCCATTGCTCGGCGGCGGACTCCACCCCGGCCCGGCAGGACCGGCCTTCAATAAGCAACCGGGAAAGCTCCTGTGAATTTTCCAGCTGCTCCAGCTGCGATCTGAGCTGACCGCCGTTGTCTATAGCATATCTTTGCTCCTGCTCTCTTTGATCTATCGCCTCCTCCAGCTCTTTGAGCTCGCAGGTCAGATCCTCAGACGTTGTGCTTTCAAGCTCTCTTTCCAGGTGCTCGAGCGCATCACCGCTGCCGGTGAGCTGTCGAAGGCGCGTTTCAAGAGTGTGAACAGCGCTCTCCAGCTCTTTTCGCCGCTCATAGTCGGAAGCCCTGAGCCTGAACGCTTCCTCATCGGTTACAGATGCTGCCTCAAACAGGTCGCTGATCTCTTTCCGGCGCTTTTCAATCTGGCTTTGCAGCGGCCGGATCTGATCGTTGCAGTCTTTCATGCGGCGTTTCAATTCATCTGCCCGGCTGCGGACTTTTTCTGCCTTTTCGAGTCGGGCGTGAAGAGCTGAAACGCATTTTGATACATCATCATTTGCCGGCTTTTCCCAGCCGGCTGCTTGTGCAATTGAGCGGACCTCACTGCAAAAGGAATCTATAAACTCCTGCAGGATTTGCAACTGCCTGCGGTGCCGGTCAACCTCGGCAAGCTGACCGCGGGCCTTTTCAACAGCCTGAAGCATCTGAGGAGCGCTTTCAGCAGAAAGGGTGGTCCGCAGGCCTGTCCGCTGCAGAAGGGCTTTCCACCGGCGCATGCAGTCCTGCAGCTCAGCCTGCGCGTGCAGGTAGTGCTGCTCAGCATCGCCGACCCTGCGTTTTGCCTGCTCAGTGTGCTTTCCGGCTTCTGCGAGTATCTTTTCTGCATGTTCCCTGTCGCGTGTAATCCGCTCATGCTGCTCAAGGCGGCTGAAAAGAGCATCAAGGAGTGCTGCAGGGTCATCCGGCGCAGCTTTCCCGATATCGCACTGCTTTGCTGCACAGAGCGCTTTTTCTTCATATGCGGCAATGGTTTCCGCCATCCTGCTGATCCGCATGCAGTCGCTCTCGATGGACTTCAGCTGCTCCCGGGCTGTTTCCAGCGTGGAAAGGGTGGTTTTAGCGCTTTCCGGGGTAAGGGTGTCAGGCAGCCCTGCAACAGACAGCCAGCCCCGCCACTGCCGGGTGACGGCATCCAGCTGCTGTTCGGCATGCGCTTTTTCGGCTTCAGACCGCTGCCGTCTTTCCTGTGCGGCTTTCAGGTGTTCGGCTGCGTCGTCCCGCCTTTGCTCCGCTATCCGGAAGCGCTGCAGATTCTGCTGCTCCTGCTCTGTCAGCTCTTCCGCATCGTCAATGCTTTTTTCATCGCACGCATGATCAAAACCCAGTGCCCGTGCTTCTTTTTGAATCTGCGCATCTGTTTCTGCACGGCGGCTGTGTAATGCGTCGATTTCCTGCTGAAGCTTATAAATACTATTCTCGAGCTCTTTTATTTCCTTCTCTGATTCTGCTGCTCTTTTTTTCGTGCGGGCAGCCGAAGCTTTCAGGAGCAGGGCCGGCAGAACGGCAATTATTGCTGAAAGCCCGAGGATGAGGCATGCGAACACCCAGTCGCCGTGACGGATTCCTGCTGCAAGAAAGCCTGCAAGGCCGAGCGCGAGCACCAGGGCGGCCGACCAGGCAGGAACGGATGCCGTAGCGTGGGCGGGCCGGGCTTTTAACCGCGCGGCGCGTGCTTCAAGATCATGCTTTTTTTCTTCGCTGAAGCTGTGCATGAACAGATGCTGCCGGCGGGTGTTCAGCAGAGATCGCAGCCGGCGCAGCGAATCCTTCCGGCGGGCAAGCTCTTTGCTGTCTTTTGCTCCCGGCTCAGGTATCTCTGCGAGGGCTTTTTCCATCCGGGCAAGATCAGCTTCGGCATCGGCAACAGCCTGTTGTGCATCACGGAGCCGCCGATCGGCGTCTTTCACCTCTGACCGGCATTCGGAAATACGGCGCTGATATTCAGACACCTGCTCCTGGACGGCAAGAGATGTGTCGAATGCTTTAAGGCGCTGTTCGGTCCAGTCAAGCCCGACATTTCGCAGCGTGTCGGAAAGGTGCTCTCGGCGGGTTTCGCACTGCTTTTCTATACCGGGCAGATCCCGCCGGGCATTTTCATAGGTTTCTCGGCCAAGCTTCAGCCTGCCAATGGCGTCTGTATCCATGTTTTCAAAGGGCCGGGGGAGCTGTTCGAGCCCGGTTTGTGCGCGGTGCTCATTTGTTTGAGCATCCTGCAGCAACCGCTTTTGCTGGCTCAGCTCAAGCTCCCGGTCGTGCACAGCCGCCTTTGCCGCGTCGACCATCCTGATATGCGCCTGTATCTCCTCCCTGACCGGCACGGACATATCAAAAACTCTCAGATTTTCTTCATCCCATTCATCCCCGATATTATAAAGCATGTCAACGAGCTGCTTTTCAGCAAGTGAGAGGCTTTTTTGTGTATCCACGCAATTTTGCCGGTTTTTCTCGAAAAGCTGCAGGCTGCGGTCAAGGCGGTGAATATCATCAGCTGAGGAAAGCAGTATCGGCTCTTCCTGCAGAGCGACGAGCTCCTTCTCCGCGGTTTCTTTCTGAGAGCCAATGTCTTGCATACGATCCTCGATGCTGCGCTTTTCCGCGTTGAGGACATCAAGGCGGCTGACCCCCTCTTCGGGAAAGCGTTCAACTGCAGGAAGCATGAGCAGCTGATTCCGGCTGTCGCACAGGGCTATCCAGTCCTCCCGGGCCCCCAGGAGCAGCCGCACCCGCTCCAGCCGCTGCCGGGAGGTTTTCAGCTCTGCCGAAATATCCTGTATGGATAATTCGCATGATTGCAGCGCCGCATAAATGCGCTCGTACTCATCCTGGTCTTTTTCATGGGCTTTGATCTGCTGGTCAATGGTTTCTATGCGGCTGAGAAGCGCGTTTATTACCGGCTTTGATGCCTGGGGCGCAAACAGCTCGCCTGATTGCTTTTTCAGCTCCCGGGTGATGTCGGTTATTGTCCGGCGCCCGAACCCTGTGCCCGCGCTGTAAATCGCATCGCGCACCTTCTCTGTTTTAAGCGAATCAAATGTCTGGAGCTCTGACAGGCTGAAGGCGAAAATGTTGTTGTACAGGTCAGCGGTCGCGGAGCCGATAAGCCGGTGAAATTTCTCTTCACCGCCCTGGGAGCCGTCGGGGAAGGTGACCGTGAACTGACCGGTTCCCTTGCCGGCGAAGCGCTCAACAATAACCCGGCCCTCGCTGCCGTCATACAGCACAACGCGGCCCCCTTTCCGGCCTCCTCTGAGCGGAGGATAAAACTCCTTTTGCCTGCGGGAGGGAAGTCCGAAAAGAACAGAGCGGAGAAACGCAAGCAGGGTTGACTTGCCGGCTTCGTTGTCGCCCAGCACAACAGTCAGACCAGGCGGTATGTTTTCAAACGACAGGTCTGCAAACCGGCCGAAGCCATCGATATGAAATTCAGCCATCCGCATCAGTCATCATCCTCTATGAACATATCGACGCAGAGGCTTTCCGCCCGGTCAAGAAGCGATCGCATCATGCTGTCATCCGTCCTGCGTAAGATTTTGCCGGCTCTTTTATATTCATACAGCTCGGCAAGGACGCTTTGCAGCGCATCTGTTTCTGCAGGCGAGCGCCGTATCGATTCGATAAGGCGCAGCAGATCGCCGAGAAAGTCCTGCGCGCCTCGCCTTGCATCCAGGTCAACCTCCGGGCGGGTGCGGACACGCAGCTTTTCCACCCAGACGAACGGGGTCCGGTCGATGCCGAGCAGGTGCAGCGCATCAAGCAGGTCCTGTGCAGCATTGGGCCTGGTCAGCGAGCGATGAAGAGGGCCGCGGCCGCGGACAGTGACCCGGCAGATCACATGGCGCCCCCCGGCGCTCCCGGCCAGCTCGCCCATCTGTTCCTCTATGCAGGCAATAAGCTTTTCCATGCTGTCAATCCGGGATATGTCCACCTCGCACGTCAGCCAACGCAGGCTGTCTGTTGCGATAAATTCCGGCTCCGCATCGAGGCTGCCCCCGGAGTTGACGCGCACAAAAAAACACCCGCGCGGGCCGGGCTCGTTAATGTGGCGTCCCTGCGTGTTTCCCGGATAGCCGATAAACGGGCTGCCGGGCCGCAGCACGGCAGATTCGTGAATGTGGCCGAGCGCCCAGTAATCAAGGCCTGCAGCAGCCAGTTCATCCACTGAGCGCGGAGCATACTGTTCGTGTCGCTGATTGCCGCCGGCATTGCAGTGGAGCAGGCCGATCTGGAAGGCCTCCTTGCCCTGCCGCTTAAAGCCTCTGCCGAAGCGCTTTCCGATTTTCCGTGTCGGGTAGCTGATTCCGTGTATGCGGGCCACCGGCACACCCTGCTTTTTGAACACGACGGATTCCAGGTCCGAGCCGAAGCTGTGTACGCTGTCCGGCATGGTTATCGCGTCGGCCCAGCCGTCGAGCGGATCATGATTGCCATGCACGATATAGGCAGGGATACCGGCTTCAGCGAGCCTGCGCAGGCCGTCGCGAAACCGCAGCTGAGCCCGCAGGCTGCGGTCAGCGCCGTCATAAACGTCGCCCGCTACAAGTAAAAAATCAGCTTTTCTGTGTATGCACAGATCGATAACGGCATCAAATGCTGTAAATGTTGCCTCCCGGACCTCCTGAACAACACGGCTCTGATCCTCAGGCAGGCGGCTGAGGCCGAGAAAAGGGCTGTCGAGATGAAGATCTGCTGCATGAACAAACGAGAAAGCGGGCATGGCTACGTGTATGTTTTGTTTACGATGTTGTGCGGAAACTGTATGGAAGGGGTAAAATAAGTAACGCGTGTGTTGTCAGACTGCAATGTATCGATATCCTGCGGCTGAATTGTTATCTCTGATACCGGCCAGTGGCAGCTGCTTTTCCAATTTTAATATAAAGAGTGTAGGCCGGGGCAGTTTGGATGATTCCCTCTCAGGAAAAAGTATTACGATATTTTTTTTGTTCGTTTCTGGCTGTTATTAAAATATGATTTTATCAATTCTAAAGAGGAATATGTTTTTATGCAAGACAATTTGTTCGAAAGTTCAAGGGCCCGGTTGAGTTGTGTAGTGAATCGTTGCGGGCCTGCCGCGGTTCATGAAAAGGTGCTATGCATCTTTTACCGTATTCTCAATTGTGACATATGATCCCCTTAGATTCGCGATTGTTTTTTATGCTGAGGTGGTTATCTTTCAACAAAGATAATGTGTAACGGGTATATGTCTTTCCTCAAGAATATGAAATAATGGATGCTGAGCCATGACACAGATACCCGAACCGGAGGATCGGCATAACCGTGCCGGTACCGCAGGGCGCCTTAAAGGAAATCTGGCGGCCCTTTTCCGCCGAAAACCGAAACAAAAGGTGCTGGTTGTGGAAGGCGGTGGCATGCGTGCGATATTTGCCATCGGCGTGCTGCAGGCATTTCATGATGCGGGGTTTTTCCCCTGGAAGCTTATTCTCGGCACGTCGGCCGGCGCTATGGCGGCGGTCGCCTATGCCGCCAGGAAAATACAGGTTGTACGGGATGCGATGTTCATGCACCTGCTTTCCGGTGAATTTATAACGGTTTCGAACCTGCTGCGCCCGTCCAGGCATGTGATCGATCTTGACGGTATCATCGAATGCATTTTTGAAGCAGGGGACTCTTTCCAGCCCGCACTGAAAAAAAGCTGCCCGGTTTTGATCTCGGCCACCTGTTTTTATGATGACCGCCCCCCCGGGGTTTTGTTTCTGAACAGCAGGAACGATGACCTGAGGGCCGCCTTGAAATCCACATCCGCCCTGCCGGTTTTATATAAGGAATTTGTCCACTACAAAGGGCATCAACTGCTGGACGGGGGCATCGTTGCACCCGTTCCCTACCCAAAAGCCGTCGAGCTCGGCTTTCGCGAAAAAGACATTGTGGTAATAACAACGAGAAAAAAAGGCTACAGAAAAAAAACGGTTTCCTTCAGCGAGCGGATTATCTATGAGACCTTTTTTAAAGACGACCAATACCGCTTCCTGCTCAAAGCGCTCTATGAGCGTCCCGCTGCATATAACAGCGCGCTCGATGATCTTGAACAAAACCACGTCGATATAAGGGTGATTTACCCCCCGGCTGATTTTTCCGTAGAGCGACTTACCAAAGAGGCCGGCAAAACCATGGCAGGATTTGTCCAGGGCGTGCAGGCAGGGAACCGGTTTCTTCAAAATTTATAGTGACGGAACTTGAATTGTGTAAAAATTTGGAGGAAACAAAGGATCTCTGGTGATTTACAATACTTCATTTTTTTTGCAAGGCTGGATCTGCGGTCTGTTTCTCTCAAAAATGTGCACAATTCAAGAACTGGATCTGTTTGGAACATCTCATAGATAAGGAAGAGGCACACTTTTCTTATTGTAAGGATTTAAAAAAACGAGATTGCTTCATCGTTACACTCCTCGCAATGACGGTTTTTTTTGACTTTTTATGACGTTAAAAAATATCAGTTACTTTAGAAAAGGGGTCATTTTGTAATCTCCGGAAAAGCCCATATTCGATGCGCTTCTTTGCGTTGTATAAAAAATTATTTTGACATGGCTGCCCCCTGGTTTTACACATATTGACTGAAAGCCTCTGCTGGTATATGCTGTTCAGCATAAAACCGTCATAACCGCACAGCCCAAAATTACAGCACGCTCACCTATCGGAATGCCGCTGCAACTATATACCAGCAACAGGCTTGAAGCGCTTGCCCGACGTCTGGCAGATGTGCTCAGCACGCCGCCGGGAAGGGTTTTTGAGCCGGAATGTATTGTTGTGCAGAGCAAAGGGATGCAGCGCTGGCTTTCTCTGCAGATAGCCGGATACAGTGGAATCTGTGCCAACGTCGAATTTCCGTTTCCCAAAGCATTTGTTTCACGTATGTTTTCCCGCCTGACCGGTGCTTCGGAAGAGATGCCGTTTGCCCCCCCGATTATGACCTGGCGCATTATGAAACTGCTCCCCCAGATTATAGACCATAAGGACGGCGCCCCGCTTAAACACTATCTTGCCGGAGATGCCGGCGATGTAAAGCTCTATCAGCTGAGCGAAAAAACGGCATCGGTGCTGGACGATTATCTGGTATACCGCCCCGATATCATTACTGCATGGGAGCGCGGCGAAAGCACCGCTTCCGCCGGGGAGCATGAGCGGTGGCAGTCCCGCCTGTGGCGTCTGCTCGTCGAAGACACACGGCAAACCGGAGCAGATCCCCTGCACCATGCAGCAATAAAGCAGCGCTTTGTGGAAGCGCTGCAGAATCCCGAAGCCCTCCGTCAGCTTCCCGAGCGGGTGTCCGTGTTCGGCATACCTGCCCTCCCCCCCTATTATCTGGAAGTGCTGCTTGCTCTTGCCGAACACATACCGGTTTATCTGTTTTACCTGAACCCCTGCAGCGAATACTGGCAATTTGCCTATCCGGAAAAGAAAATAATCAAGCAGCAGCCGGAACCAGGCCCCGAACATGACCTGCACCTTGAAACGGGCAACAGCCTTCTTGCCTCGTTAGGGGAAAGCGGCAGGGAATTTTTTACTCTGGTAATGTCTGCTGTCGGCGATACGGGAGAGCAGCTGTTTGAAGACCCGGGCAGGACAACCCTTCTTGCACAGGTCCAGTCAGACATTCTGAGGATGCGCAACCCGGCACAGGAAGGCATCGGCCCCAGAACGATAAACAGCGATGACCGGAGCGTGCGGGTGTACTCATGTCACACCCCCATGCGGGAAGTGGAAGTGCTGCACGACACACTCCTGTATCTGTTTGAAACCTGCCCGGAGCTGAGACCCAACGACATCGCGGTAATGATGCCCGACATACATACGTATGCCCCGCTGGTACAGGCTGTTTTTGATACCCCCGAACAGTCACACGCGCGCATACCCTATACCATTGCCGACCGCGCTCTGAAAAACACAAGCACGGTTGCCGACGCATTTCTGAAAATACTGACACTTGACCGGGAACGATTCCGGGCGACAGCGGTTCTCGACATACTGGAAACCGCTGCCGTCAGGAAAAAATACGGCCTGTCTGAAACCGATCTTCCACTGATTGCCGGCTGGGTTGAGAAAACGGGTATACGATGGGGGGCCGATGCAGACTATAAGCAATCCCTGGGGCTGCCGTCGTTTCATGAGAACACCTGGCGCTTCGGACTTGAGCGGATGATTCTCGGACACGCCCTGCCCGAGGCAGACCCGCCGCAGGTTTTTTCAGGGGTGCTTCCCTACGGTGATATTGAAGCAGAAAGCGCGCTGGTGCTCGGCCGCTTTGCGGCCTTTGTGGATGACATGATCGATATCGCCCAAAGGGCCGCTGAAAGCCGGTCCCCGGCGGGATGGCAGGATTTTTTAACCGATGTGCTCAGCCGCGTTTTCACGGACGATAGCGCTACAGAGCAGGAAACCGGCAGAATACGCGCGGCGCTTGAACAAAACGGTTTTGCAGGCAGCGCCCGTGCGGCCGGTTTCTCCGATCCGATATCAAGTGACGTTATGCTGACCAGGCTTTCCCGGTGCTTTGAGGACAGCGCTGCCCCGCGCGGGTTCATAAGCTCGGGTGTGACGTTCTGCACCATGCTTCCGATGCGCAGCATTCCGTTTAAGGTGATCTGTGTGCTGGGGATAAACGACGGCGATTACCCGAGGCAGGCGCAGCGATGCGGATTTGATCTCATGGAGCGGGAGCACCGGCTATGTGACCGGTCAAAACGACTTGAGGACCGGTACCTGTTTCTTGAAATACTGCTTTCAGCCCGGGAAAAACTGATTCTGAGCTATCTGGGACAAAGCATCAAGGACAATACGCCGATGCCGCCGTCCCCGGTTGTTGCCGAGCTGCTCGATTATATAGACATCCATTACCGCTTCAGCGACGGAAAAGCGCCGCGGCGGCGTGTGCTGGTACCGCAGCCTCTTCAGCCGTTCAGCAGGCGCTGCTTTTCAAAAAATGCGGATGTACCCGGGTACTCAGCAGAGAATTTCAGAGCCCTTACAGCAGTACAGCAACAGGGATCAGGGCACGGAGCGTTTGCTCCGGAACCGGTGCCCACAGGTGCCGACAGCTCCGGAGAACAGGTAACGATTAAACAGCTTCTTTCGTTTTTTTCAAATCCGGCCGCCTTTTTTGTCCGCACCCGCCTCAATGCGCGAATGGATCTGGATGAGCAGTCGCCGTTTGAAGACAGCGAGCCCTTTGCTCTGGAAGGGCTTGAGCGATATGGCCTCGGTCAGGATCTGCTTGAGCGCTGCCTGAGCGGGCACTCCATAGAACAGATTGCACCGGTAGTAAAAGCCGCGGGCATTCTTCCGCACGGTTCTCCGGGGGATACGGAGTTCCGGCGCATGGTTCATGAGATAACGCATTTTGCCGATCTGGTGAAAACCATGACTGCCGGGGGCCGCCCGGCGCCGCAGGAGGCTGACGCGGTGTGTGACCGTGTTGGAGTGCAGGTTTACGGGGAACTTGAACAGCTGTATGAAAGAGGACAGGTCTTTTTTCGATATGCAACCGTTACCGAAAAAGACCGGCTCCAGGCCTGGATGCACCACCTGCTGCAGTGTGCCGCGCTCAGCCCCGCGGTTGAAACCGTATGTGTCGGCAAAGACAGAATCGTCACCTTTGACCCCCTTGCCCCAGATGATGCCGTCCGGGCACTTGAGGCGCTCTGTGAGCTGTATCTGCACGGGCTGTCGGCTCCGCTTCCGTTTTTCCTGAAAACATCGCACGCCTATGCGCGTGCGTTTAGAAAAAGCAAAGATCACTCTGAGGCGAGCCGCGCTGCACATAAAAAGTGGACCGAAGGATACAGGCGGACCCCCGAGTCTGAAAACATCTATATCCGCACCTGCTTCGGGAAATCGATTCCTGACGGGGAACTGTTTCACCGTGCAGCCCTTACGGTGTTTGAACCCCTGTTTGAAGGCATTAAAAGCGACAAGCCGACACCAAAAACGCGGCCGGAGGTCGAAATCGGCTAACCGGGTAGAAAAAGGTTTATGAACTCCATCGACGCGAACACAGAATTCCGGCCCCTTGATATTTTAAGCGTACCGCTTTACGGGCGCAGTCTTATTGAGGCCAGCGCCGGAACCGGTAAAACCTTTACCATCGCGCATCTGTATATTCGGCTTCTGATAGAAAGCGGCTGTGAGGTGGGCTCCCTGCTGGTGGTGACCTTTACCGAAGCGGCGACAAAAGAGCTTCGCGAACGTATCCGGGGGCTGCTTATCCAGGCACTCGAGGCAAACGAAGATCCTGAACGTATCGATAGCGCTATCCTGAAGGCAATTATTAAGAAAAATCAGTCAACCGGTTCCAGAAGCCGTCTGCGGACGGTGCTCAAAAAGGCTATTGTGTCATTTGATGAGGCAGCCATATACACGATCCACGGATTTTGCAACAGGGTGCTGCAGGATAATGCCTTTGAAAGCGGTATGCTGTTTGATACCGAGCTCGTAGCCGATCAGAGCACCTTTGTACGGGAGGCGGTTGCCGATTTCTGGCGAACGCGGTTCGGGAGCGCCCACCCGGTGTTTTCTGCAGCAGCCCGCTGCTACGGGGTGGATTTCAGCGGTCTTTTATCCTTTGCAGAAATCATTATAAGACACCCGACCGGTATTCCGGAGCCCCCTGCAGGGGCAGGCGACCGGGAGGGGTTTCTGTCCTGCTTTATGCAGCTCAAACAGCAGTGGCAACGGGACCGCGAAGATATTGTCCATCTGCTGTACAACGATCCCCGCTTGTGCCGTGTTAAGAGCAGAAAGGAAAGCTTCAGCTTCGATAAGCTGGAGTCGGATGTGTTCCATCTTGATCAGGGGTTCTCACAGGGACCCTTTCATGAACAGATTAAAACCATCGAGCGCCTGTCGCGCACTCAGGTCCAGGCTGCCTCCGGCCCGGAGCACCCGTTTTTCGACCTGTGTGAGGGTTTTGTTCATCGCGCCCGCGGGTTTGTAACGGATGTGCGGCACGATTTCTTCCAGAGCATAACCACTGCCCTGTATCAAAAAAAACGCGCCGCACACAAGCAGTCTTTTGATGATCTGCTGCTGTCACTCCGGCAGGCACTGGGGTCTTCCCGGGGGGAAGCTCTTGCCAGTGCCGTGCGGCGCCGGTTCAGCTGTGCGCTTATAGATGAATTCCAGGATACCGACCCGGTCCAGTATTCCATTTTTGACCGGCTGTTCAGCGAAGGCAGCCTCATTATTGTCGGTGACCCGAAGCAGTCAATATACCGGTTCAGGGGGGCGGACATTTTTTCCTATCTCGAGGCCGCCGGGAGCATGTCCCCGGAAAACCGTTTTACGCTGGATACCAACAGACGCTCGGAAAGCGGCTTTGTTGCGGCGGCGAATCATCTGTTTGACCCCGGCAGGTGCACGAATGTGTTTATTCTCGGACAGGCAATAGCCAGCAGACCGGTAACGGCGGCACCCGACAGCATGGGAAATAGAATGCCGCTCACCGACGGCCGGTGCGAAAAGGGCAGGCTGGTGCTCTGGAACCTCAGCAGAACAGCATCCGGGAAAGCGCTCCGGCACGTAGGCAGCAAACCGGAAGGAAAGGATATTGCACTGCAGGCGGTCGTTTCGGAAATATCACGGCTGCTTTCCCGGGCCCCTGAAGCGGGCGGCGCGAGCCTCGGCGGGTATCCGCTGCGGCCATCGGACATAGCCATTCTGGTCACGACAAATCAAGAGGCCCGCATGTTCAGAGACGTCCTCTCCGACCTTGATATTCCGGCGGCGCTTACCCATACGGGAAACATTTTTGAAACCGAGGAGGCGGCAGATGTCGAGCGCTTCCTGAGTGCTGCGGCCGCGCCGGGACGGCTGAGCCGCGTAAACGGTGTGCTTATAACACCCCTTGTCGGGATGACGGCACCCGATCTGATCGGCTGCCTGGAGGACGACACCCGCTTTGCCGAATATGAAACGCACCTGGAGCACTTCAGAGCTTATAACGATCTGTGGCACCGCTCGGGATTTATGACCATGTTCAGACGTTTTCTGTCCGATTACCATGTGCGGGAAAAGCTTCTGTGCCTGCCCGGTGGTGAGCGCCGCCTCACCAATGTCCTTCATGTTGCCGAGTGTATTCACCGGGCGGTGCTGGAGGGCAGGCTTGGCGCTGCCGGGACCATTGCCTGGTTAAGACGGGCCCGGACCGGCTCTGCGGTTCAGGATGAGCATGAGCTCCGGCTGGAGCGCGACGACGAGGCGGTAACGATCCTCACGGTGCACAAAAGCAAAGGGCTGGAATTTCCGATAGTGTTCTGCCCGTGCCTGTGGGCCAAAGATGTGGAATCTCCGTCGCCTCCCTTTCCCTACCACGAAAAAAACGCCCTGCGTTTGTACATCGGGGTTGAGGAAAACCCGCGCCGCCAGAAAGCGGCCGCGGAAAAAGAATCCCTGGCAGAGCTGATGCGCCTTGCCTATGTTGCGATCACCCGGGCCCGGAATCGCTGCTACCTGGCCTACGGAAAAATCGGCAAAAAGGGCGGTCGGCTGTCGGCACCCGCCTATCTGTTTGCCGGCGGCGCAAACCCTGATCCTGAATCTCTTGAGAAACGTAAAGGTAACCTTTCAGAAAGCAGCCCTGAGGACATAGATGCCGTGATGCGGCGATGTGCACAGGGAGCTGCGGATACGATGGTGCTGACATATCCGGAAACGGACACGTTTTACCCCTTGCCCGTACGGGAAACGGACGATTCACCCATAAGCTGCAGAAGCGTACCCGACCGGCCCATAGCCGAACGCTCATTGACCTTGGCGAGCTACAGCATGCTTGTCGCCGGAAGAAGCCCGGAGCAGGAGACGGCCGCGGATTACGAGCCGGGAGACATATACACCGCTGACCTTGATGAGATACCCCCTGAAAGCTTTTTTGCCTTTCCCCGCGGGGCCCAAGCCGGATCCTGCATTCACCGTGTTTTTGAAACAATCGATTTTCAGCATACCGACGGTCCGGAAGCAGCCGGCTGCATCGAGGCTGCGCTGGAAGAATTCGGCCTGAAGACAGACGATCCCGTGGTACGGTCAGAACAGGTCAGCCGGATGGTGCGCTCGGTGATGCATTCCCCCCTTCCCGGTGCACCCGCCGGGTTTGTTCTTGCCGATCTGAACCGGGAGGACCGGCTGATGGAACCCGGATTTTACTATCCCCTGCCTGCAATCGGCCCGGAAGCGCTGGCGGCGCGGTTCGCCCGCTCCTCAAAAAAGCAGGGCGATGTGTGCTCCCGGCTTGCCGGTGCGACGGCGCGGCTTGATTTCGGCTCTCTTCAGGGATTTATGCGCGGCTTTATCGACATGGTTTTTTACCATGAGGGCAGTTATTATATTGCCGACTGGAAGACCAATCATCTCGGCAACCGCTATGAGGATTATACGCCCGATCGGCTTGCCGCCTGTATGGATGAAGCCCTCTATACGTTGCAGTATCATCTGTATATTGTTGCTGCAGACCGGTATCTGCGCACCCGCATTCCCGGTTACCGGTATGAGGACCATTTCGGCGGCGCGTATTATCTGTTTGTCCGGGGGATGAGCCCCGACCATCCGGGGTGCGGGATTTTCCACGACCGGCCCGATGCATCGCTTATCAGGGAGCTTGGCGGTAGCGGCACAGCACGATGAAAGATACAATAATAAGAAAGGGTGAATACCTGTCCTGTTCGGGGTCAGGATTCAGCCCGATTGATGATCGGGACAACCTCTTTTCTCACAATAATTCAAACTTTTTTTAAAGGAACACGGCAGTGGATGCGGCACATATCACGGAAATGCTTTACCGGGAAGGCCATCTTTCGGATATCGACCTGCGGTTTGCCGGTCTTGTGCAGCGGCTTTCGGGTGACCGGACGGGCCCGGGGGTTTTCTGTGCGTCAGCGCTGGCAAGCAACATGACCACTGATGCAAAACATGTGTGTCTTGATCTTGATGCAGTTGCAGGGCGGCACCTGCGGGAACTGTTTGCGGTTGAAGCAGCAACCCCGGAATTCAGGCTTCCTGAACGTGGTGCCTGGCTGCAGGAACTGCGACGCAGCCCCTGCGTGGGAGCGCCCGGCGAATACCGACCGCTAATTCTTGACAGCCGAAACCGTCTGTATCTGTACCGCTACTGGGACTACGAGCAGCGGCTGGCTCAGGCAATAAACGCGCTGATTCGTGCGGATGTTCCAGTGCGCGATGATGCAGAGCTTGCCCGGTCGCTGGCACGGTGTTTCCCCTCCTCAGCAGATACCCCCGACTGGCAGAAGGTCGCGGTTTTTGCAGCTGTGACACATCTTTTCTGCGCAATTACAGGCGGTCCCGGCACCGGCAAAACCCATACAGTTGCCGCTCTTATGGCTGTGCTTCTGCAGCTTGATCCCGGCCTGCACATACAGCTGTGCGCACCTACCGGCAAGGCAGCAGCGCGGCTTCAGGAAACCATCGTGCAGGCGAAGCACGGACTTCGGTGTGCAGAGCGTATAAACGAACTGCTGCCTGAAACCGCGGCAACAATCCACCGGCTGCTTGGCTTTAGAGCAGGAACAACCGCCTTTGTGCACAGCCGCGACAATCCCCTTGATGCAGATGTGCTTATAGTGGATGAAGCTTCCATGGTTCCGCTCCCGCTTATGACCAGGCTGTGCGAGGCAATCCGCCCGGGCGGTCGCGTCGTGCTTCTGGGGGACAAAGACCAGCTTGCTTCGGTTGAAACCGGGGCCGTTCTTGCCGATATATGCGCTGCGGCTGAGACTGGCTGCTTTTCCAGGTCATTTTGTGACCGCTACAGCCGCATCGTGGGTGAGCCTATTCCCGAGTCATATCTGTCGGCAGCGGCAGGGACGCTTACTGACTGTATGGTCGAGCTTACCCGAAGCTATCGGTTCTCCGGCGGGCAGGGTATCCAAACCGTAAGCGCTGCGGTGAAAGACGGGGCGGCCGACCGGGCGCTGTCCGCGGCACATGCCGACGGTGGAAAAGCGGTCGTCTGTGTGCCCCGTCCGGCAGACGGATCCCCGGTGCCGGAGCTTCAGCGTGTGGCGGAAGCATATTATGAACCGATGCTGAGGGCCGGATCCCGTGAGGAAGCGTTTGCGCATCTCACCGGCTTTCGCATTCTGTCTCCCTATCGCCGGGGCCGTTTCGGAGCCGAACGGCTGAATGAAGAGGTCGAGCGCGTGCTTCGAAGAAGAAACCTGGTTCCGCGTGGGGAGCGGTTTTATCCGGGGCAGCCGGTCATGATACTGACAAACGATTACGGGCTTGAGCTATTTAATGGTGATACGGGCCTGGTGTGGCCGGACTCTTTCGGGGTGCTTCGGGCATGGTTTCCGAGACCCGACGGTACGCTGCGCAGCATCTCACCGTCCCGCCTGCCCGATTATGAAACGGTTTTTGCAATGACGGTGCACAAGGCCCAGGGGTCCGAGTTTGAACGGGTGGTGCTGGTGCTGCCTGAAAAAAGCTCGCCGTTTCTTACCCGGGAAATGCTCTATACAGGCATTACCCGGGCGCGCTCGCATCTTGAGCTGTGGATGGATCCGGAGGTTTTCCGGGAAGCTGTGGTCAGGCGCATTTTGCGCACCTCGGGGCTGAAAGACTCCCTTGCCGGGCTGGCTGTCAACTGATAATGCGCTCTTTTTGTTACTGCGAAAAGATCCCCCGGTTTTCGCGTATCCAGTCAAGCAGCCGCTCAACGCCTTCGGGCGGTCTTATTTGCGGTGACCAGCCAAGATCTTTTTGTGCCTTTGAAATGTCGCACACAAAGTAAAAAAGGTCACCGTGACGCACGGGCTCGAACTCAACGGTCGGTTTTTTGCCGTTAATCCGCTCAAGAAGCTCTATGCACTCGAGCAGGGATATTTTGCTATCAGGACCGCCGCCGATATTGTAAATGCCGGGTTTGCGCGTGCGGTAGAACGCATCAAAGGCCTCGCAGACATCGGTTGCGTAAATGATGTCCCGGGCCTGCTTGCCGGTGCCGAACACCTTGAGCGGCCAGTCCATTATACTTCGGATGGCAAAATTGGCAACCCATCCGTGGTCTTCGCCCCCGAACTGACGCGTGCCGTAAATACCGGTCAGGCGGAAGCTGGCTGCATCAACCTGGAAGGTATCGCTGAACACCTTGCAGTATACATCGCCTGCGGCTTTTGACGCATGCAGAGGGGTCAGCGTGCCTTCGAGGGTCGGGTGCTGCTCATCGATGCCGGCTGGCTCTCTGACATAGCTTTTGCCGGTTTCGGACAGCGTCTCGTTTATTTTGTTTCCGTACACATGAATGGTTGCACAGCATGCAGCAGGGATGCCGTGCTTTCGTGCGGCATCAAGCACGTTGAATGTTCCCATCACGTTTGTCGTGATGTCCAGCCGGGGGTCCTCCCAGCTGATGGTCATTGCCGGCTGTGCGGCGGTATGTATAAGATAATCACAGCCGGAGGCGCTGTCGGCCAGCTGTTCAAAATCCCGGACATCGGCTTTCACTACGCTTACCCCTATGTTTTGAAGAAATTCTTTGTTGTGATCCCGTGCCGAATCGACGGCAAAACCGGTACGCTTAAGCTCTGCTTTGGTCATATTGTCATAGGCGATAACCTCGGCGCCTTTTTGCCGGTAAAACTCACAAACATGGGAGCCTAAAAACCCGCACCCTCCGGTAACCAGTACTTTTTTGACCATCGTGTTCCTCCTTCATTATTTTCGCAGTGTCGAGCGCTGTCACAGAATACAATTCATGTATTTAATCTTCACCAAATTAGTATCTCTGGTGCACGGTGTCAATGAAAATTATATCTACCTTTTTACCAGAGAATCACAGGCAAATTTGCTGTTGTAATAGACGGCTGTTCTATAATAATATAAATGGCTAACTGCAATCCTGAGAATGTGTATTGTTATGGCAACCGTTCTGTTTACCGTTCTGCCCGCAATGGGACATATCAACCCGACCCTGCCCGTGGCCGTCGAGCTGAAAAGCCGTGGACACCGGGTGGCGTATGCTACCGGTACCGACTTTCAGGACGCTATCAAAGCAGCCGGAGTCGAGTATTTTCCTGCCGGCCCCCCGGGGCTTTCAGGCAAAATGACACCGGCAGCAGAAAAAATGCTCAAGCACACCGGATTGCGGAGCCATTATTATTTTTTTCAGCTTCTTGCAGAAAACAACGAGGAGATGATCAGAGACGGCCGCGGCGTGATGGACCGGGTCAGGCCGGATGTAATCGTGACCGACTCCCTAACACATGCCGGGGCGCAGCTGGCAGATCTGGTGGACATTCCCTGGGCAACATTCTGCTCTGTTCCGGGCCTGATACCGAGCCGCGACGTCCCCCCCTTCACCACCTGGGGCCTCCCGCCCTCCCGGAATCCGGTTATCCGTGCCGGCTACAGTGCTGTCCGCACAGGTCAAAAAGTGTTTTTTTCCCTGTTTGACAGGCGTTTTAATACCATCCGCGCCTCTGTCGGGCTTCCGCCGGTCCGCCAGAGTGCGATTAACAGCGCGCTGTCACCATATCTGATTTTATGTCCAACCTGCGACGGATTTGAATATCCGCGCACCGACTGGCCGCCCCACACCCATCTGATTGGACCGGCGCCATGGGGGAAAGCCGATAACGCCGCCGATGCGTTCTCCTGGATCATGGAGCAGCCCCGCGACCGGCAGCTCATTTACGTGACGCTGGGAACCGTTCAGGTCTTCCGGTCTCTTGAGTTTTTCTCGATCGTCATCGAGGCGCTGAAAGATGTGCGCTGCCGGGCCGTGCTCAGCGTAGGCCGATCGGTTGACCCGGGATCATTTAACGGTGCTCCTGCGCATTTCCGGTTTGAGCAGTTTGTTCCGCATGACCTGATTCTGCCGCGGGCCGATGCCGTTATCCATCACGGAGGCCAGGGCATCGCGCAGGATTGTATTTATCACGGAATCCCCTCGGTGGTGGTGCCCATTTCGCAGGATTTGTTTGAGGTGGCCCGGCGCTGTGACGTTGCCGGCGTATCGGTGCGCATCCCCTATAAAAAGCTGACCGTCTCCGGGCTGAAGCAGGCTGTGGACAGGGCTCTTCGGGACAGCCGCCTTCGGGAGAATACCGGGCGGCTTCAGGAGGTGTTCCGCAGGACACATGCGGCACGCACCGGGGCCGAACTCATAGAGCGGCTTATAAACACCAGCAAGCCGGTTTACCGGCAGAGCCGTGCAGAAAACTGATAACGGAAACAGAAAGGACTACACCGCAATGAAAAAAAACAGCATCATGGGAGTTATTCTTGCCGGGGGCAAAGGCAGCAGAATGTACCCTTTCAGCGTCCATTATCCGAAATGCACGCTTCCCATCTGCAATAAGCCCCTTATGGAATATCAGATTGAAATGATGAAAGATGTCGGCATCAGGGACATTATTATCGTCATCGGCCATTACGGGTTTGATGTGGTGCGTGTTATGGGAACCGGCGAGCGCTTCGGGGTAAAGATCGACTACGTCGATCAGGGGGAAACCCTGGGAATCGCCCATGCGCTGGGAAAGCTTGAATCTCTGATCGATCGCCCGTTTCTCCTTTTTCTGGGTGATATCTTCTTTATTACAGAAAGCCTTGAGCCGCTTATCAGGGAATTTCACAGCGAGGATACGAATGCGGTTCTTGCGACAAAAATTGAGCCGGACATCGATGCTATCAAGCGAAATTTCTCGGTTTTGCTTGATGAGCGGGGAGCAGTGCGGCGGGTTATTGAAAAGCCCCGGCACCCGGTGAACAACCTGAAAGGATGCGGCCTGTATCTGTTTGATCTGCACATATTCGATGCGGTGCGGCGCACGCCGCGCACGGCATCCCGGGATGAATATGAAATAACCGACTCCATACAGATACTGATAGACGACGGGTTCACGGTCAAAAGCATGGATATAATTCAGGACGATCTCAATCTCACCTTCCCGGAGGATTTGCTGGCGATAAATCTGACTGAGCTTAAGCGGCGCGGACAGCATAAGCTTATCGGCTCCGATTCAAGCATCAGCGAGGATGGCGTGGAAAACGCGGTCATCGGCAACGGCGTCACCGCACTCAAGGATGTCCGGATAAAAAACTCCGTAGTTTTTTCAAAAAGCGTGATCAATTCCGCCGAGGACATCGAGAACACCATCATCACCCCGGATCAGCGCATTTACTGCTACCAGACAGTCTCTGAAAAGGAACACCGGAAATGAAACCGGCTCGGGTTTTGGTTACCGGGGGTGCCGGCTTTATCGGCTCCCATATTGTCGAGCATCTGACCGCAGGCGGTGCCGAGGTTACCGTGGTAGACAATCTGGCCACCGGAACCATTGACCACCTCCCTGGAGGCGTTCGCTTTGTAGAAGGCGATATCCGCGACGAGCCGCTCATGACAGAGCTGGCGGCAGCTGCGCACGCGGTGTTTCATCTTGCCGCACAGGTGGGCGTGAGGGACTCATATGATCAAAGCCGGACCGATGCGGACACAAATATCATCGGCACACTGTCGGTACTTCGCGCCTGCAGAAACAGCCCGGTCAGGCGCTTTGTTTATGCATCGTCCATGGCGGTGTATGCAGACAGCCCGGACGGATCCCCGCTTTCTGAAGATGGCCCGCTTGAGCCCGCATCCCCCTATGGCGTTTCAAAGCTTGCGGGTGAAAAATACACTGTTCTTTTGTGCGCTCGAATGGGCATATCCTGTTCGGTGCTGCGCTATTTTAACACATTCGGCCCTCGGCAGCGCTACACCCCCTACGTCGGGGTTATGACGATTTTTATTAACCAGCTGCTGAGCGGCCAGCCCCTGACCGTCTTCGGCGACGGCAGGCAGGTACGTGATTTTGTGCATGTGGATGACGTCGCCCGGGCAAGCATCTTGGCGATGAGCGCACAGCAGTCACCGCTGATACTTAATATCGGAACCGGAACCGGCACTGCTGTTGAAGAGATCGCACGTATGCTGAAAGAGCGCATCAGCCCGAGAGCCGGGCTGAGCTATTGCGATCAGCCCCCGGGGGAGCCCCGCATTTCAATAGCGGATACGGCCAGGGCCGCCGAATTGATCGGATTCACCGCGCAGCGCTCGCTGCAGGATACGCTTGACGACATTATTTCCTTCAACAAAGCAGCACGGGAGCGTGCTTAATGAAAAAGCAGGCAGGTATAAAGCAGCTGCGCATGCACAAAATCGGGCCGGCTCAGCTGGGGTTCAGGGCCGACCTTGTTGCCATGCTGTCCGGGTCGCCTGACCCGTTTGTTGCTTCGCTGTATCGCCTTGATGTCGGCCCCTGCATGGAATACGCCAAGGACCGAAGCGATCAATCGGGGTCTCAAATTTCGCTGTCAGCCGTGATAAACAAGCTCATTGCCTCGGCGATTTCCGAGAACCCTGAGTACAACCAGCTGGTGCTCGGAAACAGCGTGTATCAGATGCATGATATCAGTATTGCAAACGCCTTTCTGCTGCCGGGAAGAGAGCAGGCGCTCACCTACTGCGTGCTTGACAATGCACATGCCAAGCCTGTTGTGCAGGTGCAAAAAGAGCTTGCTGCGCTGATGGAGGAAAAAAAACAGCTGTTCGCAAAAAGCAAAAGCACAATCGGCGCGCTGCTGCTCAGGCTGTATTTCAAATTGCGCCTTTACCGGTGTGTCCCTGAAAAGCTGGCATTTTCGGCAGGGTACCGCAAAGGCCTGGTTTCCAATATCGTGCTGTCAAATCATGTTTATTCAGGCCCGGGAAACTATACGGTGCTTAAGCCCGCGGTCACCCCGATGAACATTTCGCTCAGGATTCACACGGCCGGCGCATCGCCGCAGCCTGCTGCTGAAGGCGGCAGGGTTGTTGTGAAAAACATGATGCCGGTGACCGTAATCACGGACCACCGCATTGTGCACGGCGTGCACGCTCACATGTTCGGGGAAAGCCTGAAGCGCATAGCCGCCGATCCGTACCGGTTTTTTGCATCCGGGGAGGTGCGCCGTGGCGTCTGACAGCACCCGTCAGCCGAGCGTGTGGCTGGGCCTGTCGCTGGGCACCTGGTGCAGGATTCTGAGCAGAAATTGTACCAGGCTCGAGCGAAGGCGCCTGCCGCTTGCAGCTGCAATAACCTGCGCAAGCATGCTGCAGTCGCTGGCCGGCGCAGCAGAGCGCATTCTGTACGGGCGCCGTATCAGCCGGGTCGAAGTAGCAAAGGCGCCGCTTTTTGTTATCGGGCACTGGCGCTCGGGAACCAGCCTTCTGCACGAGCTGCTGGGTCTTGATTCCCGACACACATATCCCACCAACTACCAGTGTTTTAATCCCGGTCACTTTCTGCTCACCGAGCGGTTTTTAAAGCCGCTGCTTTCCCGGGCAATGCCTGAAAGGCGCCCGCAGGACAACATGACCATTACCCTTGACAGCCCTCAGGAGGATGAGTGCGCGCTGTCAGGGATTGGTGCTCCCTCGCCGTACGCGTTTCTCGCGTTTCCCAATGACTGGCAGGTTCCCCTCAGCTATTATGCGGTGCAGGAGCTTTCAGACGCTGAGCGCAGGCGCTGGGAGAGGGCCTTTCTGTACTTTTTGAAAAAAATCACGCTTGCTGATCCGCGGCGCATCATTGTCAAATCGCCTACCCACACCTTTCGCGCCGGTGAGCTTCTTCAGCTGTTTCCCAGGGCGCGCTTTGTGCATATTGTGCGCGACCCCTATGCGGTGTATGCCTCAACCATGAATCTGTGGAGATCGGTCTGCACAAGCTACGCGCTTGAGAAGCCGGATTTCACCGGCCTTGAGGAGTTTGTGCTGAGGCTTTTTCTGTTTGCCCATGAAAAGTCTGCCGAAGCGCGGACGATCATACCCGCCGGTCAGTTTTATGAGCTTCGCTATGAGGATCTTGTCAGCGAGCCTGAAAAAAACATGCGGGCGCTGTATGACGGGCTGGGGATGACCGATTTTGGCAGCGCGCTGCTTCCGGGGCTCCGGCAGTACCTTGCAGAGCGTGCATTTTACAAAACGAACACCTACCGCCTGCCGCCCGCGACAACAGAGAAAATTTCAACGCGGTGGGGGGATATTATCAAGCGATACGGGTATGATTTCAGGTGACGGTTTTTATATACGGTTACTCCTGCGGGCTGTCTTTCATCATGCGTATGCTCTCAGGAACATGCACCGTTGAGGTGGGGAAGGCGACTTCGGCGCCATGCTTTTCGATGATCTGCAGCGTTTTCAGCAGCACGTCCTGCTTGACCCGGTGATACTCGGCCCAGACAATGGTTTTGGTGAAGGTGTAGATAAAGAAATCAAGGGATGAGGGGCCAAAAGACGTAAAGTTTACCATCAAAAGCCTGCCGGTATCGATCTCAGGATGCTCAAGAAGCATACTGCGAACCTCGGAAACAATTGTATCCATCACAGTGGCATCCTGATACCGGATCCCTACCGTTTCATAAATGCGCCGGTTATACATGCGCGACGGGTTTTCCACTGAAATATTATTGAAAACTGCATTGGGCACATACAGCGGGCGCTGATCAAACGTGCGAATAAGCGTTCTCCGCCAGCCGATTTTCTCTACCGTACCCTCGATATCCCTGTCTGGCGAGCGCACCCAGTCGCCGATGGTAAAGGGGCGGTCCATGTAGATAGTGAGCCCGCCGAAAAAATTTGCAAGCAGATCGCGCGCGGCAAGGCCGACCGTGACACCGCCGATGCCTCCGAAGGCAAGGATTCCTGACAGGTTAAATCCCAGGGACTGCATACCGGCAAGAATGGCGGTTATCACCACGGTGAGCTTAAGCAGCTTGGCGACGGCATCGGCGGTTGCAACATCTATGGGCTGCTCGGCGGCCTCCCGCTGATTGATGATATTTTGTTCGACCCGGGTGATCAGGCGCAGCAGAAACCAGGAAACAATGACAATAATCCCTACAATTCTGACAGGGTCGATCAGCGAAAAAAAGGGAGCCGGCTCTTCGAGCCGCTGCTCAAAAAGCCGGGCCGCAAATGAAATGCCCAGCAGCCACAACAGCACGTGCAGGGGTGCCCGGATCGCGTCGATAAGGGCGTCATCCCATGGGTTTCTCGTTGCCTCAAGGGTCCGTGCGAGACGCCGCAGCACGACGGTTACCACAAGGTTTAACAATCCGACGGTGAACACAACACCAAAGAGCTCGGCAATGATGCCCATGCTGCCGTCTGTGTGTATTAAACCGTTCAGAAAAGTGTCCATTGCCTGGCCGCTTTCAATGGTGTTTAACGCATTTCAAATTAATGCTGTTGCCACATATTGCCCGGGATGGAAATCGCTATCGGTAGTGGAGCCTGCAGATGTCACCCATAGTTTGTATCATATGTTTTTATGATTGTATACTGCGTTGATCGCTGGGCGGGAATCTTTCCCGCCCGCGATATAAGCGAAACCATTTCCTGCTCGGTTATGCGGTTATGTGCCCCGGCCGCTCTCACCACATTTTCCTCGAGCATGATGCTGCCCAGATCGTTTGCCCCGAAGTGCAGGCTCATTTGTCCGATTTCCTTTCCCTGTGTGACCCAGGAGCCCTGTATGTTGGGTATGTTGTCAAGAAACAGCCGCGACATCGCCAGGGTGCGCAGATAGTCGAAGGAGGAAATCTCGCGGACATTAATGCCGGTGTTGCCCGGCTTGAATGTCCAGGGGATAAAGGCGGTAAAGCCGCCGGTGCGGTCCTGCAGATCCCGAATGCGGCATAGATGCTCGATTCGCTCCCGCGGCGTTTCAATGGAGCCGATCATCATGGTTGCCGTTGTTTTCATTCCCAGCTGATGTGCGGTCTCCATAACCTCGAGCCACTGGTCGGCAGATACCTTTCCCGGGCTCAGGCGCTGCCGGACCCGGTCGACCAGTATTTCGGCGCCGCCGCCGGGAAGGCTGTCAAGCCCTGCCGCGCGCAGCCGCTTCAGCACCGCCCTGATCGAAAGCCCGGATCGCTGGGCAATAAAAAAAATTTCCGGCGGGGAAAGCGAGTGCACGGTGACGCTGTCGGCTCCCCTGGCTGCCCGCAGGATGTTTTCATAGTAGACAAGATCAAGATCGGGATTCAGCCCGCCCTGCATCATGACTTGGGTGGCCCCCCGCCTGACGGCATCAGCCACTTTGCCGGCGACCTGCTCCGGGGAAAGCACATACCCGTCTTTGGCGCCGGGGGTGCGGTAAAATGCGCAAAACCGGCACTTGCTGACGCAGATGTTGGTATAGTTTATATTGCGGTCGATCTGAAACGTGGCGCGCCCCGAGGGATGCAGGCTCAGGGCCTTTTTACCCGCCGCCTCGCCCAGAGCGAGAAAATCGGCACGGCACAACAGTGCTGCCGCCTCTTCAGGGGTGAGGCGCACGCCGTCGCAGGCTGCGTTGTCAAGGATAGCGGAGGTGCAGCTGTCAGCGGACATGTGTCTTAGCGCTCCTTCACAAAGCACAGCTCAGGTGCCTTTTCGATTGCGCCCGCCTCCTGTGCAAGCATGAAAAAATCTGAAAGCCCCTGCCGGTAATCAGCGCTGAAATCGTATTTCAGGCTATTAAAATAGCCGGCAAGAAACTCGGGGGAAAACGGCTCCCACCGGGCAATATCGACCGAGATGGCATCGATGTGCTCGATGCTCATGTCGCGTGAGCGCCGGAAAGCCTCCCGCACGCGCGCGACAAGGCCGGGCCGGCGCTCGGCAAACTCCTTTCGGACAGCCCACACCGCATACACCATGGGGGCGCGGCGGTAGGCTTCCCACTGCTCGCCCAGATCATAAACATAGCAGCCTCCGGGGTTTGCATATGCGCGCAGGGCATCGTCGCCGATGAGCATGGCAGCATCTGCCTCCCGGAACATTTCCGGAAGGTCAGGCGGACACTCAAAAAAGCGGGGGGCAAGCCCGAACTTCCCGGCAAGCAGAATGCGCGCGAGCACCTGGGAAGTGCGTGATGTGTTTGACAGCGCAAGCGGCTTGTCATCAAGGCTATCTAAGGGGACCTTGCTGATGATGACGATGCTTTTGACCGGCCCGCGCGAGCTGACCGCCAGATCGGGAAGCAGCAGCACCTCTCCGGCGTTTCGCGCATATTCAATTGCGGGTATCGGGCTTATATCAAGCTCTCCCTGCAGCAGTCTGCTGCACAGGGCGATGGGCGTATCCTTGAAAAGATCAATGTCAAACACCGCGCCGTTTCGAACCAGCATGTGATACAGCGGCAGACAGTTAAGAAACTGAATGTGTCCTACGCGGGGGCGCATGTGCCCTCCTGCTGCGGCACCGCATAGGCGCGCACGGTATTGTAGAGCGTATCGCGCTCAACCGGCACGGAGCCGGCTTCGGCTATAATGCCGAGCAGCTCGGCTTTTGTCAGCCCCGATGCGGTCTGCGCGCCGGCAGCATGGGTGATGCGCTCCTCGGTCACCGTGCCGTCTATGTCATCGGCCCCGAAGCACAGGGCGAGCTGGGCTGTTTTCAGCCCTGTCATAATCCAGTAGGCCTTTATGTGTTCAATGTTGTCAAGCATAAGGCGCGACACGCTGAACAGCCGCAGCATTTCACATGCAGAGGGCTTTTTACACTGTGAAAGAGCGGTGTTCTCCGGGTGAAACGGAAGCGGAATAAAGGTCTGAAACCCGCCTGTTTCATCCTGCAGGCGGCGTATCTGAAGCAGGTGATCGACAATTTCCTGAGCTGTTTCAATGTGCCCGTATAATAATGTTGCATTTGATTTAAGACCCAGCTGGTGGGCGGTTTTCATAATAGATAGCCACTGAGAGGACGATGCTTTATTCGGGCACAGCTCTCGGCGCACCCGGTCGCTCAGCACTTCCGCCCCGCCGCCGGGCATCGAGCAGAGGCCGGCCGCTTTGAGCGTTTCAAGCACCCCGGTGACCGTGCTGCCGGAGATTTCAGCAAAATACTGAAGCTCAACAGGGGTAAAGGCTTTTATGTGCAGGTCGGGGAACTGCTCGTGTATGCAGGCGACTATGTCAACATACCGCGAAAACGGCAGGTCGGGGTGAAGGCCGCTTACCATATGAACCTCGGTAATCCCGTCGTGCATAGCCTGTGTTATTTTTTGGATTATTTCCTCCCGGGACATGAGGTACGCGCCCGCCTGTCCCGGGCCTTTGCTGAATGCGCAGAATGCGCATCGGGACACGCACACATTGGTCAAATTTATATGGCAGTTAACGTTAAAAAAAACCCTTTTTCCGAACCGGCGCTTTTTTTCGGTAAACGCGTGCTGTCCCAGGCGGAGGATATCTGTGCATGAAAGCAGGGCCAGTCCGTCGTCCCGGTCAAGGCGGCCGCCGCGCTCCAGTTTTTCTTCAATGTTATCAATAGCGCTCATATCACCTGTTCGGTATAAAAAGAAAAGACAACCGGTAACATAATCTATTCATTTTATCGCTGATGGCTTGGTTGTCAATTTAAAATGACGCAGCAAACCTGTAACCTGAATAAAAAAAACAAGATCACGGGAATTAAATTATTTTTAATGTATTTCATGTACATAATACATGCTGACGGAATAATTCCATTGACAAATATATTTTTGCACAGTAGTATTTATCGTATATGAATCTTTTGGCTGTTTTCTTTGCTATAAAATAATATAAATATATATATTTATAGCATAAATAAGCTCCAAAGAGTGTTCAGTTATCGTAATTGTATGATTTAAGATCATTTTTTACACCAATCCGTGAGGGGGAACTTATTATGGGCAAAAAACAGCTTTTAATCACCGTAATTTTACTGACAGCAGCTTTCTTCATATGTCCCGTTTCAGGCAAATGCGAAAAAATAGGTGTTTTATATGTGGTTCACGGCGGGTTTGATGAATTTCATCCCCAGCATTTGTGGGATGCCTCGATACAGCTGTTTTCCTACCGACCCGACCATATTGTCCATAAAAATTTTATCTGGAACAGCGGGGAGTGGCAGTCCATTTTAGCGGCCGGCAATGCCCCAAAAGAAATAGGAAAATATGGGTTTGAGTATGAGCGCCTGGGCGGTACGGACCCGTTTCATGCCCTTACAGACAGCCAGATCGCCCAGCTGGAAAGCAGGCTGAATGCGGCGAGCTGTCCGGATGTTTCCTTTGTTGTCGATTACGCCTCATGGATGGCAGGCGACCGTGTCGAGCATTATGCCTATCCCCGCTTTATTTATTCGCCTCCTGAATACCTTGAATCGGGCTTTTTGATGCCGGAAGCACGCATTGCCGATGTGACCTACTGCGGCGAGCAGGAAACCGACGATGTGGTGCTTGCTTTTAATAATGGAACTGCCGCCTTTACAGAAGGGGCCGTGCTTTCAGGCAGTGCGAGCGGAGCGACCGCTGAAATCGATGAAGTGCTCGTGACCTCCGGGAGCTGGACATCCGGTGATGCTGCAGGAATTCTGTCTCTTTCCAATCTGGAATATACTTCCGGAACCTGTGCCAGATCAGGCAATGTCTGCTCTGAAACTTCAGATTGCGGGTTTGCTGAATCATGTTTAGGGAATTATTTTGCCGACGGAGAGACCATCACTGATAGCGGTGCAGCTGCCGGGAGCGCTAATGCTGTCGGCACCACTCATTGGGAAGGGTGTGATGCGCAGCGATATAATGTTGACGGACCGGCCGAGCGTTTTATACAGGCCGGAGTTGATAAGATAGTCGTTGTCGATCTTACGACCGGGGGCGTGCGGTTTTTCAAAACATTCGATGTCATTCAGAAGATACAGCTTGCGCTTGAGCACAACGGTGTGTCGATTCCCGTGGATTGGGTTAACGACCCGTACAACCTTATGGCATCATCTTATCCGACCGATCCGATTGGATATAACGGCCGATACTGGACGCCTGATCTCAATGAGCCAAGCGTCGACCCATCCGTGCCGCTTGATTCACATCCAAACCCGGTTGCCGCGGATACAGACCTTGCCCTGCTGCACGTTACCGGTATCGAGGAAGGGTTTTCCGATACGGTTGCTGACAGTGATACCGGGGTTTTGCTGCTGAATCATGCTACCCGTGATTATGCCCAGAATTTTGACCCGAAGATCGATGACACGCTCGTTTTGAATGAAAATATCAAAACGCTTCTCCTGTCCCGCCACCCGGAAATGGATTCTGACAATATTATCGGCGCATATATGGGCGTTAAGGAATACGGCCCGACCGGTGTTTTTGAGCGTACCCGTGAGATGCGCGGGGAAAACCTGGGGCATGCCTGGCTCTATGAAGGCAATTCACAAATAGCGATAGACTTTAAAGACGGTACGGCAGCATTTAACGTCGGCTCGACCATCACCGGCCAAACATCGGGGGCTGAGGCGGTTGTTGATCAGGTTATACTGCTAAACGGAACATGGTCATCAGGAAACGCTGTCGGTACGTTGATTGTAAGCAGCACAGACGTCGGCGCCTTTGAAAAAAATGAGATCATCAGCGGTGGTGCAACACCTTCTGGCAGCGCAACGGCGGCCAGCCTGACCAAATGGGCCGATACCATGCCCGGAGATGAGTGGGGCTACCGGTACTGGGATGCACTTGAGTATTTAAAAAACAGAGGGGTCGGCCATATTGTTATCGGATTTCCGCAGATAGTGACCGATTCGGTTCTGAATCTGGTGGAAATACCCAATCAGATCGGTAAGGAAATCGGCATAAAAACCTGGCAGGACTGGGGGGTATTTGATTATGCAGCCTATCCTGGTATAGGCCATCCGTTTGCCGATTACTGGGGCGTCTGGGTTGACACCGATTGCGGCGGCGTGCCCTGCTGTTTTGAAATGGGCGGCTGCGGAGACCCGTCACGGCCCTATCCCCCGCCGCGACAGACAACCGGGGCTCGGGGTGATCTTGACCCCTCTATGGCGTATGATTTGAGCGACTACGGTCATCTCGGCTATGATGAAACGGGTGCAAGCGGTGCCCCCGATCCAGAGGGACCGGTTCAAAATCAGTATACAGGCACATGGGCCATGTATTCTGCGCCCAATGACGCGTCAGAGCTGGCATCAATTATTGCAAATCATGTTCTGGAAACTGCGGGCTGCCCGACGATAGTTGACCTTGCCGATTTCAGTGCGCAGCCGGGGAGAAATAAAATTACCCTGACGTGGAAAACCGCCTCAGAGATTGATACTGCAGGATTCAACCTCTATCGCAGTGAGTCGGAAAAAGGTGAATATAAAAAGATAAACGAGGCTCTGATTCCCTCGCGCGGCTCTTCAACTGAAGGCGCTGAGTATGTGTTTGTGGACACGCAGCTGAAAAACAGAAAGCGGTACTATTATACACTTGAAGATATCGATATAAATGGTACGGCTACGCGTCATGGGCCGGTTGAGGCCCGCCCCGGGTTGTTTGCCGGGATCAGGTAGACAGATGAGGCGAACATTATTTGAAAAAATACATTTCCTGGAATATTGAAAGCCTGTAAATGCCCATAAGAAGTTTCCGGAGCAGCATAAGCGTTAAAAGAATACAAGAACCCAGGAGATCAATTCAGAAAAAAATATGGCATTCAGGACTTTGTTTCTTCTGTGCGCAGCATAGAATATTATCGAAAACAGTATCGACATAATAACCGGAAGGTAATTCCAATCGCATGATAATTTTATGAACTATGAAGCGATATTTCCGGTTGTGGGTAGCCGGAAAAAAAGATTGCTTCGTTGTTACCTTCCTCACAATGAACGGGTTTTCTGTTTTTTACTGCAGGCATGTCATGTATGGGGTCTAAAAAAAAACTGCCGGAGCAGGCTACTGCTCCGGCAGTTTTTTTTATGTTCACAGTAACTGTCTATATTGTGAGAGAAGGTTTTTGGGGCTATCGTTTACTATTTTCTGACTATTTCATCATTAACGCGGTTTTTCATAATAAGCAGCCACACCGCCAGTAAAATATCAGCTGCGCCTTTCAGCCCGAACGCCCACCCCGGGCCGAGTACGTCATAGAGGTACCCGCCGACCTGAAGAAAAAACAGCATGCCGATGGGCTGCATGGTGTTCAGCCCCCCGAGCAGCGATCCGACCAGCTCTTTGGGTGAGGCGTCTGTTGCAAGGGTGTTTGCCCCCGCAATGGAGCCCGACAGGCCGAAGCCCAGCAGTATAACCGCTCCGTATACCATGCCGGAAAACGGGCTCGGCGAAACCGCGATAATCAGCAGCCCCACCCCGGCACAGGTGACCGTGACCAGCAGCGTGGCCATCCGTCCCCATTTATCCAGTAAGATTCCGCAGATGGGAAAAGAAACCGCTGTCACAACACTCAAAATCGCCATGGGGATGGCGCCTTTTTTTGTCGCTTCCACTGAGAGTAATTGGATTTTTTCCCCATGCTGGACTGCCCAGGCAATGATAAATGTAGCCATAACCGTTATGTCGGCGCGGCCGATCAGAGAGCATAAATAGCTGGTTTTAAGGGCCGGGCTTTTCTTGACCATGTGAAAAATTGCTTTTATATCCTTTTTTTCCCGGCTGGTTGTTTCAGGCATTCTTTCTTTAAGAAAAAGCGTTGTTGCGACAAGCCCCACAAAAGACATAACTGACGCAAACACGAACAGCCCGGCAACGCCGGTTTTTTCGCCAAGAGGCGCAACGGCGGTAAATATCAGAATGCTTGCCAGGCCCATCATCATGCCGTTCAGGGCCATTCCCTTGCCGCGGTCTTTTTCAAAGGTATAGTCTGCAACCATGGTAATAAACTGCGGATAGACAAGAATCAGGCCGATGCCCACGATAAGCCGCAGCAGGTACGCAGTGAAAAGTCCCGGAGCAAACGGCAGAAACTCCTGCGCCCGCCCGGGGGCAAAGTTAAGCAGTGCGCATACTTTGGCGGCAAAAGCCGGTGAAATATTAAGCGCTGCCGCAATCTCAGGAGACTGCCCGAACAGATAATAAAAGACAATGAGCGTTATGAAGCCGATTATGGCAAGTATTTTCCGTCCGAATTTATCAGACAGAACTCCCACCAGCCCGACAAAGGCCAGGGTGGCGATCTGACTCATGTTCTGCAGAAACCCATTCACATAGCCGTAAAAATCAGGCGATACATTGATGACATCTTTTAAAAATGCGGGCTGTATAATGGCGGGCATAACCATGAGCATGCCCACAAACAGCGTATTCAAATACAGAAAAAAGAAATTCACCCGGCTCAGGTCCGGTGCGACTTCTATGCCGGCAAATTTTTTCGGCGCCGGTGATACTGTCTGCTGTTCCATGAACTGCCCCCTTCGGATAGTTTTTAGAGTAAAGTGGCGTGACAATCAGCCGTCACTTTTTGACGACCACCGTTGCGCTGAACGCGGTTATCCGCTGCCGGGAATCATGCCATTCATCGGTGACTGAGGGTACTTTCCGTACCGCATATTTATATGTGCCCGTCTCAATAAAGCAGAGGCTTGCCACCGCGCCGTGGGGTATCCTGTTTGAAATAAAAGAGCCTTCCTGACCAACTACAAAGTGAACCGGGCTTTTGCAGGCAAGCGTCACCTGTTTGTTTTGAAATTGTATCTCTATCGGCCGCTTGGATTCGTTGATCCAGACAACGGTTGTGCCCGGTTTGATAGTAACCGTTTCGGGAGTAACGGCCCCGGTGTAGTGAATACGGATGATCTTGTGCATTTTTGTGGCTTTTTCCGGCTGTATTTTTTTAGCAGCCGGTTCCTCCTTAGCGCAAAAACACTGAAGCGGGCATAACAAAAAAGTGATAACAACAAAAAAGGTTACGGATATTCTGTTAAACTTCATGACATGTCCTCCCTGCGCTGAGGTTTAAATGGTTTTCTGTAAAAGAGAATAAATATACCGGCATTGTTATTTATTGCCGCATTGTTGTCGGAAAGCCTGCTTTGATACAGTCATTAAAAATAACCTCAAGCGGATCGGTCTTCATGTTTTGTAATTTTTTAAAAATATCGGGCCGGTTTCTGGATAGAGCAGGCATGATTTCAGCCATAGCTTCAGCTACAATCTTCGGAGTCTCATACGGGTCCAGTATGCCGGTGAGCGTTTTATGAATACAGCTCAGCAGATAATCAATGTCATCTGAGCTGAGACAATAGGGAAGCACGGCATTTCTGATCATGTCTTTATAATCATATACGGTTATCACTTCATCACGCCACCAGTCTATATATTCCGAAACTCCCGTCCGGGAAATATCACCTTCTGCAAGTGCAAAGGTAACCGCATTTGCCGCTTTCCAGCCGCTTATAACAGCACCAGTCATTTCGGCTTCCTGACACCACACCGCGTCCGATATAAGCAGCACCTGGTCCTTGTACGGGTCTGTTATATGGGAGTACATATTCCCCACAATGGGGAGGCAGCGTTTTTTCTCCGCATGGGAAAACCACGGCGCAAAATAGCCGGTGTCCATGAACCGGTTGAGCGCTCCCTGCATATCGGCGCCCGGGTGGAGGCAGGTAGCCATGACAAAGTGATCGTCAGACCCGGCGCGCGGCGTCATCCATATACGCATCGGCGGGTTTTCGTTAAGAAAAATCTGATAAAGCGCATATTTTTCCGGCGGCTCCACCCCGCACATTTCATAGCCGCAGGTGGTTGCGGTTCCGTAATAGTGGCGATTGCGGTTGCATCCGAGCGATTTTGCAAGGCGTGATGACCGGCCGTCGGCGCCTATGACAAATTTTCCGTAGAACCGTCTGCCTTCCGCGGTGTGTACGGTGACGGTACCGTTTTCGGTTGCAGTCCCGATAACATTATATGACGGAAAAATATCAACATTATATCGGGATGCCTCGCCGAGAAGGCTTTGCAGCAGTGCTCCTTTGTCATATGTGGCGCTGATTCTTCCCTCCTGCCCCCGTGCAGCATTTTGTGCATAATCGCCGAGCTGAATTTTGTTTCCGGTATAGGAGCATATAGACCAGGTATAGAAATCCCGGTGGGCCCCTTCATACGGTACCGAAAATCCGTAGCGAGGGAAACAGAAGCGGCGTTCCCGCTCATTCAGCAAAACGCGCTCGCCAAGATATTTCCCGGTAAGCGTGACCACCATCATGCTGCACGCGCGGTTAATATCTGTGATGGTTTTTTTACGTTCAACAAGAGCGACAGAGAGTCCGTTTTCGCCTGCGGCTTTGGCTGCCATGAGCCCTGCAGGCCCTGCTCCGACAATAACAAGATCGTATGAGTTCGTCATATCATCTCCCCGGCAAAAAACCTTATAGTATTCCGATAGAATTGTTTCATAGACACAATACAATGTAGATCAAATTAGATGGTCTGTCAATGAATTTAGTATGAATCTCAGCAAACTCTTTTTGCTGAAAAAAATCAGGGCCCGGGAAAATAGTTCTTGACAAACAATAATTCCTAAAATATTATTCTTAATATAGTAGTCCTAAAGACTACATTTATCTAACCACATATAGCTGAGCTAGCCGTAAACAATCAATGCCTCCACGATGAAAGGGCATACTATGGCACGCCTTACCTTTAATGATCTTATACCGTTCGAGGATGAAATTATCAACCGCCACAGAATTCTGGAAGAGCTTGATCTGGAACCGCTTGATACGTATCAGGGTATGGATACGGCACCCGCCCGGTCTTTCAAAAAGCCCATGGCTTCAGGCGGATACAGCAGCTTTCGGCTCAAGGGATCGGATAAAGTCGACAAAATTGTATACGGTGAGCTCCATTATCTCAACCGCGCAAAATACTGTGCCATGAACATGACTGCAAGCGATGATTACGACCTGCCCATTTTTGCCTGTGAGTTTGATGAGACATCAAAGCGGCTGTCCGTAACCGTCGACCTGATGCCGCTGGTCGATGTTGTCGTGCATCCGGAATACCGGGAAAAATATCTTGATCCGCTTGCAGATATCTGGAGAAGATATCGAACGGTGCCGGGGCTGACAGACGAAGGGCGATGCCTTGTGCAGCGCCGCTACGGCCCGTGGCCCTGGGCTCGCGAAACGCTGTCGCCGTACCCGATCGACGGCCGTATAGCCGACCCGGATCACCGGTATAAATCGATTGAGGCAATCGTGGCCTATGCCCGCGTGTGGATCGATTGGCTGAAAAAAGCACAGCCGGTAACCGATGAGGGATACCGCCGGGAAATGCTCACCCGCAAAAGGGCTATGCAGAAGTATTACCGCGATCTTGATCCCGGCGGAGAGGTTATAAAGAAAATATTCGGTGAGGAGCAGCACCGCCTTTTTGTCAGTCTTATTTTTTAAGGAGTATGCCATGGCTGCGGATACCGCAAACGCGTCGTATTTTGACTCCGTGCTTGAAGTGCTGGGCAGCCAGCAGCTGCAGGAATTAACTGATGCGGACGGGGTCAGAGTAAAAGATCTGGAGGAAAAGCTCACAGCGTCCGGTGACGCTCGGCTGAAGTGCTTTGCCGGCGGCAAGGCCGGGAAAGTAAGCCTCGGCGCTTTCGCCGGGAACAACTGCAATTATGGCCTGTGTACGGTTTTCCCCAATGAAGGGTATTCTCTTCCCGTATTTGTTTCATTGTGGGAAGACTCAGGAAGTGAAATACGTTTGCTTGTGGATGTTATGCCCACAGTTGACACCCTGGTGCATGAGTCAAACAGAGTGAATTTCATTGAGCCGTTCGGTGAGCTGTGGAACCGGTTTTCCAAGCTTCCCGGCATCTGTCCCGAGGAGGACGACGAGCTTCGCTCTGCTTGCTCGATTGTATATACTGCAGCGCGCATACCGGTTGAGCGGGAGGGGATGCGCCTCGCAGCGCTTGCGCCGCACGCGGAATATCTGAAGCAGTATATGTCAATAAGCGAACAGGCGGCCGAGGAACCCGGTGACGGTTTGAATGACGAGGTTCGTCGAAAAACAACCGCTCTTCGCTCTGTTTTGCGCTCACACTTTAAAAAATCAATAGCCCCTGGTGTTGAACGCATCTGCGGGGACAAAACAGAAACACTTATGCAGCTATTTTTTTAAAGGGAGAGAGCGCTATGGGGATCGTGGACGTATTTCACAAAGGAATCGGCTTTGCCAATACCGATGAAACCGCCCGGGAAATGCTTGCCGATTTTAAAGATCACAAAGTGGGGATGCAGCTCGGTGAAGAGGAGCTAACCCTTGTTGTTAAAGATGGCACCGTATCGCTTGAAAGCGGCATGCGCGATGACTGCCACGCGGCTATGAAGCTTTCCATAGCAGACATGTGCGGGGCTATCGACAACAGTTATGATCTAATGGAAATACGTGAAAAGGGTGAGCTTCTCAAGGGCGATGCTAAAGACCCGAACACCGCCGTTCATTTTATGGCTACCTTTCCTCTGTTTGATGCAATGGTCCGCCTGTATGAGGAGGACGGCGAGTTCAGGCAGCTGGTCGACAGCGTAAAATCATCGGCATAAACGTACAGGAGCACATCATGGTCATACACAGAGTTGACCCGGAAAAATGCCGCGGCTGCGGCCAGTGTGTTGATATATGCAGCCTTGAGTTGTGGGAGCTGATTGATGTTGAGGGCGGCAAAAAGCAGGCTCGGGTGATTGAGGAGGCAAAAGAAATATGCCACTGCTGCCTTGCCTGCAGGGATACCTGCCCCGAGAGTGCGATTACCGTTATAGAAGAAGAATAAACAGCCTTTAAGGATACACCGTATGAACCGGAAGCGAGCGCATGTCCTGATTCTTGTTTTGCTTGCGGCGGCAGCCGCAGCATCCGGATGCAGCAAGGCAAAGCAAAAGCTTAAAATGCCGGAAATAAAAATGATAACATCGGAAAACATTCTTTCCGTAACCGCATGGGGCGATGCCGATATCTGGATCGCCGGCGACCACGGTGTTATTTTTCACTCAGCCGATGAGGGAAAGACGTGGTCCAGCCAGGAAAGCGGAGTCGAGACGCTGCTGTGCGATATCGAATTTGTCGACCGCTCGACCGGGTGGGCCTCCGGTATTATAGGAACGGTACTGCATACGGAGGACGGCGGTGATTCATGGCACCGGCAGCAGACCGGATCAAAGCGCCACCTGCTGGACCTGAGCTTTGCCGACCTTGACTATGGATGGGCCGTGGGCAATTACGCAACGATTTTGCACACCGCCGACGGTGGCAAGAGCTGGATCCCGCAAAGGGAAGAAAAAGATGAAATATATAACAAGGTCTTTTTTGTGAACAGAAAAGCAGGCTGGGTCGTCGGAGAGCGAGGACTCATTCTACGCACCCGGGACGGCGGCTCCACGTGGGAGTATGTGGTGCCCCCGTTTTTCCGCCGCGAATCGCTTGAAGAGGAATATGAAAACCCCCTTCCTACACTGTTCGGGCTGTATTTTGCCGATGAGCGACGCGGCTGGATATGCGGCATGGATTCAACTGTTTTGCATACTCCGGACGGCGGGGATAGCTGGGTCCAGCTGCACAGCGGTCAGGATATTTTGTATAACATGCATGTCAAGGGCTCCCGGGGTTGGGCAGTGGGAAACAAGGGTGTGTACCTTCTGAGCACAGACGGCGGCATAACGTGGGAAAAAAAGGAAAAAGCGATCAAGTCCAAGCTGCTTTTTTCCAATGTCTTTTTTAGCTCAGAGACAAACGGGTGGATCGTCGGCAGCACCGGCACCGTGGTGTGTACAGAAGACGGCGGGGAAACATGGCGCTTCCGCTCGGGGATGTCATATGAATTTGAAGGATTCAAAATGCCCGAAGCGCTTGAGGAGAATATCATCGAATAACGGCTCATCAGCCGGCCAGTAATGTACGACGTATAGTCATTTTATGAAAGGACAGCTCCGCTAATGGAACGGTTGGCAGATTTTATTATCGAGAAAAGAACCTACCTGTTGATAGTCATAATCTTGATAACCGCCTTTTTCGGCTATTTTGCAAGCCGGCTTGAAGTTGAAACCGTGTTTAATGACCTTCTTCCTCAAAATCATGAATATATTGACGTGCACAACGAGATACGGAATAAATTCGGCGGTGCAAACCAGGTTCTTGTCATGGTGCAGGTGCGCGATCGTGATAGGGGCGGCGCATACCAGGATATTTTCAATCCCGACACGCTTGGCAGGATCAAGTATATCACCGAGGAGCTGCGCAAATTCAATGCAGTTGACCGGTATAAAATCATGTCCATTGCCCACCGTAAAATTCGTGACATGAAGCTCACCAGTAAGGGCTACATTTCAAAGCCGCTGATGTGGCCGGATATTCCGCAAACCGAAAAAGAGCTTGAAGATCTCAGGCTTACCGTATACGGCAATCCTATGGCGTATCCCGGCATGGTTTCGCTTGACAGCAGAAGCGCGCTGGTGATGGTTGATTTTTTCGAGGACAAGATTGATTATTCCGTCTGCTTCAGGGAGTTTCAAAAGCTCAGGCGCGAGATGGAGGATGAGAATCATATTATCGCTATTGCCGGCGAGCCGATGCATCTGGGATATATCGACAGCTATGTCGGAGATATAATAAAGATTCTGATTTATACCGTCCTGGCGATGATGATAGCTTTTTTTCTGTATTTCCGCACCAAGCGCGGCATGCTGATGCCCATTATCGCTGCGGGCGTGAGCGCGGTCTGGGGCCTCGGCTTTATGAGCCTGCTGGGGTTCAATCTCGACCCGCTCGTGCTGGTGTTTCCGTTTTTAATAGCGGCTATGGCGGCATCCCATTCAACTCAGGTGGGAAAGCGGTACAAAGAAGAGGCCGAAAACCATACAGACAACAAAGCTGTCTGCAAAAAAGTTGTTGAAAGCCTTTTCAAGCCGGGATTCGGAGGCATTTTGACGGATGCCTCCGGCATCATCATTATTGCAATAACCCCTATACCGATACTGCAGAAGGTTACCCTGTCATGTGCGTTCTGGGCATTTGCCACCGTGATTATCGCCATGGTTCTCGTTCCCATACTGCTTTCCTACCTGCCGCTGCAAAAACCCGACAGGCGAGTGCAGCCGGCCACAAAAGCTGTGAGCCTCGGGCTTGCAACTGCTGTTCCGGTTATTCATCTGATATGGGGAATTCCCCGTGTCGACTGGCTTATGATTGTGCTGTTTGTTATTCTGATTCTTAAAACGAGTTTCCTTGGATCTGGGGCGTACAGCAGAGGCCCTCTGGACTGGCTGCTGGCAACCGCCGGCAGGTGGCTGACCAGAAGCGGTAAATACTGGGTGGTGGCCTGTTTCATAATTCTGTTTGCGTGGGGAAGCACCTATTTGAATAAAGTGACCATCGGCAACGCGGTGCCGGGCTCATCCATTCTGTGGCCGTTTCACCGCTACAATGTCGACAGTTTCCGGATTACGTTTTCCATGCCCCTTCTGAACCCCCTGTATGTTATTCTGGACACCGGGGTCAATCAGGGTACCGCTACCGCCGAATCGGTCAGGGAGGTGAACCGTTTTATCCGGTTTATGAAAAACACCCCCAATAAAAAGGTTATGTTTGTGCAGACCATTCAGGGTCGCGTGCCCGGCATTCATGCCGGCATGCGGGACCGCGATCCGCGCTGGCGGTTTCTGCCCGTCGATGACCGCCAGACCGAATTTTTGTACCGGGTGGTTATGCAGATGGGCGGTCCTGGAAGCTTTGACCGCTTTGTTGATCTGGGCGAGCGGCATACTAATATCATTATTTACTGCCGGGATAAAACCGCTCAGACGATCAAGGAGGTTATGGGCAGAGTTAAATATTATATTGAAAACGAATCCGGTATTGCCGGTACGAATATGACATACAAGCTTGCAGGCGGAGCGGTCGGCGTGCAGGCGGCGATCAATGAAACGCTGACGCAGTACCAGCTTATCACGCTCGGCCTGGCGCTGCTGGTGGTCTTTATATTCTGTACGGTTATTTTCCGGTCCTTTGTGGCCGGTGTTATTATCCTGCTGCCGCTGCTGCTCTCAAATGTGCTTGCGTTCACGTTCATGGTGCTCAATGACCCACCGCTTCCGCTGACGACTGCAACGCTGCCTGTTTCTGCTGTGGGTATCGGGCTGGGGGTTGATTACGGCATCTACCTGGTAAGCCGGATGATAGAGGAATACAGGAACAACGGCAAAGACCTTGCCGACGCCGTCATCATATCGATGGGCACTACGGGAAAAGCAATCATTTATATTGCAACCACACTTATTTGCGGTATCGTATTCTGGTTTTTATCTAAAATGATGTTTCAGGCGCTTATGGGGCTGCTGCTTACTATTATCCTGACACTCAATATGGTGGGGGCGCTTCTGGTAATACCCAGCTTTATTCTCATTTTCAAACCGCGGTTTATTACCGGGAAACCATAACCAAAAAAAGAGGGGGATGGATGGTATGAAGACAGTATATGGTTTCTGCATAACGACATGCGCGGTGATGCTGCTCATGGTGCTCACACCGTCCGTCGCAACGTCCACGGTGTTTCTCATGGACGGGGATTTGCTTGTCAACGGGATGTATAAGGAGCAGATGTACATCAGAACGCACATCCCGCGCAATGAGACAATGTTTCACAATTCAAACATGGATTACTGGCGAAGCGTTTTTCTTATTGAGGGGCTCTATAAAATGACGCAGGTTGATGACCTGACCATTAACCTGTTCGGCGGGTTCCGCTATTACTGGGAAAAAGCACCGACGATAGATACGGAGCTCAAAGACGCAATACCGCACAGGCCGTACCACGAATATGTGCATCCGCGTGACGATGATTTAATAACCGAACTGTATATCGATATTCAAAAAGGGCCCTGGCAGCTGAAGCTCGGCAAGCAGATCGTCGTGTGGGGGGAAACCAACCTCAAGCAGACCGCCGATGTGGTTAACCCGCTTGATCTCCGTCACGGGTCGCCTGGAACCGAAAACTGGGAGGAAATAAAGATCGGGCTGTGGATGCTCAGAGGATCCTATCAGTCGTCCCTGCCCGGTAACCTCATGTTTGAATGCCTTTTTATTCCCGGCGATTTTGAGCCTGCCCGCCTGCCTATCGAGGGAACCCACTACGGCCCGAGCCCCGCGGATTCCTCTTTTAACCCGGGAAAAGGGTTCGGTATCACCCACTGGGTGTTTGAAAAGGCACGGCGCGATGCGCCGGGGTGGAATCTTCGCAAAAACTGGGAGATCGGCCTGAAAATACGCGGATATGTCTGGAATATTGACTGGTCGCTGTTTTATTTGAACACGCTGAACGACGAGCCGATAGCAAACCCCCATCGCTTCGACCAGTTCGCTTTGGAGTATGTCAAAGCAGGGCTGCGCTCGATCATGACCGGATCATCAATAAACCCTGAATTTCCCGGCTACAAGGTATTTAATTACAAGCGGTTCGAACTGATCGGCGGCACCTTTCAGACCCGGCTGCAGAACTTTCCCATAAGCGAGTGGCGACTCGAGGTCTTTTATGAAATAGGCCGCCCCTATAATAAGGGTGACGGCGGGGACAGCAGCGAAATTTACGATGAAGTGCGGCGCGACTCATTCGGTTTCGGGCTTGAGGCGCGGGATTATTATACCATTCCTTATTTTACCCACAACTGGTTTGACGACAAAAAGATGAGTATCAGTGTAACCTTTTTTTATGAAAAGATCTTTAACCATGATCGTGACCTTGTCGTCAGGTCCGGACGGGGACATAGGCCAGGCGACAGCAGTGCGGTAACGATTGCCTACAGTATATCGCAGTACTTCTGGCATCAGAAATTTTTCATGATGCTCACCGGCAGCTACAACCCGATCGGAAAATATTTTATCTGCCCCGTGTTCGGCTATGCGCCGGGCAGGCACTGGCGGTTCGAAGGGGGCATCCCCATTTACGGATCGAGCGCCTCAAAGAATATGGGTCTGCATGACAGGGACAGCATCTTGCTGCGTGTCCGCTATGAATTTTGATGAATCCGTAAAAAGTCCATCTGCTGCGTTGCGCTGCAGCCTCAGTCTTTGTGCCGTACGATAAGTGCGGCGCATTTCTTCGGTTTTGCGCGCTTTGCCTTTTATGCTTTTTGCGAATTCGCCCGTTCCACCAATGTGCAGGGACGATCAATTTTAATTTATTGCAAAAGGAGTTTTTTATGAATGCCGCACGATACCCATATACCATAATCCTTTCGCTGATTGTGAGCCTGATGCTGATCGGTGCACCATTTGCAGCCTTTGCCGCTGAGAGCCTGCTGAGCACTGCATATACAGACGAGGAGCTGAAAGAGGTGCGCACCTGGGAAAAGACCTGGGCAGGGAAGCGAATCGATAAATCAAATATAGACAAGGTGGCAGCCTATCTTCCGGAAGCCTATGTGCAGGCGTACAAGGAGCCGAAAAAGTGGGGTGCTCCGCCTGATAAGTTCTATTTTAAAATTATTCCTTATAAAAAATATGAACCCACAAAGGGAACAAAAGCCGCAACGAAAAAATATGCAGACAAGATCAAACTTGATGATAAGGGATGGATAAAAAATTATGCAGATATAGCCGGAAGGCCGTTTCCGAATCCCAAAAACGGGCTTCAGGCTGCATGGAACTTTGATTTCAACAGTCACGGCGATGCCAATCACTATGCACGGAAGGGCCCGGTAATCACGCCGGGTGTCAAAATCGAGCGCATCACACATCAGGAGACCTGGGAGCTGTACTGGATACACCGGACTGAGGTCGAGCCCCTGCCCGCCTACCCGAAAAACCCCAAGGGTATCCATAGGGGCATATTTCTGCATCTGTATGAACCGCCGGAAAGCCAGAACTCGCGGTTTTTCAATCTGCGCTATATTGATCCGAATAAGAGCGACGACGGCTATATGTACTACGCCCCGTTTCGCAGAATCAGGCGTATATCCATCAATCAGCGCACCGACTGCATCGATGGAACGGACATGATTTATGACGATGAGTACGGATGGGACGGCCACATACTGCGCAATACGTATGAATTTAAAGGAACCAAAGAAATGCTCTGCTCACGGCAAACCGATATTAATGCATTTGAGCGGCAGAAGGGACAGGGCATACCGAGCAACGTCATGCGCGAGCGCTGTAAAACCCTGGTGGTTGAAGTAAAAAGCAAAGACCCGAATTATCTGTACGGCAAGCGCATATGGTATATGGATCCCGAATCATATTATATTATCTGGACAGAGCTGTATGATGACTTGAACCGTTTCTGGAAATGTTTCGAAATATATACTACCAATATTGAAACCAAGCAGGGCGATACAAAGAAAATGATTGCGGGCATGAATCTTGTCGACTTTCAGAGGACACATGCGTCGCTGCCGCTTCACACCATACAGGGTGTCGGGTTGAAAAAAGTCGATAAATCGATGTTTACCATTTATAACCTGAAAAAAACGTATTAACGGAACACATTGACTGCAAAACGGTTATTGCCCCCGTGGTGTGGCGATACGGGATGCACGTCCCCCGACTCCTGTATCGCCTTTGCCTTCTGGGTGACGCTGGTACATACAGAATGATAGATAGTACTTTCTGCTCTGTTAACCATGCAAGTCAAAGAGAAATTATATTGCTGTGTCAATACCGGAGGTGATGAAACATGCTTGCTGTGCTGTTTTACGTGTTTTTAGGCATTCTCTGTATAGCCGTCGTTTTCCTATTTGACATCATCATAAAGGCAAGGCAGGAGGGGCAGCGGCTTTTTGATCGCTATGACAGCTATACCCGTGATATCCTGGCACAAAAGCTCACTCTTGCTCCGCATGAGGTGAGACCTGAATTCAAACGGCTTCATCCCTGGAAGGGGTTAAAGCTGTTTAAATTCTGCGTTGACAGCTATACCGGAAAAAAGTGCCGCCGGGTGAATATGCTTGATGCAAACATGATGGGTTTTGTAAAGATGTTTACCTGCTTAATTCATCCTGATCATGGGTTTAATCTGCCCATGTTTTCCGCAGATATTATTTTTATGGGGAAAAAGCGGGTATTTGTTATAGAAATTATCGACCCGGCACATATTGAGGACGAAAACCTGACAAAACATTATGAGGACATGAAAAAGTGGGCTCCGGCAGTTAATACCCTTGAGCATGCGGATGTTGATATGCAGTGGTGCAAAGGCATTGTCACCGATTTCAGTGTTCACGCAAAGGCAGACCGGACAAAAGATGATCTTCTGTTTGATATATATACATCCTATCTGAACACATATCTGGATATGATGAACAATGCACAGCCGCTGTCTGATGAAAACAGCCGGGCAGTCAGCCAAGGGCTGCACGGTTATGTTGATTCGCTCCTTGAAAAGGGAGGAACGGCGGTTAATGTGTTCAAGTTCCTTCTGGGGCCGGAAAAACAGCAGGAATATGTCCGCTCTGTTATGTTCGGCGTCGACTGAAAAAGAGCACCCTTTTCCTGCCTTGTTTTGATAGCCTCTAAAAAATCCCTGTACGTGGCATTGCGAACGAAGCAAAGCAATCTCTTCCAATGTAAGTATTTGAAAGGAGATTGCTTTGTCGTTGCACGCCCCGAAGAAAAGTTTCGAGATGGATTTATCCGCTTATTACAGCGCTGTTAATGCTGAGCCTGTTGCAGAACCGACTTAATTGATTCATAAAAAGCATCTATCACATACTTCTGGTACTTGCCTGACGGCACCCCGTTATAGATAACGGTTGTTTTGCCCTGTGTGAACTGCTGCGTATAGGGTATCGACCAGTCAGGATAATCGATCGGTGTGTATACATCATAATTATCAAAGCCGTGGTAATTTTTAACCGCGTGATGAAACATCGTATCGGTGTTCTCGACAAAAAATTCAATGGGAAGCCCGATAACATAATCATATCCTTCGTTAATCCCGTTCCAGTATGCACGGTTGGTAGACAGGTATTTTTCCTCCGGATCCCATATGGGATCAGCGAACTCATCCTGGCATATAACGGCCTTTGTTCTGTTGAACGCATACCGTTCCAAAAGCTCTTTTACTTCCTCATAGAGCTTGTCCCGATAAGCCGGTGCCATCTCAAGCCAGGCCTCCCAGGAAAAGTGATCCCACGGCATTCCGTGTACGGTTACCGCGACCATGACATCAGCATTTTTCGGCAGCGTATTCAGCCGGTCCTTGAGCATCTCCAGGAAAGCCGTGCGCAGCGGCTGAAAGTGCCCCATGGGGGGAGCCATAATTACCTTTATATTTTTATCGGGGTGATCGGCCTCCCACTCGTGAATATATTCGAAACAGTGCCTGAAGCTTGAGTTGAACTCTTCAAAATGTGAGTATATCGCCATGGGTGCCGCAAGGATAATAGTGTCACATCCTGCATCGAGCATCTCAAACAGTTTTGCTTTCATATCATAATAATAGAGGCTGCTTTCGGCTTTGCACTCAACATCCCCTCGCGTACTTTTAATTTTATCGAACGCTTTGTGTATGATTTCAAACATGCCTTTGTGATGAGGGATTTTCTGCTGCCTGATTCCTTTGTTATAATACCACACCCGGGCCTTATTAATCATTTTCCCGGTCAGGGAAGGGATGCCGCCTTTGCGGCCGGTGTAGAGAAAATACCCATGGTCCAGATAGATTCTTTTTGAGGGAGGTTTCCATTCAACTTCTCCCTGGCGATATTTTTCAATATACGGAGTGCCGTCAAGGTCACGCTCATTTCCTGCAGGGTCAATCAAAGCCGCAGGCGTAAATTCTTCATGCTCGTGATACCATACGGGGTCAAGCAGGGCTATCCCTTTGTCCATTTTTGCAAAATTGCGAAATGGCCAGGGCATAATGGATTCGAAAATCTTTTTTGTTATATTGAAGAAGAAGGTGTCATCCATTGTTTCCGGCATTATCAGGCACGTGGCAAAAATCCCCGCTTTTCCCCGGGGAACAGTGTCCTGTGTTTTGTAGCGTTCATAGTAATCCGGCGCCGGCCGTTTGTTTTTATATTTATAGAGTGCATAAACACCGATGCACAGCGCTATTGCTGCAGCAAGCAGTATTGCTAACACAGTCAGCATGGCAATGTCTCCTGGTTGATATCACATTTTTTGTTTATAGTTTAAAGGAACTGATTGATTATACCGGCTTGCGTATTACAGGAGTAGTTTCACCGTGGCCGTGAAACGTGGGACGGTCCCGCAAGACAGAAGGGATGTGTATTGTCGGGTTTGGATAGGGGTAATAAAATAGTGCATATATTTTTTTGAGCCTGAAGCAAAATTCATTGCAGATCCAAAAAAACCGGTCTTTGCTGTCGTTTTAGTGACTTCCTGCTTACTGATTGAGCAGGTGACCGTACAGCTGCACTGGCTCGTATATGCTTCCGGTATTGCAGGGCATGACATGAAATATAAAAAGGCAGTTATAAAAAGCAGTATATGAAATGTTTTTTGTGCAGGCATCATAAACGCGGGCCCTTATACCTCTAATTATTTGCTATCATTAGCTTCGGGCTCCAGAAACCGTACAATCGCCCGAGCCGTCTCCAGGTGCTGCAAATGCCGCGGTATGCGCGCAGGCTTATCCCCCGGATAGGGAGTGCTCCTATCGATATCAGCGAAGTTGCTGTGGTTACCCCCCTTAATGCATAGGTAGGCTGTATTGTCCGGCAGATATTGTGCGCATTGTTTAATTTTGTCAGGTGGCACCAGGCCGTCCTGATCTGAAAAAACAGATATACACTGCAGTCCGGAATCGCGAAGGCTCAGACCGGCGGAGGGATGAGAAGCCAAAAGAAAAACACCCGATACTTTCGCGGGAAACGAGCGGGCATATTTGCATGCGGCGACCCCACCCAGTGAATGCCCGCCGACAAACCATCGCATGATGTCCGGGTACGCCGCCTGAATACCGGAGGCCCGGCTCCAGCCGAGCAGCGATATGTTGAGCGGCATAGATACAAGTACCACAAGGCATCCCCGCTCTGCAAGAGCCTGTGCAAGCGGAGCATAGCAGCGGACATCTATCAGCCCGCCGGGGTACATAATAAGACCGTCTGACGGGTCGGTCTTATTCGGGGTGAATGCATAGTACCGGTTGCGCCAGGAGGGAACGTATGTTTCAGCTACACGGCAATAATTCCCCGATTCAAGGGCGGCATACGCTGTGCCTGACGGCTCCTGTGAAACATACAGGAATGCTGCAGCGGTTAAGACCGTAAGCAAGAGAAACGGCACTAAAATAAAAAGAGCTAACTTCTTTCCGGAGATCATATCTGAGCATACTAACTGGACTGTACCCGGTAATGCCCTCCCCATCCGGGGTGCTTTAATACAAAAAAAACCGGCAAATTTTATGATCTATATCTGCTGAGGGGCGTTCTTCGGGCAGACCCCGACGCAGGTTTTGCATTCAAGACACAGCCTGCGCTGTATAAACGCCTTATCGTTCCATATGACAATTGCACAACGCGGACATAAATCAACACATCCTCCGCATCCTTCACACCGTTCACGCTGAATATGTATCATGATAATTTCCGTTTGCTGCTCTCAGTTGAAAATGGTTGTATGTAGTTTTTAGCCGAATGGCCTGCGGCTTATATCACTTTAACCTCACAGGTTTCCCCCGGCGAAACCGCAATTTTTACCCCGGCCACGTCTGCAAACCCCTGCCATACCGGAATGCACCATTTGTTATGGACATCCTCCCAGGTGATTTTGTATGTGCCGAGGGTGTCTTTTCTGTGATCGAGTATGGGCTTGAAGGGGCAGGGAAATGATCGCTTATTTTTACTTATTCTTATATTCTCATAGAGCTGATAGGCGCAGCTTGTCCGCTCGAAAATACCCCACAAAAAGATATCCTTGCCGAATTGTTCCACCGCCTTTTTTATATATTTATTTATCAGTACACCGAGCGTTGCGACATAATGTGCGGCGAATTCTTTGTCAACCCCCTGTCTGACTGCAAAATCGAGATCTCTCAGCTGAAGCTTCACCAGCCCATCATTGAATTTGTGAGGATAGGGGTCGGTGTCGCTGTATGTTTTAATTAAGGCTTTAAATGCAGCACCCAGATCATCGCGCTCCAGAACCGTCCCGTCCATCCACGCCCGTGCTGCACCTGGCACGGCAAGCAGCGCCAGGGAGGAAAGCGTTCCCGCACCAAACGCTTTCACAGCGAACTCTCTGCGGCTCAGACAATTTCTGCAGGGCGTGTTGTTTTTATTCTGATCGGTATGTATATATGATGAAGTGCTCATGGTGCCCTCCTTTTTTGAAAGTGGTAAATACAGCGGTAACTATGCGCTACCGGTTAGCTGTACTGTCTGCCGCAGGTGCTTGAGGCTTTTTTATGCTGACAGAGCATATTTCCCCCGGTGAAACCGTTATGGGAACCCCGATCCGCTCGCCGCATCCGGCCCAAGTGGGAATGCACCAGTTTTTGTGCACATCCTCCCATTGAATGGTAAACGTGTTCAAATATTTTTTACAGTAGCCAAGCAGCTCTTTGTATGGGCAGGGGAAGCAACGCTCTCCCGGCTTCACCTCTATGCGCTCAAACAGCTGATACGCTGAAGGGTTCTTTTCAAAAAGCTCCTCCAGCGCTTTTTCAGGCCCTGCCTCCGCAACCTGTTGTTTTATCCGGTCGAGCCAGGGAGCCATTGTTGTCAAGTAGTGTTCGACATAGGCTTTTTCCATTCCTTTATCCATATAAAACTGCAGGCTGCGCAGCTGGGTTTTTGCAAAAACCTCATTGAATTTATGGGGGTATGGCTTTGTGCAATTATAGGTCTGATAATACGACTTTACCGCCGCATCGATGTCATCGCGGTTCAGAAACGGGTCCTTGCGCGCACGGTCAAAATACATTGCGCGAGCCAGGGATGGAACGGTAATCGCCCCTACGCAGGACGCAAGCAGCGTGCGAAAAGTAAAGGCCCTTCTGGATTGTTCTGCCATCTGATGCCCTCCCATGATTAAGGTGTTGTAGGTAATTACTGCAAATCCCCTACGGCTGCATTAATAATATGTTTTGACAGCAATGCGCCGATCCGTGAGTCATCATTCGGCGGCTCATAGAGAGCCCAGGTGCCGGTGTACTGATCCTGGACCGGTGCGTCGGGGTTCGGCTCACCGAGTTCGGGATTGTAGCCGAGATGTCCGTAATCGCTTAGATCATAGGCAAGCGAGGGGTCTTCATCCCCGCGCTTCCGATTAATCGGGGTCTGGCGCGGAGGGGGATAGGGGCGCCCGTCTTCGCAGCCGCCCATCTCAAAGCAGCATGTCCCGCCGTCACATTCGGTGTCAACCCAGACGCCCCAGTAATCGGCAAAAGGATGGCCGGTACCGGGATAGGTCTCATTGTCCAATTCAGAATAATACAGCCATGTTTTCGTACCGATTTCCTTTCCGATCTGGTTATGTATTTCCACGAGGTTGAGCACGGAATCGGTGATGATTTGGGGAAACCCGACGACAATGTGCTTTGCGCCCCGGTTTTTCAGATATTTAAGCGCATCCCAGTACCGATAGCCCCACTCGTCTTCGGGCATTTCTTTATCGCTTTCATACAGCCAGGCATGGCCGAGGTTTTCGCCCCGCATGTCACGGGTGCGCTCTTCCTTGCCGTTTTCAGGGTTTATTTCCTTGATTCCCATATATGCGCCGACAATATTGTCGGGATCAATTTCCGGATGATAATCCAGGAGCAGTGATTTTATGTTCTTGTTAATTGTAAGCGTGTCGTTTATTTTGGGGTCAAAGACTTCATTATTGTCATGGAGCGCATGGTTGAGCAGTAAAACCGCTGTCTTATTGTCAGAAACATATGGAGAGAAGGATTTTTCAATGGCCTCGAGATGGAGCCGTGCCAGCTGTGTATCTTCGGCAACAGGGTTCGGGTTGCCTTCAAGCGGAACAGAGGGGTCCTCCTCAGGCATACCCAGGGAGTCGGTCCAGCCTTCCGGCTTTGTGGGGTATGACCGCTCCATCAGGTTTGTGTAGTCATTAACCCATATAAGCGGCGTCTCCGGCGCAGCGGTATCGTTGTCAACAAGGATACCGTCCGGTGTTTTGTACAGGTATCGGGGGTATGCGTAATGAGAAACGCTGTCGCCGCACATCCAGCAGGACCAGTCGACTTCAAAGGTAAGCCCGTATTCAGTTCCCTGATCGTTAAGCTCCTGCTTTAAATCCTGCAGCTGCTGCTGAGTGATTGAGCCGAAGGGGTCGGTGCCGCCGATGCGGTTGTATTCAAAGCGGTATTTTATGACCTCCTTTTCAGCATTACCCGACTGTAGGATCATATCCCACCTGTTTTCGTTCCAGAGAAAAAACCGGTAGACAGGGTGATTGGGGTCGTAGGAAAACATCTGCACTGAAGCATCCCACAGATACTGCGGGTTATAGGTGTCAAAGCCGCCGTGCACAATGTAAATGACGCCGATTTTATTCTCATCGGCTTCGGCCGGCGAACCGGCAGCATGCTCTGCCTCCCAGTTCAAAACGGCCAGGTTGGTCATACGCACAACGTCAAGCGTTTTGGCGAAGCGCGGTCCCCCGACAGTGAGATCGATCATGATTATCCGGGATACGCCTTTATTAAGAAGCCGTTCGGCAGGCCCGTCGACGTCGTACCGGTCGGCGCTGCATTCCGGCCAGGGGCCGTCCTCCTCCTGCCCCCCGCAATAGGTGATAGGGTCTTTTGACGTGGAGCACCCGAACATGAAAAGAACAAGAAAAAAAGAACAGAAAAAAGAAATGATACTGTGTGTGGCTGTAAAGCTTCTGTGTTCCATCATATGCCCCCTTTGTGTGCAAATGGAATGTGTCATGCCGCAAACAGCTCAAAAAACGGCCTTGTTAAAATATATGTTCTTTTAATTTATACCACATATATACAAAATAACCATCGGCCATATGAGCAAACAAGGGGATGTCTGGAACGTATAAGAAATATAAAATAATGATGCGCGGCGTGCATAATATTACGCTGCACAGTATTAATCATGGATATACCACCGGCTGGCTCTGCCGAAGAAATTATGATCCCGGTTCGCCATTCCTCTCCCAGAGCACTTTTCTGAATCCATCCCGGTAATTGACGTAGCGAATGGTCTCCGGCTCTATGGTGATTACATTGAAATTGACTTTTTGTGCCTGCTCATACAGCCCCTGTTTTTTCAGACCGGCACTGTTGGGGAAAAAGGTGTAAATTTCTGCAAACCGCTCGGGATCATCGTTTTTTTTAAATACCGTCGCGATGCCGAAAACCTGCAGCCCTGCTGCGCTGAAAAAATCGGTTTCCGGGTGGTACGGGTCAGCGATGGTATAGGACACGGCGGGGTTTTCTTTGATGTTTCCTATTTTGACGCCGCCTTCAGATAATATGTAGACAGTAAGGCCGTTATTGAAGTATTCAAGAGTGGTACATCGCGGCTGATTGTTGCGGGACGTGGCAAGATGAAGCACGTTGTGACGATCGAGATACTCTCCAATTATGTGTTCAAATTCCTCGACGGTCAGTGATTCTACAAACTCCAGCCCGAACTTCATCAGACCGGCTTTTTTGTTTTCACTGAGGGATGGAACGGTTATTTTCGCCATGACGCTGTTGTGTATGAGGAGGTAGCCCGGCTACCCCTTTACAATGTCCTCGGCCTTGGCTTTCCAGTGCTGCTCTATTTTTTTCGCGGTTTCAGGCTGCTCTTTCCGGATCCGGTCCATGTGGTTCATAATGGCCTTTTTCATGACATCGGGGGCTGTGTTTTCGCTGACAAAACCGGGATATTCCTCGCCGTCTGTAAGGCTGAATACGTAGTTGAGCTCATCGTCGCTGAGCAGGTGCAGGCCGAATCCCTGCAGCGCTTTTTCAATTTCATCCGGCCAGCAGTATTCAAAACTTTTCTGCCAGAAGCGGCTGTAGTCCTCGTAGCCTCGACCTGTACCAAGTACTTTCAGTGCAGCGTGTGCGGCGCGGTAGCCGTACACCATGGCCGACTGGCAGTATGTTTCAATAAAGGCTGCAGCATCACCGATGACGACGATATTGCCCTCGACAGGATTGAGGATGCAGGTGTAAAAGTTAAGCATGCAGGCGGCTTTGTGTACAATCTTCGCATTGCGAAACCACTCATGAAACGGGCCCTCACGCAAAAAGCCGTCAAGCGCTTTTTTTGCAGGCATCCCAATCGGCGTGCCGCAGAATACGTCGAGTATGGGCTTGTCGTCCTTGCCGGCTTCAGGCAGGTATTTGGGAACCATATAGATCTGGCCGGCCCTCCATTTGGTATGCCCCTTGCCGACACAGGTGATCCAGGAATCCCAGTACGGATAGTCGACATCGTCTAGAAAATAAGAGGCGACCCGGAAAGAGCCGATATATTTCCGGGTCTTGAAAAGATCCAGCCCTCTGACAATCTGTGAATTGCATCCATCGGCGGCAAATGCCGTTTTGCAGGTAATGTGCTGTATCGTTCGTGACCGGGCATGCCGGAGCGAAACCCTGACGCCGCCCTCGATATTTTCGGCTTTTATTCCCGCGGTTTCGGTTGCGACATCGGTGCCGTTTGCAACCGCATCGTCAAGCAGGTTTTTCAGGATGATTTCTTTTGTGTAGGGCCACGCGACGCCCTTTTCTTTGTTGGCCATGGTGAGCTTATGTCCGCCGGGAGACAGGCGTGAGCTTTTCAGCAGCTTAACCCACTTGCCGGTGTATTTCACCGTGAAGCCGGTTTTTTCAAAGTAAAGGTTGTTGTCTTTTATATGGACGGTTTCACCGTGCGTGTTCGGCTCGTTGATGAGCATGGTGCAGCAGGACCGGTTTATCTTTTCGATATTCTTTTTTATATCGACAAGCAGCACCGTCTGTCCCGCACCGGAAAGCTCACGGGCCGCCATCAGCCCGGCAGGCCCTGCACCGATAACAATAAAATCATAGGTTGTTTTCATGCTCAAAAAATCCCTGAAACATCAGTGTGTGTTTGTCTTTCATGCTCCCGATAAGGGTCGCTTGCCAAATGAAGAACGGTGATATCGGGAAAGCGGCAGCCGGCATATATGGCATCAACACCGCAGGCATCCCGGCAGGTTCCGCATTCGATACAGGTCTGCTGGTCGATAAAAGAGCGATCGTCGATAAATCGAATAGCCAGCCGAGGGCAGATATTGACGCACGCGCCGCAGCCGACGCAGATTTCTCTGTTTACTTTCATCAGCTTTGTTCCCTGGTGTTTATCATGTTATCGTGCCGGACGCTCATATTTGTATGCACAGATGCAGTCACCTTCTGACTGCCGGGCAACATAGCGAACGTTCATGTCAGGAAAGGCCCGCCTCGTTGCTTCAATATCCATGTCGCACAGCACGTGACACGGGTTATCTATCCCGTATTCTTTGCTCATTTCCAGATATGGACATTCATATTGTATTTCAAGAACCGCATCGATGCCCCTGTTTGATATGTCCACGACCTGCATGGTCATCCCGAGCTTTTTATAATACGGTATTGCATGGGAAAAGCCATTTGCCAGGGTAGTATTATCGATATACTGACCCATTTTCTGACGCTGCCGCTCGGGGTATCCTTCAAGCATTTTTTCCCAGGCCCGCTCTTCACCCATTTCTTTTTTTAAGCGGACATACTGTTCAAATTTGTTCCTGAAAAGCTCGTTGTGCTCAGGCTTCATATGCGTGCTCCGTTAGCAGTGGTTTACGTTGTTCTGCAGTGAAGACAGGTGTCAAAAAAATCATCCGGCAGCGTGGCATTTTCTCTGATATGCTCGAGCTGAAACTCGGGTGCGAACGGTTCACCGCAGACGCTGCAGCGCTTAAGGGGCAAATCGACCTTCCACCGGTCCACAATCCGGGCAGGGCCGGATACAGTGCGGCCGGCCACCGTTGTCTTTTCCCCTTCAGGAATGTCGGTGCAGCAAATGGCCCCGGTGGGGCAGATATCCGCGCAGGTCCCGCAGCCGATACACTCATCCGACCGGTCAAAAAAAGGCGATGCAGCGGTTCGCTCGTAGCCGCGCCCGGCAAAATCTATGGCGCTTGCGCCGACAATTTCCCTGCATGCCCTGACACACAGGCCGCAGGCAATGCACAGCTCATTTCTGACGGCAAAGCGTTCAGGCCGGGATGCATTAAGCAGTTCTGCAAGCTCCCGGATGGCGGGGGCGTCCGGCGCTTCGCATAACAGAAGGCCGATAATAAATTTTCTTATATCCTGAATGATGTCGGTGTTCGTTTGTACTGCAATGCCCTCCGCAGCTTCATAACAACAGGAGGAGACGGTTTTTGTCACCCCGTCACGGGTAACCTCAACCACGCAGAGCCGGCAGCCCCCGTACGGGGTGACCGCTTCATGGTGACACAGCGTGGGAATCCATATGCCCAGCTGCTGTGCTGCTTCAAGAACGGTGGTTCCTGGATAAACGGTAACCGGTATGCCGTCTATGGTAAGTGATATCATGGCTGTAGCCCCGAATTATTCGTTATGTAATTTCCTGCCGGTGCCCATAACGGCATAATTGAAAATGCCATTGTCTTTTGCGAAGCCCGCCTGTTATGAAACAACGACGGCTTCATAGCGGCATACCTGTCGGCATGCACCGCATTTCGTGCACTTTTTCTGATCTATAACGTGCGGCTTCTTTTTTGTCCCTGCTATGGCGCCTGCCGGGCACGCCTGCCGGCAGGCGCCGCAGCCGGTGCATTTTTTGCGGTCGATGCTGAAAGAAATCAGCTCCCGGCATACACCGGCGGGACATTTTTTGACAAGTATATGTGCAAGATATTCATCTTTGAAATGCTTCAGTGTGGACAGTATGACATTCGGAGCGGTGCTGCCGAGTCCGCAGAGCGCCGACTGCTGTATAAGAGAGGCCATGTGTTCAAGCTGTGCCAGATCTTCAACAGTGCCGTTGCCGGTGCTGATATCATCAAGGATTTCACGCATTCTTCTCAGGCCGACACGACAGGGAGTGCACTTGCCGCACGATTCTGCTTCCAGAAATCCGATAAAGTATCGTGCGATATCAACCATACAGGTTTTATCGTCCATAACGATAAGGCCGCCTGAGCCCATAATGGATCCTGCCTGCTCGAGACTGGAATAGTCAACGGGAAGCTGCAGAAGATGAACGGGAATGCATCCTCCCGAAGGGCCCCCGGTCTGAACGGCTTTACAGGCTGCACCGCCGGGGATGCCGCCGCCGATATCGTGAACGATTTCTTTGAGCGAGGTGCCAAGCTGTATTTCAATAAGCCCGACCCTGTTGACGCTGCCAACCAGAGAAAACACTTTTGTGCCGGCGCTTCCCGGGCAGCCAAGAGATGAGAACCACCCGGCGCCTTTTACGATTATTGCAGGCACCGTGGCCAGCGTTTCAACGTTGTTGATAACCGTCGGACACCCCCAGAGCCCTTTTTGTACCGGGTAGGGGGGGCGCTGCTGAGGCTCGCCGCAGCCGCCCTCGACCGAGCGCAATAGGGCGGTCTCCTCGCCGCAGACAAACGCCCCTGCTCCCTTAACAACAGTTATATCGAAGCTGAAGGATGAGCCCATGATCCGCTCACCCAGAAGCCCCTGTTTGCGGGCCTGTGCAATAGCCTTTTCAATGCGCTCCACAGCAAGAGGATACTCTTCGCGCACATAAATGAAGCCCTGTCCGGCCCCGACCGCATAGCCTGCAATGAGCATTCCCTCAATGACCGCATGCGGGTCGCCTTCAATAATGCTCCGGTCCATGTAGGCACCGGGATCACCCTCGTCGGCATTGCATACAATATATTTGTTCCTGCTTTTTTCTTTTCTGCACAGCAGCCACTTTCTGCCGGTGGGAAACCCTGCACCGCCGCGGCCGCGAAGGCCTGACCGGTCTATTGTCTGTATTGCCGTGCGGGGGTCTTCTGCTTCCAGGACGCTCATGATACCCCGATAGCCCTCTGCAGCGATATATTCTGCTATATTTTCAGGATCAATTCTGCCGCAATTGCGAAGCGCTATTCGGGTTTGCTTTCGGTAAAACGGCAACTCCTCAAGCAGGGGTATATCGGCTGTGAGGCCGTCGTTTTCAGTGCTGGAATAAACGTGTACGTGGCTGTTTAACAGAAACGATTCCTTTTGTTTTGCGGCAAGAGCGCCTGCAGGGATTTTCCCGCTTTGCAGATCGTCTATAAGCTTTCGTGCCTTTTTAGCGTTCATGTGTGCATATATCAGTCGCGGCAGGCCGGGAGCCTGAATGTCCACAATCGGCTCACAATGGCACATGCCGATACAGCCGGTTTTCTGAACCGATGCTTTCAGCCCTTTTGTCTCTACTGCGTCGGCTATTGCTTCATAGACGCTTTCAGCCCCGGCAGCAAGTCCGCAGGTGGCAGCACCGACGCTGATTTTAATTTTTTTGGGGAACAGCGACCGTAATCCCCGGGCTTTGAGCCGGTCCAGGGATTGAAGGGTTTTTTGTTTCATCATGAATTGTCTTTCCGCAATTTTTTAATAAGGCCTGCCATTTTTGCCTGGTCTGTGTTTCCGTACGTCCGGTCGTTAATCTGAACAACCGGCGACAGGCTGCAGCACCCCAGGCAGCGAACCGTCGTCAGCGTAAATGCTTTATCTTTTGTTGTCCCTTCGTCGCCTTCAAGCCCGAGCTGCGAGCCGATACTGCGGGCAAGCTCGCGGCTGTTTTTCATATGACAGGCCGTACCGACGCATACCCGGATAATATTTTTGCCTGTCGGTGTCAGCGAGAAGGCATTATAAAACGACGCGATTGAAAAAAGCCTGCTGAGCGGTGTGTCAAGCTTTCTGCTTATTGCCTGCAGGGCCTCTTTGGGCAGATACCCGCATCGCTCCTGAACAGCCTGCAAAAGAGCTACGAGATTGGTTTGTCCGCTTTTTTTGTATGCGGCAATAAGCCGGTTAACGGCGGCTTTGTCACGGGTGTTCATGTAAACAGCTCCGTTTCGTTTTTATTGAGGCGGTCATAAAATGAATCGACTGCGTGCTGCAGCGCCGGGTATACTGTGTCTGGCAGTGTGAAAAACCTTTTTTGTTTTGACAGGAACGTGCGCGCCGGCTCTTTATTTGTAATTTTTTTGGAGATGGTGACAGTGCCTTCACAAAATTCAAACAGAGGAAGCCAACGGCTGAGAACCGCGCGTGCACCCATGGCTATAGAATCCGCCGGCGGAAAAATCCAACCTGTGGGACAGGGGGTAAGAACAAGAATGAATGCGTTACCATCGGCAGCATATGCTTTTTTCAGCTTGTCCATCAAGTCCAGCGGGAATCCGGGGCAGGCAGTTGCAAAATACGAGAAATATCCCTGCCTGACAATCGGCGGAATGTTTTTGTGATGAACCAGCTCCTGGATTTCTTTTTCGGTTGCCGGTTCGGAATATTTTTCATTCAGCCCAAAGGGAAGCGGAGCCGTCTGCTGTATCAGCTCGTCAATGTAGGGCTCGTTGTCCAGGCACACATAGACTGCTTTCGCATCAGAGCTTTCCAGCAGTCCTGTCAGTGCAAGGTACTGTTCAGAAAACACGGTTCTGTTGATTCCGATGATGCCTTTTGGCTTTTTACCGCTCGATGAGCGCCGGTCGAGCAGCTGTTCCAGTGACTGCTCTGTCTGCACATCAAGCGCACAGCCGGTTAACGCCTGGTTGTGGGTGGATTCAACGGCCCCGTCGAGGGCTTTTGAAACTATTCTGCATGAAAGCGCCTTGCCGCAGCCCTTGCAGGAGCGTCTGCCGCTCAAAAACTGCTCATGCCGGGGAAGCAGGTTTGCTCTATAGACCGGAAACTGATCCATTAACCGTTCCTTTTTATTTTTTCATCCATGGCGGGCGGTCGCACACCGGCTTTGCGGTTATACAGCCTGTTGTGCACTGTCTGATACAGATTCCGCACCCTTTGCAATATGTCTGATCGACCTCATAGTGCCCGTCGGCGTTCCTGAAAATGGCCCCGTCGGGACAAAACAGAAAGCACACGCCGCAGCGAATGCATTTATCATGATCCCATTGCGGCTCTTCAAACCGCCAGTCCTCATTAGAGCTGCATTCCGCTGCTGGCAATATCGGTGTATTCATATCTCACCGGGTATAGTTGTTATATGTCCTTGGTATTAGTCTAAAGCAACAATATTTAGAATATACATTCCGAGAGAAGTCTTGTCAAGAAAAAATATGCCCTTGGAATTAATCTTTCGGAATATTAGGTCCTGAAACTACTACCTGTGTTAACGGGATCGTCGTGTATTCCTGATTGGATCTGGTAAATCCCATGGTGTGAGAGTCATATCAGCCCGAAGCAAATCTTCCGCAAGTGGCCTTCCAAACTATATGTGTTTGTGTATTATCCGGGCCTGTGCATCGGTAAAAACATCCGGCCGGGAAATTGTCTTTTTCGGGAGCTGCTGTAAAATTGCATGATTTTCAATCGGACAGCAGGCCCGGATCTGAACACTACATGTGAGGCAAAAGGTATAGAGTAATTCTCTGGTATGCAGGGGGCCCGTGATCGCAGAAGAAAACATCCCGCCTGCGATTTCTCTGCGGTGTGCGTATAATGGTATAGCCCGGGGCAACTGTTCGTGCGATCCGCGGCGGAGCAGAAGCAGGCATATACCGGTTAATTACGGGGATATGCCAATCAAGAATATGGGGCTATTCCCAATTGCCTGCGGCCCCAGTGAACGTGATCGCACGTCGCGATACGTGCCGGTAAGGAACGATCAATAACAGGGAAATCCTTTTTTGCGGGACTTGGTCATGAGTTTGATCGTGTTCTGCGGTTTGAAGCGGGCGATTTTTTCAGCCAGCTGCGGGCGCTCCTGTTTGATTTGGTCAAGGTGTGGGGTAAGGCCTGTCATCAATGTCTGGTACAGCTTAAACGGGTTAAGGGTCCAGGGGAGCTTCTGATCCACAAGCGCGTGGATATAATTGTGCTCCTCCTCGGTGAAAAGGCGGTTGAACACGAAATAACACAGAAACTCGGTATAATCATGGGTGCCGGCCCAGTTGCGCTGCCACCATGTTATATAGTCCATCACACCCTCGCGCCCGATTTGACCGGTGTGGAGGGCATTGCATACAGCATTGGCAGCCTTGTGTCCGGAAAGCAGCGCCCCGGTGTTTTCGGCTTCGGCAAACCAGCAGCTGTCTCCCACGAAAAGCACATTGTCCACAAACGGCTCCTTAGCCGGGCTCCAGTTGCTGATTACCGCACACCGCTCATGAGTGATTGTTACATCCTGAAACCAGTGCCTGAAAGGGCTGTGTCCGGTAAGGTATTCAAAGCGCTCTTTGCCGACAATATACAGCCAGTATTCATCAGGGCTGTATACGCTGGGAAGCATGGAAAACATAATGGGCCCCAGGTGTGGCGGCCCGAAGCACAAGCCCAGAGAAATCATCTCCGAGCGATCAAATTCCACACCGGTAATGTAGTAGCTGTTGGCGCTTCCGGTATTGATAAAAATGCGGTCGCGATTCAGACCCAGATTCCGGGCCAGCCGGGAATTCACCCCGTCCGCTGCAATACAGAAGGTTCCGGTAAAAGACTCGCCCTCAGCGGTTTTTACCCGGACGCCGGCGGATGTTTTTGAAACATCTGTTACGTTTCTGCCCAGATAAAATGAAACCCCGGCTTTTTGAGCTTCGTCCCTGAGCCCTCCAAGGAGTGCCCCTTTGTCGAAGACCACGGCAGGAGTGCCCGCGCCCGAGGCATTTTTTTCATAGTCTCCAACCTCGATGCGGTCCTGCGCGTTCGGCGCAACAAAATGGAGCGCGTAAAATTCCCTATAGTCGCCGGGGTAATTTACCGAGAAATTGTTGGCCGGGAAAATCCACTTGTTCTGCTCCCGGGAGAAATACATGTTTTCATTATAAAATGAGTCCATGTTCATCAGGAACATCTGAGCGCAGGCGCGCTGAATCTTTGCGGGATCGGTTTTGCGCTCGATCAGCGCCACGGTGAGCCCGTTTTGTGCGGCTGTTTTTGCAGCCTCAAGCCCGGAGGTTCCTCCGCCAACGACCACGAGATCATAGTGCTGAGCCATGAAAATTTCCTTTATGTATTCCGATTGAATAGGTTGCGGATTTTCAGTTAGACGGTGCTTTGCTTAACCGTTCATAAAATGAATTAATTACCGGAATCATGAGTGCGGACACTTCTTTAAAAAATTTTTTACCAAAGGGAGTCAGTGCGTAATACTTACGGTTTGCCCCCTGTTTGGACGGCGTTTCATGGGACTTTAAAATCCCCTCAGCCTCGAGGGTGCGGAGCTTCTTGTAGAGATTGTTTCTGTCGATGTCGAAAGTGCCCCCCGTTATTCTGGTAACCTCTTTTTTTATCTCGTATGCATACCGCGGTGACTGGTTGATAATTGCGAGCACGGTAAACTGCAGAAAACCCCGCTTGATATCAAAATGAAGCTGCTCAAGGTGGCGCTTTATGATTTCATCTTTTTCTTCGGCTTTCTGTTTTTTCATGGTCACCGCTTTTAACGTTAATGAATCCATAGAGATGTGTAGTGTAAGACTAATTCCTAAACAATAAAATGTCAAGCAAAAAATACATACCATTTAGAAGGGAAATCGCCTTGATCGGGAGCACAAAAAGCTACTTTTATACCCCAAAATATGGTATTATTCCGCTATCTGCGGTGGGTGGCAGGACATAGACAACAGCCAAATACGGATGGTTGCAGAAATATGAATGCTGAGAAGATCGCAAAGACCAGAAAAGCCACAATGAAAAAGTATCACGACCAAATCGTGTTCGACCTCAAGCGCAGCTTTTTGCAGTTTATTACATTGCTGCTTATCGAACAGGGGCCCAAGTATGCCTATGAGATAAAAGCAGATATCCTCAAATATACCCGCGGAGGTTTTGATATTGACCGCAACAATTTATACAAAAAACTGCGTACGCTTGAACAGGACGGTATGCTTAAAAGTCACATGGAGCCCTCTGTCCGCGGCGCGCAGAGAAAGTACTACACCCTGACCGCCCTTGGCAGAGAGCTCCTGAAGAAAAACACCGATATCCTGTATCCCCTCATGTCTTCTTTGCGTGAAAATATAGTCCACCAATTACCGAACAGCAACTGAGGGCTTTTATAAAACGCTCATCTGGAAAAAGCCTCCTGTATATCGGGTATGAAGCAGGAGGCTTTTTCTTTGATCTGTGATTCCGGAACATCTTTTGTGGCTATATGAAAATGTGCCCGTATATCTGCTCCGGTTTCTTGTGCAATGGCGCGCATCGTCCGGCTTTTGTCTCTCAGATAATCACGGAAAAAGCGTTTTATAAACGGCGCATCATCCCCATAGTGGTCATATTTTTTTATATGAATGTTCGCCGTGGTAACCATGATGAGCTTTTTACCGCCAAAATCACTGCGCTTTATAAGTGTTTTGATGGGGACGCTGATTGTCCAGTTCCAGATAGGCGAGACCAGTATTATTCTGGAATAGCGGGTAAAATCAGGGGAAGAGGGATTTATTGTTGTTGTCTTATCGAGAAACGCATCAAAAGCCGCCAGAATAAAACCCATGGTTCCGGACCGGTCTTTCATGTCTTTGATTCGGAGTATGTCGGCATCAAGATTGCGGTTAAGGGTCTGGGCAACAGCTTCGCTTTTACCTGTGCGGGAGTAATATACTATAATGGTTTTATTGTCTCCCCCGGGTTGAGCCCGGACTATATCCGTGTGAAGGCACAATAATGTGCACATGCATATACAAACAAAAAAAGCGGATACAAAATATGTATTTATTAGTGAAAAGCTGTGTATCATTGTGACAATCTCCCTTTGCTAATGTAGGGTTGTTTTTTTATTGAGTGAATGTATCCCTTGAGCCCTGAAAAGCTGCTCAGGAAGCCAAACCTCCAGCCTGCAGAGGGGAATCGTTTTTGCTGCCCTCTTTGTGCAGGCAGGCCGGTATGCTATCAAAGAGAAGGCGGTTTATAGAAGCAGCTTTTCGGTGAGAAGAAAGGGGGAAGATACTATGCCACTTTTTGTGAAAGCGCAATAGCTGTTTTCATGTATGCGGTTGTGATTGAAAAAATCTGATGCTGTCTGAAGAGCGTTAAGTCCGGGGCTTTTTGCATTGAAAGAGTTCTTATCGTTTTTTTCAACCGATGTCTTTATCAGCCCGTCAGAATGATAAAAAAGCGGCACATCTAAAAACCCCCGGACAGCAGGGCAGGCGATCAGGTGCAGGAAGGTTATGCAAAAAAGGATGATATGAAAAAGCTTATGATATGGCATCGCGCGTCCTCCAGCATACAGGCCCATGAAAAAAGCACATGCCGGATTCATAAATGATTTTCAAAGCCGATAGTTAATTGTCCCTGGTAAACAGGACCGAGACCGAGCCGGCCATATCCTTGGTTTTGATTTTATATTTCATAACATATGAGGCATATACCAGTAATCTGTTACGCTGTGTTTTTGTGTTCTGCCGATTGATAATATATTTGCAGAGTTCGGGATCTGATACCAGGATTGGATTTTCCCCGCGAATAACGGCATGTTTTAGTTCCTGCAGCGTTTGCGGCTGTTTCATAATGTTTCTCCCCCTATGACAGTGACTGTAACGTTGAAATCAGCATTCCGGTTTTTCCCGAGCAATTCCATTTGTAAGCGATGCATATGATCATCTTTGACGATCACACACTGTCGGTGCTGATAATTGAACAGTTTTAGGTTCGGTTGTGAGCTTTAAAGAATGGGAACGCAGTGGATCATAGGATAAGTCGTACTGAGGTGATAGACTGCATGATACCGCTGAGCAAAGGATCATCGTGAGAGATGTTTGCGGTCATGAGCTGTGTGTTGCAGCTGGTGCTGCGGTGGTCGCTTAACCGGTAATGGTCCGGTGCTTTTGTGGTGTGTTTGTGGTCTTTTTTTACAACCTTACTGTCGAATCCTGACGTTGCAGAAACAGAAAGAATGCTGTGGTCGATGTGTTCCCCGGTTGTTTCTTTAACGACGGGACATGCCATAAAATAGCTGAATGCTATTAAAAACAGCATACAGTGAAACGCCAGATGGTTCGGAATCGGATGAAAAAATGTTTTCCGCATGGTACTGCCGATCGGAGAAATCAATTCAAAAGATCTATTATTTTGACATGCTTACAGAATATAGATTATTTTGCGGAAATGTCAATAGATACTACACCAGGCAGCATGTTAACAGAAGCACAGGGGCAACTGTTTCAGAGTGCGGCACAGTTTCCGTTACTCAGATAGCAGCTCTTGCAGCTTATCTTTGAACGCTGGCAGAACTTTTTTCCAGTCGCCGACAACGCCGAAATCAGACTGGTTGAAGATGTTTGCCTCGGGATCTTTGTTTATGGCGATAATGCTCTTGGATTGACCGCAGCCGCTCAAATGCTGAATGGAACCGGAAAGACCGACGGCGATATAAAGATCGGGGTTGACAATTTTCCCGGTAATTCCGACCTGTCGGTTGGGGGCAATCCAGCCGTTGTCGCAGGGAGGGCGTGAAGCACCAACCGCACCTTTCAGCAGCGCTGCAAGCTCCTGGAGCTGATTGAATCCCTCGGCACTGCCGATACCTCTGCCGCCGCTGACAATGATCGAGGCATCTTCGAGCCGCACGCCGGCTTCTTCCTCCTTTATCCGTTTGAGCAATCTGGTTCTTATTGCGGAGGAATCCAGGCCGGCCTCAATGGCGATGACCTCTCCCTGTTTTGCAGCATCGGGCACCGCAGGTGTCATTACTTTGTCTCTGACCGTGGCTATCTGCGGGCAGGAGTCGCAGCTGAAGGTTGCCAGGGCATTTCCGCCGCTGACTGGTTTCGTTTGCAGCAGCATCTTTGTGTCCGGATCAATAGCAAGCCCGACACAATCAAGTGTAGCAGTGGTGTCCAGCCTGAAGGCCAGCAAAGGAGCCAAATCACGGCCCACAGATGTCTGTCCCATGATGAGAATACGGGGCATCACCTGTTTAACCGCTTTTTCCATCACCGATACGTAGGCATCTGTCTGATACTCTTTCAGCAGGGTGTCATCAACAACATATGCGGTATCCGCACCGCAGGCGATCGCCTCCTGAGCGAGGCCGCCCAGATCGCTGCCGACCAGGACCGCGCAGAGTTTTTCCCCAAGCTCATCAGCCAGCCTTCTGCCGCACCCCAATACCTCGCAGGAAGTTGAGGGCAGTGTGCCGTCGGTGATCTCACAATAGGTCATAATACCGTTATATTCAGCCATGATAAGTACCTTTTTTGACGTGCATTTTTTGTTGTTTTAGAAGCCTGCAGGTTCACAGGAGCTGGGCTTCCCGAACTTGCACGGCCAGATTAGCTCCAGCCTCTTCAGGGGTTTCTGCTTCTATAAACCGGCACTCGGTTTTCCGCCCGGGAGGTGCAGACAGGCTGACCAGATTTGCCCGCTGCATCCGTGAGGTGTCAACCTCCAGATCACGTGCGCTCTGAATCGTGATGGGCATTTTCTGAGCAGCCATAATCTCCTTCACGCCGGGGTATCGAAGCTCGCCGATTTCGCTGCTTGCCGTAATAACGGCCGGGCGCGGGGCCTCAACTTCTTCCATGCCGTCTGATACCACCCGCTCAACCAGAACCGTTCCTTCGCTGAGCTCTATTTTACAGGCGGCAGTAATGCAGGGAATGTTTAAAATCTCGGCAATGCCGGATCCAACCTGACCGGCATCCGTATCTGCCGCCTGCCTTCCGCAGAGAATAAGGTCGTAATCACCTGCCTTTTGTATGGCTGCGGCCAGCAGGTGCGCGGTTGCATAACTGTCAAGATCTTCAAACGCGTTGTCCTGCAGCAGGATCAGCTCATCAGCGCCCACGGCCAGCGTTTTCCTTAAAACGGGTTTGGCCAGGTTGCGCCCTGCGCTTATAACCGTTACCGTGGCGCCCTGAGAATCTTTTATCATAAGGGCGGCTTCCAGTGCATTCTCATCGTAGGGGCTGATCACCGGCGGGGTTCCCTGGGGCGGTATGACCCGCTTTGCTTCAGAGTCGACTGTTGTGCCCGTGGAGGACGCTGACGGGTCGGGTACCTGCTTGGCACAGACAATTATTCTCATAATTTTAGCTCCGTGGTTTCGTGTATTACTATCTTTTTCAGAGCTTTGTCTAAGCCCTGTGCGTTGCGGCTTATATTCTTAACACGGCTTGATAGTGAACAGGTATGATTTTTTATTCTTTTGACGCATCTTCGCCCCAGAAATAATTGCCGCTTCCGACTTCGTTAGGATCCAGGATTTGTTTCAGCTTTCGCTGCCAGTTGAATTCCGGCGCTTTTGATAGCTTCTGTGCACGAATCTTTTCATCGGCATGGGTGTTCCGCGCCAGCCCCAGCAGCATTCCGCCGGGAGGCCGTCCTATTTCAGCCTTAATGCGGTCGCCTTCGTCTGATACTTCTGCTGCCGCTTTTGCCGAATCAGGGTCCTGGGGATCGTAGAAAACAAAATCCTCCCACCCGGTGACACCGCCGCCGCCCTGTCCGCCTATCGGGCCCATCGCCTGATCGCCAGCATCAGCGATTTTGCCGGCATACTTCTTCAACAGCTTCTTGCCCGCTTCGATTTCTCCCGAGGCCCAGACATCAGGCGTCGCCACTGAGTTGTACGTATCAATAAAGCCGCCTGTGGCGGTAAAGTTGAGGCTCTTGAAGCACAGCTTAATCATGAACAAGAGAACGTACCGCTGAATGGCCTGCTCATCAACCAGTGATATGTTCCACCCACCGGTCTGCTCAAGTATCCTGTCCAGGACTTTCTGCTGATATGCAAGGTCTCTGGGCGTCATGCCGACCATGATAATCTGAAAGTTGTGCCGCATCTCTTCGGTGAGCTGCTGTATTTCAGGTGTTTCAAGCAGCTCCTGCAGGTCGCACAGCTGCCGTGAGGGGTCGGTGACTATGTTCAGGAAGGCGGCCTGCAGCTCATCTCCCCACATGACAAACTGACGGTGAGCGATGTACCCTATTTCGGAGTCGTATATTCTGTAGACCGCATCGGCAAATGCCTGCCAGCTTGGAAAGGCAGGAAACGCGGCTTTAAAATGGTCTTCCGGAAGCGGCGAATTGTATGAGGGAACCGTGCCCTCAATGGGCATTTCCGGCGGACCGGGCCAATGAACAAGCCGTAGTGCAATTTTAGTCACAACACCCCAGCCTCCGGCTCCTCCCAGGGCGCCTCTTATGATACCCTGTGTGCTCGGTCCCGGCCCCTCCGCGCAGAACCATCCCAGGCCTGCACCCAGAGAGCCCGTTCTCAGCACGTCGCCGGTGGGGGTGACCCACTCTATGGACAGGATGCTGTCCTGGGGGGATGCAAAATACATACAATCCGGCCCCCCTCCCTGGAAGCAGCACGCATTTGCAAGCACAGAGGTGCCGGCGCCGGCACCGCTTATATGATTGTTCAGCCCCACCTTCATGGCCTCAGCCTGAAGCTGCCCGGCAACAACATACGGCTCGACAACAGCAAACATATTCTGCTCATCTATTTCAATTATTTTGTCCATCCGCCTCAAATCAAGCAGAATCTGCCCTTTTGAGGGTGATGCAGCCCACGGGCCCCAGCCCGTGCTGAAGACATGAAACCGCAGCTTGTGCTGGTTACAGGCTTTGACTATGTCCTGCACCTCCTCCGTGCTTCCCGGCATAAGCACCGCTTCAGCCCGGTCAAAGAACTTGCTCCCGTCTGTGACGTCAGTTACCAGCTCGGCCATCCACTGATAGGCATATGAATCAAGCGTCGCCGGCTCTTCGGTTATATTGTCCGGCCCGACGATGTTTTCCAGCGCTTCATATACGTCTCGCTCCAGTGACATAATTTATTCCTTTCGTTCAGCAGCCTGTTAAAGTGCTTTTTGAACAAGGTCCAGGATGTCATATACTTCCATGCTGTCGCCCCGATCATTAACGGCGTCGATGAAGTTACGCTCACACCAGGGGCAGGCGCTCACGATAGCCTTTGCGCCTGTTGCCTGTGCCTCTTCGATACGCTCCCCTGCGGTCCATGAGGAAAAGTCGGGATACCGCTCCCGAACCCCGGCGCCGGCACCGCAGCACCATGCATATTCCCTGTTTCGTTCCATCTCAACCAGCTCTATGCCCGGAATGCTTTTGAGCACATTTCTGGGAGGGTCATAAACGCCCTGGGCTCCGTTATACCGTGGTTTTCGCGGCTCGTATATCAGGACCTGCCCGCGAATTTTTTTCTGCTCGCCGTTCCATGGCACATGCGGCTCTCCCCGCCTGCCCAGATGGCAGGGGTCATGATACGTCACCGTCATGGGAACTGTTTTGGTGAATGTCAGCTTTCCTTCCGTTATGAGCCGGTCAAGAAATTGTGTGATGTGAAGGACCTCGAACGGAAAATCGAGCTCGGACGGATAGAGGCGATTGAAGGCATGGTACCCGTCAGAGCAGGCGGTAACAACCGTTTTTACACCGGCGTTTTTCCAGGCGTCAATATTATTCTCGGCATATTTGAGAAATTCCCCCCGGTAGCCCATATCACAAAGCCGGCCGCCGCAGCAGTTCTCGTCGTTTCCCATAATGCCGACATCTAAACCGGCATTCCTGAGCAGAGTCACCGCTGTGCGGGGTATTCTCCAGAGCTCCTCATCAAAGCTCAATCTGCAGCCGGCGTGGAATGCAACCTCCGCCTTCTCCTGGGTCAGATCCTTCACGTCCAGCCCCTCAGCCCATTTGCCGCGCTCGGCTTTGGGCTTCATCATCATGTTATCCTCTTTGCGGAGATTATCTATGAGCGGCATATCCTGGAACGGGAAGCACCCGTTGTCTATCATGTTAAAGCGCAACTGGCGCATAACTTCCACAGGCTCCATATCATACCGGCAGATCTTGCAGGCAACGTCACAGCTTCCATCAAGCATGCATTTGAAAACGATATCAACCAGACCCTCATCCCAGTAGCTTATTCTGTCTTCAAGAAGCGACAGGGAGATGCACAGCCTTCCGCTTGCCGAATAGCTTTGAAACTTGTTGTACTCTATGCTGGGGCACCCCTTTGCAAAGCGCCAGCTCTTCACATGAGCAAATGGGATCCATTTGCAATATGAGCATCTGCTGCATCTGCTTACGGTAGCCCGATAGTCTTCCAGTGCCACGTGCGGTTCCTCCTTTTATATGGCCTCTGCCTAAAAGCAAAGCTTGCCGGGGTTCAATATGTTATTGGGATCAAACAGTTTTTTCAGCTTTTTTGATATGCTGGCATGCTCGGCATTTCTGCCGTATTCAATATCTGCCCAGGCACCGTAGGGCCGGGAATAGAACGCGCCCTTTTTCCCCAGCTCCTCGCTGGCTTTAGCAAAGAGCTCCTGCGCTGCGGCAGCCTCTTTGCCGTCGTCCGGATTAAACGGCAGGCTGAATTCCACATGGCAGCTTGTGCCCATGTGCGCTGGCTGAATGTAGGCGCAGATATCTGAGGGCGGGTACCCGGCAGCTTCCGCCAACGAGCGCATCGCCGTTACAAATTCAGGTGTCCGGTTAAGCGTGGTTAGAAAGAATATATCCCTGCACCCGCCTTTGCAGCGAAGCTTCCAATAGGGCTCGTGTGAGGGGCTGAGCACTGCGTCTGCTGCCTGCTCAGCTGTTGCCCCGGGAACCGCCGACTCCAGAGATACGCCGGCCTGCCGGGCTATATCGCTGACATCCTTTTCCATATACGCAACCTTGTCCTCCGGCAATATGTCACGCCCGGCCAGCCCAAAGAAAAGAATCCATGGGGGAAGCTTTTCCTGCAGGCCCATGATTTGTTCAGGGCTTTCTCCGAGAATGGCTGCCAGACTGGACCCGCTTAAAAGCAGAAGCTCATCATGAAACCGTATTCTCAGGAGCTGGTAGGCAAAGGCGATTAAGCTGTCAAGCCCTTCAGACGGCACCAGAAAAAACCGCTGCACTTTGGGCAGCACCTCACACCTGAGAGATGCCCAGGTCACAATTCCCATGGTTCCCTGTGCCGCTGATACTATCTTGTGGTAATTGAATTGGCCGGGGCCGTATTGATACAGCGCCGAATACTGAGTTTTGCGGCGTTTTTCAAGTACTTCCTCCAGCGGAACGAGCTTTGCCTCCTGTCCGGCTGTTGTGCTGATGCTTGCACCGGCAACCTCCCCGGTCCTGAACATATCCCCGCTGCCGATTACGGCCTCAATGCACCGCATCGGCTCGCTCAGCGACCATGCATACCGGGGGTTCGTTATCGGCTCCCGCTCAAGGACGCTGCCCAGAACGGACTTGGAGGTACGCGGCAAAAGCGGCATGGAAAGTCTCATTCCCTGCCTGGCAAGCTCCGCCTGCAGCGTGCTGAACGTAACGCCTGGCTCAACGATAGCAACCCTGTTCCTGCGGTCCGTCATGATGATACGCTTCATTCCGCCGAGGTCCACAATAACGGAACCTTCCGAGCAGGGAACACTGTCGCCGCGGAAATGCGGCGGCCCTGAGCTTACCGGCACGAGCGGCGTTTTGGTCCGGTTTGCCCAGGAAACGATACCCTGCACTTCATCAGCATTTTTGGGCTTCGCTACCATCAAAGGCTTCATGGGCGGGGTGAAGCTGTGGTCGCTTGAGTAAGCGTCCACTGCAGCCGTATCATCAATTACATTCTCCGCACCGACAATTTTTATAAGATCATCCTTTTTTTCGGCCATCTATACCTCACTTTAACTCTGAAATGTTATATTCCTATTTTCAGCACGGATTCAGCCAATTGGTTCGTAGAATGTAGTCTTTAGGACTACGTTACTGAGAATAATATTTTTTTCAAACCTTGTCAAGGAAGTTTTTTGGAAAGGGCAGGCGATTACATGAAAAAGCAAAGAAGAACGGCCATTTCCTTTCCTGCGCAATGCTAAGGTGTTCAGCAGAAAATTGAAACCCTGGCTGCTTGTGCAGGTTATGCCCCCGGATATCCTCTGTGTTTCTGCAATGGATAAAATGCATAAGAAATGCGGCGCAGTGAAAAAAATCGATGCGAATAAAGATTATGAGTTAAATATATCAGTGCAGCTTAGATTGTGCATACTCGTTCAGCAACTGCAGTGTCCCTGATTTCCTATTGCTTATTGCCGGCAGAAACGTGTGGGTGAGGCTTTGTCAATGAAGCGAGCACAAGTTCACCAAAAACAATCATCTCATCCTATTATTTTGAGACGTTTTATGGAAATATTTTTTAAGCGTATGGTATAATATTTTGAAGTTTCAGCAAAGCCGGAATGCATCAGATCCTCTGATGCATTTATAAACTCAATATCATTTATTTTAAAACCTGACAGGAGTTCCCTATGAGAAAATCGTTCAGCTTAATTTTGATCCTGATATCATTAACTTTAAGCCTCCCCATCATTTTTTCAGCAACCGTCATGGCCGGATACACGGCGATGCAGGGGGAATGCCCCCATGACGGGGACTTGAACGAGGATGGCAATTTGACTCTGGCGGATGTATTTCTGGGGTATCGATATGTTGCCGGGTTAGAGGAATTTGATGAGTGCCAGCTTCAGAGGGCCGACATGAATTGTGATGAAGCGGTGGAAATGAGCGATATTGTAGCGATATTTGTTTGTTGTATCAAGGAGCGCACGAGCCAGCCGTGCACCCCCTGTGATGAGCAAAGCGACACTGATAATGAAACGACAACAACCACGACGGTTCTGAATGAGGTGTCCCTCTCCATTATCGGTACGTGGACAAACAGCGACTATGACGGACAGGGCCGGTCAGGAATGGTGGTCTTTGAAAAATCTGCGGGCGATAGCATATCTTATGCCGCTTATGACAATTCGGATGGATCCGGAACCGCTTATTACGGCGATGTTCATGTTAAAGAAACCTGGCTTGACGAACAGGGCAGAAGCGTCAGCCGAGCAGTAGTAACGCTTGATGGCGGAATGTTCTGGGAGACCCTTTATCGGATCAGCGCAGACGGATCGACCCTCGAGGCACAGTCGGGAGTTGATGCAATCGATCCACAGGGGATGACCTATTCTATTTATTACCGGTGAAGTTGTTTTGTTGATCGGGCTGCAATAGGAGACGCCATTTTAAATGGCTGGTTTGTTGAGTTTAGACGCTCTAATGGCAGTACGGGAGAGTTGACAACCCCAAAAAACGGCAAAACGCAGCGTGGTGAAATATCGGGGCAGTTCACAGACACGTTTATGCAGCAGCGAAGCATAAACGCGAAGCACTTCTATACTGTATGTCAGATGTTCCCTTGCGGGTTTTTGTGTCGGAGAGGTTCACGCCTCTTGACCTCAACAACATCAGGCACCGGGCGTTTACCAAAAGCCTTGAAAAGGCGGGACTGCGGACGATCTGTCTGCATGATCTGCGGCATATCTACGCCGCGCTTCTCATCTCACAGGGTGAGTCACTTGCCTACGATCGTGCTCAAATGTGGCAACGCTCCATACAGGTGTGGATTTCTACGGGTATCTGGTGCCGGGGAGCACCCGGCAGGCGGTAGACAGACTGGACGACGAAACGCATAAAAAAGCAACCTATACGCAACCAGAGGCCCCGACCGCACAAAAAAGCACTCAGCTATCAGCTAAGTGCTTGATTTTGCTTAAGCCGGCGGTCAGAGTTGAACTGACGACCTACTGATTACGAATCAGTTGCTCTACCACTGAGCTACGCCGGCGCCACAGCGATGTTATTATCGATTTATTATAACATGGAAAAAAAGGCGCGCCGGATGAAATTAAAATTGTTTTTAATCTCATCTGCTCCCTGCACCAGCTCATTGTGTCCGGGCAGCAGATGCTGCGAGGAAAGGGAGGAAATTTTTTCAATGCTTTGTTTAAGCTGTTCGCCGCTTCCGCCGGGAAAATCCGTGCGGCCGACACTCCCGCTGAACACGACATCCCCGGATACGAGCACCTGCTTTTCCGGCCAGTGCAGACAGACCGATCCGGGCGAGTGTCCCGGAGTGTGATAAACCTGCAGGGAGATATCGCCTACATTCAGATCGCCTTCTGTCATGTAGAAATCAACCTCAAACGAGGGCTGCTCGAGCCCGAACATTTTGAAGAAATCCTTGCCCACATCATTGAGAAACTTCTGCTCCTCTTCGTGCAGGGTTATCTGGGGGCCGTTTCCGGCAAAATAGCCGACCCCGTCGATGTGATCGGGGTGTGAGTGCGTATTTATGATAAGCGCGATATCATCGGGGTTCAGCCCGTCTTTTTTCATGCCTTCCAGAATACCGGGCACATGGTGCTTTAACCCGGGATCGATCAGTATAAGGTTTTCTCCCTGCAGCACATAGGTGTTACAGTTGTTCTCCATCATGTTTGTCCACAGATAGGCGTAAACGCCGTCGGTGACTTTCATACAGACACTCCTGTAAATATGTTCATCCCATTAATTTTAAAGGAGTAATGTACCCCATCGCTCATAAAAGTGCAAGCATGAATTGCTTTGCGGTGTGTGGAAAGCAGGCGGCCTGATATAATAGTGCCGAGTATGTATCGCTGCACGGCAGGCCGGCATTTATTTTTCCATCTGCCTCTTGACCCACCCGATAAAATGGTATAGAAATTAATACCGAACGCTTATTAAATAAATCTATTTTTCAAAAGGTGCGACAACTCTATGGTATATCAAGTTGAAAAAGAACCGGTAGAAATTCCAGACGTGCTGCCCCTGCTTCCCGTCAGGGATATCGTGGTGTTTTCATACATGTTTTTGCCGCTGTTTGTGGGGCGAGAGTCATCCATCAGGGCGGTTGAAGAGGCAATGGATAACGACCGCCTGATACTGCTTGCCACGCAGAAGGACCCGGCCAACGACTCCCCGGACCCTGAAGAGATTTATTCTGTGGGCACGGTGGCGATGGTTATGAAAAAGCTGAAGCTGCCTGATAACCGGATAAAGATACTGGTTCAGGGGATATCAAAAGCGCGCATTGTGCAGTATGAGGAAACCGACCAGCTGTTTCGTGTTTCTATTGAAAAAATTGATGAAGAGCCGCCCGATGAGGTTACGGTTGAAAACGAGGCTCTGGTGAGAAATGTAAAAGAGCAGTGTGAAAAAATCCTTTCCCTCAAGGGGCTTGTATCCCCTGAGGTTCAGGAGGTTCTTGAAAACGTTCACGATCCGGGCCGACTGGCCGACCTTGTCGCATCAAACCTTCGCCTGAGCATCGAGGAATCACAGGAAATCCTTGAGATTTTCGACCCTCTTCAGCGCCTGCAAAAGGTGAACGAGCATCTTTCAAAAGAGCTTGAGCTGTCAACTGTTCAGGCGAAAATACAGACCCAGGCAAAAGAGGAAATGTCAAAAACCCAGCGGGAGTACTTTCTGCGCGAGCAGCTTAGAGCCATCAAATCAGAGCTCGGGGACCTTGATGAAAAAACCCAGGAGGTAAATGAGTTTGCCGAGAAAATCAAAAAGGCGAAAATGCCTCCCGATGCTGAAAAAGAGGCGCAGAAACAGCTCACCCGGCTGGACCAGATGCACCCCGATTCGGCTGAAGCCTCCATTGTGCGCACCTACCTTGACTGGATGGTTGATATACCGTGGAGCAAATCGACAAAAGATAAGCTGGACATAAAGCGCGCACAGGCCATCCTTGATGAGGATCACTATGATCTCATAAAGGTTAAGGAGCGGATACTTGAATATCTGTCGGTGCGAAAGCTGAACAAAAAAATGAAGGGCCCGATTTTGTGCTTTGCCGGCCCTCCGGGCGTGGGGAAAACATCGCTCGGCAAATCAATCGCGCGGGCGCTGGGCAGAAAGTTTGTCCGCATCTCGCTTGGCGGCGTACGGGATGAAGCAGAGATTCGTGGCCACCGCCGCACCTATATCGGTGCCATGCCGGGCAGAATAATACAGGGCATCAAGCAGGCCGGCACAAACAACCCGGTCTTCATGATGGATGAAATTGACAAAGTCGGTGCCGATTTCAGGGGCGATCCCTCTGCAGCGCTGCTTGAGGTGCTTGATCCCGAGCAGAACTTTGCCTTCAGCGATCACTATCTCAATATTGACTTTGACCTTTCAAACGTCATGTTTATCACTACGGCGAACCTTGTCGAGCCCATTATGTCGGCGCTCAAGGACAGGATGGAAATAATCGAGCTGTCGGGATACACTGATGAGGAAAAGCTGAAAATAGCCAACCAGTTTCTCATACCGCGCCAGCTCAAGGAAAACGGCATTTCTGAAAAATACATAAAAATATCCGATGAAGCCATTCTCTCGATTATCAACAACTACACCCAGGAGGCCGGCCTGAGAAACCTGGAGCGCGAAATAGGCTCCGTGTGCCGTAAGGTTGCCCGCAGCGTTGCCGAAGGAAAGCGAACCCAGCACAAGATAAACCGCAGCAATATACGCAAATATCTCGGAGCTCCCAAGCGGCTTGCCGAAGAAGAGCAGCAGCAGCACTCGGTGGGCATTGCCACCGGCCTGGCATGGACCCAGGTCGGCGGGGAGATTCTCTATATCGAGGTCAGCCTCATGAAGGGTAAGGGCAACCTGGTTATGACCGGATCTCTGGGCGACATCATGAAGGAGTCCGCGCAGGCGGCACTGTCATACATCCGGTCCCGGGCAAAAGAGCTCAACATCAGCCACACAGTTTTTGAGAAAAACGATATTCATATCCACGTTCCCGCCGGCGCCATTCCAAAAGACGGACCGTCTGCCGGCATTACTATCGCCGCTGCACTGGTATCGGCCATTACTGATGTGCCGACAAATAAAGATATAAGCATGACGGGCGAAATCACCCTGAGAGGAAGGGTTCTGCCTGTGGGCGGGCTGAAGGAAAAGTCACTGGCAGCCCTGCGCCACAATATTTCCACGGTGATCGTCCCCGAGCGAAACAGAAAAGATATGGAGGAAATACCCGAAAGCATAAAGAAAAAAATAAGCTATATATTCGTCAAGCACATTGATGATGTCATTGATGCAGCGCTTGTGAAAAATCCTAAACAGAAAACCAAAACCGCTAAAAAAGGCTCCCCTTCCAAAAAAAGTGCAGCTAAAAGATATCGGCGAGCACCAGCTCATTGAAACTATTGCACGGCATGCAGCCGGGAGTCACCCCTCGATCATTCAGGGCATTGGAGATGATGCGGCGGTTATTGATGCAGGTGCCGGGGAGTGCTTTCTGGTCACCGCTGATGAGCTGAACGAGCAGGTGCATTTCAGCCGCAACAGCTGCAGCCCCTATCTTATTGGAAAAAAATCGTTTTCGGTCAATGCCAGCGATATAGCTGCTATGGGGGGCGGTGCCCCGCTGCTCTATGCGGTGTGCCTTTCAGCCCCGCCGGATACCCCGCTGCAGCACATAACAATGCTGTATCGTGGCATGCAGGCCCGGGCGCAGGATTGCGGCGGCTTTTTGATCGGGGGCGATACCGTTGCGTCCCGGACAGGGCTCTCAATTTCCATTACCGTTATAGCTCAGGCACAAAAAGAAACTGTGCTTTACCGCAGCGGTGCCCGGGTAAACGATCGCGTGTATGTAACCGGCAGCCTTGGTGATTCAGCGCTGGGTTTGGCGATGCTTAACAGCGGCGCGCCTGCTTCGCCCCGGCATCCGCTGCTGAGAAAGCACTTTGACCCGGTTGCGCAGCTTGCGGCAGCTCAGGAGCTGGCGCGCCTGCGCTGCGCTACCAGCATGATAGATATCAGCGACGGGCTGGTCGGTGATCTGCAGCATATTTTAAACAAAAGCGGTGTCGGTGCGGATATTCGTCTGGCCGCGCTGCCCCTGTCACGGTCATACAGGAAATACTGCAGCGCCTATAGCGGTGACTTCTATCGCCCGGCGCTTTGCGGGGGTGAGGATTACGAGCTGCTGTTCACGGTGCCGCCGGAAAAAACAGATACAGTGATCCGCTGTGCCGCGCAGAGCGGCGTTGCGATGACCTGTATCGGCCATATTACGAAAAACCCTTCCCGGCTTATGCTTGTGGATAATGAAGGCAGATGTTATGATCCTGACGAATGCGGATATGTTCATTTTTAGCTGCGGCTTTTGCTGTATGCCGTTCCCGTTCCCAAAGGATTCTTGCGCCCATGAATGAGCAGACTATCAAAAAGATACTTGAGCAGGTAGGCGGGGGCACGCTTTCCATCGACGATGCGTTGAGCGCCCTTAAAACACTGCCATTTGAAGATATCGGCTTCGCCACCATAGATCATCATCGCACCATCAGGAAAGGCTTTCCCGAGGTGATATATGGGGAGGGCAAGTCCGCAGAGCAGATCGTCGCCATCATGTCCCGGATGGCTGAGCACGGCACAAACGTTCTTGCGACCAGGATTGACGCCGGAAAGGCAGAAGCAGTAAACCGCGTATTCCCCGACGCCGCCTATTACCCGCAGTCACGCGTGCTGACTCTGCTCACTGAACAGCCGCATCCCCGCGGCAGCGGGACGATCCTGGTGATATCGGCGGGAACGTCAGATATTCCCGTTGCCGAGGAAGCGCTGGTGACCGCGCAGGCCATGGGCAACAGGGTCGATCAGCTGTTTGATGTGGGCGTGGCCGGCATACACCGTCTGATGCAGAACAAAGAGATTATCTGCGGCGCAAACGTTATTATTGTTGTTGCCGGCATGGAGGGCGCCCTTCCCAGCGTTGTGGGGGGGCTGGTCTCTCGCCCTGTCATCGCTGTTCCCACCAGCACAGGCTACGGTGCAAGCTTCGGGGGCATTGCTGCGCTTCTGGGCATGCTCAACACCTGTTCGTCCGGAATAGCGGTGGTAAACATCGACAACGGGTTCGGCGCAGGGTATATGGCAAGCCTTATTAACGAACGTTGACGAACACGAAAAAAATCCATCTGCAGCGTTGCGCTGCAATTTTCCGCCGCGGAGGGCGACGTGCAATAAGTACGTCTCTCGCAGATTCTGACCGGGTCAGGGCGGCTTCGGCTTTGCGCGCCTTGCATCTGTGAAGCCTTTTGCGAATTCGCCCTTTCCCCCACTTCACGGGGTCATCAACGGTAATCCTGCGCTGTGTGCCGATACAGCTGCCGAAGCCGGTCAGCCCGGCCAAGGCTGCTGCGAACCTGTCCGTTGTCTTTGTCAAGCCCGTCACGGTATTCGTCAAGCTTCGCGATCATTTCGTCCTTTCCTCCGGGCAGCCGCCCGTTTACCGGGGCATAGTTTTTGATGTGTTCGCTCAGGCATGCAGAGGTGACGTCAAGATGCCGCGGATAAGCGTTTTCTGCTTGAGGAATACGGTTTTTTGTAAGGCGGGAAATCATAGCTGGCTGATTCCGGGGAAAAAGGGTGTGCTGCCATAATGCGGTATCCCTTACGTTTCGCTATAGCGGGAAGGTTTATAACCCGTGGTTTATCAATTGTCAATACGGACCCTTTTTGGCCGCCCCGCAGATTTACCTTGACTAACTGTTTGCATTTTCTTTAATATTATTACTATGCCCTACCTTATTGCTGTATTGTTTGAAGACAACAAGGAAGACTCCTATATCGCCGTTGAGCTGGAAGGCGAAGAGCCCCAAATCCTGTTTGCGAAAGGTCCGTCTTTCACAAAAAGAATGGGGCCTTTTCCTGTGCCGTATGCCGAGGCAACCTTTAGGAAATGGAACTATTGCCGGGTCACTAATCCTGTCGAGGTCGACCTGGATGACCCCCGCTCAATGCTGGAGAAAATGATCTGTTTGCACAGGCAGGACGACCGGACCGCCCTGTACTGTCCGGAAAATACATGAGCTCTTTTTATCCGACCAGCCCTGTATCGGCCAGAAAAAACTTCACTGTATCGCCCCTGTTCCGGCGATTGCCCCGTGACGAATTCCGCTACTGTGGTGACCCTAATCTATTATCGCTTGACGCACACGCAGAACTAGAAAGGTGGTATGCGGCAGCATGTTTTTCAGCGCGCTTACACGAGGAAGGAATAAATCCAACACCTCAAAAAAAATGATCATCAACGTAGTCCATCCGGAAGAAAGCCGGGTTGCTATTATTGAAAACGGCCTTCTTCAGGAGCTCGCCATTGAGAGCACAAGCCGGGAAAAAATCCGCGGAAACATTTACAAGGGCGTTGTCCAGAAAGTTGAGGAAAGCCTCTATGCGGCCTTTGTCGAATACGGAGGAAACCGCCCGGGATTTCTTCCGCTTGGAGAGGTCCGCCCCGCTTACTATTCCGCCAAGCCGCATGCAAACGGCAAGACTCCTGCCCACAAGGTGCTCAAAAAGAATCAGGAGATTATCGTTCAGGTTACAAAGGATGAAAAAGGGACAAAGGGTGCTGCACTGACCACCTATACCTCCCTTCCCGGTAGATATCTTGTTCTTATGCCCGGCTATCACAGAACCGGTATTTCAAAAAAAATAGAGGATTCCTCCGAGCGCCAGAAGCTCAAAGACATCGGGCGTCAGCTGAAGCTGCCGGAGTCAATGGGGTTTATTATCCGTACCGCCGGCCTCAACAAAACAAAAAAAGAGCTGCAGTCGGATGCAAACTACCTTTTGCGCCTTCTGAAAGCAATTGAAGCGCGCGCCAAGGAGTGCCAGGGCCCACGCCTCATATATCAGGAGAGCAACATGGTTATTCAGTCGATCCGCGATTATTTTACTACCGATATATCGGAAGTTATAATTGATAATGCTGAGGTACAAAGAAAGGCCCGTGAGTTTTTTAAGCAGATTATGCCCAAGCATCAAAAAAAGGTTAAGCTCTATGAGGAGCCGACGCCTCTTTTTGTCACTTACAACATAGAGCCGCAGATTTCTCCGCTGTATGAGCGGCGGGTTTTTTTGAAATCGGGGGGAAGCATATCAATCGATCCGACCGAAGCCCTTGTTTCAATCGATGTAAACACCGCCCGGTTTACAAGGGCTCGCGATCCCGAGGAGTCGGCTCTTCTCACAAATGTGGAGGCTGCACGGGAAGTAGCCCGCCAGCTGAGGCTGCGCGATTTGGGCGGGCTGATCGTTATAGATTTTATTGATATGCGGAACCCCAAAAACCGGCAGCAGGTTGAAAAAGAGCTCAAGAATGCGTTCAAGGGCGACAAGGCGAATGTTGAATTCAGCAAGATATCAAAATTCGGGCTGCTTGAAATGTGCAGAGAGCACCTTCGCTCGCCGCTGATAGATACCAGTCATGTTGAGTGTCCCTATTGCAGCGGAACCGGAAAATACCGCTCAAAAGAAGCGCTGTCACTTGCGATAATACGTGAGCTGCATGCCAAAGCCTCGCTGGGCGCGATAGCTGAGATCAAAATTTCGCTTTGTCCGGAGGCTGCCCAGCACCTGCTCAATACCATGCGCAGCGAGCTGTACCGCCTCGAGCAGCATTACGGTCTGAGCATCACCGTTACCGGACACGCCACCATGCCGGTAGATCATTATTCTATAGATTATACCGAGAAAAAGCAGCAGTAATCACAAAGAAAGACTGCACAAAAAAATCAGGCGCCATGGATTCAAAAAACAACCCTCAGGAATACACCATTCTCACATCCTGCCCTCATGACTGCGGCGGCAGGTGTGTGCTTAAAGCTCATATCAGAGACGGAAAAGTTGTGCGCATTGAATCTGATACCGGCTCGGAGCCTCAGCTTCGCGCCTGTGCCCGCGGTCGCGCCTATCGGCGGCGCCTGTATTCACCGGACCGGCTCACCAGGCCGCTGATCCGCCGCGGAGAGCGGGGTGAAGGAAGATTCGAGCCCATATCCTGGGACGATGCGCTCGGCGAGACAGCGAGCCGCCTTATTGCAGCAAAAAAAAAGCACGGCCCCGAATCCATAATGTATATCGCCTATTCAGGCAACACCGGCACGTTTCTGCACAATCAGCTTGCTGTGTTCAGGCTGCTCAGCATGTTCGGGGGCTTTACACCGATATGGGGCTCGGCCTCGTTCTGGGGCAGCCTTTTTTCTTCTGAGAAAACCTACGGCACGGTTGTGGCGGGACACACCCCCGATGACATAGAAAACGCCCGGCTCATTATTATGTGGGGATGGAATCCCGCGGAAACGGTTCAGAAAACAAACACCTCTTTGTATCTTGCCCGGGCACGGGAAAAGGGAACAAAAATTGTGGCGGTTGACCCCCGGTTTACCGATTCTGCAGCCGCATTTGCCTCACAGTGGGTTCCGATCCGGCCGGGGACAGACACGGCCATGCTTCTGGCTATGGCATATGTAATGATTAAACGGAAGCTTTATGACCGGGATTTTCTCGATGCCTGCACGGTTGGATTTGACCGGTTTCAGGAATATGTCCTCGGCGCTGCTGACGGACAGCCCAAGACACCCGAATGGGCCGCCGGCATTACCGGCGTTCCCGCCGGGACCATTGACGAGCTTGCCCGGCAGTATGCAACGGTTAAGCCTGCAAAGCTGCTGACCCTCGGGGCTCCGGGCCGAAGCGCATTCGGAGAGCAGTTTCATCGTGCCGCCGCCACGCTGGCGGCCATGACCGGCAATGTCGGGATCTACGGGGGCGACCCTGCCGGCTTCGGACTCCCCGCGGTCGGGCTCCGTCCCGAGGCAGGCACCGGGCTTATCAACCGGCGCATGACCGGCAACCTGCCGGAAGGCGCCCGCCAGCGACCCGCCATCCATATCACCAGAATATGGGACGCCATTCTCAAGGGAACACGGGGCGGCTACCCCGCAGACATATCCATGGCATATATCACCAACGGGAACCCGGTCAATCAGTTCATGAACACCAACAAAGCGGTGCAGGCGCTATCGAAGCTTGATTCGATCGTCATCCACGAACAGTTCATGACACCGACGGCACGCTATGCCGACATTGTGCTGCCGGTAAACACCCAGTTTGAGCGAAACGATATCATACGGCCCTGGCAGGGCGGCCCATACTGCATTTATATGAAAAAGGCGGTTGAGCCGCTTCGGGAGACCAAATCCGATCTTGAGATCTGCATGGGGTTGGCAAAAAAGCTTGACATAGAGCACTACAGCGATTTTACCGAAGAGGAGTGGCTTAAGAATTTCTGGGAGGCCGCTCAGGATATGACCGACTCAAAGCCGCTTCCCGACTATGAGACATTTAAAAAAGAAGGGGTTCATAAAATACCTGTGTCCGGCCCGTCTATCGCTTTTGAGAAGCAGCGAGAGGATCCGGAAGAGCACCCGTTTCCCACGCCGTCTGGAAAAATAGAAATTTACTCACAATCAATTGCCGAAAAAAACGACCCCGAGCTGCCTCCGCTGCCGACCTATATCCCGCCGTGGGAGGGGCCTGCGGACCCGCTTGCACAAAAATACCCGCTGCAGCTCATAACCACACACTCAAAGCGGCGCATTCACTCCAACATGGACAATATCGACTGGCTCAGGGAGCTCGAGCCGCATAAAATATGGATTAACACAGAAGATGCACAGGCAAGAAACATTGCAGACGGCGACCGGGTAAGCGTGTTCAATGACCGGGGAACCGTCAGCATCAGCGCCAAGGTCACACAGCGAATTATGCCCGGGGTGGTGAGCATGGGGCAGGGCGCCTGGTTTTCTCCCGACAAAAGGGGTGTTGACCGGGGCGGCTGTGCCAACGTGCTGTTAAAAGATGCACACTCGCCCGCGGGTTCCTTCTGCAGCAACACCTGCCTTGTGCAGGTGGAAAAAGAAACCGGGTGAAGCAGAGGGGCATTATCAGAAAAATTTTATATCGTCGAAAGGCAGCACATGCAGATAGGATTTTATTTCGATCAGCAGCGGTGTACGGGGTGCTATGCCTGTACGGTTGCCTGCCGCGACTGGCATGATGTTTCCGACACGTCGGTAATCTGGCGGAGGGTTGTTGCGCATGAGTCGGGGATATATCCGGTTCTGCAGCTTTCCTATATGTCCATTTCGTGCCTGCATTGCGCCGACCCGCCCTGTGCCGAAGCATGCCCCGCAGATGCGATATATAAGCGGGAACAGGACGGCGTTGTTCTGGTTGACCGATCAGCGTGCCTGGGGAAGGATTCATGCGGCAGGTTCTGCAGCGATGCCTGCCCCTATGATATTCCGCAGTTCGGCAGCGAGCCGGATGCCAAGATGCAAAAATGCACGCTGTGTGTCGAACGGCTTGAAAATGGTCAAAAGCCTGTGTGCGTCGAGGCCTGCCCGATGCGCGCCCTCGATGCGGGGCCGGTTGAGGACCTCGTCCGGAAATACGGATGCGGCCGGGATGCGCCGGGCTTTTTCTTTTCAGCAGACGCCGGGCCCTCTCTCATTATCAGACCCCGCTATCCGGCCTCCGGGGGCTGTGTGCGCGGTTCGACAAACTCGATCAGCAGCCCGCCCGTGTCTTCGGGGTCAAAGTAGGCGACCCGGCTACGGGTCATATCAAGTATGCCGTTTCGGGTTACATGACCGAGCCGGATCCCTTTTTGCTGCATCAGCGAAACCGCTGTGTCGATATCGGTAACCGTGTAGGCGACGTGGTTGAACCCTGCCGGCGGATTACCGACTATTTTTTTGAAGCGCTCCGATATCGGCTGAATCAGCTCAAACTCCATATTGCCGACCGGCAGAAAAGCAAACCGGCTTTCCGGGTTTTTTTCCTCAAGGGGCGGAAAATAGCGAATGTCGGTATCATCTATATCATATATTTTTTTATACAGCTTTACTGCAGTATCCATATCCTCGACATACACTCCAAGATGACGGATATCGATAATAAGGTCACTTATTTTCATAGCGCGCCGGGCCTCCGGTTATGAAGAGCCGTTACGTGGTCTACAAAAGGCTGTTTACCACGGACTCGACTTCTGTTTGTATTTCTTCGAGACGCTGTCCGGTGTCGGCTTCAAACCGCAGCACGAGCACCGGCTGGGTGTTTGACGCCCGCACCAGCCCCCACCCTCCCGGCATGATAATCCGGGCGCCGTCAATATCGATAATTTTATATTTGTCCTGAAAAGCCTGTTTTACTTTTTCGATAACGCCGAACTTCAGGTCATCGGGACAATCGACGCGTATTTCCGGTGTAGTGAATGTTTCCGGCACATCGGCAAGCAGCGAGCTCATGGGGCTCTGTGTTTTGGACAGGATTTCAACAAGTCGGCAGGAGGCATACACCGCATCGTCGAATCCGTAATACCGGTGAGAAAAAAACATATGACCGCTCATTTCCCCCGCGAGCATGGCGCTTTCCTCTTTGAGCTTGGCCTTTATGAGCGAGTGGCCGGTGCGCCACATTATGGCTTTGCCGCCGTGCTGCTCGATGTCATTGTAGAAATTCTGCGACCCCTTTACCTCTGAAATAAATGTCGCTCCGGGATGCTCTTCGAGAATGGCCCGGGCAAAAATGATCATCAAATGATCTCCCCAGATAATCGAACCCTTTTCGTCGACTGCACCGATGCGGTCGGCATCCCCGTCGTAGCCGATGCCCACATCAGCACCTTTGGAGCGCACCGTCTCGATCAGGTCTTCAAGATTTCCGGGAACGGTGGGGTCGGGGTGGTGGTTAGGGAATCGGCCGTCCATATCGCAATAAAGGGGGATAACGGTGCATCCCAACTGCTCAAGTATCGGCACGGCAGCCTGGCCTCCAGTGCCGTTTCCGGCATCAACAACCACGGTGACCGGCCGCTGCAGGGTGATGTTTTTCACGATCATGCTAATGTAATCAGGCAGAATATCTGCGGTGGTCACGCTGCCCGAACCCTGTTCAAAGTCTCCTTTATCAATGAGCTCTTTGAGCTTCAGAATTTCGCTGCCGTGAATCGTTGTTTTCCCGCAGCATACCTTGAACCCGTTAAACTCGGCCGGATTGTGGCTGCCGGTAATCATAACGCCGCCGTTTTTGTCCAGGTGAAAAAGAGAAAAATAGAGAAGGGGGGTGTGGCATGTGCCGATATCAGTCACGTTCATGCCTGTTTCAATAAGCCCTGAAATCAAAGCGTCTCTAAGGCCTTCCGAAGAAAGGCGGCAGTCGCGCCCGAGCGCCATTTCACTGACATCCCGGCGGATAAGATAGGTTCCTATGGCCCGTCCAAGGGTGATGACGACATCCTCGGTCAAATCATCCTTAACCACGCCGCGGATATCATATTCTCTGAAAATGTGTTCATTCATTGCGCTTCCCCCATAATAAATTGTGGCTCCGGCCCAGAATGTTTAACAGCAGCCTGCTGCAGCTGAGCTCAATTGCCCCGTGTTGAATCCTTAGCTATCCCAGCTCAAGGCTCATCAGCTCCGAGCTGATGTTTCCGGTATACCGGGGGCCGATTTGAGAGACGACCCTGGCGGAAAAAAAGCTGGCAATGTTACCGCTTTGTTCCAGAGTGTAGTTGTTTGCAAGCCCGAACAGCAGCCCGGCGGCGTAGGAGTCTCCGGCGCCGGTTGTGTCGATTGCAGATATAAGGTGCGGCTTTACGCGGATCTCGCTGCCGCCGAAATGAAGAAGCGAGCCGTGTTCGCCCTCGGTCACGGCAACATTGCCGCACATGCCGGCAAGCGCGGAAACGGCCTCCTGCGTTGTTTCGGTATCGGTAAGCGCCTGCGCCTCCTGCGCATTGGCAAAGAGGATATCGATGTCATGGGCAAGGAGCTTCAGAAAAAGCTCCTTGTGCCGCTCAATACAAAATGCATCCGAAGCGGTCAGGGCTATCTGAATTTTGTTTTTTCTGGCGGTTTCAATGGCCTCGAGCACAGTGTTTGTGGCTCGCTCGCTGTCGAAAAGATATCCCTCAATATACATATACCGGCTCTGCTTCAGATGCTGCTCATTTACGTGGGCATAGTCAATTTCGCTGGCAACGCCAAGATGCGTGAGCATGGTTCTCTGGGCATCATCGGAAATAAGCACCAGGCAGGTGCCGGTCATACCGCTTTGGCGCTTTTCATTGAATTGCACTTTGCTTTCGCGCATATGCTGTATGTAAAGGTCGCCGAAGCCGTCTTCGCCCACTATGCCGCACAGGCCGGCAGAGCCGCCGAGCTGACAGACGCCGAATGCAGTGTTTGCCGCGCTGCCGCCGGCGGCGGTGTGCAGCTTTTGCTGAATGGCGTCGAGTGTGAGCGTATCGGACTGGGTAAGCTTTTTAAGTATATCCTCCTGCCGGTGGCGGTTGGTGAGATACATGTTGCCTTTTTCGATTCCCAGCTCGTCGAAAAGCGAATCGCGCACGTGCATCTGAATATCCATGAGCGCGCTTCCAAAAGTGTATACATTCAGTTCCATGCGTTCTCCTTTAATCGTTTCGCGTTTGCTGAAATGTGTTTTCAAAAGTCAGGAGGCTGTTGCTGTTAATTTTTTCATACAGGTCCGGGCGCTCACGGGAAATTGTGTCCGCGTGTGAATTAATGGCTTCCCACAGAAGCCGCGGCGCTTTGTATTGGCCGTATGCGCCGTCAAGCGTGCTGCTTTCAATAAGTGAAAACAGATAATCTATTTCATCGTCGCTGTAGGCAGGCACAAGCGCATAGCCCTGAGCAACTCTTAGGGCGTCTTCGCTGTTGAACTCGAATGTGTCGCGCCACCACTGCCCGTATTGTTCAAACCCGCTGCTGCCGCTCAGTTCGCTGAGCACCGCGGCCGCACCGTGATAGCCGCACATCAGTGCCCCCTGCACCTCAACCTCTATATAGGCTGCTGCATCGCCGGCCAGCAGCACGTTGCCGGCATAGGGGGCGGGCAGAGCGCTGTAAGCTTTTACGGTGCAGCCCGTTCTTTTCAGGACACGGGCATTCTTAAAAAGGCGGGCGCACGGGCTTTTGGTCGTGAAGTACGTGAAAATGTTTTCCGGCCGCTGATGAGCGCTTCCCATGACGACAAGGTCGGCAACCCCGGAGCCGTGCAGAGATGGGTCAAGGATGACCGGGGCATATGAGCCGTATGCCTGTCCCATGTGCCAGGTCATGACGGCGGGGTCGTGCCCTTCAACCCCTTCGATGCTGTAAATAATACACAGGGCTGTGGCAAAATGCTTCCGCTGCCGGTTCAGCCCGAGGCTTTCGGCGGCGCGCGAGTTAACCCCATCGGCGGCAATCGCTTTTGCTGCGGTAATTATCGAGCGCTTCCGCTCCGCAGTCACATGTATTTCTACCTCAGAGCCGGTATCTTTAACCATATAGGCAAGCGTGTTATTGCGGTAGTGAACACCCTGTGCTCGACACTCATCAAGCAGATGCTGCAGAAGATAGCCCTTGTCGAATTTAACGGCGACCGGGCGCCCGTCGGGATAGCGAAACCGTACCGCCCGCCCGCCGGGGGATACAAACCGTGTTTCGGTAATTGCCGATCGGGGCCCATCGTAATCAACAGAAAATCCGTTGCGGGGGAAAATGATTTTTGTGCCGGTGACCTCGATGTTTTCCCGTTCATAATTTTCATCCATGACAAACTGCTGGCAGCAGGCGCGGCGAACGGTTGAAATGTCATCGAATTTTTCGATGAGCACGACATTGAGCCCCTCTTCGGCGGCCCGTTTTGCAGCCATCAGACCTGCAGGTCCGGCACCGATCACGGCAAGATCATAATTCATGCATCACCTTTTTTTGCGTATGAACTTTTTAAAAACACTATCATATTTGCCGGTAGAGATAAATCAGAAAAAAAACCGCATGTGCACAGTCCAAAGGGATGCACGCGCACAGCGCCTGCTTGACGCTCTTACAGGCATACAGGAGGTCCGGCAAAAAAAAACACATAAAATCATATAGAATTTGAATTGTTTTTATAGTATACTGATCAACCGATTAGCCGATTTTGATTCCCCGGAGAGCTTTTTTGTATGACCGCACAGAGCAGAAAAAACAGCCGTAGCCGGCGAAGCCCGTTCAGGGTCCACCTTGTAGGCAGTCATTATTTGAGCTGCGAAGCCCTTGCCGACTTAATTACTGCAAAAATCGGTGCGCGGTGCACCTGTATAGCTGATGTGACGCAGCTTACCCCTGAAGAGCGCACGCCGCCGGACAGCACAAAAGAAGAGCTTGTGTTAGTTGACTGTCTGGGGAAAACACGTGAAGAGCTAACCGACTATCTTTCAGCGCTCCGTGAACACGATCTGTCTTCATCGTATCGCGTATGCCTTTTTAATGTGAGCTCACAGCTGGAGCTTGAAGAGGAGTGTATGGCTAACGGTGTGCATGGTATTTTTCATGAAGACATATCAACTGAGCTTTTTGTCAAAGGTCTCCGGGCGGTGTTTAACGATGAGCTATGGTTCAGCCGAAAGGGTATGACCGACTTTATCCTTCATGGCTCAAACAGGCAGACACACAGCGCTGAAAAAGAAAAAACAGCGCTTACTCATCGCGAAGTGGAGATTTTGTCTTTGCTTGCCATGGGGCTTTCCAATGAGGAAATAGCCGATAAGCTGTATGTCAGCCCGCATACTGTCAAAACCCATCTGTACAACCTGTACAAAAAAATCAATGTAAATTCCCGTCTGCAAGCCATTCTCTGGGCAGCTAAAAATCTCTGATCGTTAAAAAAATCAAAAAAACAAACAAGAACCGCATGTTTTATCTCCCGTTTGTGCGTTTGTTCACGTATAATTATAGAATGGATGGTGTGTAAAATTTATATCAAATTAGTCGTTTTTATATGATTTGTTTTTTAATAAAACTGTTTTGAAGGTTAGAATCATAAATTTATTCTTTTAGTGAGTAAAAAATTAAATAGTTAAATAAATTTTTTATGTGGTGTATTTGTTTGTCTTGTTTCTTGTTGAGTAAAGGAGGTTTGCGTCTCATACTTTTTTCGTATGTATAGCATTTTTTACGATGTGCGTTATACGAAAAAAACCATACTGTTCTCCGATTGTTTTTTTAACGCTAACTGTGCTATAAAATTTACATAACAGGCAAAAAAACCCGATTTTACGGAGTATTGGTGCATATGAATGGTATGGCGGGAGTAAATAAAAGAAAATTCGAGCGTTTTGCCGTACATTTTCCGGCAACAATAAGCGATAGGCACAACGGTAATATCCTGAACCTGCACACACGGGACATAAGTGCAGGGGGAGCTTATTTTGCCACCCCTGAGCCGTTTGAAGAGGGAAAAGAGATAACCATTGAAATTATATTGAAAAACCAGACCATGCAGCGGTTGACAGGGCATGAAAGTTGCTTAAAAGTTACCGGAACAGTGGTGAGAAGTGATCAAAGAGGCATTGCGGTGAAATTTGATTCTCATCACATAATGCCCGCAACAGTTGCGCGTGATAATTAGATAGAGATAGTTGGCGAAAAATTTTTCTTTGATCGTTTGGTTAAAAAGTTCAATTAATAATTAATATTACTCCGCAAAACAAATCGTTTTTTTACAACAGGCGAGGCGTCATTAATTTTTTGAATTTTCAATATTAAGCACTTTATGGGGGAGGTAGAATTGAATATGGATAAGAAATTTTTGAATTCGGCACGTGTTGCGGTTCTGACAGGGGTGATTTTTATAAGCAGCATATTGTCGGTAAATGCTGCACAGCACGTGTATGTGTGTCCTAATGCTATAACGGATGAGGAAAGTCTGGTAGACTGTTTTTCTTCAGTTCCTGCAGATGCGACACTGGACAATACATATGGAAACGGCAATGTCCAAGTCGCGATCGACAGTCTCTCGGAAGAGGCGACGGTAACACTGGTCGGGTCGCCGGGGGAATCTTTCAGCGGGTTTGCAATAACGGAAACCTGGTCGGTCGGTCGCCTCGCTTTAGAGGCATATGATCCCGATGTACAGCCGATTATCAACAGAAACCCTGTCGATATCATGGGCGGCCAGTACTCAACCTTTATCAATGTGACCGGGGCGGCTGACATAACCCTCGCAGACTTAACCATTCAGGGGCCAGGGGCCGATATCGGTATATTTATTGATAACTCGACGGATGTTTCGGTTTTGAGCAATGCCGTTGCGGGTATGACACCGACTAATGCCCCGGACACCGGGTACGGCATATTTGTTTTCAGCAGTGACGAGCGTGCACAGGACTGCTCAGCGCACCCCGGCTGGTCAAAGCGCATTTCAATAGTAGGCAACAGTATCAGTGCCAATCATAAAGGTATAGGATTTTATGGTGAAACTGACGCAGGCACGGTAATAAACAATAACCTCATCGAGGGTAATGACAAGCACCATGGCTACTGGAACGGCGGGGGGGCTAATCCCGGCGATTCCCCCGGATGTATAGATAATGGAACAAAATGGATACGCTGCAGCTCATATGTTTGTCCAAGCAATGCTGAGCAGTGTTCCACAACAGAATGTACCGACTGTTGCATATGTGAAGAAAACACCTGCACTGAAAGACGATTGTGTGTTGATGACGGCGGTCACGGCATCGGCCGGTACTGCTACGACCGGGAAACCGGAAGCGCTTTGAACGCAACCCTCAACTGGTGGGGGGCCGCAGACGGACCTTCAGGTACCCAGTTCTGGGGTGGTGGCTATCTTGAGGATGCCGAAAAGCCCGGTGTGTTTACTACCGGAAAAACCGGAGCGGGAGATAACATTTTTTATACCGGCGGGGTTGCCTTTTGTCCTTATTATACAGACGAAGCCCTGAAGAGTGAATCGAGCTGCTGTGAGGATAAAGACCGCGACGGCTATGCGGTTTCGACATATTGCGGAACCTGTGAAATGGCAGATTGTGATGACAACAATGCGGCAGTGAATCCCGGGGCAGCCGAAATATGTGACGACGGTATAGATAATGATTGTGACGGACATACCGACGACGAAGATTCTGATTGCGGGTGCAGCACGGATGCTGAGTGTGATGACGGAAATATATGTACGATAGATTCTTGTCAGGACGGACAATGTATTTATGAGTCGATAGAATGCGATGATGGCAATCCATGTACTAACGATTTCTGCGACCCTGTGCTCGGCTGTCAGCATGAATGTAATGCGACCGGGCCCGACGATCCATGCTGTGAAGATACGGCCTGTTCGGGTGCTGCAATTTGTTCAGGCCTGCCTGAGGTAACCGTTCCTGATGAATATGACACCATCCAGCAGGCAATAGATGCCGTCGCGGATTTCGGAACGGTATATGTATACCCCAAAGAATATCATGAAGAAGATGATGATGGATATGCTGCTTTCAGCATCACCAAGAAAGGCGTCCGGATTATCGGGCAAAGCGATGAAGATGGACTGTTGCCGGTAATAGATAATGCGACTCTCGGTGACACGGCCATATCAATTTATGAGGACAATGCAACCATCATGGGTTTTACTATAGACTTCAGCGGAGATATGTGCCCTGTGCCGAATTTTGTAAACGGAATTGTAGTAGCGGCAACTGTGACAGGTGCGAACATAAACTTCAACAATTTTGTTGTCTCCAACGCTGAAAGCGAAACACCCTGTGAGATTATAGATGTGATGGGGATAGTAGCGCACACTAATCAGGTAAATGCACGAAACAACTGGTGGGGTGCTGATGATGGGCCTTCTTCGGTTGATGCTTCTCAACCTGTTTATTCCTGTATCGGATCTAATCCGTCCGGAGCAACACCAACCGAAGCTGTTGCCGAGGGCACCGGTGCAGCGGTTGCCGGAGCCGTTTGCTTTGATCCGTACCTTGAGTCGGAATTTCAGGGAGCAGTCTTGACTGTTGATAACACGGCGGCTGTTATCCTGTCGGGTACCGGCAGTATAACCGTTACCGGAGGGAGCCTGACTTTCGCTTCATATACAAATTTTCCTGACCCCTACCCGGGATTTTCCGGCGGACATTATTTTGATCTTTTTAATCCGTCAAGCGGTGTTGGCGCTGTAACCGTTACCTGTTGCGGCAGTGTAGACATGGCAATGTGGCTTAACGGAAACATCTGGGAGGAAGTAAGCAATTCGTTTGTAACTCCCGAAGGCTGCTTAACTTTTTCGATTAACCGGAATACGACCCCCAAACTCTCCGATTTACAGGGAACCGTATTTGCCGCCGGCGCCCTTGCCGGTGAAGAAGAGGAGGAGGAAGAAGAGGAAGAAATCATAAATGAAACCCCGTCAGGCGGCGGTGGGGGAGCTCCCGCACAAACCGCTCCAGAAATAGCTGTTACCGGTTTTGTCAGAGTCTATCCCGAGGAGACGCAAAAGTTATTCTCAATCACCAACAGTGGCGGCGGAACGCTTACCTGGGCTGTCGGCAACGTTCAGTATATGGACGGCAGCGGATGGATTGCCTCAATAGCGCCGCTTTCTGGTTCCGGTGACGGGGTTGTGACGGTAACCGTAGATCGCACAGCACTTATTCCCGGAGTTTACGAAGCGATTATTCCCATTTCTTCAAATGGCGGCGCAGCACAAATGACTGTGCGGATGGGGGTGGACGTCATACCGGCGGCGCCTGCAATCGAAGTGCGCACTGATAACGGTACCGGTATAAGCGCTCTTGATTTCGGTTCCGAATCGGATGAAAAGACGGTTGTCCTTGCTAATACAGGGGATACAGCGGGCACCTGGAATGTGGTTGTTTCGGAGGAAGCCGCACCATGGCTCTCGGTTGACAATGCTTCCGTAAGCATTGATCCGCTTTCGGAGAAATTTTTTGCCATTAGCGTGAGCAGGGCCGGTCTGGCGGAGGGGCTTTACTCTGCAGATGTTGATTTCGTTCTTGATGATCCTGAATATGAAGATCTGCAGACCCTTGCAATCACCATGGAAGTGTCCTCTCAGGCCGATGAAAATACTTCTGCAGTGCTCGGCCTTGACCAGGAGCGGATTTTCTTCTCCCGCAAAGACTCTGAGAAACAGCTCACCATTACAAACAGCGGCAGCGGGGATCTTGCCTGGCAGGCAGAGGTAGAGTACAATATCCCCGGCAGGCTGTTTATACGCAAAGCACAGGACTGGATCAGCCTGCAGCCGCAAAGCGGCACCCTGCAGGAAGGAGAAAGCGGCCAGGAGATAGCCGTTGCCGTTGATAGAACCGATCTGAAGCCGGGCATGTATGCTGCACGGATAACCATAACCTCAAACGGGTGCGGCGGTTCAGGCTGTGCCGAGGAGTGTATGGTTCTCATGTGGGTGCCGTTGCTGGGCCGCTAACTCATGTGACTGTTTTTTAATTATTAAAAAAGCCGGCAATAATACTATTGCCGGCTTTTTTATTTTAATCCCAATAAATAAATGTGTATAATCCGGTTTAATGGAACTTTCAAACAAACAGGTACGGATAATAAAAAAATCATATCCGGACAAACCGGTGCCGGTAATCGCCGGCGAGCTTGGTGTGCCACCGTCTCAGGTATACCGTACGCTCGGCCTGTACCGCGAGCTATGGGCCGGGCGGCTTGAATCTGCTGCAGGATGGCTGCTGTGTTTTATGGTTGCTGCCGGTCCGCTGGTGTTCATGCAGGGCATAAGCAATTTTGCCGACCTTCCGCAGCGGGTGTTTATTCAAACCTGCGTTCCGGTTCTGGTGCTGCTGTGGGCGGCTGCCTTATGTGCCAGAGGTTCAGCGAAGGTGACAGCGCACCCCCTCGGCATCATATCCGCCTTGTTTGCGGTCTGGGCATGTGCCGGGGTGCTGTGGGCGCATTGCACCTATGACGCTTTTTATGCTGCTGTGCACTGGTGTGCCTGCGCGGCGGTATTTTTTGTTCTGACATCTGCCCTTTCCATAAAATGGGTTGAAAAAATCCTTGTGTCTGTGTGTGCTGCAGCAGCAGCCACCGCTGTGCTGGGAATGCTTCAGCAGTGGGCCGGTGTTGCGTGGGTGCCCATGCGCAGCGCGCCGGCGGCGGTGTTTGCAAATGCAAACATGGCATCGCAGTATGTTGTGATGGTGCTGCCGATTGTCTGTGCCGCGATGTTTTATGCGCGCCGGGCAATATGGAAAGTGCTTACCGGGGCAACGGCTGCGCTCTGTCTGGTGTTTTTGTTCTACACCGGGTGCCGGGCGGCATGGCTTGCAGCTGCGGCGGCATTGTGCTGGGCAGTGTTGCTGCTTTTGTCTGCACGAAGCGCCGGCAACAGAAAAAGGATTGCCTCTATCGGTGCGTTTGCAGCTGTGACGATTGTTTGTGCGGTGACCCTCGCCGGTGTGTCTTTTTCCCGCCTGGCCGGCTCTATGGGCGGCAGCGCACTGTATCGGCAGACAGTGTGGAAAAACAGTATTGCCATGATTCAGGATAAGCCGCTTCAGGGGTTCGGCCCGGGGCACTTTTCTGTGATGTATCCCGCTTATACCTGCAGGTCGCACATTGACCGGGCCTTTGATAAAAAGAAACAGATACGGCGGGCGCACAATGACTATCTTCAAAGCGGCGCGGAGCTGGGGCTGCCCGGGATGGCGCTTTTTATTATGGTGTCGCTGTCAGGGCTTATCATCGGTTTCCGTCATAGCATGAGCGCTCGACCTTTTGCCCTCCGAATACTGACAGCCGGATTTTCAGCCGGCATTGTTTCCTTTATGGTAACGGCCTTTTTCAGCTTTCCGCTTCAGCGCTCCCAGCCGCCACTGCTTCTTTTTGTATATCTGGGGGTGCTGGTGCTTATATGCGGCGATCGAGAGGCTGATACAGGCAGTGGATACCGCACGCTCCGGGTGCCGGGCGCCGCCGCGGCGCTGCTGTGCGTGCTTATTGCTGCAGCGGGGATTGCGCTTGCCCGCTTTAATGTGAACAACCTGGTTTGTGACCGGTATTTTCTTATTGCCATGAGCATGGAAAAACGCGGTGCAAACCGCAGGGCGCTTGCCGCCGCACAAACCGCTCATGCCAGAAATCCTCATCGTATGGATGTGCTGAGCACGCTCGGCCGGGCATGCATTACCACCGGTAAAACAAAGCGGGGCATCAGCGCGCTCAAAAAGGCCACCACCGGCCACCCGTATCATTTGAACGCCCTGTTTATACTGGGGGTTGGCTATGCCAATGCCGGCATGAACAAAGAGGCGCTTGAAACATTTAAGAAAGTCCTTCGCATAAAGCCTGATTTCCCCGAAGCGAAAAAAATCATAGCAACCATAAAATCCCGCGGTCGGGCATCGGTAAATCTCGGCTGACAGCGGACGCAGCCTCCCCGGACGGAGCCTGATAAAAAAACCGGCCCCGGGGGAAAATTCCTTGCTAATTTTACGGTTTTCTTGTAATTTAGGTTTTCTATACGGGAACATCAGCGTATCGAATCACTGGAGGACCATGTTCATGATCGACTCCCTGCAAAAAATCAAAAGTGCCGAACAGCAGGCCAAAGAGCGCCTCGAAAGTGCTCAAAAAGAAGCAGAAGCAAAGGTTTCCCAGTCACAGCAGGAGGCCCAGACTATCATTGATCAGGCTCGGGATGAGGGCAGGAAACAGGCTTCGGACATGATAGATCAGGCCCGCAGGGAGGCGGAACAGGAAGCTGAAAAAATTATCCGGAACGGCTCCCAGGAAGCAGAGGAAACAACAAAAAAAGGCAGCCAGCGCGTCGATAAGGCTGCTCGCATTATCGTTTCCCGCATTACAGGAGAGGCATAATGTTTTTCCCTGAGCCGATGAAGCGCATCCGCATTCTGGTGCATGACAGTGAAAAAACCCGTCTGGTTGAGCGCCTTCACACGCTGGGTGCAGTACAGCTCACCGATTACAAAGAAACGCTGAGCCAGGAGGATTGGGCGTCGCTTCTTGAGGCACATCCCGCCTCTGCAGACGTGCGCAATGTAACCATGCAGCTTATGTCGGTAAATCGGCTGCTTGATATCTTTTCATCTGTAGCGCCCGAAGAGGAGGAAGGGTTTTTTAAAACCCTCTTTGCCCCGTCCCCCCGCACGGTGATTCCCGTTGAAGAGCTTTCCGGAGAAACCCTGCTCAAAGAAGTGTCCGCTGCCGCCGAAAGCGTTGATGACGCGGTTGCCGCCCCCCTTGACCGGCTTGAAAAAACCGATGCCGAGTCAGAGGAGCTGACAACGCTCAAAGCCTCGCTTGCGCGCATACAGTCACTGCAGGTACCGCTTTCTTCTTTGCAGGAGGGCCTGTTTGCTTCGGCACTGCTTGGGATAACGGCAAAAAGGGATTTGAGCGGCCTGAGCAATGAAATCGATACTGCAACGGGCGGCCTTTCATTTGTGGCACAGACAGATATCTCGGAAGAGGAAGCCTGTATTCTCACCGTGTGCCTTTCAGAGCATGCGGACGAGGTTGCCGGGCTGCTGCGCAAGTGGGATGTGGAGCGTATAACCCCCGGAGACTTTCAGGGTACCCCGGCGGAAGCAATCCGCACGATAGAGGATCGCCTTCGGGAAACAGAAACAATACGGGAGCAGGCTCGGCAGGAGATTGCATCGGTTGCCGGCACGTGGCGATCGCGCCTGAAAGCCCTGCGGGAGCTGCTCTACATTGAAAGGGATCGAGCGGAAGCCTTCGGGCAGTTTGCAAAGACGGAATCCGTTACCGCCATCGAGGGCTGGGTTCCTGAGCGCAAAGCCCGGCAGATTGCCGATGATGTGGTGTCGGAAAGCAACGGGCTGGCCTTCTCGCACATAAGCCAGCCGGACCAGCCGGCAGAAAAGCTCCCGGTTTCGCTGAGAAATCCTGGAATTATCAAGCATTTTGAGCTGCTTGTAAAGCTCTATGCACCGCCGAGGTACAACGAGCTTGACCCTACAGTACTTATCTTTCCATCGTTTCTTTTCTTTTTCGGCCTCATGATAACCGATGCCATGTACGGACTGATGACTTTATTGCTTGGCGTGTTCATTCTTCGCGGCGGCGGCAGATATTATCCGCTGTACCGCAGTGCCGGACTGATGCTTGCTCTGGGAGGTGGCGCTACCATTTTGTGCGGCGCGGCAACCGGCGGCTGGTTCGGAAATCTTGCAACCACGTATCTTGGTATGGATTTTCTCAATTCACTGGTGGTCATTAATCCTATGGTCGATGTGGCGTCGTTTCTTGTTTTTGCCATAGCGGTCGGGCTTGTCCATTTAAATATCGGTATCGTGGTCGGCATTATTAAGGATTTGAGAAATAATGAGATTTCAGAAGCGCTCAAGAATGTGTGGATATTTTTCCTTGAAATTGCCCTGGTGCTGTATTACGTGAACCTTTCCGGGGTTGCTGTTGTGTTTGCCGGTATCTCCCTGCTTTTTCTGGTATACAGCGAAAAAGGAATGGCGCTGTTCGGTGTAACCGGCCTGTTGGGGGACTCCCTTTCATACGCCCGGCTGATGGCACTCGGACTGGTGAGCTTCGGCCTCGCGGTGGCCATAAACGCTCTGGCACAGATGGTCTGGGGAATTGATTATATCGGCTGGCTCATCGCGATCATTATCCTTGCGGCAGGACATGTTTTCAGCTTTCTGCTCAATGTTATGGGCGCGTTTGCCCACGGCATTCGCCTTCATTTTGTTGAGTTTTTTGGAAAGTTTTACAGCGGGGGCGGAGATGAATTCACCCCGTTTGCGATAAAGCGTGAAATAACACAGCCAAAGTGATACGTTTCCGTTATGTGCATGCGGGGGTGTCCAGGTAAACTAAACTAAAAAACTAAACAGAAACCTTTTTTTATCCATTCAAATAGTTTGCTTCACTGAAAAAAGGAGGTATAGAGCATGGAAATTACACTTGGTCTGGGACTTGCCGCACTTGGTGCCGGCCTTGCAATGGGCGTTTCCGCTATCGGTTCGGGAATCGGCGTTGGTATCGCCGGAGCCGCCGGCGCAGGAGTTATCGCGGAAGACACAAAGAAATTCGGCCCGGTTCTTATTTTACAGGCGTTTCCCCAGACACAGGGCATTTACGGCTTTGTTACCGCTGTACTCATACTCATGGGAGTCGGCCTTCTCGGGGGTGAGGTAAAGCCGATTTCAATGGAGCTGGGCCTTGTCGGACTTGGCGCCGGGCTTGCGTCCGCACTCGGCGGTCTGACTGCAATCGGACAGGGCCTGACCGCCGGAGCGGCGATGGGCTCTGTGGCAAAAAATCCTGCAACGCTTGGACAGAACATGGTGCTTTCTGTCATGTCAGAGACCTTTGCCGTATTCGCGCTGCTGATCGCTATTTTAACTATGGTCGGCTCCGGTCTGATGTAATAAAGCGGCAGGTTGTCTGCCGAAAAAAGTGCGGTACGCTCGGTCAGGAGATCCGGATATCCGAATGTGATAGACAGCCTGGGGGAACACCCCGGCGCACGGCTTATATACGATAAGCCGATGCTGCTGTAAGTTATCCGTGTACGGGTCATGGATTCCGGACCCGCGAGAAAACCATAAATGCAAAAAGGATTCCTGTATGTCCGATAATGGTGTCCAGAAAATTATTGATGAAATAAACCGTCGCGCAGAAAAGCAGGCAGAAGATATTCTGTCAGATGCCCGGCAGAAAGTTGAGTCACGTCTGCAGGAGGCCAGACAGAGTGCCGAAGCGGAGAAAGGCGCCGCGGTTACCCGCGGGGAGCAGGATGCGCGGCGAGAGTCTCAGCGCATTCTCGCCGAGGCGCGCATAAAGGCCCGCCGCGAAAAAGTCCAGGCCCGGGAACAGCTGGTTCGGCACTCATTTGAAAGCGCGCGTGCGGAGCTTCGTGAGCTTGCAGAGTCCGGCAGCGACTCCTACCGCAGGGTTCTTGAGAATCTTATTGTTGAATCGGCGATTTCGGCAAACACTGCGTCCCTTGAAGTGCTGGTTAATGAGCGTGACAGAAGAATCTTTACAGGCGACTCACTGGAGAGCGTTGCCCGCCGGATTTCCTCTGAGGCGGGAAGAGAGGTTGCGCTTACACTGTCTAAAGCATCTTTCCCCTGTATCGGCGGGGTTGTGGTTCGCAGTGACGACGGCTCAATACGGGTAAACAACACGTTTGAATCACGAATTGAACGTTACCGTGATGCTATCAGGACGCATGTAGCCCATGAACTGTTTCCTCAGGAGTAGCGTATGGATACCGGGCCGTTTCTTTTATTTTTGCTCATAACACTCGGGCTGCTACTGCCGTTTCTGGTTTTTCTTATCCGAACGCTCAACAATATACTGCCCTATTTGTATATTAATGCGCGTTTAAGTGCGAAATGGGCCCGGCTGATTAAAAGCGAAACGCTGGATGAGATGATTAACAGCGGCTCTGTAGCTGAAGTGGCCTCTATACTCGAAAACACCGAATACAGCCTTGCCATGCAGGGCCTCGTTCTGGAGAGCTCGGAATCGATAGAGCGCCTGCTGACGCATCAGACGGCAGATGTGTATGATGAGATCACCAGAATGCTGCCGGAGAACATGCACAGGGTGTTTCGCTATCTTCGCCAGCAGTGGGATGTGTGCAACCTGAAAATCGTTATGCGGGGGCTGCGCCATGGCCTGAGCGCCGACGAAATAACACAGAAGCTGATTCCTTTTGGTGAGCTGGAAACGGAGATGCTGCGGAAGCTGGCCGAATCAGGGTCGATTCAGGATATGCTTCCGCTGTTTGAAGGCACGTATTATGAACAGCTGGCATCACTGCTGCCTGTCTATGAAGAGCGGCTCAGCCTGCTTCCTCTAGAGATGGCTCTTGATAAGGAGCTGTATGAGAATATGTGGAAGGCCGTGTGCTCTCAGGCGGAGCTGCAGGTGCTGAAGCCGGGACTGGGCGCACGAATTGACGCCCTTAATTTGAAAATGCTGTTCCGAGCCAAGCGCGATCACCTGCAGCTTAGCGATATTCAGGAATATATTATTGAGGCAGGGGAGGCTTGCAGCGGCGTTTTGAAAGCCTATGAGGAGGTTGATGATATCGGCGGCCTTGTGCCCGAGCTCGAACACACGGAATTTTATCGCCCGCTCATGGACGCGCTTCCGGAATATGAAAAAACCGGCTCCCTTTTTTATTGTGAGAAAGCGCTGGATGAAACGGCGCTTTCGCGCGGAAAACAAACGGCAATCACCAATCCCTACGGCGTCGCCCCTCTGCTGGGCTATCTGTCGTGGAAAGACACTGAAGTCAGAAACATACGGGCCATAGCGCGTGCAAAAGAAACGGGCATGCAGCCTGATCAAATCCGTCAGCTTGTTTTAGTACCTTAAAGATCAAACGGGAAGAGCACATATATGAATATTGCAGTAATTGGTGATCAGCATACCCTGACAGCGTTCAGGCTCGCCGGAATTAAAAAAATATATACGGCCGAAAGCGGCAGAGACAATCTCCGCACAATACTGGACGATGCATCTCTAGGCGTGCTTATCGTGACGGAGCGCTTTGCTGAAGAAAACAAAAAAGCAATCGAGGATCACAAGTCATCAAAAAAGCTTGTTCCCATTGTCGTGGAAGTGCCGGATATATCCGGTCCGATTGAGCGGGAGGTTGATCCGATACGGGAGCTGATACGGCGCGCTATCGGCGCAGACGTTACTCAGTCAGGACAATAAAAAAGCGCGCGAAGCCAATTCTGCGCGCTGCCGATCAATCAGCAGGATGTGCTGACAGTTGGACAGATCGCGTGTGAAGTATCGAATTAACTGTGATGCTTTGCGTCTTGCGCACAATCGACGTACAATTTCAATGAGAGGGAGGATCAAACATTGCCTGAATTCAAAAAAGGTAAAATAAAAAGCATTGCCGGCCCGCTCGTGATCGCCAAGGGAATGACCGGGGCTGAAATGTATGAAGTCGCCCGCGTGGGAGACGAGGGCATTATGGGTGAAATCATCCGGCTCGATGGTGACGAAGCCTACATTCAGGTATATGAGGATACCTCGGGCCTGAAGCCCGGAGAGCCCGCCGAACGAACGGGAGAGCCGCTTTCTGTTGAGCTCGGCCCCGGAATTATTAAGAATTTCTATGACGGTATTCAGCGGCCGCTGCTGCATATAAAAGAAAAAGCAGGTGATTTTATCACCAGAGGGGTTAGCGTGCCGGGGCTTGATCCGGATGCCAAGTGGGAGTTTACCCCAACTGCTGAGAAGGGTGCACAGGTGGATGCAGGGGACGTGCTCGGAACTGTTCCCGAGTCCAAGGTTATCACACACAAGATTATGGTTCCTCCCGGTGTTAAGGGAACCGTAAAAGATATTAAGCAGGGCTCTTTTACCGTTGAGGATACCGTTGCGGTACTTGAGCAGGACGGAAAAGAAATATTGATAACCATGAAGCGAAAATGGCCGGTGCGCCTGAACCGGCCATACAGGAAAAAAGTTGACCCGAGCGTTCCGCTTCTTACCGGCCAGCGGATATATGACACCTTTTTTCCCATAGCGAAGGGGGGCACCGCCGCCATCCCCGGCGGTTTCGGTACCGGTAAAACCGTCAGCCAGCATCAGGTGGCCCGGTGGGCCGACTCTCAGGTTGTCGTATATGTGGGCTGCGGTGAGCGCGGCAATGAAATGACCGAGGTTCTTGACACCTTTCCCGAAATTGACGACCCCAAAACCGGTCACAAGCTCATGGAGCGCTCAACCCTGATCGCGAACACGTCAAACATGCCGGTGGCTGCCCGCGAAGCCTCTATATATACCGGCGTTACTATTGCTGAATATTATCGGGACATGGGCTATGATGTAGCGATTATGGCTGACTCGACATCGCGCTGGGCCGAAGCGCTGCGCGAAATATCCGGGCGGCTTGAGGAAATGCCGGGTGAAGAGGGCTATCCTGCATATCTGGCCAGCAAAGTGGCCGCATTTTATGAGCGCGCAGGCAGGGTAGTTATTCTCGGCGGTGAAGAGCAGTACGGCTCTGTGTCCATTATCGGTGCCGTGTCCCCGCCGGGCGGAGACCTCTCGGAGCCGGTTTCCCAGAATACCCTCCGCGTGGTGAGCTCATTCTGGGCGCTGGATTCGACGCTTGCCGACAGGAGGCACTTTCCGGCTATCAACTGGCTGAAAAGCTATTCCCTGTATCTTGATTTTACCAAGCAGTGGTATGATGAAAACAGCTCCCCGCAGTTTCGCGAGCTACGGGACAAAATGATGATCACGCTTCAGAAGGAATCAGAGCTGTCTGAAATTGTTCAGCTTGTCGGCCCGGATGCGCTTCCGGACAGGGAGCGGCTGACACTTGAAATTGCCCGCATGATCAGGGAGGATTATCTACAGCAGCATGCGTTTCACAAGATGGATACCTTCTGTCCCCTCGAGAAGCAGTATCTGATGCTCACCACCATTGATCTGTATGACGCGCTTGCTCACCAGGCCCTTGACAGCGGAAAAAGCATCGATGATATTAACAGCCTCTCCATCAGGGATGACATAGCACGCATGAAATACCTTCCCAATGAAACCTTTTCCGATGAGCATCAAAAGCTGATGGACAGCCTCAAAGAACAATTCAATTCACTGGGAGAATCAGAATGAACATGAAAGCCGACGTGAAAACCAGGGAATACAAAACGGTGCGGGAGGTTGCGGGCCCTCTTATGATCGTCGAAGGCGTTGAGGGCGTTGCCTACGACGAGGTGGTGAAAATACAAACCGGCAGCGGCGAGGAGCGCACCGGCCAGGTTCTCGAGTCTAGAGAGGGGATAGCCATCATTCAGGTGTTTGAGGGCACAACCGGTATTGACACCGAAAACACTTCAGTGCGCTTTGTGGGTGATACCATGAAGCTGGCGGTCTCAAAAGAAATGGTCGGCAGATTTTTTGACGGGCTTGGCCGCCCCATAGATGATGGGCCTGAAATCATTTCCGATACCCGCCTTGATATCAACGGAGCACCGATCAACCCTACCGCAAGGGCGTTTCCGAACGAGTTTATTCAAACCGGCGTATCAACCATTGACGGCATGAACACCCTGGTGCGCGGCCAAAAGCTGCCGATTTTTTCAGGCTCTGGAATGACTCACAACGAGCTTGCCGCCCAGATTGCCAGGCAGGCGAAGGTGCTCAGCTCAAGCGAGCCCTTTTCGGTTGTTTTTGCGGCGATGGGAATCACCAGCGAGGAGTCCAACTTTTTCATGAGGGATTTTGAGCGCACCGGCGCCATGGAGCAGATCGTTGCATTTATCAATCTGGCAGACGACCCTGCCATCGAGCGCATTATAACTCCCCGCATTGCGCTCACAACGGCAGAGTACCTTGCTTTTGAGTGCGATATGCACGTTCTGGTTATTTTGACCGACATGACCAACTACTGTGAGGCGCTGCGCGAAATAGCCGCCGCCCGCGAAGAGGTTCCCGGCAGGCGCGGATATCCCGGGTATATGTACACCGACCTTGCAACAAATTATGAGCGCGCGGGCCGTATACGGGGCCGGAAGGGTTCGATAACGATGATGCCGATTCTGTCCATGCCCGATGATGATATCACTCACCCGATTCCCGACCTCACCGGATATATCACTGAAGGGCAGTTTGTTCTTTCCCGCGACCTTCACCGTCGCGGTATTTATCCGCCGGTTGACGTTCTGCCCAGCCTTTCGCGTCTGATGAACCAGGGTATCGGCGAAGGAAAGACGCGCGAGGATCATCTCGGCGTTTCGGATCAGTGCTATGCGGGCTATGCTGAGGGGCGCGACGTTCGCAATCTTGTTGCCGTTGTCGGAGAGGAAGCATTGACTGACCGTGACAAAAAATGCCTTGAATTTGCCGATGAGTTCGAAAGCCGGTTTGTTACGCAAAGCCGGGAGGAAAACCGGTCGATAGAAGAAACGCTCACGCTGGGATGGAACCTGCTGGATATTCTGCCCGAGAGTGATTTGAAGCGGATAGACGAAGCGCATATAAAAAAATATCACCCGAAACACCGGACAAGCTGAAATTATCGCCGTCAGGAAAGTCTTTGGCCCGGAGGCTTTTGCCGGAGCTTATAGTCACCAGAATGGCCTTTTGCTCAAATCCGCTCAACGCAATGATGGTGACACGTTGAAAGTAGCCCATAGGTAAGATCGCGCTAATAGCGTAATTATTGATATAAAAGGACCGGTATTATGGCAGAAGTACTTGAGGGAGTTAAGCCGACCCGCATGGAGCTCATTCAGCTTGGCAAGCGCGTTGTGCTCGCAGAGCGCGGACACAGGCTGCTGAAAGAAAAGCGGGATGCCCTTATTTCAGAATTTCTCAATATCGCAGGTGAGGTGCGCACCATAAAAAGCGAAGCACAGGAGCAGCTTACCCGCGCCTACGGCGATCTTATCGCTGCGCAGGCTGTTATGGGTACCGGCGCTGTTCAGGAAATTTCCCTCAATACGGATCAGGACATACGTGTTGAATTGAACCAGCGCAATATTATGGGGGTTCGGGTACCCCTTGTTGAAACCGGAAAGATAGAAAGATCCGTTTTGCATCGCGGCTACGGACTTGTTGATACGACCGCTCAGCTGGATCAGGCATGCCGCAATATGGAAAAAGCGCTGTTAAAAGTAGTCAAGCTTGCTGAAATCGAAGAAACTGTCAGACGCCTTGCACTTGAGGTGGAAAAAACAAAGCGGCGCGTCAATGCTCTTGAATATATTGTCATACCGAAAATAAAGGCTACAATAAAAATGATCCGCATGCGCCTCGATGAAATTGAGCGCGAAAGCTTTACGCGCCTTAAGCGGATAAAGGCGGTACTTGAACAAAAGTCAAAAGAGACTTCAGGTGTACAATAAACTATTATATACATATTATCAGGAAAAAACGCGAAAGGCTGAGCGTCGCCAGGTTCGGTTTTTCTTTGCCGCCCAGCTTGCCCATTACGGCTACCTGTTTGCTTTGGGCGCTGGCGGTATTGTATTTGTTGGAATAGCCTTAAAAGCGCTGCTGTAGCAGCGTTGCACTGCCTTGTTTAAGCTCGCCGCCGTTGCATAAAAGCCATTGAATAAGGGGGTATATCATGTCGTTACCTGTTTCACATATCATGCGAACCAACGTTGTTGTCTGTGAGGAGAACACCCCGCTGCGGCGCATTGCTGAAATAATGATCAATCAGCACATTGGATCGGTGCTTATCAATTCCGGAGAAAAAACCGTCGGAATAATAACCATGAAGGATCTTCTGCGCGCTGTGCTGCAGGAAGCGGATTTTGTGAGCACCAAAGCAAAGCAGATAATGTCCTCGCCTGTTGAAACATGCCGGGGCGATATCACCCTGGAAGAGGCAATAAAATTGTTTGAAGCCACCGGAAAGTCACGCCTTGTGGTTATAAAAGAAGATGCGGTGGTGGGCATTCTTAAGCGGTCAATTGCCGAGCGCTTCAAGGGGGTGTCAGGGCTGTACCAGTTTTCTCCTAAAACGCGCTCTCTTCCGTACAGACGGGGGTCCGGGAGTACTACCAGCTGAAACGCTGCAGAATTTTAAACGGATCATGATTATACTAAAAAATCAGGAGGATCTTAAGGGGCTCTACCGGGCAAATCAAATTGTAGCGGCAACCCTTCAGGAACTCAAAAAAAACTGTGCTGCGGGCATAACAACCGGAGAGCTGGATGAAATAGCGGAAGCATTCATTCGCGCCAGAGGCGGAACCCCCGCCTTTAAGGGCTATAACGGCTTTCCCGCCACATTGTGCATATCCCTGAACGAAGAAGTGGTCCATGGCATCCCCGGCACCCGGAAAATTGCGGCAGGAGATATCGTGAGCATGGATATCGGCGTGCTCATTGACGGCTACTATGGTGACGCCGCGGTGACGGTCCCGGTCGGGGCGGTCTCCAACACAGCATTGAAGCTTATGCAGGTTACCGAAAAGGCTCTCTATGCCGGAATCGAGCAGGCCCGAAAGGGTAACCGACTGGGAGATATTTCCTCAGCTGTTCAGCAGCATGTTGAGTCACATGGATTTTCGGTTGTCCGGGATTTTGTCGGTCACGGTATCGGTACCAATTTGCACGAGGACCCGCAGATACCCAATTTTGTCTCTCCCGGCGCATTTAACCCCCGCCTGAATGAAGGAATGGTGCTTGCAATTGAGCCCATGGTCAATGAGGGCTCTTATCATGTCAAGGTTCTCAAGGACGGCTGGACTGCGGTAACCGGTGACGGCAAGCTGTCTGCGCATTTTGAACACACCATCGCTATTACACAGGACGGCCCCTGGATTTTAAGCAATGGTGCCGATGTCCAATCAGAGTAATCAGTATTTTGCAAACCAGTATAGGGGACAGTGCGATAATGTCGGCCAGACCCATAATTCATTATCCTGATTCCTTATTGCGAAAAGACTGCGAGACTATCGACCGCATAGATGATGAGGTTCACCTCCTTGCCCGGGAGATGGCTGAAACAATGTATCAGGGCAAGGGCATCGGACTTGCCGCGCCGCAGATCGGTGTTATAAAGCAGATTATTGTGGTGGATATCGGTGAAGGACTGATAACGCTGCTGAACCCGGTAATTGACATAACCGAGGGCGCCGATAAAATGGAGGAGGGGTGCCTGTGCCTGCCGTCAATAACCTGCGATGTCGAACGAGCGATGCGCGCAAGGGTCACGGGACTTGACCTTAACGGCAATGAGGTGATATACGATGCCGAGGGATTGCTCGCCAGGGTGTTTCAGCACGAAATTGATCACCTCAGGGGAACGCTGATTATTGATCATCTGTCAAAAATTAAGCGAGACCTTATACTAAAGAAATACAAGAAGCAATTTCAGGATTAGGCTTTCCGGACTGTATACTTTTCACTGAACCCCAAGCGGCAAAAAGAACCCCACCGTAAGCCATGCCTGGCACGTAGACCGTTGGACAGAAATGGTACAAACCGAATAGGGCTTGCAGGCCCCTGATTTCTATTGTCTACCGGAACGCGTCCCCTGCAGAGGGGCTCACATGTGAAATATCCATTTTACGTACCGGGATGATCCCGCTCTGTTTGCGGAGAGCAGCACTTTGTTGAGAAGACCTATGAGCAATGAACCGGATATGAGTGTGCTTTTTCCGGACTGCGTTTCTGCTGTATGTGTCCCGGTTGAGCAGGCGGTTGCCGAACTGTATCCGGAGGAGGAAGCTGCCGTCAGCAAAGCGGTTGACGTAAGGAAAAAGGAGTTTGCTGCCGGCCGGGCATGTGCAAGAAAGGCATTAGCCAACATAGGCATACATGATTTTCCATTGAAAAAAAACACGGACGGCACGGTACAGTGGCCGCCGCCTGCGGTGGGGGCCCTGACGCATAGCAGGGTGTGGTGCGCTGCGGCGGTTGCATTGCGCGCCGATGTGCGCGGTATCGGGATCGATACAGAATCCGTATCGCGCATTTCTGCAGCCATTGAAAAAAAAATTTTAACACGGTCAGAACGTGAGTGGATTGCTGTAATGCCGGATCGGCAGCGCTGGACGGCGCTGGTGTTCAGCGCAAAAGAAAGCGTGTATAAATGTCTTTACACAGCTTCGGGAGATCGTCCGGGGTTTTTGGAAATATGTGTCTCAATTGAACCCGGTTCTGATATTTTCACTGCAGTTTGTTATGCAGGAAAAGATTCCTGCATAAAAGCGCAAAGGTCACTTGCAGGAAAATATCTGTTCGCCGGGGGTGAGGTTTTTACCGGGGTGGTGATGCCGCTGCTGAAAAATTGGACTTCACGCAGATGTTTAAAAAAAAATACCCGCTTAATAAAAGCATAACTGCTGCTGTCCCCTTGTGCAGGATATGAAAATTGTACTTCACCCCTGCTCAACAGACAGCATGCCCTGCGGCAGATTTTTCTCGTGCAGAGGCCCCAGAAACGTGTAGGTGAAAAGGCTGTCTTTAAAAAAGCGGCGGGCAAGCTCGCAGACGTGCTCGGCGGTGACCGCATCGATTTTTTTCAGAAGGTGCTCGATGGGTACGTAGCCGCCGTGATACATTTCACATTTGACCAGCCTGCTCATTCTGCTGTCGGTGCTTTCAAGCGAGAGAATGACATTGCCCTTAATCTGCTCTTTTGCGGATGCCAGCTCAGTGGTACCAACAGGAACTTCACGCAGCTGCCTCAGCTCACGGTGTATAACCGGAAGCGCCGAAGAAAGCGACTCGTGTACAACACCCGCATAAAGCCCGAAAACGCCGGTTTCATAAAATGACATAAGAAAAGAATAAACGGCATAGGCAAGCCCCCGCAATTCTCTGATTTCTTGAAACAGCCGGGAGCTCATGCCGCCGCCGGTTACGGTGTTCAGAACGGTAAGGCCGAAGCGATCGGGATCGTTCTGCCCGACCCCCGATGTTCCCATGCACAGGTGAACCTGCTCAAGCTTACGGAAATAACATGTCACGCTGCGCTGCGGGGTAAAGGGAGCCGGTGCCGGCTTGCAGTGCTTTGGCTTAAGGGATGCAAATCGCGGCGCCGCCTCATCACAAAGTGCCGCAAAATCGACATTGCCGGCTGCAGCAATGATAATCCTGTCAGGAACCAGAAATTCACGGCGGTAAAAAGCATTCAGGTCATCGCGGGTGAATTTCTGAACAGAAGATATATCCCCCAGTATATTGTAGCCGAGGGGGTGGTTTCCGAAGAAATTGTGATTGAAGAGGTCCTGAACATAATCATCAGGAGTGTCGTTTACCATATTGATTTCCTGCACAATTACATTGCGCTCGCGCTCTATTTCATCAGGCTGAAACTGTGAGTCAAAAAAGATATCGCAGAGAAGATCAACGGCAAGATTCAGGTGGCGGCTGAGCACTTTTGCATAGATGCAGGTATATTCTTTTGAGGTGAATGCATTCAAAACCCCGCCGACGGAATCGATGGCGTAGGCTATGTCGCGGGCGCTGCGCGCAGAGGTGCCCTTGAAGAGCATGTGCTCGATAAAATGAGCAAGGCCGTTCTCCTGTCCTGTTTCCTGGCAGGAGCCGGCCCTGATCCAGATGCCGATGGAAACCGAAAGGGCGCCGGGGATCGATTCCGCTACAATGCGAACCCCGTTGTCGAAAACCGTTTTGTTAAACATGAAAGGCTATGAAGATGTGGTTTTCCGGTATTTTTCAATATCCTCATTGAGGGCTGCTTTTCTGCTGAGCCTCAGGCGCCCCTGCTGATCAATTTCCAGAAGCTTCACCAGAACTTCATCCCCCTCTTTGAGGACATCGCGCACATTTTCAACCCGTTGGTGCTCAAGCTGTGAAATATGGACAAGGCCTTCAGTGTTGGGAAGTATTTCAACGAATGCGCCGAAATCCATAATCTTTTTCACCGTGGCGAGATATATTTTACCGACTTCAGGCTCCTCAACCAGGGCCTTTACCATCTGCGTTGCTTTGTCTATGGATTCCTTGTCAGGAGAGGCTACCAGCACCCTGCCGTCATCTTCGATGTCGATTTTGACGCCGGTTTGCGCAATGATGTTACGGATGGTTTTGCCTCCGGGGCCGATAACTGTGGATACTTTTTCAGGGTTGACCTGAATGGTTACTATGCGCGGGGCGCGTTCGGAAATGTCCTCGCGGGGCTTTTCTATCGCTTTGTGCATGATATCAAGGATAGAAAGCCTGCCCTCCCGGGCCTGCTCAAGCGCTGTTGACAGTATTTCTTTTGTGAGGCCTGATATTTTAATATCCATCTGAATCGCCGTGACGCCTTCGCGCGTCCCGGCAACCTTGAAATCCATATCGCCGACATGGTCTTCATCGCCCAGAATATCGGATAGCACAACGTAATTATCCCCGTCCTTCACAAGGCCCATGGCAATACCCGCAACCGGGGCTTTTATAGGGATGCCTGCATCCATGATGGAAAGGCTGCTTCCGCATACCGTTGCCATGGATGAGGAGCCGTTTGATTCAAGGATATCCGAAACGATGCGAATGGTATAGGGAAAATCATCTTCGCTGGGAAGAATGGGGGATATGGCGCGCTCAGCAAGTGCGCCGTGCCCGATTTCGCGCCGGCTGGCACCGCGCAGAAACCGTACCTCACCCACGCAGAACGGCGGGAAATTATAATGCAGCATAAACCGCTTAGTGCCTTCTCCCTGGAGAGAGTCTATGCGCTGTTCGTCCTGTGACGTTCCAAGCGTGGTGGCGACGAGCGCCTGAGTTTCGCCGCGGGTAAACAGGCCTGATCCGTGCGTTCGCGGCAACACGGCAACGTCGCAGCTGATGGGGCGAATATCTTCCGGGCTCCGCAGGTCCAGCCGCTTGTTTTCCTTGAGAATCTGCCCGCGTATAAGCTCCTTTTCGATCGTTTGGATGATTGATTTGACCTGCTCCCGAACAGAGTCCTCTTCCTCCACAAAGCTTTCCATAACAGATGTTATCGCTTCGCTGACTGCATTGTTTCTGTTGTGTTTTCCCTGCTGCGCCAGTGCGGCTTTCAGCGGCTCTTCGGCACTGTTACGCACTCGCTGCTCAAGAGACTGATCAACAGGCTGTTCGGTTACCTCAATTTTTTGCTTGCCGGCGCGTTTTTTCAGCTCGAGCTGTGCGTCGAGCAGATCCTGAATATTTTCATGCCCGAACATAATTGCGTCAAGGATCACTTCTTCAGGCACGCACTGGGCGCCGCCTTCGACCATAACCACAGCGTTCCGCCCGCCGGAAACCACAATGTCGATATCGCTTTCAGCTGTGCGGCTCAGGGGAGGGTTGACCACAAAATCTCCGTCAATGCGGCCGACGCGAAGCCCCGCGATAGGACCGTCAAAGGGAATGTCCGAAATTTCCAGCGCTGCCGATGCGGCAGAGATTGCTATCATATCCGGATCATTTTCGTCATCTGCTGACAGAACGGTAGCTATGATTTGCACCTCGTTTCGAAATCCCTTGGGGAAAAGCGGCCGAAGTGTGCGGTCTATGAATCGTGAAACCAGAATTTCACGCTCGCTGGGACGGCCCTCCCGCTTGAAAAACCCGCCGGGAATTTTGCCGGCGGCATAGGTCATTTCCTGGTAATCAACAGAGAGGGGAAAAAAGTCAATACCCTCCCGCGGTGCTTTTGAAGCGGTCGCTGTTACCAGCACCACACTTTCCCCGTACTGTGCAAGCACGGCTCCTCCTGCCTGGCGGGCAAGCCGGCCTGTTTCCAGTGTAAGGGGCCTGTTTCCCCAGCTGATAGATATGGTTTCTTTCATAGCGTGTTAAATCCTCACAATTGGTAAAATAAAATAGTTTGGCACACAGCTGCACGAGCGCGGCCTGTACAAAGCAGCGCCCAGCGGTGCCCTCATACATCCTGCGCAATTACTTTCTGAGCTTAAGCTCTTTCAAAATAGTTTTATATTTGTCCGCGTCTTTTCGCTTGAGGTAATCAAGCAGCTTCCGTCGCTGGTTCACCAGCTTGAGCAGGCCGCGGCGTGAATGAAAATCTTTTTTGTGATATTTGAAATGCTCGGTTAAATATTTAATGCGCTCGGTTAAGATAGCAATCTGGACCTCAGCAGACCCGGTATCTTTCGGGTTGATTTGAAATTTTTTGATTACATCCTGTTTTTGTTGTGCTTGTAATACCATACAGTTAACCTCGCTTTTCTCTTTATTGTATTTTAAATTATCAGCTATGCATGACAAGCACAGCGCTGCTGCGATTCGGGCTCCAGCGCGCTGTGATGCGCAAAAACTCTCAGGGTTTTCCAGGTTGGTACAGCAGCGCCGGTCCGGCCAACAGCTGACGCCGTGCGCTGGCTGCGCAGCTCAGCAACCGCTACCAGGGTGTTGTGGGTGCGCGATATAATTTTGACGCGCCCGGCCGGTACTTCATCACCAATGTGTATGGAGCTGCAGTCCTCAGCTCTAATGCTTCCGCCGTTACGTATTTTGCGCTCAACCCGTGTATCGACATATGCGGATGGAATATTGTGCAGCGCTTCGCGGGGAGGAATAATGTGCCGGGAAAGCCCGCGCTCCCGGTGAAGCCGGGACAGCTCGTCCAGCGACAGAGCGCTGTCCAGGTGAAACGGGCCGCTTCGCACCCGCCGAAGCTCCGTCATATGTGCGCCGCACCCCAGCGCCTGCCCGATGTCGTGACAGAGAGTTCGTATGTAGGTCCCCGCAGAGCACACAATGCGCAGCCTCACGAAGGGAGCAGCTGCTTGGACAATGGCGATATGTCTGATTTCCGAGCGGCGGGCGGGCCGCGCTATTGATTTCCCCTGCCGCGCAAGTTTATACAGCGGAGTGCCCTTGTGCTTAAGCGCAGAGTACATCGGCGGAACCTGGAAATATTCCCCTGAGAATCCTTTGACTGTTGATTCAAGACGGGAAAGGTCCACTGTGCTGAGCTCGGTTCTCGTCAGGGTTTTCCCCTGGGAGTCATGCGTGTCTGTTTCCCTGCCAAGCTCCATAACAGCATGGTATTCTTTTTCAGCTTCAGGCAGAAACTGCACAAGCTTTGTTCCTTCGTTCACGCAGACCGGCAGCACCCCGGTTGCCATGGGATCGAGCGTACCGGTATGGCCGGTTTTTTTTGCGCCGAGAAGCTCTTTTACCCGCCGGCATGCGTTGTGTGAGGAGATGCCCTCCGGTTTGTCAATAACAATAACACCGTTCATTGCTGCTGCTCATTCCTCTTCAAGGTCTTTTTCTATGCTGCTTAGAATCTTATCCATGCGCTGCCCGTATTCAATGGAGTCATCGTGCACAAATTGAATGCGGGGCGTATATCGGAGCCGGATGCGGTCCCCGAGCTTTTTCTGTATAAAACCCGAGGCGCTTTCAAGCCCGCCAGCGGCATCCGGATCCGTTAGGCCGGACGGCAGGGAATAATACACCTTTGCCGATTTAAGATCCCGGGCCATCCGCACCTGCGTTATCGTCACCGAGCGCAGTCGGGGGTCCTTTACTTCTTTGAGTAAAATGGCTGAAATTTCGCGCCGTATTACATCCGATACTCTGTCGGTTCTTTTATAGGGCATAAGCCGGACTGTCGGCCCAGGGCGAAGCGCTCTCCCTGTCACAGGTTAAGATTGATTATTTCGATATTTTGATCGACGATTTCCGCGATATAGAGATCGTCCACAAAATCAATGATTTTATCGACCACTGAATTAACAAACGGCCGGTCATTGCCGATAAGGCAAAAGCCTATTCTGGTGCTCTGCCGAACATCGTTTGCGCCGACTTCAGCAATGGATATCTGAAATTTGCTGCGAACTTTTCCGGTAATGCGCTTAACAACCGCCCGCTTTTCTTTCAGAGAAAAAACGTCCGGAATAAAGAGCGTCAGCTGGCATATGCCCACAACCATTGGACTGCACAACGTAAATTATAAAACTGTATAGCCATTAAAAACATTACAGGGTGCGTGCAACCTGTTCCAGCACAAAGGATTCAATAATATCGCCTTCCTCAAATTCTTTGTAATTGCCCAGGAAAATGCCGCACTCCTGCCCTGACTGGGCTTCTTTTACGTCTTCCTTAAACCGCTTCAGAGAGGTTATTTTTCCCTTATGGACCACGTCCCCGTTCCGGATTACCCGGGCGTGAGAGCCGTTGATGATTTTGCCTTCGTTGATGAAGCACCCGGCAACCGTCCCGAGCTTGGATATCTGAAATGTCTGCCGGACCTCTGCTTTTCCCGTTGTCTTTTCTTCATATTTAGGCTCGAGCATGCCGGCCATAGCTTTTTTGACGTCATCCACAATTTCATAAATAACGCCGTACAGCCGTATGTCAACTTTTTCCTTTTCCGCTGCATCGTACACTTTGGGCTCTGTTTTTACGTTAAAGCCGATAATGACCGCATCGGAAGCCGAAGCAAGCATCACGTCGTTAAGGCTGATGGCACCCACCGAGCTGTGTATGACGCGTATCTCAACTTCATCGGTACTTAAGGTTTCAAGGGACTGCTTCAACGCTTCAACAGAGCCCTGCACGTCAGCTTTAATGATGATACGCAGATTTTTCTTTTCCTGCTCAGCGGAAGCGCTGAAAAAGTTTTCCAGCGAAATGCGCGCATCTTTGCGCAGGTCCTCTTCCCGCTTTTTCTGCTGCCAGTACTGGCCCGTCTGTTTTGCCTTTTTCTCGTCAACGACGATGAACAGATCGCCCGCCTCCGGCACGTCCGAAAACCCCAGAATTGCAATCGGTGTTGACGGGCCGGCCTCGCCGACATATTCCCCCCGGTCGTCCATCATTGCGCGGACTTTGCCGAAGGTTTGCCGCGACACAAAAGAGTCCCCCTGTCGAAGAGTTCCCTCCTGGACAAGCACAGTGGCAATCGGACCGCGCGTGCGGTCAAGCTGCGCTTCAATAATAGTTCCTTTTGCGGGTTTGCGGGGATTGGCTTTCAGCTCAAGCATTTCGGCCTGCAAAACAATCATTTCCAGAAGCTTGTCAAGACCCTGCTGTTGCACAGCTGACACATCGACAAATATGGTGTCGCCGCCCCACTCTTCCGGAACGAGACCGTACTGTGATATTTCCTGGCGAACCCGCTCGGGGTTTGCCTCAGGCTTGTCGATTTTATTAACAGCGACGATAATGGGTACGCCTGCAGCTTTTGCATGGTTGATTGCTTCAATAGTCTGGGGCTTTGCCCCTTCTTCGGCTGCGACGACGAGAACAGCTATGTCAGTTACCTGAGCGCCGCGCGCACGCATTGTCGTAAAGGCCTCGTGTCCGGGCGTATCGACAAAGGCGACATCGCCGTGGCCGGTTGATACGCGGTAGGATCCGATGTGCTGGGTAATGCCGCCCTGCTCTCCCTGCACAACATTGGTGTGCCGGATGGCGTCAAGAAGCGATGTTTTGCCGTGGTCAACGTGTCCCATTACCGTAACCACAGGGCATCGCGGCTCACGGTTTTCATCGTCCTCCCGGGGCTGCTCTTCAAACAGCTGCTCCTCTTCAATGGAGACGCTTTCAACTTCATAGCCGAAATCGCTCGCAACAAGGGCAGCAGAGTCAACATCAATAGGCTGATTAATCGTTGCCATGATTCCCAGCCCCACAAGCTTCTTTATAACTTCTGTGGCCTTTACCCCCATTCTCTTTGCGAGCTCTGAAACGGTAATGCTTTCCTGCACACGAATTTTTCTTTTAATGGCTTTGGGAACGGTTTTTTCAGGCTCTCTTTTCTGAGAAAGCGGAATAACCTCCGCTTTTTGCTTCTTTGATTTCTGGCTCCGCTTGTCTTTTACTTTATATCTGACGCGCTTGTGGCGAACGGGCTCTGCCTCCTCCTCCTCGCGCTCAGCGAATTCTTCCTGCCATTTGAATTTTTTGCGCTTTGCTTTCTTTTTTGCAAACGCTTTTTTATCGCTCTCATCAGCTTCCCGCTCAGGTTTGGCCGGCTTGCCCGCTTCAGCTTCAGCAGGGGCGCCTGCATGCTCCTCTTCAGCCTCGGGCGTTTCCTGCTTTTTTACACCCAGGTCAATGCGGTCAATAATCCGGGCAGGGGTATGCTCTTTTTCGCTTGTGCTTATTTTTTTTATCTTCGGCTTTTCAGCCTGTGCGGGAGCCTGCGCCTCCTGCTTTTCTGCCCCAGCCTCTTCACCGGCCTGCTTCGCAGCCTCAGGCACGTGCTCCTCTTGGGGGGGGTGCTCTTCTTCTTGCTCTGCGGGCCCGGACGGGGGAGCTGTTTCCTGCGGCTCCTGCTTCATCCGGGGCTCCAGCTGCTGTTCTGGTTCCTGCTTTTGTTCCGCTGCCGGCTCCGGGGGAGGGGCAGCTTTTTTCCTGCGCCTGATAACGGTTTTGCTCACCCGCTGTTCTACAACCTCTCCGGCCGGTTTTTCGGCTGCGTCTGTATCCGGACTTTTTGCAGGCTCCTGTGCCTCCCGGGAGTTCGGTTCGGAAGGAGTTTTGTCCCGCGGCTTTTTTTCTGCCGGGCCGTGTCCATCGAAGACTTCCCGGACCTCTTCGGCCCGATCTTCGTCAATAGTGCTCATGTGAGACTTGACAGAAACTCCCTGCTCCCGAAGATGGTTCAGAATGGCTTTGCTGTCTACGTTTAAATCTTTAGCTAATTCGTATACTCGCATTATTACCTGTGCCTGTTAATGAGGTGAGCTTTTGTTGTGCGCACACATCATTTCCTGTGTTATTCAGTCTCTGCTGTTTCGGTGCTGCTTTCCGCGCCGCCTTCATCGGGTGGCGGCGCCTCGCCTGCGGCCCGTGCGGACTGCTGTATCTTTTCTGCTGTTTCACTGTCAACCTCGAGGATTTCCGCAATCTCACCGGGTGCAGCTTCGGCGACAGCGGAAGCGGAAAGATAGTCTGCGTTGACCAGCTTTTCCGCCATAGCCGTATCCATTCCATCTAATTCCATCAGATCCTCGATCTGCTTTTTGGACTTTTCCTCATATTTGCTCTTGCTTGCTATATCTATGCGCCAGTTTGCGAGATTGGCCGCGAGCCTGACGTTCTGACCTTTTTTGCCGATAGCAAGAGACAGCTGATTGTCCTCGACAATAATCTCCATGCTCCGGGATTCCTCATCCACGATGATTTCCGAGACCTCCGCAGGGGCAAGCGCCGAGCACACAAATGTGGCTGGATCATCGGACCAGGGTATAATGTCGATCCGTTCGCCGTGAAGCTCATGCACGATATTCTGCACCCGAGCTCCGCGGTTGCCCACGCAGGTGCCCACGGGGTCAACCCGGGAGTCCATGGATTCCACTGCAATTTTTGCCCGGTCTCCCGGCTCGCGGGCAACGTTTCGTATCTTGACAACGCCCTCTGAAATTTCCGGCACCTCAAGCTCAAAAAGCTTTGTTAAAAATCCGGGGTGCGTTCTGGAAACAATTATCTGCGGTCCCTTTGCGCTTTTTTTAACATCAAGCACATACCCCTTTATGCGGTCGCGCAGCGAAAACATTTCTCCGGGGATCTGCTCCCGTGATGGCAGGAGGGCTTCATATTTGCCCAGAAGCACAATGATGCCGCCGCGCTCGAACCGGTGCACATACCCGGTCGCCATCTCGCCGACTTTGTCCTTAAAGTCACTGTATACATGCTCGCGCTCGGCCTCTCTGATGTTTTGCATAATAACCTGCTTCGCCGTCTGCGCGGCTATGCGGCCGAACTGCGAGGTATCCATTTTTACGCCGATTTCATCCCCGATTTCAGCCTCGGGGTCAATTTTGTGTGCCTCCTCAAGGGATATCTCCTTAATAATGCTTGAGGGAGTGTCGGCAACCGTTTTAAACTGAAACAGCTCGATTTCCCCGAGCTCATCGTTATAATGTGCTTCTATGTCCAGGCCGTGCCCATATTTATTAAGCGCTGCTTTCACCAGAGCGGTTTCCAGGGCATTGATGAGTATTTCCTTGTCTATGCCTTTGTCTTTTCTGATTTCATCAATTACTTTATCCAGTTCTGACAGCATGGTTAGCCCTTTTGCTTAGTAGGTTTGTTAAAGTTATATTCAACGTGCGCTTTTGACACGTTTGCATGCGGAATGCATATGACGCTATCCCCTATATCAAGATGAACCATCCCGTCGGCATAGTCAATAAGGCGGCCCTTGAAATTTTTTCTGTTTTCAATAGGAGCTGCGGTTTTAACCCGTACCGTTTCCCCTTTGTGTTTCATGTAATCCTTTGCCCGCTTAAGCGGCCGGTTAACGCCGGGTGATGACACCTCAAGCTTATACCCGTGCGGTATAATGTCCTTTACGTCCAGAAGGTCGCTTACCTGGCTGCTTATCAGGCTGCAGTCATCTATGGTGACGCCGCCTTCCTTGTCTATGAGCAGGCGAACCACCCAGCCGTGAGGCTCCCGCCTGTACACAACATCAACCAGCTCCATGCCCTCGCTGTCGACAACGTCCTCGACCATCGGGTAAAGCGTATCGATTAGCTTCTGCTGCCCTTTGCTGCAGTTTGTCATAGATAAACAGCTGCACGAAATAAAAAAGTGGGCAAAGCCCACCTTCGCACTACAAATACATTCGGAACTGAACACTGCTGCCCGTTTCAGTTTCGCAAAGCGGGCAACGGGACTCGAACCCGCGACACCAAGCTTGGGAAGCTTGTACTCTACCAGCTGAGCTATGCCCGCAGAAATTCGTATTATAAAATTATACAGACTATCAATTTAGTGTCAATAATTTTTTTGAAATGTTTTAAAAATGTGATATAAGGTGACATTTATCCTTTTGTCAGTATGCTATTTCCTTAACCGGTACTTATTATACATGAAAAGCAAAAAACCAGACAAGAAAAGACAAGCTGCATCCCGCGGGACCGTAAAAAACGTGGCGCTGTCGATTTTCAGCAGGGAAAACATTGAAGCGGTGCTCATCGCGGTTGTTCTTGCGCTGATTATACGGACCTTTGTTGTACAGGCATTTAAAATTCCCTCGGGCTCTATGGAGCCGACGCTGCTTATCGGAGATCATATCCTGGTAAACAAATTCATATACGGGCTGTCCATTCCCTTTACCGACAAAAAAGTGCTTGATTTCAAATCTCCCGCCCGGGGGGATGTGATTGTTTTTGAGTATCCGCTTGACCCAGGCAAGGACTTCATTAAGCGGGTGATCGGCACGCCCGGTGACAGGATTGTTATTGAGGGGGAAAAGATTTTTATAAATAACGACCTCTACAGGGACCCGCACGGATTTTATGGTACCGGGAAAAACGGCCCATTTCCCGGAGAGCGGTCCGGGGCCGGGCATTTCGGTCCCGTTGAAGTTCCTGAAGATGCGTTTTTTGTCATGGGAGACAACCGTAACAAAAGCTATGACAGCCGCTTCTGGGGGGTTGTTAAGGAAAGCAAGGTGAAGGGAAAAGCCTTTCTCATATACTGGTCATGGGAACGGCCCTTTAAAAATATACGCTGGAACCGGCTCGGCAAAATAATACATTAGCGTTACCCGGCTGTCGCAGGTTCAAAGCGGCGCTCTGCCGCTTCCGCAGCAAAAAAATACTCCTTACCGCTCTGCTCTGAAGCTCAGCAGAACACAATTCCATGAAAACAGCACAGCGATTGATTGCCTCCGCCATTGTCTTTGCAGCGGCTCTGGTTATGCCGGGCGCTGCCCGGCTTGATGCCCAGCAGCTTGCAACGCGCCATTTTTCCTCTGATGACGGGCTGATCCAGAACGATGTCCTTTGTTTGCATCAGGACAGCCGGGGCTGTTTGTGGATCGGTACCTACAGCGGGCTTTCGCGCTTCGACGGCAAGCGGTTTATATCGTATGATGAACAATCTGCCGGCCTTAAGGGAAATACGGTGTATGCAGTTACACGTGACCGGCAAAACAGGATCTGGGCCGGATATAACGGCGGACTCGGCCGGCTGCAGGGAGGGCGCTTTGTTCACTACGGGCCTGCTGACGGACTGCTGGGAGAATGCGTCATTACGCTGTGCGCTGACCCCCGCCGCGGGGTGTGGGGTGCCACTGAAAAGGGCATAAATTATTTTGACGGGAGCAGGATCGTCACATACCCCCTGAAAGATATGAGCCCGGATTATTCGGTGATCGCCCTGAACGCGAAGGGAGTGGTATACGCTGCGACAGATTGCGGTTTGTTTGAGCGTGCGCCCGGCGCAGCGGGGTTCACCCGCCTGCCGGGAGCGGCGTTCCCGGTTGTGGGAGTAAAATACTGCAGGCGGGACGGCCGCCTGTATGTTATTTCACGCCACAGCCTGTATGTGATGAAAAACGGCGCTCCCCGGCTTCTTTCCCGGGCGCCTTTTGACGATCGTCTGGTGAATCTTTTTTTCGATCCAGCAGGTGCGGTGTGGGCGGTGAGCGAAGAGCATCTGTGGAAGTACTCGCAGCACGGCAGCACGGTTTACACTGCCCGGGATTTCGGGGGATACCCGTTTTCCTGCGGGGGGCTTGTCGATCGCGAAGGCAATATGTGGGTAGGGCACTGGGGCGGCGTTTCGCTTGTTCTTGATGAGTGCATCAGAAATTATCAGGACAACCTGCCGGGGCGCGTTGTCACCGGTATTCAGGCCGGCCGGGGCGGCAGGCTCTGGATAGCCGGAGAGGAGGGCCTTGTGAGCTGGAATGCCGGCGGTCAGCCGGAGATGCGCATTGAGGCACCCTATGTTTCGGCGTTTCGCCTGGATGACTCCCGCAGTATGCTGTACGCAGCAACCACGGAGGGGCTGCATGTTTTTGATACAGACGGCAGGCTCTGCTACAGCGCCGCAACGGATGAGGTCGTAAACAGTTTGCACCGCGACGCTGACGGTACGGTGTGGCTGGGCACCGAGCGGGGGCTGCTTTCGGTCCGGAATCAGAAGCTGAGGAGAGAGGCGGATATCTCTAGCGGCCTCGGCAGCAATATTGTGTGGGCGATTCTGCGCGACGAGCACGGCCGCCTCTGGGCGGGTACCGAAAGCGGGCTTTCATGGAGCGACGGGGAGAGGTGGCGCAACGCCGCAGAGAGCCGGCTTTCGCACAGTTGCATTTGGACCATGTTTTCGCACCCCCAGTGGGGTGTTCTTATAGGCACGCAGCGGGGCATAACCCAGTTTAAAGACAAAACATTCCGCGTTCTGCCGTTTTTGCGCGACGAAGTAATTTCCTCTTTTGCCTGTGATCAGACCGGCAGGCTGTGGGTGGGCACGGAAAGCGGCCTGTACCGCATAGAAAGCACCGGCTCGTGCGGGCTGTTTTTGAACAAGACCAGAGGGCTTGTTTCAAATGCAGCCTATGTATCCTGTCTCACCCTGCATGGCGGCCATCTGTACCTTGGAACCTACAACGGCATGAGCAGAATCAGCACGTCGATTACCGCTCACCGCTCACCGCCGCCGGTTTTGTGCCTGTCGGGAGTGAAGATTAACCGGGCGCCGGAAAGGCCCTCCGTGCTTTCGGCACCGCTTCCCCATTTTAAAAACAATATCACGTTTGACTTCCAGGCTGTACATTTGTATCTTCCCGATTCTGTCACCTACCGGTATTATCTGGAGGGGCTTGACAGCCGGGGATGGGGCAGGCCTACTGCAATTCCCCGTGCGGTGTACACTAACCTTTCGCCGGGCCGATACCGGTTTCACGTGCAAAGCACGGCCGGAAGCGGCACAAAAAGCAGCCCGGTAGCGGTCTCGTTTTGTATTCAGCCGCCCTGGTGGCGGCACCCGGCGGGCATTGCGGCGCTGCTGCTTGCCTCCGGCCTTTTCGCATTCGGTTCCGTTAGATGGACGATTAATCGCCGGCTTGCAAAAAGCGAAACCGAGCGCCGCCGCCTTCAGGCCCTCTATGAGAAGCAAATAGAGCTTGACCGGCTCAAGGATGAATTTCTTGCCAACACGTCGCATGAGCTTCGCACACCGCTTAACGGTATTATCGGGCTTGCCCGCTCGCTGCGTGACGGGGACGACGGACCGCTTACCGCTCATCAGGACCGCAGCCTTTCACTTATTTATCAGAGCAGCAGGCGGCTGTATACCCTGGTCAATGACATCCTTGATTTTTCACGGATAAAGCGCGACGGGCTTGAGCTGCACCTGAAGCCCGTTGATGTGAAAAGCATTGTTGATGTTGTCTGCGCGGTCGCCAGGCCCCTTATCGGACACAAAAACGTTTCTCTGCGCGCGGAGGTTTCCGGCAGCCTGCCGCTGGTGTGTGCTGACGAAAACCGCCTTCAGCAGATTTTGTACAATTTAGTGGGAAACGCTATAAAATTCACTCCTGAGGGGGTTGTAATGATACGCGCCGTTGCGGATCAGGGCGGTGTTGTGCTCACCGTCTCTGATACCGGCATCGGTATCGCACCGGACAAGCAGGAAAGAATATTTGCTCCGTTTGAACAGGCTGACGGCTCGGTGACACGGCTCTACGGCGGAACCGGCATAGGGCTTTCGGTAACAAGGCAGCTGGTTGAGCTGCACGGCAGCACGATCACGGTTGACAGCGCCGAGGGGGCCGGGGCGTCGTTTTCCTTCCGGCTGCCAGCTGCTGCAGAAGACGGTGCAGCAGCAGATACCGGCTCTGAAAGCCCGGCCCCGGAATCCGGAAGCGCGCTCCCCTGCGTTTGTCTGGATGATGCTGCCGCCCACAGCACATTCAATGAAGCAGAGCCGGCACAGGCTTCCGACGGGCCGCTCATTTTAATTGTTGACGATGAGCCCCTTAATGTGGAAATTCTTGAGCGGCATCTTGCACGGGCCGGATACCGGACGCTCTGTGCAGGAGACGGCTATCATGCGTTATCTTTGCTGGAGAAGGAGCCTCCGGACCTCATTCTGCTTGATCTTATGATGCCGCGAATGAGCGGCTATGAGCTGTGCAGCAGGATCCGCCGGAGCCGTACGGCTTCCGAGCTCCCGATACTCATGCTCACCGCAAAGGACAGGATCGATGATTTGCTTGAGGGGTTTGCCTGCGGCGCCAGCGACTATGTGATGAAGCCCTATCACCGCGACGAGCTTCTTACCCGGATCCGTACGCATGTTCAGATCAAGCAGACACACCGCGCCTATGCCCGCTTTGTTCCTCATGAGTTTTTGCGGCATCTCCAAAAAGAAAGCATTGTGGACGTGCAGCTCGGCGATTGTGTCAGCAAGGAAATGACCGTTCTCTTCTCCGACATACGCTCATTCACAGCACTTTCTGAGAAAATGAGCCCTGAGGAGAATTTCAGGTTTCTGAATAACTGCCTGAGCATGCTTGCCCCGGTTATCACGCAGGGAAACGGCTTTATTGATAAATACATCGGCGATGCGGTTATGGCCCTGTTTGAAAGGCCGGATGACGCTGTCGACACCGCCCTGCACATGCGCCGGGCCCTTGAGGAGCACAACCGGTGCAGAGCCGGCCGCGGAGAGCCCGCTCTCGAAATCGGCATCGGCATAAATACCGGAGCGCTTATGCTGGGCACTGTCGGCGTGCTTACAAGAATGGACGGAACGGTTATCAGCGACGCTGTTAATCTTTCAAGCAGAATCGAGGATCTGACAAAGCGGTACGGCGTACCGCTGCTTGTCAGCGGACACACCCGCGAAGCGCTGTTTGAACCGGACCGGCACGACATGCGGCTGGCGGGGCGGGTAACGGTTAAGGGTCGCACCGAGCCGGTTACCGTATACGAGGTTTTCAGCGGTGATCCCGACGATATGAAAGCCGTAAAAAAGAGCATGCAGGATTGCTTTGAGAAAGCGGTCAGGCTGTATAATGACAGCCGGTTCGATGACGCCGCAGATCTTTTTCATGAGTGTCTGGGCAGGTCGCCCTCTGACTCTTTGTGCAGGTTTTATGTCAGCGCGTGCTATATTAAACAAAACAGAATAAACAATCTTTAGGGCCGGAATCAGGGTGTCAGGCGCGTCATATTGTTGCCGGATATGTGATTAACGGGTCAGGCTGGAGATGAAAAAAACTGCAGAGAATGAAATCCGCCGCTGCCTTGCGCAGTTTATCAGCCCGGAGCGGCGCAGGCGGGTGCGGGATGTGGTGCGCCTGCGCACCCGGCATGTCACGCTTGTTCTGGAGGATATACACAAGTCACAGAATGCAAGCGCAACGCTGAGAACCTGCGAGTGCCTGGGCATACAGGATGTGTACAGCATCGAGAACAAAAACCGGTTTGTTCTGGACAAAGAGGTATCGCTTGGCGCCTCCAGGTGGATAACAATGCACCGCTTCCGGGCGCCCGGAGCCGACAATACCCGCTTGTGCTACCGCGCGCTCCGGCAAAAAGGCTACCGCATTGTCGCAACCGCGCCCGGCCAACAGGAATCAGGACCTGAGGACCTTGACATCAGCCGCCCCCTGGCCGTGGTGTTCGGCAATGAAGTGGACGGTTTGAGCGCCGCGGCGTTTAGCGAGTCCGACGCGCTTGTAAGCATACCGCTGTACGGCTTTACCCGCAGCTACAATATTACGGTGAGCGCCGGCATCGTGTTGTCGGCTATTGTTTTTCGTCTGAGAGCTTCAAAGATCGCCTGGCAGCTGCCGCCTGAAGAACAAAACCGGCTTATTCTTTCGTGGTACCGGAAAATAGTTCGCGGCAGCGGTCTTATTGAAGCGCGCTGGAGCGGCAAAAATAAGCATGAGGCATAACGCCTTATGATAATGTATTGATGTTGACGCCTGTTCGTGATTAAATGAAGAGAAAAGGACAACCGATTATAAAGGAGTGGCGGCCATGAAAGTATTTCTTGTCCAGCATGGCAGGGCTGTATCAAAGCAGGAAAATCCCGAGCGGCCGCTGACAGAGGCCGGCGTGCGCGAGGCGCACGCTACTGCGTCATTCATAGCCCGAAGCGGGGCCTGCTGCCCTGCGCGCATATACCATAGCGGTAAAAAGCGCGCGGAACAAACAGCTTCCGCACTTTCAGAGCATCTGTATCCCCGGGACGGCATTGTCGCACAGGAAGGCCTTTCCGCACAGGATGATCCCGGAATTTGGGCGGAGCGGCTGAATACAGCAGATGACGAAATTGTGCTTGTAGGGCATCTTCCCCACCTTAATCGTCTCGCATCGCTTTTGTTAACGCGAAATCCCGGGCAGAGCGTGCTGCTGTTTAAAAATGCGGGTATGGTATGTCTTGAGCGCAGCGAGGAAGCGAAATGGTCTGTCTGCTGGGCGATCACCCCCGGGCTTATAGCCGGAAATTCCGGGAGGCAGTCATAGTATTTATGAAAGTAACGATTGCCCAGCTTAATCCGGTAATTGGCGATATACGCGGCAATGTCGAAAAGCTTGCTGATACGCTTTTTTCCTGCAGCGCAGAAAAACCCGATTTGGTTGTTTTTTCAGAGCTTTTTATCACCGGCTATCCGCCGCGCGATCTGCTTGAGCGGCCGCGCTTTATTGAGCAGGTTCAGGAAGGGCTGGAATCGGTGAAGCGGATTTCAAAAGATTTCACCGATACGGGTATTGTTGTCGGCGCGCCGGTTCGCGCCCGGTCGGCTGCCGGCAATCCCCTCTATAATACAGCGCTTTGTATATACCGCGGCAGCATTGTTTCCATGCATCACAAGTCGCTGCTGCCCTCCTATGACGTTTTTGACGAAACCCGCTATTTTGAGCCTGCCCCTGCGGTTTCAGCAGTTTTGTTTAAAAATACAGCGGTGGGAATTACCGTTTGCGAGGATGCGTGGAACGTTCCCGGCCTGTGGAATAGAAAAATATATCCTTTTGACCCGATAGCTCAGCTTGCCAAAGAGGGCGCCTCGCTTATCATAAACATTTCCGCATCACCGTTTGAGGTTGCCAAGGAACAGACCCGCTTTCAGCTTTTTCAAAATCATGCCCGGCACCACCGCATACCCGTCGTTTGTGTCAATCAGGTCGGCGGCAATGACGAGCTTATTTTCGATGGCCAGAGCATGGCGATGGACAGCTCGGGAAGGCCGCAGTGCATGTGCCTTGCCTTTGAGGAAACTGTGTGCACCATCGATACGGAATGCCCGGGAGCCGCAGAGGAGCCGGAACAGAAAAGCGATGAAGAGCGGATACACGGGGCTCTTGTGCTGGGGCTGCGGGACTATGCAACAAAATGCGGCTTTACAAAATCGGTAATCGGCCTGTCGGGCGGCATTGATTCATCGGTTGTGTGCGCGCTGGCCAAAGAGGCGCTCGGCAGCGAAAACGTGCTGGGCATCACCATGCCCGGCCCGTACTCCTCGCCGGGCAGCATCGATGATGCGCGGGCGCTGGCTGAGAATCTTGGCATAGCGTTTACCGTTATCCCCATATCGCCTATATACTCGGCATTTTTGGGCTCGCTCAATGCGCATTTTGCACAGCATGAAAAAGATGTCACCGAGGAAAACATTCAGGCCCGTGTCAGGGGCACCATATTGATGAGCTTTTCAAACAAGCTCGGGCACGTGCTGCTTGCTACCGGCAACAAAAGCGAGCTTGCCGTTGGGTACTGCACCCTCTACGGTGATATGGCAGGCGGCCTTGCGGTGATATCCGATGTGCCGAAAACCATGGTATACCGCCTTGCACGGCACATAAACAGAAACCGGGAAATAATCCCCGGCTCTGTTCTTGAAAAGCCGCCCTCTGCTGAGCTTCGGCCCAACCAGAAAGATCAGGACAGCCTGCCGCCGTATGACACCCTTGACCGGATTGTGCATCTTTATGTAGATGAAGCGCTGCCGGTTAAGGATATTCTTTCGATGGACATTGACGCCGAAACGGTTGAATGGGTCGTCCGTGCAATAGACCGCAACGAATACAAGCGGCGCCAGGCACCCCCGGGGCTGAAGGTTACCGGCAAAGCGTTCGGCATGGGCAGGCGGATGATGATTGCTGCAAAATATGAGGTATAAGCTTTCACCACCCGTTCAACATACCGGAATCGCGCAAAATAGTGCTGATACAGTATGGTGCCGCAGGGCTGCTCAGCCCCGCCGCAAAACAGCAGGGACTGCAGCATCTACCGTATTTTTGCCTTGCACCCGGCTGCAGCGTTACCGTATAATTTAATTAACTGATGTGAACATGCGCCGCAGAGAGCCAGCATTTGCCTTCCGGGGGAGGGGCATGGATATCGCTAACATTGTCAGCTTCAAATCTGCACGGCAGCTTCTTGCAGATGCCCGTTCGTGTATTAATATCTTTTCAGATGACACGGTTAACGTTCCGTTCCGAACCGTTTCCCTGCTCATCAGAGCCTTTAAATATGCCGATGAAGAATTTAAATATACTATTATACGCAAGCTCGGCAGCATAAAAAACCCTACAGAGGATATCGCCCGGCACCTCTATAGCGCAGCAGCCGATTTTCATGAAGCGGATTATGTTCGTCATGAGGCTGCACTGCAGCTGAGCGCGATTATGCCGCGCCTCGATAACCCGCAGCCGATGCTGATGCAGCTGCTGGATGATGTTCAGCACAAGCATGCTCACCGGCGTGCCGGTGCGGCACTCGGGCTTGGATGGGAAAACAACCTGCAGGCAGTCCCCCCTCTTATAGAGCTTCTTTTTGATGATGATATTACGGTTCAGCAGATGGCCGTAAAAGCGCTGTGCCGCATCAAGGACGACAATCTGCGCCCCCTTCTTGCCGATCGCCTTCAGTATGCCTCGCCTGAAGTTCGGGAAACCATTCAGGAGCATTTACGCTTTTTTCATGATGTTCCCAGCAGAGATGAAAAGGTATAAGACCGGCTGCTTCATCCCGTGCTGTGAAGCTCGCCTTTGCAGGAAGTAAGCTTTACTATTTTTCTGAAGTGAAATCCGTGGATGGCAAATGTAACGGCAAGACCGAAGTGCCGCGGGCGGTGTAACAGCGCCCAGATCAGAAGCCCCCAGTAATGAAATCGTTCCCGCCCGATGACGCCCAGGCGGACAATTGATCTGATAAAAGCCATAATTGCATTAAAATCAACCGGGTTTTTTACCTTCGGGCCGGTGTAGTCCTTCAGAAAGGCCCTGACCCGGCGGTAATAGTTCCGCGGAGCATAAATATACTCAAGAATGTTTCTGTAGCCTTCATACAGAGATTCGATATTCATGGATGGAACAATGTTCGTTGTGCCGTCCACGTTGTCGCCGCTGAGTTTACCTCGAAGGCGCCCTTCTTGTTTCAGGCGCTCATACAGGCGCGTGCCCGGAACAGCCTGCAGCAGCCCGACCATCGCGGTAACAATGCCTGTTTTCTGTATAAATTCTATCTGCCTGTCAAAAATACCGGTGGTGTCATGGTCGAACCCAACGATAAAGCCGCCCTGCACCTGCAGCCCCGACTGCTGAATGAGCTTTATATCAGCGACCATGTCACGGTTAATATTCTGCATTTTCTTACACTCGGTAAGGCTTGCATCGTCGGGGGTTTCAATGCCGATAAACACGATGTCAAACCCTGCGTCGACCATCATCTGCATGAGCTCCGGGTCATCTGCAAGATTGATGGACACTTCGGTGTGAAAGGTGATGCCCGGTTTTGTTTTCTGCCACTGTATGAGAGCGGGCAGCAGCTGTGTTTTAAGATATTTTTTGTTGCCGATAAAGTTGTCGTCAACGAAAAAGACGCTGCCGCGATATCCCTTTGCATGGATGCTTTCAAGCTCGTCAAGAATCTGGCCGGTCGTTTTAATGCGGGGACGGTGGCCGAAAAGAGCCGTTACGTTGCAGAACTCACAGTTGTACGGGCAGCCCCGTGAAAACTGAATGCACACTTCGGCATATTTTTTAAAATCGACAAGATCCCAGCGGGGGACCGGCGTGCTGGTTATATCGGCAAAGCTGTCGCTTGCATACATCTTTCCGGGCTTTCCGCAGGCAAGATCCGCAAGAAACCGGGGAAGGGTGACCTCGGCCTCGTTTAAAACAAAATGATCCACGCCCTCGATTGCGCCCGGCTCGGTGCTGAACAGTGGGCCGCCGGCGACAACGGTTACGCTTTTCTGCCTGCAGCGGCGGATAGCTTTCAGGGCTGAATTCTGCTGAACCGTCATGCAGGAGAAAAATGCACAGTCTGCCCATTCCAGGTGGCGATCGGTGAGCCGCTGTGTGTTCATATCCACAAGCTGCAGGTTCCAGTCCCGCGGCAGCATGGCAGCGACCGTCAAAAGGCCCAGCGGAGGAAAGGAGGATTTTTTTTTGATGAAAGCAAGCGAATATTTGAAACTCCAGAAGGTGTCAGGAATTTCAGTATAAATAAGCAGCGCGTTCATGACAGGATCCTTTCCGGCATTTGCCGAGCGGTTTGCTGGGGAAACGGTACGCTCATGCTTTGAGTGCCTGCCGCCTCAAAGTACGTGCAAAACCCGGACAGATTTTGCTGCGGTTCGATGGATCTTTAATTCCCATTGTCTCGAAAGGCACGTTATTAACAGGTAGCATATGGGTGTATCGTCTGGCAATAGATAATTTCACACCTGTCAAATTACAAGCATGAAGGGAACATTCACCGGATCGTGTGGTTTTTGGCAGCATGCATCAGCATTATGTCTAAGCAGCACAGCCAACATTTGTAATGTATTGACAAAGTATATCTTTTGTTATATATACAACAACATACGGGCAACCGAAGGTGATCGGTTTTAATAGGGAAAACGGTGAAAATCCGTTGCGGGTCCGCCGCTGTAACCCTGCCTTTTTTGCGAAAAAGGCCCTGCCGGCCATGAAAGCCACTGCACCGGGTAACCGGAGCGGGAAGGCGGCCGGACGGGAGGGAAGCCAGAAGACCTGCCCGTAAAGGTATATGTGCAACACCCTCGGAAACAGGGTGCTGCAGTAATACATATGACCGGATGAAAAACGGAATCCCCGGGTATGCTGTAGGCATATCCGGGGATTTTTTTTTGCAAAAAGCCGGTTTGCCGGAAAGGCAGATGATGCAGGCAAATATCAGCAGCACCAATAGAGTTTTTGTTTTACTGGCCGCCGTTTCTTTTGTGCTGAGCGGCAGTGCGCACGGTGAGGGCATGAAGCGGGCACTTACCGATCAGCTCGGCCGCACGGTTTGCCTGCCGCACAATCCGGAGCGCATTGTTTCACTTGCCCCCAGCATAACGGAAATCATATATGCGCTGGGACAGGGCCCCCGCCTGAAGGGGGCAACCATATACAGCGACTACCCTGCACCTGCTTCCCGGCTGCCGCGGATTGGCTCCTATGTGCATCCGGACCTCGAGCGCATTGTCGCGCTAGAGCCCGATCTGTGCATTGCAACAAAAGACGGTAACCCGCGCGAAGTTATAGACAGGCTTGAGCACCTGAACATACCGGTGTTTGCCGTAAGCACCTTTGACATCAGCTCTGTTATGGCATCGATAGAGCTGCTGGGCGGGTTGTTGCATGCACAGCGGGAAGCAGAAAAGCTGACCGGTCATATGTCCTCCCGCATAAAGCGCGTGCGCACACGTGCGGCGGATATCCCTCAGCGGCCGCGGGTGTTTTTTCAGATTGGTGCATCGCCCATTGTCAGCGTCGGCACATACACCTGCATTCACCGTATGATTGAAACAGCCGGGGGGGAGAATATTGCAAAAGGGCAGACACCATATCCCCGGTTTTCGCGCGAACAGGTCCTTGCCCATGCGCCGGAGGTAATCATTATCACCTCCATGGGCGGCAGCCCGGCTGCTGTCAAAGCCCGGCAGATGTGGCTGCAGTGGAAAGACATACCCGCCGCACGCAGCCGGCGGGTCCATGTCGTAGACTCAGACGTGTTTGACCGGCCGGGGCCCCGCATGGTCAAAGGGCTTGAGCTTCTGGCACAGATGCTTCACCCCGAGGAGTTCGGCGATGAACAGCACTAATATTGTATTGCGGATTGCGTCGGTATCCTCGCTGCTGCTTATTGTGCTGCTTGCCGCGATGGCGGCCGGCCTGTCCGCCGGTGCGGCGGGCGGCGGGCTGAGCGCGATACTGTCTCTGCTGAGCGATGCCCCTTTTGACAGCCCTGCCATGGAAACAATTGTGTGGCAGCTTCGGCTGCCCCGCGTGCTCACCGCAGCGCTGGCGGGCGCGGTGCTTTCTGCAGGCGGGCTGGTGTTTCAGGCGCTTCTGAAAAACCCGCTGGCGGAGCCCTACATACTCGGGATTTCCGGCGGCGCCGCTATCGGCGCCATAATCGGCATTCTGCTCGGGCTGTCCCGCTTTCCGGGCATTAGCATGCTGGCATTTGCGGGGAGCATGGGCACGCTGCTGGCGGTGCTGCTGATTTCATGGGGGCAGAACATACTCAAAAACAACTCTCTGCTGCTTGCCGGCGTCGTCGTAAATGCATTCTGCTCGGCGGGCATTATGTTTTTGATTGCGCTCACGCAGGTTTCCCGGCTGCACAGCATTATGTTCTGGCTGATGGGGGATCTGTCCGGCGCCGACATGCAGCAGGTCAGCGTTCTGGCGCTGACGGTCATTCCGTGCTTTATCATCATTTTTTGTCTGTCATATGCAATGAACCTGCTTCTTATGGGCAGAAGCATGGCCCTGTCTCTGGGGGTCAGCACGCAGACGGTTATCATTGTGCTGCTCGTTGCGACAACATTCATGATCAGCATGGTGGTCTGTCAGTGCGGCCTGCTCGGGTTTGTCGGGCTTATTGTTCCGCACATTCTGCGCCTGATGCTGGGCCCTGATCACCGGGTGCTGGTTCCCGCCTGCCTGCTGGGCGGCGGCGCCTATATGGTCGTGTGCGACCTGCTTGCGCGCACGCTTCCGCAACAGGGCGAGCTGCCCGCCGGGGTCATTACTGCGCTTATCGGGGCCCCTGTTTTTATTATTCTGCTGCGGAGGTCAGGAAAGTGACAAACGCCATAAAAGCCAGGGATGTGTGTTTTTCGTATAAAAGCGGCACCGTGCTGAACGGGCTGACTTTCGACGTTAATGAAGGATCTTTTTTCATAATCATCGGGCCGAACGGTTCGGGAAAAACAACGCTCATGAACGTGCTGTGCGGAATTGCGCAGCCCCACAAAGGCGAGGTGAGCATATGCGGCAGCCCCCGGCGCTCATACTCCCGAAAATCGCTTGCCCGGACGGTTGCCCTTGTGCCCCAGCTTACCGCCCGCGATTTTCCGTTTACCGTGCAGGAGGTGGTGCTCATGGGCCGCTCGCCGCACCTGGGCATGTTTGGCCTTGAGCGCTCCGATGATCTCAGGTGCGCGCGGCAGGCAATGGAGTTTGCAGGGGTCGACAGCCTGGCCCGGCGTACCATTGATCAGCTCAGCGGCGGAGAGCTGCAGCTCGTTTCAATCGCCCGGGCCGTGTGCCAGGAGCCGCGCCTGATGCTGCTCGATGAGCCGACCGCATCACTGGATTTTGCGCATCAGATCCGCATCATGGACCTTATGGAGCAGCTGAAAAATGACCGCGGTATCACCGTGGTCATGGTCTCACATGACGTCAATCTTGCCGGCATGTACGGCGACTGCGTGCTTATGCTCAATCTGGGACGCATTGTGACCATGGGCCCCCCGGGACAGGTTTTAACACCTGAAAAAATGGAGAGGGTATACGGGCGCCCGGTGCTGATAGAAAAGTCACCGCTTGGCGGGTCCATCCGGGTGACGCCGATTCCCGGAAAATATCTGTCCACTTACAAAGGGAGCAGGATATGACAAACCAGATAAAGCACATCAAACAGAGGCTGATTATATGCCTTGCGCTGGCGGCGGCCATGTTTGCCGTGCCGGCAGGAGCGGCGCCGGAGCGCCTGTTTGTAGTGACGACAGATTATGAGACCGGGGGCTATGCCGTTTTCAAACCCGGCGGCACCGCTGTGCAAAAAAGCGTGGGGACAGTTTTTCAGGACGCAGTTGCCCGCAGCTTCGGGAACAGGATATATGTTGTCGAGCGGTGGCACGGGGACAATATTCTTGTGCTTGACCGGTCGGATGTGAGCGAGCCGGTTTTGCAGTTTTCGGTGGGCAGCGGGACAAACCCCCACGACTTTCTGCTGCTGAGTAGCACCAAAGCCTATGTCACCCTGTATGAGCGGGCGGAAATGCTTATTGTGGACCCATCGGCCGGCCGCATCACCGGAACCATCGATTTGTCAGGCTTTGCCGACAGCGACGGCATACCGGAGATGGACCTTATGGTGCGCTGCCATGGCAGGGTGTTTGTTTCCCTGCAGCGCCTGGACCGGAACGCTCTGTTTCAGCCCAGCGGCCGGAGCTGCATTGCTGTTATCGATCCTGAAGCAGATACCGTAATCGATGCACAGCCTGATCAGCCGGGAGTTCAGGGAATTGATTTGTCATTTACCAACCCGGTCGACATGCAGTATGTCGGTGCCGCCGATGCACTTATTGTTGCCGGCGCCGGCAGCTTTTACAGCGCCGGGGACGGCGGGCTTGAGCGCGTTGACCCGGAAGCGCTTTCAAGCGACGGCACGGTCATGACAGAGCAGGAGCTGGGCGGGCAGCTCGGCGGGGCGCTCGGCACCCTGAGCATGGTCGGGGACACAGAAGGGTATGCCATTGTTATGACCGAAGACTGGGCAGCGTCGCAGGTTGTCCGCTTCAATCTGAGAGACCGCAGCGCAAAAACGATCCACGCGCCGGGAAACGGCTTTGTCCATGCCGATGTGCGCGTCCATGGCGGCCGACTGTATATATGCGACCGCAGCATGAGAAGTCCCGGCGTCCGCGTTTTCGACACCGCAACCGACCGCGAGATAACAGAAGAGCCCATCGACACCGGGCTGCCGCCGTTTTGTCTGGTGCGCGCAGGAGGTGAGCCTGCTTCTGCCTCTGATGCAGCGGATTCTGATAATCAGACCGGGCCGGGAGCGGGCGGCCGGTATCTGACGGCGCTGGTGTCGCCGTCACCCCTGCCGCTGTATACGGATGTGCTGCTTTTTAACGACGACGGGTCATTTGCTATGAAAAAGCTTTCAGTGCATGGAAGCGGCGAGTATTACACCCTCGGGAAGCATATGTTCTACTTTGTTTTTACCGGAGGAGCCGCTGCGGATATTCAGTTTCTGCAGGGAGCAGGCGTTTTTCTTTCCGGCCCGCAAAGGAATATGATCGCCGGCTGCGGCACGCTGATGATTGATTATTCATCGCTGCCGTTTGTGTTCACCGGCGTGGAAGTTTTTCAGTAATGAATCGTACAACGGTAGCGCAGACCCTCGCCGGGATATTGGCTGTTATGACGGCCGCAGGGGTAATTAGTGCCGGGATCCCGGGCGCACGCGCAGAAGACGCCTACGATATCGGCGAGGTGATTGTCAGCGCCAAGCCCGAAGGCGGCGATACAACCGGCCAGGAGGACGCGACCGGATTTACCACGGTTATTCACGTCGAGGACCTGCCCTCGCAGGTGACCACGGTTTCGGAAGTGCTGGATCAGTCGGTTGGCGTGAGCGTTAAGCAGTACGGCGGGCCCGGCAGCCTGAGCACCGTATCGGTGAGGGGTTCCTCAGCCGATCAGGTTGTGGTGTATATGGACGGCATTCAGCTGAACCGGGCGGTTTCCGGATCGGTTAACCTTGCGGATATTCCGCTTGATTCGGTCGAAAAAATAGAAATATACCGCGGAACGTCTCCCGCAAAATTCGGGGCGTCGGGCATCGGCGGGGTGGTGAACATCATTACCAAAAAGCAGAAAAGACCGTGGAGCGCACGCGCCGCCTATTCCTACGGGTCCTTTAAGACCCACAAGGCACACGTGCGTCTCGGAGCGGCATCCGGCGCTTTTTACGGCAGTCTGCTGTACAGCCGGATGCAAAGCGACGGTGATTTTGAGTTTAAAGACCGGCGCGGCACCGCCCATAACCGGCAGGACGACCGGTGGACGCACCGCCGCAACAATGATTTCAAGTCGGACAGCCTGCTGGTTAAGGGCGGCTGCCCGCTGCCGGGAGGCATCCTGCTCGATGTGCAAAGCAATCTGTTCAAAAAGCGCCAGGGCGTTCCGGGCATCGGCAACTTTCAATCAGAGCATGCGCGGCTGCGCACCGTCCGCAGCATTTCCCGGATCAGGCTGACAAAGCCCAACCTGCTGATTTCAGGGCTGGATCTTGAACTTACCGGCTCATATACCTACCAGCGCCAGAAGTTCAAGGACCCGAAAGATGAAATCGGGTTCGGACGGCAGGACAACAGGGATTACACCAGAAATGTTACCGGCGGGCTTACAATATCATATCACCCCGGCGGTGTGCACACCCTCACCCTGCTTGCCGAGGCATCCCGTGAAACCTATAATCCCCGAGACCGTCTGGCATCGTCCGCTGCAGAGCCATCAACGCCGGCTGTAAGCTATCTGTACGGCTTTACCGACAGCTCCCAAGAAGCACTGCGCAGCAGCGCGCGCGGTGATGAGCAGAAGCGCCGCAGCTACACCGTCAGCCTCGAAGATGAACTGTATCTGTTTCACGACCGGCTGCTGCTGGCGCCGTCGGTCAAATATAATTATTATGACAACGATTTTTCGGGCAGCGTGCCCTTTTCATCCACTCCGATCTCCCCCGGTGCCGATACCACCGAAGACCATCTTACCCGCAAGCTGGGCGTCGCGCTGTATCCGGCGAGCTGGCTGACCATTAAAGGCAATGTGGGAAAGTACTACCGGATCCCCAATTTTTATGAGCTGTTCGGCGACCGCGGCGCAGTGGTGGGCAACACCGGTCTTGAGCCCGAGGACGGCCTCAACTGGGATATCGGCTTCACGCTTCGGGGAACCCCGTTTCCAGAGCTCATAAAAACATGTACCCTTGAATATTCGTATTTTTTAAATGATGTCGACAACCTGATTATATTCATTCAGAACTCGCAGCGCACATCCATTGCCCGCAATATCTCAAGCGCAAAGATAAAGGGGCATGAGTTTTACTGGTTTATCAGGCTGTGCTGGCCGGTCATCATATCGGGAAATTACACCATACAGGATGCGCGCGACCGGAGCTCTGTTTCATACTGGCGGAAAAAGCGGCTGCCGGGCCGCCCCAAATATGAGCTGTTCAACCGCGTTGAAATTTTCACCGACCGCTTCCGGCTGTTTCACGAGCTTGAATTTGTTGACGAGTGTTATCTTGACCGGGCAAATCTCAGAGAAATCGACAGCCGCACTTTTCAGAATGCCGGTTTTTCCTGGAGTCCGGCAGAGCACATTATGCTCACCTTTGAGGTGAAAAACCTGAGCGACCGGCACAGCGAGGATGTTGCGGGCTACCCGCTGCCGGGCCGCTCGTTTTACGGCACGATTGAGGCGAAATTTTAGAGCGGCTCTTTGCATTGATAGCAGGCATAATCATAAGCACATTCCGGATTCTGTCAGTGTTATGCCGGGTGTTAATAAATATGGGATATGGAATGTCGGTGTCATCACCCGGCGTGCGTCCGGGTGATCCAGACATTGTTTGTAAATGTCTTTATCTGGATAGCCCGGATAAACCGGGCTATGACTAAAAGTATGGAATGGCATGTTTATAGGCTTAAATCAGCATGTTAGCCTGTATGATCTCAAACTTTAAAAGGACAAATAGTGCTATGAATCCACAAAAATCTATAATCATTCTATCTGTTGCGGCTATAAGCCTTTTTCTGCTGCAGGCTGCCTCAGCGCGGGCTTCTGTTTTTGAAAGCGTGCAGGGAAGCCGGTTTATTGTTACCGGCCTGTCAACCGGAACGATACCGGTATTCACCGAGGTATTTATCTTTCGGGAAGACGGCTCTTTTGTCATGAAAAAGCTTGAAGCCTACGGGGAAGGCTCTTTTTATGAATACGCGCCCGGTGTGTTTTATTTTATTTTCACTGCTCAGTCTGGCATAGATATGCAGTATGCAGAAGGATTCGGGGTGTCGATGAACAGCATCTGCGGGCAGGTTATTTTCGGGCTGGGCAGTTTTATGATCGATTACCGGATAGAGCCGCTCGTTTTTTTCGGCACAGCGGTGTTTCAGGAACCCGCAGATGAAATCAGCTATTCGGGGCTACGGAGACATGAGAAGAAAAACCGCTGACAGCCGGTCTGTGCCGGTCAGGCTTGCCGTGCTTGCTGCGACACAGATGGGCGCTCACGGGGTCGCTGCATTTTTTCATAGTAACCGGGCTATAGAAATAGCAGGGGTGTGCACCTGGAAAACATGCAAAAATACTGCAGCGCACCTGGAAAAGCTGAATGCCGATATCCTCTATGTTCTCGATTTTCCAGGGTCAGCATCCCCTCCCGGGCTTTTGAACGCGCTGACAGGATACGGGATAGCAGCACCCGTTATCGTGCAGCTTTCCACTCGTGATGACGGTAACGAATCACAGTATCTATCCTGTCGGCTGGTGCGTGGTCTGCTGTATCCTGATGATGATGCCGGACAGCTCGAGAAAGCGTGCAGGATGATTATGCGGGGTCAGCGATGGATAAGGCGCGGGGTTTATGACCGGTTTCTTGCAGCCGGCGCCGGCTGCGGCCGGACTGCGCTCACCTCACGCGAACGGCAGATCGCACGGCAGGCAAGCCTCGGCCGCACCAACCGCGAGATCGGGCAAAAGCTGTTTATCAGCGAAGCAACGGTTAAACTGCACCTGAACAGAGTGTACCGCAAGCTGGGGGTGAAAAACCGCACGCAGCTCAGCCGCCTACATCTTTAGTTGTATACAGAAATATAACCAACGGATAATTGACGGTCATGGAGGCATATGGGACAATAGTCTGGAGCATTACACGGGTATTCAAAAATCCGCCATTGCAATGACGGTTTTTTGAACGGGAAAACGGTGCAAATCCGTTGCGGACCCGCCGCTGTAACCCTGCCCGCTTCGATTGATCAGAAGCGGGGACCCTCCGGCCATACTGCCACTGACCCGGTGCTTCGGGTCGGGAAGGCGGCCTGAGGGCGGGGAAGCCAGAAGACCGGCCCGTGTGCAGAAATATCCTTACGCTCTCGCGGATAGGGGCGTTACGGCACACATCAGGGCTAAAAACGGAATCCCTGCGTTATATCTAATAGCGCGGGGATTTTTTTGTTCAGGGAGGCTGTTATGAATATTCTGAAACGCTATTTTTATGCACCGTCTTTATTTATTCTGACGTTTCTGTGGCTGCATAGTGCTGCTCCCGCACAGATCGCAGCGGCGGAGAAAAGCACATATGGTCTCAGCGGCTCCTGCTATGCCGACATGAACGCCAGCGGCGGTTTTGATGACGGCGATCAGGTAATAGACAATGCAACGGTTACGGTCAGCAGGCTGGTGCTCGGATTTTTTCTTATACCGGTTGCTGCGCAGCAGACAGGTGCAGACGGAACCTATGCGTTTACTGATTTGAAGAGGGGATTCTATCGCGCCGAATGCCGCCCGGAGATTGATGCAGAGCCGGTGACCACAAACCCGGCGATCCTTCTGCTCGGGTTTTTAAAGCCTGAGCGCACGCTCGATTTCGGCTTTGAGGCAGCAGCCGAAGATGTAATGCCGGTAACGGTCAGCATTGATGCAGATCCCCTGCATATAGCAAGCGGTGAGTCGGCCGTGCTCAGCTGGTCCTCCGAGTATGCAGGCCGCGTGACCATCGACAATGGTATCGGTGAGGTCGAGCCCTCAGGCAGCCTGACCGTATACCCCGCAGATAACACGACCTACACGGCAACCGCTGTCGGCACAAAAGGGCTGGCAGCAGACAGCGTCAGCATTACGGTACAGGCCCCGCCTCCCGTGCCCGAGTCAACCACAACCACCACCATTGAAACAACTTCAACCACAACCACCACCATTGCTGCGTCTTCAGGAGGAGGTGGTGGCGGATCTCCGGCGTCCTCGTCAATACCGACAACAAGCTCTACCTCAACATCAACGATAGCTGTACCGGAACCGCCCCCGCCGGCCGGTGGCCTGATTGCGGCACCGGGCGATGCCAAAGTGGGACTTGCCTGGTCGAATCCCGATGATGATTCCCGATGGGCGGGGACGCTTATTGTGCGAACAGCAGGAGAGCCCCCACACTCACCTGATGACGGGATAGTGGTCTATGACGGGACCGGAACGGACTGTGTCGATGAAGAGCTGATGACCAATAATCAGAGGTATTACTATGCAGCGTTTTCATACAATACCGGCCCGGTCTATGGTGAAGCAGATAACGGCTCGCGTGCCTGTGCAACGCCGCTGCCGGTAGCCGAAGCGGACTGGAGCGACTGGCGGAATCAGCCGGATCCGTTTGCGGATGCTGTTGCGGAGTATGCGGATGCGGTGGTGTCCGGTATGCCCCAGGGCTTTGATAATGAAACCTTTCCGGACATTGTTCTCGGCCCGCCGGCGGGCGGCGGCAATGAAGGCGGCAGTGTTGATGTGCTGTCTCTCGGGGCGCGCAGAAACGATGACAATGGCACCTCCGCCCCGTACGGCGGCCATATTATTCTTGCTTTTACCGACAACATCATTGTTAACGGGCCCGGGGCTGATTTTACGGTGTTTGAAAATCCGTTTGTAACAACTTTTGGCGGCTCCCCCGGCCGTTTTATGGAACCCGCTCTGGTTTCGGTAAGTCAGGACGGGGAAACGTTTTATCAGTTTCCCTGCGATTTTATGCCGCCGGATAACGATACGCTCACCGATATGGAATTAATACAGCACTGCAGGGCCCCTGAACATTATGCAGAAGGCTTTGCAGGAATAAAACCGGTATATGCTAACGGTCTTGATCCGGACCCGACTGATCCAGCTGTATCTGGCGGAGACAGTTTTGATCTCGACAGCCTTGAAGATGTGCCGTTGAGCTGGATTCGGTATGTAAAAATCCAGTCAACAGGAGACCACTGGCTGACCGACGCAGATGGCGATCTCATTCGACACACACCGGAAACCGGAGCCTGCTCAGGGTCATCCAATTCCGGATTCGACCTTGATGCAGTCAGCGCAATCAATTACTGATGAAATCAGTGCGTGAAAGGAGGTGGCAGCGACCGGCACATACGGATGGGTAATATGCTCATCGGGGATAATCAATATAGTGATGTGTAAACTATTCGACAGCACAGGAGAATACAATGGAGAAAAAACAGTATCAAAAACCGCAGATTATGACGTATTCAGAGAATGAAATCCTTGAAATCATCGGGCCCGCGCAGACTATTGTCAGTGATGCGGGCAATTAATATAACGTTATCAGAAAATATTTGTTTAAGGAGGTATCTTATGCGTGCCATTATTAAGGGTTTTTTCAGCATTGTGATGCTGTTAGTGCTGCTGCCCGCCGCAGCACAGTCGTATCCGTTTGACATTGAAAATGATATCCGCTCAGACCTGGAGCAGGACAGCCGGGTCGTGTGCTTCAACGAAAAAGCCTATATTATCGGGCGCGCCGGTCAATATGCAGCCGGTGACGGGACGGTAACCGTGCTTCCGCTTGATAACCTTGACGGGACGCCGGAGGCACAATACAGTGTCGGCGAGGGCTCAAACCCCTATGACATCGCGTTTCACGATGCAGCAAAGGCGTATGTATCGCGCTACAATGTAAGCGATGTGGTCATCATAGATCCAGCAGACGGTACGGAGCTGGGCACCATTGTGCCGTCAGACTATGGATGCGATGATTATGCAAGCGTGTCCTATCTGCAGGTGGTGAAAAACTGGAACGGGTTTTCTCTGGTCGACAGCCGGCTGTTTATCGCCGTGCAGGACGGGTGGGGAAATCCCGGCAAGGTGCTGGTGTTTGATACTGAAACTGACACCCACCTTGCAACCATACCGCTTACCCTGCAGAACCCCAATGCCGACATGGACTATGTCGACGGGCAGCTGTATGTGAGCTGCACCGGCGACTGGAGCACGCCGTCGACGGCAGGCGTTGAAGTGATCGATGTTCAGTCGCAGTCAGAAGGCAGCTGCACCTACGCAAGCTATGTTCTGGGGACAGCCGCTGATTTTGACGCCGATGCAATTACGGTACATGACATTGAAATCGTCAACAACAGCCTCTTTTTTATCGTGGTCGGCAACAACTGGGGGAATAATTTCAATATAGTCAAAGTCGATCCCTATGCGGAAGCCTATAGTGAAAATCTGTATGCATCATACACGGCTGATTATGTGGGCGAGCTTACCGCCTTTATGCCCTCCTATCTTTTTATCGGCCGGAGCGATAAACAAAGCTCTACCGGAACGAATTTTCCGGTATATGACTTTATGCAAAGCGTGTTTATCGATCCGGTCAGCGCCGGCACGGAAGTAATCTACTCGCTTGCCGCCCACCGCGAAACGGTGCTTGCCGCAAGCTCAAACTACAACTGGCAGGACCCTGCAGGCTATCTGAGCAGCATCGAGCTTGAAAACCCGGCATACAGCCATGCCGCCGCTGCGGTCGAGTCCCTGGTGCGCGGCCCCATCGATATTGCCGACCCGGGCGGTGCCGTTGCATCCTACGGCACCGCGGATGATGCGATCGGCGATCCTGACGGCACTGTTGTATCCCTTGGTGACGGCGGCTCCATTGTGCTGAGCTTCGGCGAGGACATGGTTATAGATAATGTCGCCGGCCCTGATATCGGGGTGTATGAAAACGGGATGTTTCAGAACTGGCCTGCCGGAGCCGGCCATACCGGATACTTTTTTGAGCTGGGGTTTGTCGAAGTGTCAAGCGACGGGGTGAACTTTGCCCGCTTTCCAACAAAAACAGCGAACACGGCAGCGATCGTCGGGATGGATATGCTGCGGCCGCTTGATTATTTCGGCTTTGCCGGCAATTCGCTTGGAGCGGTGAGTGCCAATTATGACCTGGACGATCTTGCAGGCGATCCGCTTGTTGCTGACGGCACGGTGGATCTTGACCGCATCCGGTATGTAAAAGTTGTTGATGCTGTGGGCGACGGCAGCACGACAGACAGCCTGGGCAATCCGGTGTATGATCCGTATCCGACCGCGTTTTCAAGCGGCGGATTTGATCTCGATGCGGTGGAGGCTTTCGTCACGGAAGATCCGACGCTCATAACTCTTGCCGGCTTTACCGCCGGGCCGGGCAGCGGGGCCGTGACCCTCAAATGGCAGACTGAAAGCGAAACCGGCAACAGCGGCTTTAATCTGTACCGCGCCGAATCGAAAAACGGTGCCTACAAAAAAATAAACAGTGGGCTGATTCCTGCTGAGGGCTCACCTTCGGCAGGGGCATCATACAGCTATGTTGACAGTGATGTCAAAAACCGCCGCGCTTATTACTATATGCTGGAGGATGTTGACAGCAGCGGTGCGACAACACGGCACGGTCCTGTGCGGGCGATGCCGCTGTGGCTGTACGGACTTATGGATCGCTGATCTGTACCACGTGTATGTTATGAAATACGAAGCGGGGAATGCGGCGTATGTGAGCCGCATTCCCCATTTTATTCTGCGGCTCATTGTGGTCTGCCGCAGACTCAGCCTGCTTCTGTTTTTAAGTTTTATTGCGTTTGCAGGATATATTTGATAAACATTTCAAATATGAAAGCCGGCATCCCAAAAGATAAGCTCGACCAGGGCCATAACCGCTTTCGGTTTCTGTACCAGAGCGGTCCCGCAGCGGTTGTCATCTGGGACAGCGAGCTTCGGGTAACAGACTGGAACCTGGTGGCGGAGTCAATGTTCGGGTGGACCCGTGACGAAGCTGTCGGAGCAGCTGTAGATACGTTTCTGGTCGCTCCTGATGACCGGAAGCGCTTTGCCAGAAATGCAAAGAAGCTTTTTTCCGGAACACGGCAAACCCGGCTTGCCGCCTGCCTTACATCAAAGGACGGGTCTATATGTTCCTGCCGGCTGAATACGACAGTGCTTTACTGTAACGACGATGGCTCCGGGGAGTTTGTTTCGCTGATTTACCGCACGGACTCGCCTGCATCCGGCTCACATCCTGCTGCCGTCTCTGAAGAGCAGCAATCCGCACACGCCGCAATGAGCGAAGAGCTCAGCCAGCTTCATATAGATCTGGATTCGATGATTTCCCGCCGTGCAGCAGAGCTTGCCAGCGCGAACAAAAAGCTTGAAATCGAAACAGCGGCAAAAGTGCGGGCGCAGGCCGCGCAGATTGCATCGGAACAGCGCTTCCGCGTGGTGTTTGAGAGTATTAACGCCGGCATACTGATTGTTGATTTTGGCAGGCAGATCGTCAACGCCAACAACAAAATGTGTTCCATGCTCGGTTATTCCCGCCGGGAGTTTATCGGCAAAAAGGCACATGATATTTACCCCCGGGAGCAGCTGCCGCGCGTTAACGCACTGTTTGAATCAATGATTCAGGGGCAGCCCGTCAGCGCACGCGACATACCGGTTATTCACCGGGACGGGCGGGAGGTTTTTGTCGATATGAGCGGCGGAAGAGCTGAATTTGACGGCCGCTCTTTCAATATAGGGGTGTTTCATGATGTCACTGACCGCTACCGGACCGAGGAAGAGCTCAAGCGCATCAACAAATTCCTTGATAATATAATTGAGAGCTCACTGGATGCCATTGTGGTTACCAATAACTCGGGGCATATTCAGCGAGCAAACCACGCATTTTTTGCGCTGCACGGCTACCGGCCCGAGGAGATGCTCGGAGTGCATGTTGCGGAATTCGCCCTCGGCCGGCCCGGGACGTACCGGACAGTTACCGGGGAGGTCGTTGAGATCGATGACACCATGATCGCCGATGCCTATAATACTGTTCTGGAAAACCTTTTCGGCACCGGCAGGCTTATCGGATACCGATTTTACCGGGCCAGAAAAGACGAACTATTGGTTCCTGTGGAAGAAAATTCTGTGATGATGTATAACGAAAAAAACGAGCAGATCGGAGCGCTCAGCATCATGCGCAATATAACCGAGCGCCGCCGCACTGAGCTGGAGCTCAACACGCTGAACCGTGAGCTCGAGCAGCGGGTGGTAGAGCGCACGGCGACCCTGAACAAAGAAATCGAGGAGCGCCGCCGCACAGAGCTGAAGCTTAAAGAGCGTGAGCAGGAGCTTGAAATTAAAACCGGGAACCTTGAGGAAATAAACACCGCTCTTAAGGTGCTGCTTCAAAAAAGAGAGGAGGACAGGGAGGAGCTTCAGGCAACCATTCTGACAAACCTTCAGAGCCTTGTCGTGCCCTACCTCGAAAAGCTCGAAGCCTCTCTGGTGAACCGGGAGCAGAAAATGTACCTTGAGGTGGTAAAATCAAACATCGCTGATATCACTTCACCCCTTGTGCAGAATCTTTCCACGCAGATGGCACATTTCACCGCGACGGAAATTCAGATCGTGAACCATATTAAATCCGGAAGAAGCACCAAAGAAATCGCATCACTGCTTCACATAGCCCCCCAAACCGTGTCCTTTCATCGAAAAAATATACGCAAAAAGTTAGATATTCAAAACAAAAATATAAATCTGCGAACATATCTTTCCAAATTATAAAGGTGTTTTTACCCCCCTTTGTTTACCCATTTTTTACCCATTGCAAAATTAATTTTATCGCCTATATACTATGAGATATTAAACAGGGCGTAGTGACTGATGAAAGCGTGTAAAATAATCAATTTTGACCCGCAGGATTATCTGGTCGATGCCGCACTGAGTTTTATCGAGCAGCCTGAGCTGTTTTTTCAAAACGAACGGCGTGCAACTGAGCTGACCCTCAGGGCTTTTCCGTATGCTGAGGATGAGCTTAAGCATGCCATCATCGTGCTGCTCAGCAGTGCTCCCCGCAAACAGAACACCTATCATCTGTACCGCATTATGCATGACCGGAAGCATTCTGATGAAATCCGTCACGAATCTGCTGTACAGCTTGGCAGTATCATTTCAGCTCTGGACAACCCCGGCTTTATGCTGGAGCAGCTTTGCTCGGATGCAGAGAGCTCATCCCCGGGCCGCCGTGCCGTTGCAGCCCTGGCGCTGGGATGGCCGGGCAACACACAAGCGGTGCCGGTGCTTATTGCCCTGCTGTACGACCCGGACCGTGTAGTTCAGAAAAACGCGGTAACCGCACTGTGCAGCCTTCGCGAGCCGCACCTGTTTCCTCTTCTTGCCGAGCACCTGAAACATACCGACCTTGAGGTTAAGTGCTAAGGTTGCAATAAAACCGTACAGCAAAGTTGGTATAAAACCGTACAG